>NZ_JBVHSK010000003.1:0-560085 GCF_055566415.1 Streptomyces sp. NPDC027663 | reverse complement strand
GCGGGTCCTTCTTCTCCCCAATCGAATCCATCGTCCTCCCCCCCCCCCCCCCCCCCCCCCCCACGGCCGTGCAGTGCGGGGCGTCAGCCCTCGTCGGCGTAGGTGTCAGCCGATGTCGAAGGTGGCCGGGTCGGGACCCAGGCGCCGGTCCTCGTTGAGTGCGCTGATCGCCGCGAGGTCCTCGTCGTCCAGGCTGAAGTCGAACACCTCGATGTTCTCCTGGATCCGGGCCGGCGTCACGGACTTGGGGATCACGATGTTGCCCAGCTGGATGTGCCAGCGCAGCACGACCTGGGCCGGGGTGCGGTTGTGCTTCTGGGCGATCGCGACCACCGCCGGCACCTCCAGCAGGCCCTTGCCCTGGCCGAGCGGCGACCACGCCTCGGTCCGGATGCCCTGCTGCGCGTGGAACGCGCGCGCAGCGCGCTGCTGCAGATGCGGGTGCAGCTCGATCTGGTTGACCGCCGGGATGACGGAGGTCTCGGAGATCAGCCGCTCCAGGTGCTCGGGAAGGAAGTTGGACACACCGATGGCGCGGATGCGGCCGTCGGCGTGCAGCTTCTCGAACGCCTTGTAGGTGTCGGTGTACTTGCCCCGGGACGGCAGCGGCCAGTGGATCAGGTACAGGTCGATGTGGTCGAGTCCCAGCTTCTCCAGTGACGCGTCGAAGGCGCGCAGCGTGGAGTCGTACCCCTGGTCGCTGTTCCAGAGCTTGGTGGTGACGAAGATGTCCTCACGCGGCAGGCCGGATGCGGCGATGGCCTTGCCGGTGCCCTCTTCGTTGCCGTAGATCGCAGCGGTGTCGATGCTGCGGTACCCGGCCTCGAGCGCCGTGGCGACGGCCTGCTCGGCCTCGTCGTCCGGCACCTGCCAGACGCCGAAGCCCAGCTGGGGCATCTCGACGCCGTTGTTGAGGATGATCGGGGGGACCTTGCTGCTCACGAGCCTCTTGATCCTTAGGTAGTCGACAAGTCGTACTCCTATCGTCAACGATCAACGGCCGCCGTGCATTCCTGACCACGGAATCCGTCGCAACTGACCGACGAGTCAGTGTCTGGGACACAGTGGCCGGAAAACGCCTCCGACCCTTCCGGTCCGGACCATCGACCGACGCCCGTCGTGCGCCACTCCGTACGTGCCACCGGTCGTGCCGATGAACCCGGTACATGCATGTGAACCTGCCCCTGGCCGACCGCGGCCTGCTTCCGTGTGACGGTCGGCTGACGGTGCTCGGGTGACGAGGCGTCAGGCGTGGTAGAGGGCCTCGACCTCGTTCCCGTACGCCTTCTCGATGGCCTTCCGCTTCAGCTTCAACGACGGCGTCAGCAGGCCGTGTTCCTCGGTGAACGGCTGGGCCAGTATGCGGAAGGTGCGGATCGACTCGGCCTGCGAGACGAGGGTGTTGGCGGCGACCACCGCCCGCCGCACCTCCGTCTCCAGGTCCGCGTCGCGCACCAGCTCGGCCGGGGTCATCCGCGCCTTGCCGCGCATCTGCAGCCAGTGCTCGACGGCCTCCTGGTCCAGGGTGACCAGGGCGGCGATGTACGGCCGGTCGTTGCCGACCACGATGCACTGGTTGACCAGCGGATGCTCCCGCACCCGCTCCTCCAGCACCCCCGGCGAGACGCTCTTGCCGCCGGAGGTCACCAGGATCTCCTTCTTGCGGCCGGTGATGGTCAGATAGCCGTCCTCGTCCAGCGAACCCAGGTCGCCGGTGGCCAGCCAGCCGTCGTGCAGCGTCTGGTCGGTGGCCTTCGGGTTGTTCAGATATCCCTGGAAGACGTTGCCGCCGTGCAGCCAGATCTCCCCGTCGTCGGCGATGTGCACGGTCACGCCCGGGATGGCCTGGCCGACGGTGCCGTAGCGGGTGCGCTCGGGCGGGTTCGCGGTCGCCGCGGCCGTCGACTCGGTCAGGCCGTAGCCCTCGTAGATCTGCACCCCGGCGCCCGCGAAGAACAGCCCCAGCCTGCGGTCCATCGCCGAGCCGCCCGACATCGCGTTGCGGATCCGGCCGCCCATCGCGGCGCGCACCTTCGCGTACACGAGCTTGTCGAAGAGCTGGTGCTGCATCCGCAGCCCCGCCGACGGACCGGGACCCGTGCCCCAGGCCTTCGCCTCGACCGCCTCCGCGTACTTCACGGCGATGTCGACGGCCTTCTCGAACGGTCCCGCCTTGCCTTCCTTCTCGGCCTTGCGGCGGGCGGCGTTGAACACCTTCTCGAAGATGTAGGGCACCGCGAGGATGAACGTCGGCCGGAAGGCGGCGAGGTCGGGGAGCAGAGCGGCGGCGTGCAGCTGCGGCTGGTGCCCGAAGCGGACCCGGCCGCGGATCGCGGCGACCTCCACCATCCGTCCGAAGACGTGCGCCAGCGGGAGGAAGAGCAGCGTGGACGCCTCGTCGTCCTTCTTGGTGTGGAACACCGGCTGCCACCGCTGGATCATCGTGTCCGCCTCGTACATGAAGTTGCCGTGCGAGAGGACGCATCCCTTGGGGCGGCCGGTGGTGCCGGAGGTGTAGATGATCGTGGCGACCGAGTCCGGGGTGACCGCCTCCCGGTGCCGGTGCACCACCTCGTCGTCCAGGTGCGCGCCGGCGTCGTACAGCTCCTGCACGCAGCCGGCGTCCAGCTGCCACAGCTGGCGCAGCTGGGGGAGCCGGTCGATGACGGTGGCGATGGTCATCGCGTGGTCCTCGTGCTCCACGATCGCCGCGGACACCTCGGCGTCGTACAGCATCCAGAAGCACTGCTCGGCGGAGGAGGTCGGATAGACGGGCACCACCTGCGCGCCGATCGTCCACAGGGCGAAGTCGAAGAGCGTCCACTCGTAGCGGGTGCGGGACATGATCGCGACCCGGTCGCCGAACCGGACGCCGCGGGCGAGGAGGCCCTTTGCGAGGGCGAGGACCTCGTCGCGGAACTCGGCGGCGGTGACGTCCCGCCACTGTCCGGAGTCGTCCTTGCGGCCGAGCGCGATGTGGAGCGGATCGGTCCGGGCATGCTCGAAGACGGCGTCTGCCAGACCGCCCACCGGGGCCGGTGAGGCCAGCGGAGGGGTGGTGAACTCGCGCAACCTCGCTCCCCGTGTCTCGCGCCTCAGTGTCGTGCTCCATGCACCGCACAGCGCCGTGAAAGCTACCCCACCAAGTCGGCGCGCGGGAGGGGGGCGGAAACCCAGCAAACCTCACGTTTTTCCCGCCCGGGTGCTGTGAAATGCCCGCACATGGGGAAGGGACGGACACAATACTGACGGGTCAGTAAGTTTCGGTGCCGTAATCTCCACCGAATCTGTACGCGCCGATTACCGCACCGCACCCCGCGAGGCAGCCCGGAGCCCTGCTCCGTGACCGCCTCCGGCCGTGCGCTGCCAGGCCGCCGCTCAGTCGCGGGACGCCACCGCTTCCCCGGCCGGCGCGCCGGAGGCCCGCCGAGGGGCCGGCCGCTCCGCCCGTACGAGCATCAGCACCGAAGCACCCGCGACCATCCCGGCCAGGCCCGCCACCACCAGCGCCCCGTTCAGACCGGAGGCGAACGCGGACCGCAGCGTGTGCTCCGGGAACCCGTCGCGCAGGGCCGCGGCACCGCCGCCGGCCAGCGCCTGCGCCGCGTCCTGCGGGAGCGCGCCGGTCATCCGCGACGTGAGCACGGTGCCGAAGACGGCCACCCCCAGCGCGTACCCGAGCTGCCGGACGGTGTTCACCGCGCCGCCCGCCATCCCGGACCGCTCCGCCGGGACCGCGGCCAGCGCCGCCCCGGCCACCGTCGGCGCCACGAACCCGGTGCCGACCCCGACCAGCACGAACCCGGGCACCAGGGCCGTCCAGTCCGACCCCGCGTCCAGCACCGCCTGGCACAGGGTGCCCGCGGAGACCAGCAGCAGACCGCCGCCGACCGTCAGCCGGGCCGGCACCCCGTGCAGCAGCCGCCCCACCAGCACCGCGACCACCATGGACACCGCTGTCATCGGCAGCAGCGTCAGCCCGGCGAGCACCGGCGACAGGCCGAGCAGCGTCTGCATCCAGATCGACAGAAAGGCGATCCCGCCGAACGCCACCCCGTTGAAGGCGAACGAGGCCAGCATCGTGCCGGCGAACGCCGGCCGGCGCAGCAGCGACAGATCCAGCAGCGGATGCGCCACCCACCGCTCCACCAGCACGAACACCACCAGAGCCACGGCGGCGACGGCGAACGCGGCCAGCGTGGCGGACGCCGTCCAACCGTCCTCACCGGCGCGCACCACGGCATACGTCGCACCGCCCGCGAACACCGCGAAGGCCGCCGTACCCGCCCAGTCGACGCTCCTCCCGCGCGGCCCGTGCGACTCGGGGACCATCCGCAGCGTCAGCCACACCGCCACGACACTCACCGGCAGGTTCACGAAGAAGATCCACCGCCAGCCCGGGCCCACGGTGATGAGCCCGCCGAGCACCGGCCCGACCGCCGCTGCCCCGCCGCTGACCGCACCCCACACCCCGAGGGCCGCCGACCGCTGCCGGCCCTCGTAGGCGGAGCCCAGCAGCGGCAGCGTGGTGGCGAACATCGCCGCCCCGCCGATGCCCTGCAGCGCCCGCGCCGCGACCAGCATCCACGGCCCGGACGCCAGCCCGCACAGCAGGCTGGCCGCCGCGAACAGCACCACACCGGCCACATGTATCCGGCGCCGGCCCAGGATGTCCGCCGCGGCACCCAGCCCGAGCAGCAGCGCGGCCAGCGTCAGCGCATATCCGTCGACCACCCACTGCAGATCGCCCAGCGACGCGTGCAGCGAGCCCGCCACGTCCGGCAGCGCCACCACCACGATCGTGACGTCCAGCAGCAGCATGAACGTGCCCAGGCACACGGCCGTGAGCGTCCCCCAGGTACGCATGTCCTCAACTCCCCTTCACCGACGGGCTGCGTATCGCTGCGTACGATGACGGCGCGACGGCCGATCGGACGTCTCACCACGGCAGTCGCGACGGAATCCGATGGGGGAGCGCATGCTGCAGATGGAATCCGACACTTTCGACCTGCTGGATCTCCAGCTTCTCTCCGCCCTGGAGATCGACGGCCGGGCTCCCTTCAGCCGGATCGCCGCCGTCCTCGGTGTCTCCGACCAGACGATCGCCCGCCGCTACCGCCGCCTGTGCGCCGAGGGCGGCCTCCGGGTCGTCGTCCTGCGGGACGCCGTACGCCTCGGCCAGGACCAGTGGATGCTCCGCCTGCGCTGCGCGCCCGACGGCGCCACCGTCATCGCCGACGCGCTCGCCCGGCGCCCCGACACCCACTGGATCGGGCTGGCCTCCGGCGGCACCGAGATCGCCTGCATGACCCGGCCGCGCAACCCCGGCGAGCACGACGACCTGCTGCTCGGCAAGCTGCCCCGCACCCCGAGCGTCGTCGAGATCCGCGCCCTGCAGCTCCTGCACCGCTTCTACGGCGGTCCGGTCGGCTGGCTGCCGAAGTTCCGGGCACTCGGCGAGGACCAGATCGCCGCCCTGCGCCCCCGGCACCCGGAGCCCGGCCCGGTCCGCCTGGAGCCCGAGGACGCCCCGCTGCTCGCCGTGCTCGAACGCGACGGCCGCGCCACCTACCCCGAACTCCAGCGCGCCACGGGCCGCTCCGAGTCCGCGGTCAAGCGCCGCCTGTCCGCCCTGCTCGCCTCCGGCGCGGTGTACGTCGACATCGAGTACGACTCCGAGATCCTCGGCTACCCCAGGGCCGCCATCCTCTGGATCACCACGGCCCCGGGCGCGCTGGACTCCGTCGGCCGGACCCTCGCTTCCCATGACGAGGTCGCCTTCGCGTCCGCCACCGCCGGCCCGTCCCACATCGTCGTCACCGTCGTCGTCCGCGACACCGCGGCCCTGTACGCCTACCTGAGCGGCCCCCTGGGCCACCTGGAAGGCGTCCAGTACGTGGAGGCGACGCCCTTCCTGCGCCGGGTGAAGCAGCTGACGTACCGCCCGGCGCGGTGAGAGCCGCTCCGACGTACCGCTCGCGGTGGTGAGGGGCCGGTCCGAGGTACCGCCCGGGTGGGCCCGAGGCACAGCTCGCGGTGGTGAGGGCCGGTCCCGGGTACCGCCCGGCGCGGTGAGTGTCCGGCTGATCCGCCGCCCGGCGCCATGAGGGCCCCGGGCGTCAGCCGCCGCTGCGCCGCAGCCGCTCCCCACCCGCCAGGATCGCCGCCGCCAGCGCGTTCGCGGCGCCCTCGGCCGGGCCCCGGCGGTGGCCGTGGACGAGGACGAAATCGATCCTGCCGAGGTCGGGCAGGCCGGCCCGCTCCGGCAGCCGGAACAGGCCCGGCGGGATCAGCCGGCGGGAGTGGGCCATCACCCCGAGTCCGGCCCGGGCCGCGGCGACGAGCCCGTTGAGGCTGCCGCTGGTGCACACGATCCGCCACTGACGGCCCTGCCGCTCCAGCACCTCCAGCGCACGGGCCCGGGTGATGCCCGGCGGCGGGTACACGATGAGCGGGACCGGCCGCTCGGGCTCCAGCCGCAGCCGCTCGGCGCCGATCCACACCAGGTCGTCGCGCCAGACCAGCTCACCGCGGGGGTCCTGGGGGAGCCGCTTGGCCAGCACCAGGTCGAGCTTCCCGGCAGCAAGCCGCTCGTGCAGCGTGCCGGACAACTCGACGGTCAGCTCCAGGTCGACCTCCGGGTGGTCGTAGCGGAAGCCCTCCAGGATCTCCGGCAGCCGGGTCAGGACGAAGTCCTCCGAGGCGCCGAAACGCAGCCGGCCACGCACGCGCGTGCCCGTGAAGAACGCCGTCGCCTGCTCGTGGACCTCCAGGATCCGGCGGGCGAAGCCCAGCATCGCCTCGCCGTCCTCGGTCAGCTCCACCGAATGGGTGTCCCGTGCGAACAGCTGCCGGCCCACCTCGTCCTCCAGCCGGCGTACATGCTGGCTGACCGTCGACTGGCGCAGCCCCAGCCGCCGGGCGGCCTGCGTGAAGCTCAGCGTCTGGGCGACCGCCAGGAAGGTGCGCAGCTGCGTGGGTTCGTACACGCCACCGAGCCTAGCCCGCTATCGCGCAGCGTGATGACAGTCAGAGTGGCGTACGGGATTCCCGATCGGCAGACCGGAGAGGACGATGGAGAGGGGCCTTGTGGCCCGGACCGGAAGACACGCACAGCAATCGGAGTACCGTGAAACGCCTGCGCTGGCCGAGTTGGATGCCGATCGACCCCTACATCGTGCTGCTGCTCGGGACGGTGGGCATCGCCGCACTCCTGCCGGCCGGCGGCACCTCGGCCGACGTCGTCTCGGGTGCCTCCACGGCCGCCATCGCCTTTCTCTTCTTCCTCTACGGCGTCCGGCTGTCCACCCGCGAGGCGCTGGACGGACTGAAGCACTGGCGGCTCCACGTCACGGTTCTGGCCTGCACCTTCGTCGTCTTCCCGGTGTTCGGGATCGCCGCCCGCGGTCTGGTACCGGTCCTGTTGACCCAGCCCCTGTACCAGGGCCTGCTGTTCCTGACGCTGGTCCCGTCCACGATCCAGTCGTCCATCGCGTTCACCTCGATCGCCCGCGGAAACGTGCCCGCCGCGATCTGCGCGGGTTCCTTCTCCTCCCTCGTCGGCATCATCGTCACCCCGCTGCTCGCGGCGGGGCTGCTCGGCGGCGAGGTCGGGTTCTCCACCGACTCGGTGGTGAAGATCGTGCTCCAGCTGCTCGTGCCGTTCGTCGCCGGCCAGCTGCTGCGGCGGTGGGTCGGCGGATTCGTCACCCGGCACAAGAACGCCCTAGGGCTGGTCGACCGCGGTTCCATCCTGCTGGTCGTCTACACCGCCTTCAGCGAGGGGATGAACCAGGGCATCTGGCACCAGGTCAGCCCCGTACGGCTGGCCGGACTGCTCGGTGTCGAGGCCGTCCTGCTGGCCGTGATGCTGGCCCTGACCTGGTACGGCGGCAGGGCGCTCGGCTTCGGCAGGGAGGACCGGATCGCCATCCAGTTCGCCGGGTCGAAAAAGTCCCTCGCCTCGGGACTGCCCATGGCGAGCGTCCTGTTCGGCAGCCATGCCTCCCTGGCCGTCCTGCCGCTGATGCTCTTCCACCAGATGCAGCTGATGGTGTGCGCGGTCATCGCCAAGCGCCGGGCCCGCGATCCGGAGACGACCGCGGGCCCGCCCGACGGCTCAGCCGCCGCTCACCCGGTTCAGGGGCAGCCACAGGACCGTGTCCCACGATGACCGCAGCACGTCCGGATCCGCGAGCTCCTCGTCGGTGAGCACCCGGTTCCAGACCCGCACCTCGTCCAGCGCGCCGGTGAAGAAGGCGCGGCTGTCCATCCGCTGACCGACGTGGACGCCGAAGGGGGAGTTGCGGCTGACCGTGCCGGGCACATCGGCGACCGAGGACTGCGCACCGTCGACGGTCAACGACAGACGTCCGCCGCCCCGCCGCAGCACGGCCTGGTGCCACCCGCCGTCGTTGTACGCGGTGGCCGTGCGCACGTACGCCGACTGCGGGGGAGCGGCTCCGTTGCGCACCGTGATCAGACCCTGGACCCGGTTGTTCGCCGGCTCCCCGCGCAGCCACACCTGCGGCTGGCTGGTGCCGATGCCCCCCATCCACAGGAAGGGCTGCTCCCCGGACGCCGCCGTGTACCGGAACCACAGCGACACCGTGAAGTCCTTCGTGCCCAGGGGGAGCGAGGAGCGGTACGGCAGGCGTACGGCGTCGTCGGTGCCGTCGAACTGCAGCGCCCCTGCGGACACCCCGTCCGTCTCCTCCGCGTCGCCGAGCACCGCGGCGGCCGGGGCGTGCCGGGCGCGGTCTGCGGTGGCCGGATCGGGGCCCCGGCGCTCGGTGAGCCAGTCCTCGGTGAAGCGGGCGAAGCGGATCTCGTCGCGGGCGTCCACCGCACCGCCCTCGTACATCAGGCCCACCGTGCCGGAGCCGAGGCGCGCCAGGTCGGAGTAGCCGGACCAGTCCGTGGTGACGACCGTGCCGCGGTCGACGCTGTCCCAGGTCCTGCCGCCGTCGTAGGAGGAGCGGATCATCATCGTGCGGCGCCGGTCGGGGTCGCCGGGGCAGGCCAGCAGGAGCCGGTCGCCCAGGCGCAGCATCGAGCCCTGGACCTGCGGCGTGTACAGATCGGGCAGGTCGCGGAACTGGGCGGTGAAGCTGCCGCCGCCGTCCCGGCTGACCGCCTGGGTGCGGTGACCGAGGTCCGTGCCGTCCTGTTCCCGGCCGCTGACCAGCACGGTGCCGTCGTCGCGTTCGGCGAGGGTGACCTCGGACGGCTTCTGCCGGAAGGTGCCGTCGGCGGCGATGGGCCAGCTGTCGGTGGCGCCGATCCGCCAGTGGCCGCCGTGGTCGTCGCTGACGATCAGGGCCGCGTGGTTGGCGGTCACCCTGCTGCCGTTCCACGTCTCGGTGTTGACCCCGAAGACCAGGCGCCCCGCGTAGCGGCCCCGGGTGAGCTGGATGCCGTGCACGGGCCCGGTCGCGTACCAGGAGTTCCACTCGGCGGGCAGGATCTCGGGGCTCAGGTCGCGCGGTTGCGACCAGGTCCTGCCGTCGTCGTCGCTGTACTGCAGATGGGGGGTGCGGTCGCAGGGGACCGAGCAACCGGCGCTGTCCGTGCGGCCCGTGTTGTACGTCTCCGCGAGCCAGATCCGGCCGGTGTCGCGGTCCACCACCGGCGCCGGGTTGCCGTGGGTGTCGCCGGCGCCCTCGTTGACGACCTGCAGCGGGCCCCAGGTGCGCCCGCCGTCGGTGGAGCGCTTGAGCACGATGTCGATGTCGGCGGCGTCCCCGCAGTTGAGGACCCGGCCCTCGGCGAACGCCAGCAGTGTGCCGTCGGTCGACCGGACGATCGCCGGGATACGGAAGCACGCGTACCCGGGGTCCTGGGAAGCCTTGAAGAGGATCTGCTGCTCGAACGCCGGTGACGCGGCGACCGGTCGGGCGGCGACCGGTTGGGCGGGGGTCGGTCGGGCGGGGGCCGGATGGGCCGGCACGAGCGGTACGAGAAGGGCTGCCCCGGTGAGGGCGGCGGTGGCGAGTGCGGATCTGAGACGGGCGCGAAGACCTGACGGCACGGTGCGACCTGCCCTTCGTCGGCCGGACATCTGGACATCCGGACATCCCACGTCCAACGTGCGTCTCATCGACGGTAGTTGGGGGTGCGGCACCCCACAAGAAGCGTGCGGGCACTTACGGACGCAGAACGACCTTGCCGAGGTTTCCCCGGGCGGAGATGACGTCGTGCGCCGCGGCCGCGTCCTCCAGCGCGAACTCCCCGTGCACGGCGGGCTTCAGGGTCCCGTCGGAGAACAGCCGCCACAGCTCCTGC
The DNA here is from genome assembly GCF_055566415.1 of Streptomyces sp. NPDC027663. Taxonomy (NCBI): domain Bacteria; kingdom Bacillati; phylum Actinomycetota; class Actinomycetes; order Kitasatosporales; family Streptomycetaceae; genus Streptomyces; species Streptomyces sp. NPDC027663. Next base: position 549,801 of record NZ_JBVHSK010000003.1, on the reverse strand, counting down.
CGCCACTGCTCGTACAGCTCCGGCCGGCCGCGGGCGATCAGCGCCATCTGGAAGCCGATCACCGACTTGGCCCCCACGAGCAGGTCGTACGCCCGGACGGTGCCGCCGCCCGAGCTGTAGGCGACCAGCCGGCCGTGCGGGGCGAGCGCGGCGAGGGCGGGGGTGAGCAGCTCACCGCCGACGGCGTCCAGCGCGCAGTCGACGGGCTCGCCCCAGGAGTCGTCGTCGTAGCGCACGCACTCGTCCGCGCCCAGGGCCCGGACGAAGTCCGCCTTCTCCGGGCCGGACACGGCTGCGGCCACCCGGCCCGCACCCCGCGCCCGCGCCAGCTGCACCGCGAGGTGCCCGACGCCACTCGCCGCCGCCGTGACGAGGACCGACTCTCCCGGCGCGAGCCGCGCCGCGTCCAGCGCCCCGAGCGCCACCAGGCCGCTGCGCACCAGGGCGACCGCGGTCACCGCGTCCACGCCGTCGGGGACCGGCGTGGCCATGGACTCGTGCACCACGGCGAAGTCGGCGTACCCGTGCCCGAAGCACAGCCCGGTCACCCGGTCCCCGGCGCGGAACCGGGTCGCTCCCTCACCGGCCACCACCACCTCGCCGGCGATCTCGCCGCCCAGCGGCACCGGCTCCGGCGCCTCGGTGACCTTCCGGACCATGGGCAGGGTGATCCCGACGGCCTCGCAGCGCACCAGCAGTTCACCGGGGCCGGGCTCGGGGACGGGGACCTCCTCCAGGAACAGCGGGCCACCGGTGGACTCGTACCGGACGCGACGCATCACATACCTCCAGGGCCGGGCAAGTCCGGCGGCGCAGATCGTTGGGAAGACCCATGAATTTGTCGGGAGCCCGACGGTAGGCCAGATTCATTGGGAAGTCCAATGATTCTTCGGCTAGGCTGCCGGTATGGCCGAAGCACCCCTGCCCGCGATCCGCTCCCTCCCCAGCTGGCTCCTCGGCCGGGCCGCAGCGCGGGGCCGCGCCCTCGTCGCCGGCGCCCTTGGCGCGGAGGGCCTCAAGATGTGGCACCACGTCGTCCTGTCAGCCGTCCACGACCTCGCCCCCGTCGCCCAGGCCGACCTCGGCCGCAGCGTCCACCTCGACCCGAAGGACCTGGTCGGCATCCTGAACGACCTGCAGTCGGCCGGCCTGGTCGACCGTGCCCCCGACCCCCGCGACCGGCGCAAGAACGCCGTCACCCTCACCGGCGACGGTGCCCGGCTCCTCGCGCGCTGCGAGAAGGCCGCCCGCGCGGCCAACGACGAACTGCTCGCCCCCCTTTCGGCCGCCGAACGCGATCAGTTCATGGGCCTGTTGATCCGGATTTCCGGCACGGACGGCTGACGGCGGCTAACGTTCCGTCATGACCGCAGCTCCCGTGCTCGATCCGCAGCGCACCGCACTCATCCTCGTCGACCTGATGGACCGCATCGTCGCGCTGCCGCTGGAACCCCGCAAAGGCACCGAAGCCCTGGCCGCCGCCGAGGAGTTGGCGACCGCCTTCCGTGCCGCCGGCGCGCTCGTCGTCCTGATCCGGGTGGAACGTCCGACGGTCGCCGAACAGCCGCCCGGCAGCGGGCTGGTGTCGGGCCTGCGGCAGGAGGGCGACCTGGAGGTGGTCAAGCGCACCATCGGGGGGTTCCAGGGCACGGATCTCGACGAGCGGCTGCGCGCCCACGGCATCCGCACCCTGGTCTTCGGCGGTATCGCCACCAACCTCGGCGTCGAGTCCACCGCCCGCGCCGCCGCCGACCTCGGCTACGAGCTGGTCTTCGCCGAGGACACCATGGCGGCGTTCACCGCGGCCGAGCACGAGGCATCGGTCAGGCTGGACTTCCCGAGGCTGGGCACGGTGACACGCTCGCGGGACCTGACCTTCCGCTGACCAGTGTCCCGTAAGGCACAGCGGGGCTCCGCGAAGGCACAGCGGGGACCCGCGGCGCAGGGGGCGCTCCCCGCCGGCCAGGGCCCTGCCGCCGTGCCGCGGGGAACCGGTCGGAAATCGGTCGGCCTTGGGCGGCCGCCTCGCGCAGGGCTGTCCGGACCTGCCGCCGTGCCGTGGGGGAACCGGTCAGCCCTGGGCGGCCGCCTCCCGCAGGGCTATCCGGTGCTCACCCGCGTACACGTTCATGGAGCTGCCCCGCAGGAAGCCCACCAGGGTCAGCCCGGTCTCCGCCGCCAGGTCCACCGCCAGCGACGACGGCGCCGACACCGCGGCCAGCACCGGGATGCCCGCCATCACGGCCTTCTGCGCCAGCTCGAACGAGGCCCGGCCGGAGACCATGAGGATCGTCCGGGACAGCGGCAGGTCCCCGTTCTGCAGCGCGCGCCCGACCAGCTTGTCGACGGCGTTGTGCCGGCCCACGTCCTCCCGTGCGTCCAGCAGCTCGCCGTCCTCGCTGAACAGGGCCGCCGCGTGCAGGCCCCCGGTCCGGTCGAAGACCCGCTGGGCCGCGCGCAGCCGGTCGGGAAGGCTCGCCAGCAGGCCGGCGGTGATCCGCAGCGGGGGAGTGTCCGCGATGGGCCAGCGCGCGGTCGTCCGTACGGCGTCCAGGCTCGCCTTGCCGCACAGCCCGCAGGAGGAGGACGTGTACACGTTCCGCTCCAGGGTGAAGTCCGGCAGGGCGACACCGGGCGCGGTCTTCACGTCGACCACGTTGTAGGTGTTGGAGCCGTCCACGGTGGCCCCGGCGCAGTAGACGATGTTCTGGAGGTCCGACGCGGCCGCCAGCACGCCCTCGCTCACCAGGAAGCCGGCCGCCAGCGCGAAGTCGTCCCCGGGGGTGCGCATGGTGATCGCGAGCGGCTTGCCGTTCAGCCTGATCTCCAGGGGTTCCTCGGCGACGAGCGTGTCCGGCCGGGAGGAGACCGCCCCGTCCCGGATGCGGAGGACCTTGCGTCGTTCCGTGACTCGTCCCATGTCCTGATCAGCCCCGGTTCTGTACGTGCTGGCAGCCGAAACGGCCCTTGATGCAGAGGTTGCCGTGGGTCACCGGGTCGTCGTGCGGAGAGGTGACCTCGACGGTCTCATTGTCCTGCACACGGAAGGTGAGCGTGCAGCCCGCCCCGCAGTACGCGCACACCGTGGCCGTCCCGGTCTGCCGCACGGTGAGCCGGAGACCGGCTGGTGAGCACGGGCGGGATGCGTGCACGTCCGACGGTCTGACGGGAGCCGACAATCCCGGCGCCCGATTCCTGTGGCTTCACCTGCCGCCGTACCCGTGAGTCACTGATCAGACTGGTGGATCCCGCTACACACGGCAACGAGGGGGATCCCCGGCATGAACGGCTCGCGCATCGCCGCCATCGGTCACTACCAGCCCGCCAAGGTGCTCACCAATGAGGACCTGGCCGGCATGGTCGACACCGGCGACGAGTGGATCCGCAGCCGGGTGGGCATCCGTACCCGGCACATCGCCGGCCCCGACGAGCCCGTCGACGAACTGGCCGCGCACGCCGCCGCCAAGGCGCTGGCCGCGGCCGGCCTGACCCCGCGCGACATCGACCTGGTCCTCGTCGCCACCTCCACCGCGATCGACCGTTCCCCGAACACCGCCGCCCGGGTCGCGGCCCGGCTCGGCATCCCGCAGCCCGCGGCGATGGACGTGAACGTGGTGTGCGCCGGGTTCACCCACGCGCTGGCCACCGCCGACCACACCGTCCGCGCCGGAGCGGCCACCCGCGCCCTGGTCGTCGGTGCCGACAAGATGTCCGACGTCACCGACTGGACCGACCGCACCACCTGCGTCCTCGTCGGCGACGGCGCCGGAGCCGCCGTGGTCGAGGCCTGCCCGCCGGGGGAGGAGCCCGGGATCGGCCCGGTGCTGTGGGGGTCGGTGCCGGAGATGGGGCACGCCGTACGGATCGAGGGCACGCCGCCGCGGTTCGCCCAGGAGGGGCAGAGCGTCTACCGCTGGGCCACCACCCAGCTGCCCGCCGTCGCCCGCCGTGCCTGCGAGAAGGCCGGGGTGGCGCCCGAGGAACTCGCCGGGGTCGTCCTCCACCAGGCCAACCTGCGCATCATCGAACCGCTGGCCGAGAAGCTCGGCGCCGTCAACGCTGTCGTCGCCCGCGACGTCACCGAGTCCGGCAACACCTCGGCCGCCAGCATCCCGCTCGCCTTCTCCAAGCTGCTCGAACGGGGAGCGCTCCGCCCGGGCGACCCGGTGCTGCTGTTCGGGTTCGGCGGCAATCTGTCCTACGCCGGGCAGGTCGTACGCTGCCCGTGAGGCGCCGGGGAGCGCGACGCCCATTCCGCACGGCTCCCGCCGCCTCCTGCGCGCCCTCCTCGTGGATCCTGTGCACCGTAGACTGCAGACCCTCGGACGGCAGACGCCTCGGACGGCAGACGCCTCGGACGGCAGACGCCTCGGACGGCAGACGCCTCACAGCCGATACCGAGCGTCCAGGCGTCCAGCGCTCCTGTCGGGGGCGGGGCGGGTGGAAGCGCGGACGGGGTGTCCACGCGATCCGAGAGGCCCAGGAGGGGACGCGATGTTGTCGACCGGACTGCCGCAGGGGGCGTTGCCCAAGCTGGAACGGCCCGGTCCGCTGCGTGAACGCGTGTACGAGGCGCTGCTGGAACTCATCACCACCCGCGCCCTCCAGCCGGGTCAGCACCTCGTGGAGAGCGAACTCGCCGGGCACCTCGGCGTCTCCCGGCAGCCCGTGCGCGAGGCACTGCAGCGGCTCGACACCGAGGGATGGGTCGATCTGCGGCCCGCCCAGGGGGCGTTCGTGCACGAGCCGGCCGAGGACGAGGCCGACCAGCTGCTCACCGTGCGCACGCTGCTGGAGGCGGAGGCGGCCCGGCTGGCCGCCGCCCATGCCGGCAGCCCCGGCATCGCCGCCCTCGAGGACCTGTGCGCCGAGGGCGAGAAGGCGGTGGCGGCCGAGGACGTGGACGGCGCGGTCGCCCTCGGCGCGGCCTTCCACGCCAAGGTGATGGAACTGGCCGGCAACACGGTCCTCGCCGATCTCGCCGCCCAGGTCGACCGGCGGGTCCGCTGGTACCACACGCCCGTGGCCCGGCAGCGCGGCAGCCAGTCATGGATCGAGCACCGCGAACTGATCACCGCCATCGCCGCCCAGGACGAGCAGCGGGCCGCCCGTCTGATGCGCGAACACACCCAGCACACCCGGCGGTCGTACCACGAGCGCCCCGAGGACTGAGCGTCCCCGCCAGGGCCTCCCGCGCGGACCCTGCCGGAATCGCGAGGTCTGGCGGAGAGCCTCAGGCGCCGGCCGGTTCCCGTGCCGCGGATGCCGTCGTGCACCACCGTGCCTCCACCGCCAGCATGCCCGTCAGCAGCGCCACCAGGGCCAGCAGCTCGGCGTAGGCGGGCAGGCGGGTGCCCGGCAGGGCGGTCAGCAGGGCGAGCGGGGCCGCGGCGGCGCGGTAGCGGACCGGGCGCAGACCCAGGGTTCGCCGGAACGCCGCGTCGCCCGCGAGGAACAGGGCCACACCGCCCGCGAGCGCCAGCGCCGGGCCCCAGTGCGGATGGTCACCGAGGTGGCCGAGGGCCTTCTTCACCCCGGCGGCCAGGTAGACGATGCCCAGCAGCATGGGCAGGAAGGCGTAGTAGTAGGCGTTCATCGCCAGCCGCCACCGGCGCGGTGCCGCAGTCGCGCGGAACACGGACTCGGCGGCCTCCTCGTCCCGCACGAAGTACGTCCACCACAACGCGACCGCCAGCGCCAGCGCGAGGAACGCCCCGCTGAACAGCCCCGGCGTGAGCGGCAGATCACCGATGCCGACGCCGATGGAGATCACGGACTCGCCGAACGCGATGATCAGCAGCAGCCCGTGCCGCTCCACGAAGTGCGCCGGATCCAGGGCCCCCAACTGCATCCGGAGCGCCGCCGCGCTGCGTCCGTCCCTGCGGCCGGGACCGTGCTCGGCGATGAACGGGGTGACGAACTGCAGGGCGATCGCGAGCAGCCACAGCGCGTCCGCCCCGAGGCCGTCGACGACACCCGCGGCCGTCACGGACAGGGCGGCCGCCGCGTTCGGAACGCCGTACCAGACGGAGTCCCAGCCGTGGCTGCGCGTGTACAGCACCGTGTGCACGATCACCACGAGCAGGAAACCCAGTCCGAAGACCACTGCGGTGTCCTCGAACACGCGGGGTATCGCGAGCGCGCACACCAGGAAGGCGGCCATGCCGAGCATCAGGAGCAGCCGTCGCGACGGGCGGTCGGGCGGTACCTGGTTGGTGAGGTAGGCGTAGGCGCCGTACATCCAGAACAGGACGACGAGGATCAGCGCCACCCGGCCGGCCGTGGCGAACGACAGGTCGTGCGCCAGCAGGACGGTGAGCTGGGTCAGGGTGAAGACGAACACCAGGTCGAAGAAGAGTTCCAGGGTGGTGACCCGGCGCCCCGGTTCCCCGGTCTGTCGTGCCTGGCTGTCCGCCCGCGCCGGTCCTTCCGCGGGCGTGGTGTCCTCGCGCATGCGATGTTCCCCCTCCGGTGATCCGTGAGCAGATCGTAGAGGGGGAACAGCAGGAAGATCGCGGGGAGTCGGAGCCTGGACGGTGCCACCGCCCAGCACGCGGTACGCGCCGCCCTGGACCGGCACCGCACCTGGCCGCACGTTCCGCTGCCCGAGCGGCGGGCCCGGGTCGCCGCCACCCTGGACGCGCTCGCGGAGAGCCCCGTGATCTCCTCGCCCCGCTGCTGGTCCGGGAGATCGGCAAGCCCTGACGGCTCGCGCTCGCGCACCGGGCCGGAACGGATGCCCGGGAACTTCCCGGAGTACCAGTTCATGCCGTGATCCTCTACGCACCGTAGGCAGGATCTTGCGGACTGCATACTGTCGGCGATCTGCGGCCGTCAGCCCCCCGGGCCGCCGCCCGGCCGACGGATACGCAGGTGAAACGCACTCCGAAACCTTGGTATTGTTGTCCATGTCGCCGCGGGGAACACCCCGCGCCAGGCGACAGACACCTGGTCCGGGTGGCGGAATGGCAGACGCGCTAGCTTGAGGTGCTAGTGCCCTTTATCGGGCGTGGGGGTTCAAGTCCCCCCTCGGACACCAGCTGGGACGATCCGACGATCTCCTGGATACCTGAACGAGACGCCGGTCGAGTCTGAGACTCGACCGGCGTTTCGGCGTTGGTCGTCCGGCGCCGGCAGGCATACCGCCGTAGCAATGAAGCGGAGTGGACTGCCGGCGCGCTCAAGAATCGCTGTGCCGGGGCTGCTCGCGTGGACAAGAGGACACGCGGACAAGAGGACACCCGTCTTGCGTGGCGCCGTGACCGTTGCGGCCCTTCGCCTCCGCCTTCGTGTACGACTCGCCAGCCGGGCCCAGTGACTTCAGCCGCGCCTAGTGACTTCGCTCCGCGCTCCTCGTGCCTGCCTCCAGGTCCGCGAGCGTGGCCCGCAGCCAGGTCAGCTCCGCCTTGGTGGTTGCCCGGGCCACGGTCAGTACGCCCCGCCGGAACGGGTCGTCCAACTCCTCGGCGCGCAGCGGCCGCTCGCCGTCGTGGAAGAAGCTCGAGGGCTCCTCCAGGAAGGCCAGCCTGCGCCGCAGTACGTCGGCCTGGGCGGCCGGGTCCTCCAGGTGACGGAGGAATGCGAGCAGGGTGAACCAACGGTTCTCGTCCGTCACATCGGGGCCGTCGGGCTCGGCGAGGCGGCGCCGCAGCTCCCGTCTGCCGTCGTCGGTGAGGCTGAGGACATGCCGGGGTGCGGCTGCGGGGCCCTGCTGGGTCTCACGTGTCAGCAGTCCTGCCTTTTCCAGGCGCTTGATCGCCGGGTAGAGCGTGGACTCGCCGACCGGGCGCACGTGCCCGGTCAGCGCGGTGATGTGCTTGCGCAGCTCGTAGCCGTGGAGAGGGGCTTCGTAGAGGAATCCGAGGATGGACAGTTCCAGCATGTGTGCATTCTCCCTCACGTCGCAGTACATCGTTGACGTAGTACTACGCTCACGATGTATGGTCGGGGGGTCGGTGATGCCGCGAGCGGATCCGCGGCGGCCATGTACGGGCACAGAGCGGCCATGGGGCGGCAGACAGGGGGAGCGGACAGTGCGACATGCCGGATTCGATGCGCAGGGCAGCTTGATCCGATGGACGGAGACATCGGAAAAAGGGCCGGCGACGGTGTTCGTGCACGGCCTGGGTGCCGCCTCGACCGTCTATCACGCCCACATCGCGGCCCGCCCGGAACTCGCAGGCCGCAGAATGCTCTTCGTCGACCTGCCAGGCCACGGCATCAGTGACCGGCCCGCAGACTTCGGCTACACGCTTGAGGACCACGCCGACGCGCTGGCCGCCGCACTCGACGAGGCAGAGGTCCGCGGCGGTGTGATCGCTGGGCACAGCATGGGCGGCGCGGTCGCCATCGTCCTCGCGCACCGCAGGCCCGACCTGGTGGCACGCCTGGTGATCACCGAGGGCAACCTCGACCGGCACCCCACGCCCACGGCGGCAAGCAGTGGCATCTCGTCGTACACGGAGGAGGACTTCGTGCGTGGAGGCGGCTTCGCGCGCGTGCTGGAGCAGGTGGGCCCCACGTGGGCAGCGACCATGCGGCTCGCAGATCCGCTTGCGCTCCATCGCTCGGCCACCCACCTGGTCCGGGGCACGGACCCGGTGATGCGGGTGATGTTCGAGCAGGCACGCGTGGAGCGCGTCTGTCTTCAGGGCGAACTGAGCGGCGAACTGCCGGGCCGGGCCGGTCTGGAGGCCGCGGGGGTGACGGTCCGGATCGTCCCGGACGCCGGCCACAACATCATGTTCGACAACCCTGACGCGTTCACACGCGCAGTGGCGGACACGCGAGAAACAGCCGGAGCGGGCTGCTGAAGGGTGGTTCGGAAAGGGGGTGCGGAAGGCTCGGTGGCGGACCGGCTCGAGTGACGGACAACCGGGAATCGAACGCTCACCAGGGCCGCACCGGTTCCAGCCGCACTCGCCGGACCGGCCAGGGCGGCGGCTCGGCCGGGCCGAACCAGACCCGGACGTCCTCCCCGGTGCGAACGGGCAGGCGGGGAAAGTCGTTCTCGGCGTGCTCGGTGCGGTGCAGCGCATGGCCCGGGCCCAGGTGCCGGACGGCGTACGCGTCAAAGGCGGCTGCGTCGGACGGGTGGCAGACCGTCGCGCTCACCTCGCGGGCGCCCGGCTCCGGTGCGAAGCCCGGGCCGCGCAGCAGGAGGACGTCGTCGCTGTCGGCCATGGTGGCGTTGGCCGCGTCGCGGTGCTCCCGCCAGACCGGGCCGGTGTAGAACGCCTCCAGCGCGCGCCGGCGGTGCACCATGTCGGGGAAGGCGCGCAGCCAGACGAAGCGGTTCGGGTCGTCAAGGTCCCGGAAACGGCCGCCGACGGTGATGCCGGCCGCCTGCTGACCGGTCACGAACTCGCGCTCGAACAGGTCGATCAGCGTCTCGCGGGCTCCCGGATGCAGGGTGTACTGCCTCAGTTCCACGATCACCATGCGGCGGCCCGCCCGGTGCAGGTGAGATCCATGGTCCAGTCGACTTCCCAGGTGCGGCCGACGTCAGCGGAGGACTCCTGCTCCCAGCGGGCGGTGTCCGGGCCGAGGCGGTACCAGGTGAAGTCCACCCGGACCGGGCGTCCGTCGTAGGTGCCCGCGCCGTGGCAGTCACCGCGGTCGCCCGTGAAGCCGCCGGTCACCGAAGGGTCCGGCCGGCCCGTTCGGCTGTCGGACCAGCGGATCGACCAGCGTTCCGTCGCCCGGTCCGACCGGCGCGGGGTCACGCCCTGCCCGGCGAGGGTGGGGAAGGAGATCGCGCCGGTGTCGCCGGCACCGCCGAACAGCGGCCCGACCCCGGGGTGTCCGGGAAACTCCGCCCAGGTGCTGGTGCTGGTGCTGGTGCTGGTGCTGGTGCTGGTGTCGGGGCCGGGCGGAGTGGTGGGGCGGCGGTCGGCCACCTCCCAGGAGCCGGGCAGGAACTCGAAGTCGTCCATGCGTCGCAGGTTAGGGACACTCCACTGACATCCACTGTCAGTGGACATGCGGATACTGGGCGGCATGCGCGCGAGCCGACTGGTCACCCTGCTCCTGCTCCTCCAGAACCGGGGCCGGATGACGGCCCAGGAGCTGGCCGAGGAACTGGAGGTCTCCGTCCGGACGGTCTACCGCGACGTCGAGGCGCTCGCCGGCGCCGGAGTCCCGTTGTACGGCGAGGCCGGACACGCCGGCGGCTACCGGCTGGTCGACGGATACCGGACCCGGCTCACCGGACTGACCGCGGACGAGGCCCAGGCCGCGTTCCTCGCCGCACTCCCCGGCACCGCCGCCGAACTCGGCCTAGGTGAGGCCCTCGCCACCGCCCAGCTCAAGTTGCGGGCCGCCCTCCCGGCGGAGCTGCGCGAGCACGCCGGGCGGATCCAGGAGCGGTTCCTGCTCGACGCCCCCGGCTGGTACGGCGACGCCTACCGTACGCCTCACCTGGCCGCGGTCGCCGCCGCGGTGTGGGAGCCGCGGGCGGTGGTCCTGCGCTACCGGCGCTGGCGGGCGCCGGAGGAGATCGAGCGACGGGTGGAGCCGTACGGGCTCGTCCTCAAGGCCGGCCGCTGGTACCTGGTCGCCGGCGGGCCGTGCGGTGTCCGCACCTACCGGGTCGACCAGATCATCGGACTCCGCTCGCTGGAGGAGGAGTTCGCCGCACCGGACGGATTCGACCTGCGCACGTACTGGAGCGACTATCTGGCCGACTTCCGGGCCCGGCTGCACAGCGGGGAGGCGCGGGTGCGGGTCACCCCGGAGGGCGCCCGCCGCCTCGGCGTGCAGGCGGCGGGTGACGGATGGACGGAGACCCGGGTGCCCATCGAATCGCTCGACCACGCCCATGGGGAGTTCCTGCGGCTGGGCGCCGACGTCGAGGTCCTGGCACCGGCCGAACTCCGCGACCGCATCGCCGAGACGGTGCGGGCCCTTGCCGTCCGCTACGTGTGAACGCAGTCCGCCGCGCGTGACTGCCGGGGGGCTGTCTTCCGTTACGCGTGACCACGCCGGCCGTCCGCCGGGGGCTGGATGTAGTCCTCCAGGCGGGACACGGCGAACCCCTGCCGCTGCACGTGCGTCAGCAGGTGCGCGAACATCTGCGTCATCGTGGTGCCCTTCAGCTCCGCCGGCCCCCGGAAGTGGGCGAGGACGATGTCCCCGGGGTGCAGTCTGCGGTCCGCGTCCTGATACCGCAGGCCGCGAATCTGCATGGACGCCCGCCACCCGACGATCGCCCGGGGCCCGCACGCGTCGACCGCGGTCCTGGTGGCGTCGTCGTACGCCCCGTAGGGCGGCCGGAACAGCAGTGGCGCGGTGCCGTACTGCTCGGTGAGGAGCTTCTGGTCGCCGCACACCTCCTCCTTCTGGCGGGCCGGCGGGACGCCGGTCATGACCGGGTGGTGCAGGGTGTGGTTCTGGATGTGATTGCCCAGTGCCTGCAGCTGCCTGAAATAGCCGTAGTCGGACTTGATGGCGTCGGCGGTCAGGAACATCGAGACCGGGATCTTCAGGTCCCGCAGCATCCGGACGAATCCGGGGTCCTTCTCGCGTCCGTCGTCGACGGTGATGAACACGACTCGCTGCGCGGTCGGGACCCGCGTGAACACCGGGACGGTTCCGGTGGCGGAAAGCTTGACCGGCTTGTCGGCCGGTGGTCCGGGGGCCGGGGGCAGCGGGGGCAGGCCCCACGAGCGCCAGGCGGGGGAGGCGGTGCCCGGCGCGGTGCCGGGATGCTCCGGGACAGCACTCGGGGCGGTGCTGCCACCCCCGTCCGCAGCGCAGCCGACGAGTGCCAGAGCCGCTGCCACCGCGCCCGCCGCCGCCCTGCGCAGGCGGGTTGGTCCCTTCTGCTGCCGCTTCACCGTGCTGCTCCACCTACGAGGGCCTGCCACCGTGGCTGATCGCGGCAGAACGCTAACCCGGCAGACCCGGAAATATGATCAACGGTCAGGTGGCAAACGGGTGGCGGACCGCAGCGTGCAGCGAACCGCCGACGCCGAGGGCCGACGCCGACGGCCAACCGCCGACGCCGACCGAGGGCCTGTCCGACCCTCCGCCCCTCCGACTCATCGGTCCTGTGCGACCCATCCGACGTCGGGCGTGTCCGACCCATCGGACCCGTCGGGCCTTATCCGACCCGTCGGGCCTAACCGACCGTCGGGCCTATCCGACCGTCGGGCCACCCGACCCGCCGGGCCCGGTCCTCCCGGTCCTCCCGGCTTCCCGGCCTCCTGGTCCTCCCGGCCTCCCGCCACAGCCCCGCCGCGGGAAAATCGCATGCCCCGGCCCAACCGTCCTGCTTAGACTCACCACGCATCCGGCGCCGCCCCGCAGCGGGACCGCCGGACGGAATCGGACCGACGAGTCGACGAGTGAGGGGAGCCCGGCCGTGCATGAGCGCACCGCTGTCATGGCTCCCCGTTCCCGGTACGAGGTGATCCTCGTGTCCTCGTCCGGCCGGTGCCCGCTGCGCGGCCGGCACCGGATCCCGTGACGCCCCGCTGACACCCCGGCGCCCTGCCCGGCATCCCGCCCGGCCGGCGCCGTACCGTCCGCTCCGAACGGCGCACGGGGAATCGCGCTGCCCTTTTCCAGCATCGTTTCCCGAAAGGCACCGGGCCGTGCGTACCTACACCGACATCCTCGCCGCCGTCCGCAACCTCGGCATCCTCGCTCACGTCGACGCGGGCAAGACCACCGTCACCGAGCGGATCCTCTTCGCGACGGGCACCACCCACAAGCGGGGCGAGGTGCACGACGGCACCACCGTCACCGACTTCGACCCGCAGGAACGCGACCGCGGCATCACCATCTTCGCCGCCGCGGTGAGCTGCACCTGGGACGGCCATCGCATCAACCTTATCGACACACCCGGTCACGTCGACTTCGCCGACGAGGTCGAGCGGTCGCTGCGCGTCCTCGACGGGGCGGTCGCCGTGTTCGACGCCGTGGCCGGGGTCGAACCGCAGAGCGAGTCGGTGTGGCGCCAGGCCGACCGGCACGGCGTCCCCAGGATCGCGTTCGTCAACAAGCTGGACCGTGCCGGCGCCGACCTCGACCGTGCCGTCGACTCCATCCGGGAACGGCTGCACCCCACCCCCCTGGTCGTACAGCTGCCGATCGGGGCGGAGGACGCCTTCACCGGCGTGGTGGACCTGGTGCGGATGCGGTCCCTGGTGTGGCACGACGGGGAGAGCGCGGCCGTGGAAGGCGCGGTGCCCGAGGAGTTGCGGGAGGAGGCGGTACGACGACGGCGCGCGCTGGAGGAGGCGGTCGCGGAACGGCATCCGGCCGCCCTGGAGGAGTACTGCGACCGGGAGACGCTCTCCGCCGCGGTCCTCACCGCGGCCCTGCGCGACCTCACCCACAGCGGGGACGGCGTGGTCGTGCTGTGCGGCTCCGCCTACCGCAACCGCGGCATCGAACCGCTGCTGGACGCGGTGCTGGCCTACCTGCCGTCGCCGCTGGACGTACCCGCCGTGCGCGGTGTCCACGAGGGCGCCGAACAACTGCGGGCCGCCGATCCCGAAGGGCCGTTCGCGGGGCTGGTGTTCAAGGTGAACGCGAGCAGCACCGGGCGGCTGGCCTACGTGCGCGTCTACTCGGGCACGATCGAGAAGGGGGACACCGTGTGGGACCCGGGCAACGGGCGCAGCGAGCGGGTGGCGCGCATCCTGCGGGTCATGGCGGACCGGCACGTCCAGCTCGACCGGGCGGTGGCCGGTGACATCGTCGCGGTCGCGGGTGTCAAGTCGGCAAAGGTCGGCGCCACGCTGTGCGCCGCCGGTGCCCCGCTGCTGCTGGAGCCGCCCGTTGCCGCCGAGCCCGTGGTGTCCGTGGCGGTCGAGGCACGACGGGGCACGGACACCGGCCGGCTCGCCACGGCGCTCGCCCGGCTCGCCGAGGAGGACCCTTCGCTGGTGGTGCGTACCGACGCCGAGACCGGGCAGACCGTCCTGTCCGGGATGGGTGAACTCCACCTGGAGGTCGCGGTGGAGAAGATCCGCTGCGACGGTGGTCCTGAGGTCACCGTGGGCCGGCCCAGGGTCGCCTACCGGGAGACGGTCGCCGGTGGTGTGCACGGGTTCGTGTTCCGGCACGTCAAACAGGACGGCGGGGCAGGACAGTTCGCCCATGTCGTGCTCGACGTGGAGCCGCTCGGGCCAGAAGCCGGCACCACCGGCTTCGAGTTCAGGTCCGCCGTGGTCGGCGGCCGGGTGCCGCAGGAGTACGTGCGTGCGGTGGAGGCCGGCTGCCGGGACGCCCTCGCCGAGGGACCGATCGGCGGGCACCCGGTGACCGGGCTGCGCGTCACGCTCACCGACGGCTCCACGCATGTGAAGGACTCCTCCGACACGGCCTTCCGCACCGCCGGCCGGCTGGGTCTGCGGGACGCGCTGCGCGCCTGTACGACGGTGCTGCTGGAGCCGGTCGCCGAGGTGACGGTGACCGTGCCGGAGGACGCGGTCGGCGGCGTGCTCGGGGACCTGGCCGCCCGCCGCGGCCGGGTCGGCGGCTCGGAGACCCGGGGTGGCGCGGCCGTGCTGACCGCGACCGTGCCGCTGGCCGAACTGTTCGGCTACGCAACCCGGTTGCGCAGCCGCACCCAGGGCCGGGGCACCTTCACCAGCCGCCCCGCGGGCTACGCGCCGGCGCCGCAGGCGGCAGCGGTCCGGTAGTGCGTCCGGCGGTGCGGGACCGGTTCCGCACCGCCTGCCGCACCGCCGGCCGCGCCTGCCGCACCGCCGGCAGCGCCTGCCGCGCCTGCGGTGCCGCCGGGTGCAGCCCCTGCCGGCTCATCGGCCCATCGACATACAACCGTTGCAGAACGGCGCTGCGGCACTTCCACCGCAGGTCACACACCGTACGGCTGCCCAACCCTGCCGCCTGGCCTCCCAGTTTGCCGCGTTTGGCCGGTGCGTCGGTGCGGTTGCCGGTGCCGGATCCCTTGACGAGCGATGACCCTGAGGTTTAACTCACGTCGTAAATTAAGCCATGAGGGCGTTCGGGGGTCGAACGGGGTGCCGGTCCCCGCCGAGCGCCTTCGTGGTTCTCGACTCCCGGAAAGGGACACCAGGAGCCATGCGCAGGATCCGAGCCGCGGCCGTAGGTGCCGTCACCCTGTCTCTCGCCCTTGCGGCCACGGCCTGCGGAGGTGGTTCGTCGAACGGGAGCGGGTCGAACGACTCGCCCAAGACGCTGACGTACTGGGCCTCCAACCAGGGCGCCAGCGTCGCCGTCGACAAGAAGGTCCTCCAGCCCGAACTCGACAAGTTCGAGAAGCAGACGGGCATCAAGGTGAAGCTGGAGGTCGTGCCCTGGTCGGATCTGCTCAACCGGATCCTGACCGCGACCACCTCCGGTCAGGGTCCGGACGTGCTGAACATCGGCAACACCTGGAGCGCTTCTCTGCAGGCGACCGGCGGGCTGCTCCCGTGGGACGAGAAGAACTTCGCGAAGATCGGGGGCAAGGACCGCTTCGTGGACTCAGCGCTGGGCTCCACGGGCGCCGAGGGCAAGGACCCGGCCGCGGTCCCGCTGTACTCGATGGCGTACGCGCTCTACTACAACAAGAAGATCTTCGCCGACGCCGGCATCGGCAAGCCGCCGGCCACCTGGGACGAACTCCTCGCCGACGGCAAGAAGATCAAGGCCAAGGGCAAGTCGGTGCTCGGCGCCGAGGGTTCGAACCTGGCGGAGAACGTCCACCACGTCTTCGTCTTCGCCAAGCAGCACGGCGCCGACTTCTTCACCGCCGACGGCAAGCCCGACTTCACCGACCCCAAGGTGGTCGACGCGGTCAAGCAGTACGTCGACCTGATGGCCAAGCACGAGGTCGTCCCCACCGGCGACGCCGAGTACGCCCAGAACCAGTCGGTCAGCGACTTCGCCAAGGGCAGGCAGGCCATGCTGCTGTGGCAGTCCGCCGCCGCCAACCTCAAGTCCCAGGGCATGGGCGAGGACGCCTACGGAGTCGCCCCCGTGCCCGTGCAGTCCGGCACCCCCGGCACCGGCACCCAGGTCAACTCGATGGTCGCCGGCATCAACATCGCCGTCTTCAAGAACACCCACAATCTCGACGGCGCCACGCGGTTCGTGAAGTTCATGACCTCCGACGCCGAGCAGAAGATCCTCAACACGGCCTACAGCTCCATCCCGCCGGTCAAGGCCGCGCAGGCTGACGCGGCCTTCAACGCCCCGGCCACCGCCGTCCTGAAGGACACCCTCGCCACCAGCGCGGCGGCGCTGCCGCAGGTTCCCTCCGAGTCGCAGTTCGAGACGGCGGTCGGCACGGCCGTGAAGGACCTGTTCGCCGACGCCGCCGCCGGGCGCGCGGTGACCACCGCCTCCGTCAGGGCCAAGCTGGAGAAGGCCCAGCAGCAGATGCCGGCGGCCTGATCCGAGATGACCACCACCGCCCTGAAAGAGCCGGTGCGCAAGACGTCCCCCGGTGCGGCGCGCGAACCCCGCCGCCGCACCGGGCGGATCCGCCGTATCGGACTGCCCTACCTGCTGCTCCTGCCCGCCCTGCTGCTCGAACTCCTCGTCCACCTGGTGCCGATGGCCATCGGCATCGTGATGAGCTTCAAGGAACTCACCCAGTTCTACATCCGCGACTGGGGGACCGCCCCCTGGTCCGGCCTCGGCAACTACAAGGTGTCGGTGGACTTCGACGCCCCCGTCGGCAAGGCGCTGCTGCACTCCTTCTTCGTCACCGTCGGCTTCACCCTGCTGTCGGTCGCCCTGTGCTGGCTGATCGGCACCGCCGCCGCCGTCTTCATGCAGGACACCTTCCGCGGCCGGGGCCTGCTGCGCGCCCTGTTCCTGGTGCCGTACGCACTGCCCGTCTACACGGCCGTCATCACCTGGGTGTTCATGTTCCAGCACGACAACGGCCTGGTGAACCACGTCCTGCACGACCAGCTGCACCTCACCGACGAGCGGTCCTTCTGGCTCATCGGCGACAACAGCTTCTACGCGCTGCTCACCGTGTCAGTGTGGAAGGGCTGGCCGTTCGCCTTCCTGATCGTGATGGCCGGACTGCAGAACATCCCGCGGGAGCTGTACGAGGCGGCCGCGCTGGACGGCGCCGGGACGTGGCAGCAGATCCGCCGTATCACCCTGCCGTCGCTGCGGCCCGTCAACCAGGTCCTGGTCCTGGTGCTGTTCCTGTGGACGTTCAACGACTTCAACACGCCGTACGTGCTGTTCGGCAAGTCCGCGCCCGAGGCCGCCGACCTCATCTCGGTCCACATCTACCAGGCCTCCTTCGTCACCTGGAACTTCGGCACCGGATCGGCCATGTCCGTCCTGCTGCTGCTCTTCCTGCTGGTCGTGACCGGCGGGTACCTGCTGCTCACCTCGCGCGGACGGAGGGCCCACGATGCGTAAGTCCCCCACGGCTCCGCCGAGTTCCTTCCTCTGGTCCCGGCGGATCTTCCTCACCCTGCTCACCGGCTTCGTACTGGTGCCGGTGTACGTGATGGTGTCCAGCTCGCTGAAACCGCTCGCCGACGTCACCGGCAAGTTCCGCTGGCTGCCCAGCGGGCTGACCGTCCGGCCGTACATCGACATCTGGTCGACGGTCCCGCTCGCGAAGTACTTCGTGAACTCGCTGATCGTCGCCGGCGCGGCGACCCTGTGCTCGGTCGTCATCGCCGTGTTCGCGGCCTACGCCGTCAGCCGCTACGAATTCCGCGGCAAACGCGTCTTCACGGTGACCGTCCTGTCGACGCAGATGCTGCCGGGCATCCTCTTCCTGCTCCCGCTGTTCCTGCTCTACGTCAACATCGGCAACGCCACCGGCATCGCCCTGTTCGGCTCCCGCGGCGGCCTGATCCTCACCTATCTCACCTTCTCCCTCCCCTTCTCCATCTGGATGCTGATCGGCTACTTCGACTCGGTGCCGCGCGACCTGGACGAGGCGGCGCTGGTGGACGGCTGCGGCCCGCTCGGCGCGCTGCTGCGGATCGTCGTACCGGCGGCGGTCCCCGGCATCGTCGCGGTCGCCGTCTACGCCTTCATGACCGCCTGGGGAGAGGTGCTCTTCGCGTCCGTCATGACCAACGACACCACCCGCACCCTCGCCGTCGGCCTCCAGGGCTACTCCACCCTCAACGACGTCTACTGGAACCAGATCATGGCCGCCTCGCTGGTCGTCAGCGTGCCCGTCGTGGCCGGCTTCCTTCTTCTCCAGCGCTATCTCGTCGCCGGCCTGACGGCAGGCGCCGTCAAGTGACCGGCACCCCGCACTCCGAAGGGACTTCCGTGTCCGAACGCATCGACCTGGCCGCCTTCCCGCACGACTTCCTGTGGGGCACGGCCACAGCGGCGTACCAGATCGAGGGGGCCGTCGCCGAGGGAGGCCGCTCGCCCTCCATCTGGGACACCTTCTCGCACACCCCGGGGAAGGTCGCGAACGGTGACACCGGCGACATCGCCTGCGACCACTACCACCGGTGGCGCGAGGACATCGGCCTGATGCGTCGGCTCGGCGTCAACGCCTACCGGTTGTCCGTGGCCTGGCCGCGGGTGATCCCGGACGGGCGGGGTGCGGTGAACCCCGAAGGCCTCGCGTTCTACGACGAGTTGGTGGACGCCCTGCTGGAGGCGGGCATCAGCCCGTCCGTCACGCTCTACCACTGGGACCTGCCGCAGGTGCTCCAGGACCGCGGCGGCTGGCCCGAGCGGGACACCGCCTTCGCCTTCGCCGACTACGCCTCGGCCGTCGCCGGACGCCTCGGCGACCGCGTCAAGCTCTGGGCGACCCTCAACGAGCCCTCCTGCTCGGCCTGGATCGGCCACCTCGAAGGCAAGATGGCCCCCGGCCGGACGGACCTGACCGCCGCCGTACGGGCCTCCTGCCACCTGCTCCTCGGCCACGGCCTGGCCACCCAGGCCCTCCGGGCCGCCGCCCCCGGCGCCCAGGTCGGCATCGTCAACAACCTCTCCACCGTGCACGCGGCCACCGACCGCCCCGAGGACGCCGAGGCGGCCCGCCGTCACGACGGCCACGTCAACCGCTGGTGGCTCGACCCGGTGCACGGCCGCGGCTTCCCCGCCGACATGGTCGAGACCTTCGGCGTCCAACTCCCCGTCGTCGGCGACGACCTGGAGACGATCGCCGCCCCGCTGGACTGGCTGGGCCTGAACTACTACTTCCCCGCGTACGTCGCCGACGACCCGGACGGGCCGGCACCGTACGTCCGTTCCGTGCGCCGCGAGGGCGTCCCGCGCACCGGCATGGACTGGGAGATCGACGCCGGAGGCATCGAGACGCTGCTGATGCGGCTCACCGATGAGTACGGCGCCCGGAAGATCTACGTCACCGAGAACGGCTCCGCCTTCCCGGACGTCGTCCGCCCCGACGGCAGCATCGACGATCCCGAGCGCCAGGACTACCTGGAGCGGCACCTCGCCGCCTGCGCCGCGGCCACCCGCAAGGGTGCCCCGCTCGCCGGCTACTTCGCCTGGTCGCTGCTGGACAACTTCGAGTGGGCGTACGGCTACGACAAGCGTTTCGGCCTGGTCCACGTCGACTACCGCACCCAGATGCGCACGATCAAGGGCAGCGGACACCGGTACGCGGACATCGTCCGCGTCCACCGCGGCCGCACACGCCGGGCCGCCTGAGCCGGGCCCGGACGGCCGGTGGACGCGCAAGGGGAGCCCGCGTCCACCGGCCCGCACGATCGCGCGGCCCACGATCGCGATGCCTGCGATCGCGGTGCCTACGATCGCGCGGCCTACGACCCCACGACCTGCGGCCGCACGGCCTACGACCCCAACAGGACTGTCATGTACGCGACATAGATCCGCACCAGTGCCCCTCCACCCCACAAGGAGAGCCGCATGCCATCCCGCATCCGCCGCACCCTGATCGCCGCCCTGACCGCCACGGCGGCCCTGCTGTCAGCCGCCCCGCTCCTGGCCGTCCCCGCCTCCGCGGCCCCCGCCCCCGCGGATTCCGCCGCCTCCGTGAATTCCGCCGCTTCCACCGCCTCCGCCGTCGCGGCTGTCGCCTGGGACACCGACCGCGCGGCCGCCGCCTACGCGACGAACCCGACCGCCGTCACCGCCTCCGGCAGTGAGAACGCCGGCCTCGCACCCGGCCTCGCCCTCGACGGCAACGGCACCACCCGCTGGTCCAGCAACTTCGCCGACGACGCCTGGATCCGCGTCGACCTCGGCTCGGTCATCCGCGTCGACCGGGTCGTCCTGGACTGGGAGGCGGCCTACGGCAACCGCTACGTCCTGGAGGCCTCGAAGGACGGCACCACCTGGACGCCCTTCTACACCGAGACCGCCGGCACCGGCGGCTCGGTCACCGCGCACACCTACCCCCAGGAGCGAGTCACAGGCGTACGTCGACTCGACGGATAACGTACGCACGCAGAACGGCAGCCTCGTCTTGAAGGCCGAATACTGCAAGGGCTGCACACAGGCAGGCGGCGGCACCTACGACTTCACCTCGGGCCGCATCGACACGAACACGCACTTCGACTTCACGTACGGCAAGGTCAGCGCCCGCATGAAACTGCCCGTCGGTGGCGGTTTCTGGCCGGCCTTCTGGCTACTGGGTTCCAACGTGGACGACCGTTCCGTCTCCTGGCCGGCCTCGGGCGAGACCGACATCATGGAGAACATCGGCTACCCCGACTGGACCAGCTCGGCCCTGCACGGCCCCGGCTACTCGGCGGACGGCAACATCGGCGCCCGCCAGACGTATCCCGGCGGGGCCACGGCCGACCAGTGGCACACCTACGCGGTCGAGTGGACCCCGACGGCCATGCGCTTCTCCGTCGACGACCGCCTGGTCCAGGAGACGACCCGCAACGTGCTGGAATCCACCCGCGGCCAGTGGGTCTACGACCACAACCAGTACGTGATCCTCAACCTCGCCCTCGGCGGCGCCTACCCGGCCGGCTGGAACAAGGTGACAAGTCCCTACTGGGGCCTGCCGCAGTCGAGCGTGGACCGCATCGCGGGCGGGGGAGTGCAGGTGGAGGTGGACTGGGTGCGGGTGGAACAGAAGAGCTGACGAAGCACAGGAACAAGGCAGAGGGGCCGGATGCCAGGAGCACCCGGCCCCTGCCAAGGGCGTCGTATCCGTCGGCTCGGCTGGACATCAGGGCCGCGGCGGCAACCAGCGTGCAGTCTGCACGCGGACGACCTTGGCGGCGATCGGCTTCCCCGCGCCTGTCGTTCACCTGATCGGGTGATGTCGGCGGGAGCGGGCGCGTGCGGCGGGGGCGGTTCGTTCGACGGTGTGACGGGAGTTTCCCGGTCATCGGAATCGAAGGAGACACGCATGGGACTGTCCTTCCGCCGCAATGCCGACGGCACCACGACCGGACGGAACGACGAAACCGGCTTCACCGTGACCTTGGCCGACGAGGAAGAGGTCGAGCGGCGACTGCATGAGGACGCAGGGTGGGAGTACACGCCCCCACCACCACTCGCTCCGCCCGGGTTCCACCGCTTCTGTCTCGTTCACGAGGAGTTCGCGGACACCGCCTTCGGCGACGAACGGTACGCGGGCCTGCGAGCGAGTCCGCCCACAGGCTGCGCTCCGGCCGACTGGGGTCGCTTCGCCCTGGAGTGCGAGCGCCCGGGAAAGACACTCCTGGACGCGGTCACGGGTACGGTCGCAGAGATCCGTCGCGAGCATGGGCTGGTGATGAACAGCCTGGGCATCGAGAAACCACAGGAATGGCTCGGCAACGACAGGAACGGTTCCGAGGGGCAGATCGTGGCGCAACTGCTGCTGACGGCGGCTCATCGTGCCGCCCTGCTCGGGTACGGCCGCAAGGAACTGGTCCGGCTCCTTGATGCGACCGGCATCGGCGGATGATCCAGCGGGGCGGAATCGACCAACAACGTCCGGCAGTCGGTCCGGGCCCTTCCACGCAGGCCCTCAGGGCGCCGCCAGTTCCAGCACCCGCGGCTCCGGCTCGGGAACCGTCGCCTCCGCAGCCGTGCCCGAGTTCCGCCACAGCCACAGCACGTCCCGGCCGAACGACCACACCAGCGAGCCCAGCGCGGACAGCACGATCGCGAGGTTCACCGGAGGCGGCAGCAAGTCGGAGCCGGCCACGAGCAGGGCCACGCCCTGGACCGCGGCGACCGTCTTGCGGGCGAACGACGGCGGCAGCGGGGCGTTCAGCCAGGGGGCGAACCGGGCCGCGGCGACGAACGCATAGCGCATGCCGCCGATCAGGAGCACCCACGGGCCCAGCTCCATCGACACGTACACGCTCAGCACCAGGATCAGGAACGCGTCGACCTCCATGTCGAAGCGTGCGCCCAGCGCGGTCGAGGTGCCGGTGCGGCGGGCGACCTTGCCGTCCACGCCGTCCAGCAGCAGGGCCACGGCGGTCAGGGCGACCAGCAGCGTCGCCGGCGGCGCGCTCTCGAAGGAGTCCGCGACCAGCGCCGTCACCCCGCCGACCAGGGTGGCCCGGCCGAGCGTGACCCGGTTCGCGGGGCCGAAGGAGCGGAGCCGGGAGCGGTGCAGGGCGCGGGAGAGGACCGCCCAGGTGGCGAACGCGAAGGCGAGCCCCGTCAGCCAGCCGGCCGGCCCCATGCCGATCGCCGAGCCGAGCAGGGCCAGCAGCAGGAGCTGCACACCTGCTCCCACGGCGGTCTCCTGCTGGAGCCTCGCGTCAAACGTGTTGTTCAGGGCCACCGCGCATTCCTCCGGCCGAGTGACAGAGTCGATCAACGCCGCGTACTCTGCGCGGCCTGTGCACAACTCGGTACGTGAACAACTTCCCGATCGTTCAGGAGAATGCCGATGAACCGCTCGGCCCGCGCGTTCTGGCTGGGCTCGCCCGGCCACGGAGAGCTGCGCGACGTCACCCTTCCGGAGCCCGCCGAGGACGAGGTCCTGGTGCGCGCGCTGTACTCCGGCGTCAGCCGGGGAACGGAGACGCTCGTCTTCCGTGGCGGCGTGCCGGAGAGCCAACGCGACGTGATGCGGGCGCCGTTCCAGGAGGGCGACTTCCCGGGACCGGTGAAGTACGGCTACCTCAGCGTGGGCGTGGTCGAGGAGGGTCCGGCCGGACTGGTCGGCCGTACGGTGTTCTGCCTGTATCCGCACCAGAGCCGTTACGTCGTTCCGGTGAGCGCCGTCACCGTGGTGCCCGAGCGGGTGCCCGCCGCGCGGGCCGTGCTCGCCGGGACCGTGGAGACCGCCGTGAACGCCCTGTGGGACGCGAGACCGCTGATCGGCGACCGGATCGCGGTGGTCGGCGGCGGCATGGTCGGCTGCGCGGTGACCGCGCTGCTCGCCCGCTTCCCGGGCGTCCGGCTGCAACTGGTCGACGCCGACCCGGACCGGGCGAAGACCGCCGAGGCGCTCGGCGCCGACTTCGCCGCGCCCGCCGACGCCCTCGGCGACTGCGACCTCGTCGTGCACGCCAGCGCCACCGAGGCCGGCCTGACCCGGGCCCTGCAGCTCCTCGCCCCTGAGGGCACGGTCGTGGAGCTGAGCTGGTACGGCGACCGCAGCGTGGCCCTGCCGCTCGGCGAGGCCTTCCACTCCCGCCGGCTCACCGTGCGCAGCAGCCAGGTCGGCACCGTGTCCCCGGCCGCCCGGCCCGGCCGCGGCTACGCCGACCGGATGGCGCTCGCCCTGGACCTGCTCGCCGACCCGGCGCTGGACGCGCTCGTCACCGGGGAGTGCGCTTTCGGGGAACTCCCGGACGTCATGCCGAAGCTGGCCTCCGGCGAGATCCCGGCCCTGTGCCACCGGGTCCGCTACGCGGAGACGGCCTGACCTGAGAAAAGAGTGAGGGACGGCTGAACGCGGGGAAGCGGGGAGCCGTACTAGAGGGCATCCCCCGGCGGGCAAGGGCAGGGGGACCGGACGCGCCGCACCTGGAGGGTCGTCAGTTGTTCAGCATCACCGTCCGCGATCACATCATGATCGCCCACAGCTTCCACGGCGAGGTGTTCGGGCCCGCGCAGCGACTGCACGGCGCCACCTTCCTCGTGGACGCGACATTCCGCCGCGAGCAGCTGGACGAGGACAACATCGTGGTCGACATCGGCCTGGCCACCCAGGAACTGGGCGCCGTCACGGCCGAGCTGAACTACCGCAACCTCGACGACGAACCCGAGTTCGCCGGCATCAACACCTCCACCGAGTTCCTGGCCAAGGTCATTGCCGACCGGCTCGCCGAACGCGTCCACAAGGGCGCGCTGGGGGAGGGCGCCAAGGGCCTGGCGGGGATCACGGTCACCCTGCACGAGTCGCACATCGCCTGGGCGAGTTACGAGCGTGGCCTGTGACCGACCTGACCGTGGAACGGGCCCGTCTCACATACGTGCCCGCGCAGGCCACCGTCGCCGAGAACGCCGGAATCATCCCCATGTCCCTGCGCAACGTGCACTTCGTCATGCCGGGCGGAGTCGACGACCCGGCCACCCCCAGCGGCGGCAACGCCTACGACCGCAGGGTCTGCCTGGACCTGCCCGGCTTCGGCTGGCAGGTCACCCGGCACGCCGTACCCGGCAGCTGGCCGTGCCCCGACGGCGCGGCCCGGGACGGCCTGGCCCGTCTGCTCCGCGGCCTCCCGGACGACGCGGTGGTGCTCCTCGACGGCCTGGTCGCCTGCGGTGTCCCGGAGATCGTGGTCCCCGAGGCCGCACGCCTGCGCCTCGCCGTCCTCGTCCATCTGCCGCTCGGTGACGAGACCGGCCTGGACCCGGCCGTCGCCGCCGACCTGGACAGCCGCGAGCGGATGGTGCTGCGGGCGGTGCCCGCGGTCGTCGCCACCAGCGACTGGGCGGTCCGCCGGCTCGTCTCCCACCACGGACTCGCCCCCGACCGGGTGCACGTCGCCGCGCCCGGCGCCGACATCGCACCCCTCGCGCCCGGTACCGACGGCGTCTCCCGGCTGCTGTGCGTGGCCGCCGTGACGCCGCGCAAGGGCCAGCACCGGCTGGTGGAGGCCCTCGCGGCGGTCCGGGACCTGCCCTGGACCTGCGAGTGCGTCGGCGGGCTCGGCCACGACCCCGCGTACGTGGCCGGCTTGCGCGAGCTGATCGCCCGGTACGGGCTCTCCGACCGGCTGCACCTGACCGGTCCGCGCTCCGGTGCCGACCTCGACGCCGCCTACGCCGCTGCCGACCTGATGGTCCTCACCTCGTACGCCGAGACCTACGGCATGGCGGTCACCGAGGCCCTGGCCCGCGGTATCCCGGTCCTCGCCACCGACGTCGGCGGGCTGCCCGAGGCGGTCGGCCGCGCGCCGGACGGCGGGGTGCCCGGCATCCTCGTCCCGCCGGAGGACCCAGCCGCGCTCGCCGCCGAACTGCGCGGCTGGTTCGGCGAACCCGACGTGCGCCGCCGTCTCAAGGCCGCGGCCCGCGGCCGACGTGCCGCGCTCGACGGCTGGGCGACCACCGCCCGCAGCCTGGCCGGAGTCCTCGGACGACTCCCCGAACCCCCGAGGAGGGCGGCATGACCGGAGCCAGGGGTGGCGCGAGCCGCCGGGGCAATCCGGCCGGGCTCGCTCCGGCGCAGCCGGGACCGGGCGGGCCGGCTCCGGTCCTGCCGGAGACCGGCGGACTGATACCGGCTCAGCCGGGACCTGTTGAAGGGGAGCCGGTGCGGAGGACCGCGAACACGCGGAGCGAGGAGGTGCCGGCTGTGGAAAGCGGTGTGGATTCGGGGGTGCTGGGGGGCGAGTCTGCTGCCGGGGACGCTTCCGGGACGGAGGAGCGGAGTGCTTCCTCGGGGACCGCGGCGGACGTGTCGGCCGGTGCCGGTGCGGGTGCCGATGCCGGTGCTGTCTCCGACGGTACCGCCGCCACGGTCATCGCGGGCGCCGGACCCGTGACCCGTCCCGGTGAGCGGGCGACCGTACGGCTGCGGGACGGGGACTCCGAGGAGCCCCCGCGGTACGCGCCCGAGTGGCTGCAACTGCGCGAGACCGCCGACGCGGCGGCCCGTGCGCAGGACCTGCTCGACCCGCTGCGTATCCGGCTGGCCAACCTGCCGGGCCGGTCCGGCGGACTGGTCGTGCACGACCTGGGCTGCGGCACCGGCTCGATGGGCCGCTGGCTCGCGCCCCGCCTGGACGGCGCCCAGCACTGGATCCTGCACGACCGCGATCCCTACCTGCTGCACTTCGCCGCCGTGGCCTCCCCGCGCTCCGCCGCCGACGGCAGCCGGGTCACGGTCGAGACCCGGCGCGCAGACATCGCCCGGCTCACCCCGGACGCGCTGACCGGAGCCTCGCTGGTGACCGCGTCCGCGCTGCTCGACGTCCTCACCCAGGAGGAGATCGAGAACCTCGCGGACGCCTGTGTGGGCGCCGGCTGCCCGGCCCTGCTCACCCTCTCCGTCGCCGGGCGCGTCGAACTCACCCCGGCGGACCCGCTGGACACCGAGATCGCCGACGCGTTCAACGCCCACCAGCGGCACACCGGACTGCTCGGCCCGGACGCCATCACCGTGGCCTGTGAGGCGTTCGCCGAGCGCGGCGCCACGGTCCACGTGCAACCGAGCCCGTGGCGGCTCGGCCCCGACGAGGCCGCGCTGACCGAGCAGTGGCTGCGCGGCTGGGTGGGCGCGGCCGTCGAGCAACGGCCCGAGCTGGCCGACCGCGCCGAGCGCTACCTCGACGCCCGCCTCGCCGCCTGCGCGGCCGGCACGCTACGGGTCACCCTCCACCACAGCGACCTGCTGGCCCTGCCCCGGCCGACGAACGGCGCGGCATGAGTACGGGGGCTGCGGCGGGAGCCGGCACGAGGGTGGTGCCCGGGACGGGCACCGGCAGACCGGCACGTACGACGCCGACGGACCCGGCACACGCGCGCGTGGCGCCGGGTACCGGCCGGTTGCGCCGGCGCGTGGCGCCGGTCGCGCAGACGGACGTGACCCGCGACGGCGTGACCTCGGCCGGTGTGGCTCGCGACCACGTGGCCCCGGCCGGCGCGACTCGCGACCACGTGTTCTCGGCCGGCGCGACCCGTGACGGCGTGACTCGTGACGGCGTGTCCAGCGATCGTGTCGCGCCCGAGGAGCCGGCACACCCGCACGCGTCCCCGGCCGAAGCACCCGCCGCACCCCCCAGGTCGCCGCACACCACGACCCCCGGCCGGGCCGTCGGCACCGGGCGCCTCAACTCCCGTGCCCTGCGTACCCACTTGGGCACACTCGTCGGTACCGTCATCCTCGTCGCCCTGCTGTGGCGGCTCGGTACCGGTGTGCTGCTGGACGGGCTGCGCCGGATCGACACCGTGACGGTGCTGGCGGCGCTGGGCATCGGCGTGGTCACCACCGTGTTCAGTGCCTGGCGCTGGCAGTTGGTGGCCCGGGGGCTGCGGCTGAGCCTCCCGCTGGGCGCCGCCGTCGCCGACTACTACCGCGCGCTGTTCCTGAACGCGGCCCTGCCCGGCGGGATCCTGGGCGATGTGCACCGGGCGGTCCGGCACGGGCAGAGCGCCGGTGACCTCAGGCGCGGTGTGAAGGCGGTCGTACTGGAGCGGGTCGCGGGGCAGGTCGCGCTGACCGCGGCCGGCGCGGCGGTCTTGCTGACCCTGCCGTCGCCGGTGCGCGCCGACGTCCGCGGCTTCGCACCGCTGGTGGCCCTGGCCGCCGCCGGCGCGCTGGCCGTCGTGGTCGCCGTACGGATGAACCGCCCGCCGGCCCGGCGGGGCGGCGCACTGCGCCAGACCCTCGGCGAGGCCCGCCGGGGCCTGGCCTCCCGGGAGAGCGGACCCGGGGTCGCGGTGTCCTCCGCGATCGTCCTGGCCGGTCATCTGGCCATGTTCGTCGTGGCGGCCCGGATCGCCGGCTCGGCCGCCCCGGTGGCCGTGCTGGTGCCGCTCGCGGTGCTGGCGCTGGTGGCGATGGGCCTGCCGCTGAACGTCGGCGGTTTCGGTCCCCGCGAGGGCGTCACCGCATGGGCGTTCGGCGCGGCGGGGCTCGGCGCGGACACCGGCGTCGCGGTGGCCGTCGTCTACGGCGTGCTGAGCTTCGTGGCGAGTCTGCCCGGGGCCGTCGTCCTCGCCTGGCGCTGGTACGAGGGCCTGCGCACCGGATCCCCCACGCCGGCCACCGGCCCGGTGCCCGCTCCCCGCCCCGCGCCCACCCCCGGCCTGCCGGCCGGTGACTGCCCGTCGGCCGGTGACCGTCTGTCGGCTGGCGACCGTTTGCCGGCCGGCGACCGTCTGTCGGCCGGTGACCGTTTGCCGGCTGAAGGCCTTGCGGTCGGCGAGTATCTGCGGCTTGAGGACTCCGCGGTCGGCGAGTGTCTTCCCGCTGACGACTCCGCCGCAGGCGAGTGCCTCCCCGCCGAGGACTCAGCGGTCGGACTGCGTGTGCCGGCCGGGGCCGCCCCCACGGGCCCCGGCCGCGCACCCGCCCCGGACTACTCGTCCCCGGCGGCCCGGGTGAGCAGTGCGAAATACGGCTCGAAGGATTCCGCGAGGCTCGCCAGCAGTGCCTTTCCCTTTTCCGCCGAACCCAGGGAAGGACGGCCGATGACGCCCGATTCGGTATAGGCGGACATTCCCACGGTGAGCAGCTGGCGGCGGTCGTCGGCGGTGAAATCGGCGGACTCGTTACCAGGGCGGACGAATTCGGGGTGAGCGTGCAGCAGAATCGAGGTCTCGATTTCTCCCGCGTGCATGTCGGTGAGCAGCGAAGTGACCACACCGGCCCGTTCCCGCGCCGTCTCCCAGTCCTCGGCGGCCGGGAACAGCGCCATCCGCTCGCCGCGCGCGGACGCCTCCTGGACGACGTTGCCCAGCACGTAGTTGCCGCCGTGCCCGTTCACCACCACCAGCGCGTCGACGCCCGAGCGGCGCAGGGACGCGGCGATGTCCGAGACCACCGCGTGGAGGGTCACGGAGGAGATGCTGACGGTCCCCGGCCAGGCCACGTGCTCGTGCGAGCAGGAGATCGTCACCGGAGGAAGGAGGTGCACCGGGTACGCGACGGCGATCTCCCGCGCCACGGCACATGCGACCAGCGTGTCGGTCGCCAGCGGAAGGAACGGACCGTGCTGTTCGAAGCTCCCGACGGGAAGGACGGCGACCTGTGCTGAAACGCCCGCCCCCCGCGTCCGTACGTCTTCCGTGGTGTCCGTCGGCACCACGCCGCTCGCCACTCCGTACGCCGCCACCCGCGCGCCCGAACCACTCATCTTTTCACGGCCTTTCGTCTCTGCTTAGGAATCAGATCATGACAGAAAACACCAGCGTCAACATCGGCGTACTCGGCAAGAAGTCCCCGCGGCGTTCGGGCGCGGAACGCGTCGTGAATGCACCGCTCCCCACCGTGTACGGGAAATTCCAGGCGATCGGCTACCTGGACCACGACCGCGGTGATGAGCAAGTGGCCCTGGTGTACGGCGAGATCGGCAACGAGAACGTGCTCGTCCGGCTCCACTCGGAGTGCCTGACCGGGGACGCGTTCGGCTCCCGGCACTGCGAGTGCGGCGACCAGCTGGAGGCCGCCATGCGCGCGGTGGTCACCGAAGGCAGCGGCATCGTCGTCTACTTGAGGGGACACGAGGGCCGTGGCATCGGCCTGCTCGCCAAGCTGCGCGCGATGGCGCTGCAGGCGGAGGGCCTGGACACGGTGGAGGCGAACCTCGCGCTGGGCCTGCCGGTCGACGCCCGCGACTACAAAGTCGCCGCCGAGATCCTGCGCGACCTCGGAGTGCGTTCGGTACGGCTGATGTCCAACAACCCGGCCAAGCGGGAGGCGCTGGTGCGGCACGGCATCGAGGTCGCCGAACAGGTGCCGCTGCTGATCGAGCCGTGCGAGAGCAACATCACCTACCTGCGGACCAAGCGCGAGCGGATGGACCACCACCTGCCGCACCTGGACGCCGTCGCCCACGGCTCCTGACGCCGGCCGGTTCGGCGGGCGGCCGGGTGGACAGGATCAGAGGGCGATCGTGACCGCACGGTGAGACGGTGGAGCGGTGAAGGAGGCGGCGTGAACCTTCGGGCCCGGGTGGTCATCGTCGGCGGCGGGGTGATGGGGACGAGCATCGCCTGGCACCTGGCCCGCGCCGGGGTGCGCGACGTCGTCCTCGCCGAACGGGACGAGCTGGCCGCCGGCTCCACCTCCAAGGCTGCCGGCGGAGTGCGGGCGCAGTTCTCGGACGAGCTGAACATCCAGCTCGGCGCGCGCAGCCTGGAGGCGTTCGACCGGTTCGCGCAGGAGGTCGGGCAGGACATCGGGCTGCACCGGGTCGGCTATCTGTTCCTGCTCTCCACCCCCGAGCAGGTGGCCTCCTTCGAGGCGGGGGTGCGGCTGCAGAACTCCCTCGGGGTGCCCAGCCGCCTGCTCACCCCGCGGGAGGCCCGCCGGCTCTCCCCGCTGATCGGCACCGAAGGCCTGCTGGCCGCCGCCTGGTCGCCCGACGACGGCCACTGCACCCCCGAGGCCGTCGTCCATGGCTACGCGACCGCCGCCCGCGCCCACGGCGCACGCATCCTGCGCCACACCGAGGTCACCGGCATCGAACTGCACGGGGACACGATCACCGCGGTCAGCACGACCCTCGGCCGGATCGAGACGGACACGGTGATCTGCGCGGCCGGCGCCTGGTCGCGGGCGGTCGGCGCCATGGTGGGCGTGGATCTGCCGGTGCAGCCGCTGCGCCGACAGGTCGCGGTCACCGAGCCAGTCCCCGGCCTGCCGCCCGACCTGCCCATGACCATCGACTTCAGCACCAGCCTGTACTTCCACCGCGAGGGCCCCGGACTGCTGCTCGGCATGTCCGATCCGGACGAGAAACCGGGCTTCGCCACCGACACCCACGACCGCTGGATCCCGCGGCTCGCCGAGGCGATGCAGCGGCGCGCGCCCGCCCTGCTGGATCTGCGGCGCACCGGAGGCTGGGCGGGCCTGTACGAGAACACGCCCGATCACAACGCCCTCATCGGTGAGGCGACGACGGTCTCCAGGTTCCTGTACGCGACCGGCTTCTCCGGGCACGGCTTCCTGCAGGGACCGGCCGTCGGCGAGGTCGTCCGCGACCTGTACCTCGGCCGCGTACCCTTCCTGGACATCAGCCCCCTGAGTGCCGGCCGGTTCACGGCCGACGCCCCGCGCCCGGAGGCCAACCTGGTATGAGCGAGCTGCACCTGTGGCTGCGTCACGAGCCCCGTACGACCGAACGGCGCACACCGGTCGTTCCCGCCGACGCCCGCCGCCTGGTCGACAGCGGGGCGCGCCTGACCGTCGAGGAGTCCCCGCAGCGGATCTTCCCGGTGGAGGAGTACGAGGCAGCCGGCTGCCACCGCGCTCCAGCGGGCTCCTGGGTGACGGCACCGCGCACCGCCGTGATCCTGGGTCTGAAGGAGCTGCCCGACGAGCCGGCCGGGCTGGTGCACCGCCACATCTTCTTCGGGCACGCCTACAAGCGGCAGCCGGGCGCCGCGGAGCTGCTGCGCCGGTTCGCGGCCGGCGGCGGCGCGCTGCTGGACCTGGAGTACCTGGTGGACGACGAGGGCCGCAGGCTCGCCGCCTTCGGTTTCTGGGCGGGCTATCTGGGCGCCGCGCTCGCCGTGCTCCAGCACCGGGGCCGGCTGGCGGCACCGCTCACGCCCACGGCCAAGGACGACCTGGACGCCGTACTGCGGCCGGCCGCCGGCGACCAGGCGTTCGCGGCACTGGTGATCGGCGCCCTGGGCCGCAGCGGCCGGGGCGCCTGGAGCGCCTTCGACACGGCGGGCGTCGAGGCGACCCGCTGGGACCTGGCGGAGACCCGCGACCTGGACCGGGGCGCCCTGCTCCGGCACGACGTGATGGTGAACGCGGTCCTCGCCACCAGCCTGGTCCCGCCGTTCCTGCGCGAGGAGGACCTGGACTCCCCGGCCCGCCGGCTGCGCACCCTGTGCGACGTCACGTGTGACGTCGGCTCCCCGTTCAATGTCCTGCCGGTGTACGACCGCACCACCGACTGGACGGAGCCCGTGCGCCGTCTGCGGGGGGAGCCCCCGCTGGATCTGATCGCCATCGACAACCTGCCGTCCCTGCTGCCCCGCGAGTCCAGCGTCGACTTCTCGGCGGCTCTGCTGCCGCAGCTGCTCGCCTTCGGCTCCGGCGGTGCCTGGGGCCGCTGTCTCGACCGGTTCCACCAGGCCTGCCGTGAACTCGGCATCGCAAAGGGGAGTTGTCGTCATGACTGACCGTGTCCCGGCGAGCGGCACCGTCCACTGGGTCGGCGCCGGCCTGTCCACCGGCAGCGGGCTGGCCGACCTGTGCGCCACGGCCGGCCGGGTGCTGCTGTGGCATCGCACCGAGGACCGGGCTGCCGGGGCCCTGGCCGGCCTGGGGCTGACCGGCCGCGCCGAGTCCCGGGCCCTGCGTCCGGGCGCCCTCGCCGCCGCACTCGCGCCCGGCGACGTCGTGGTGTCGATGCTGCCGGCACCGGAGCACGCCGGGCTGCTGGCCGCGTGCGTGCGGGCCGGGGCGCACTTCGCCTGCTCCAGTTATGTGTCGCCGGAAGTGCTGGAGCACGCCGAGGCGGCGCGGGCGGCCGGTCTCGTCGTCCTCACCGAGGCGGGCCTGGACCCGGGCATCGACCACCTGTTCGCGCACAGTCTCATCGGCCGCGCCCGGTCGCGGATCGGCGAACACACGCCGGCCTCCTACCGGCTCACGTCGTACTGCGGCGGCGTCCCGGCCGTGCCGAACGAGTTCCGCTACCGCTTCAGCTGGGCCCCGCTCGGTGTCCTCAACGCCCTGCGCTCGCCCGCGCGTTACCTGGACGACGGCACCGAGACCACTGCGGACCGCCCCTGGGAGGCGACCCGGACGCTCGTCCTGGCCGGTGAGACCTTCGAGGCCTACCCCAACCGGGACAGCATCCCTTTCATCGCCCAGTACGACCTGCCCGCCGCCTGGTCCCCGCGCACCTTCGTCCGGGGGACCCTCCGGCTGGACGGCTGGCTGAAGGCCTGGCAGCCGGTCTTCGAGGAGCTGACGACGGGCGACGACGACAGGATCGCCGCGCTGGCCCGGGAGCTCGCGGCCGCCCACCCGACCACGGAGGCCGACCGCGACCGGGTGGTGCTGTCCGTCTCCCTGGAGGTCGACGCGGGTGAGGGCCGCACCTGGACGGGCGCGTACCTGCTCGACCTGACGGGTGACGCCGAGGAGTCCGCGATGGCCCGCTGCGTCTCGCGCCCGCTCGCCCTGGGCGTCGGCCACATCCTGGACGGCAGCCTGCCGGCGGGCCTGCACCGGGCGGCGGACACCGCCCAGCGGTCGGACCGCTGGCTGGCCGAACTCGCCGGACAAGGGATGGAGTTCACCCTGACCCTCGGCCAGTAGCGGGCCGGACTGGCCGTGCAGGGGATGGAGTTCACCCTGGCCCTGGCCCAGTGGCGGGCCGACTCGCCGTACACGGAATGGAGTTCACCCTGGCCCTCGCCCGGTAGCGGGCGAACTGGTCGGATGAGGAGAAGAGTTCACCTTGTCCCTGGGTCAGTGGCGGGCCGCCCGGGGTCAGTCCGTCAGGGCCGCGTGGACCAGCCGCCGCAGGTCCGGGAAGACCTTCAGCTTCCTGGGGCGGACCTGGCTCATGAACTGCACGGTCAGATCGTGGGCCGGGTCCACCCAGAACGCGGTGGTCGCCACGCCCGTCCAGCCGTACGTGCCGAGACCGGACGGGGCCAGGGTGCGGGCCGGATCGGTGACCACCGAGACGTTGAAGCCGAACCCGAGGCCGTCGTTGCCCGCCTCCTGGTGGACCGGGGCGCCGAAGGAACGGATGGTGGCGCCGCCCGGCAGCTGGTTGCGGGTCATCCCGGCGAGCGTCTGCGGGGACAGCAGCCGTACGCCGTCCAGCTCGCCGCCCCGGCGCAGCATCTCCATGAACCGGTGGAAGTCGTGTGCGCAGGAGACCAGGCCGCCGCTGCCGGACAGGAACCGCGGCCGGCCGTGCACCGGCAGTCCCGGCGCCGGCTCGATCCCGCCCTCGTCCGTCTCGCCGTACATCTCGGCAAGCCGGTCCGCCTGTGCGGGCCCGATGTGGAAGCCGGTGTCGGTCATGCCGAGCGGGCGCAGGACGCGGTCGGCGAAGAACGTGTCCAGCGGCTGCCCGGAGACCACCTCGATCACCCGGCCCAGCACGTTGGAGGCGACCGAGTAGTTCCACTGCGTGCCCGGGTCGAACTGCAGCGGCATCCGTGCGTACACCTCGACGGTCTCGGCGAGTCCGGCGCCCGGCGGCACCGAGTACTCCAGTCCCGACTCGCGGTAGAGGGCATCCACGGGGTGGCGGTGGTAGAAGCCGAAGGTCAGACCCGCGGTGTGGGTGAGCAGATGGCGGATCAGGATCGGGCCGGCGGCCGGGCGGGTGCGCAGGCCGGCGCCCGAACCGCCCTCGTACACGCGGGGGCCGGCGAAGGCCGGCAGGTGCCGGTCGAGGGGGTCGTCCAGGGACAGCAGGCCCTCCTCCACCAGCAGCAGCACCGCGACCGCGGTGACCGGCTTGGTCATCGAGTAGATCCGCCACAGCGTGTCCGGCTCGACCGGCAGTCCGGCCGCGACGTCGCGCAGGCCGTACGTGGTCAGGTGGGCGACCCGGCCGCCACGGGCCACCGCCACCAGGTAGCCGGGCAGGCGCCCCTCGTCGACAAGGCGGGCGAAGTGCCGGTCCAGGCGGTCCAGCGCCGCGCCGTCCAGTCCCGCCTCCGCCGCTTCGACGTCCTGTCGCAGCTGTGCCATCGCTCTTCCTCCGGTCGCGTCGTCCCCGGCGCGGCCCGGCTGTCCGCCCGGCCGCCACCGGCTCTCATCGTCGCGCAGGATCGGCTGCCAGGGCCGGTTCATCGCGAGTGTCCGTGAGCGACACGACGCCGGGCGGCCCCGGCAGTGCCCGGGCCGCGGGCAGGGCGAGCGCGGCCACGCCCGCCAGGCCGAGCAGGGCCGGCCCGGTGCCGGCCCCCAGCAGCCCGGTCGCCGCGGCCACGCCCACGGCGGGGCCGACGTTCAGCGCGGTCTGCTGCAGTCCGCCCGCCACTCCGGCCACCTCCGGCTCCGCCCGCCGCACGATCACCTGGGTGGCCGCCACCATCACCGTGCCGAACCCGGCACCGAGCAACGCGAAGCCGCACGCGAGTCCGGGCAGGGAGGTGGTCCGGGACAACAGCAGGACGCCGAGCGAGAGCGCCGCCGTCGCGCCTGCGGTCGTACGACGTGCACCGCTGCGGCGCAGCAGGGCGGGGCACAGTGCCGCGGACAGCACCATCAGCACGGCGAGCGGCAGACTGCGCAGCGCGCTGTCGAACGGGTCGAGACCGAGGTGGCGTTGCAGGACGTACGTGGCGACGAACAGGGTGCCGAACAGGGACGCGGAGACGGCGACCAGGATGCCGAGCGCCGCCCCGACCGCGCGGGAGCCGATCACCTGGGCCGGCAACAGCGGGCTCGGCGTGCGCCGTTCGTGCCGGACGAGCAGGGCGGCCAGGAGCGTGGCGAGGGCGAGGCCCGCGCCGGAGACGGGCCGGGCCGTGAGCGCGTACACCAGGCAGGCCAGCGTTCCCGCGAGCAGTGCGGACCCGGGCAGGTCCAGCGGCGTCCGGCAGGGCGCCGGGTGCCGGTCGGGGCGCAACAGGGCCGGCAGGCCGAAGACGAGCGCGGGCAGCACGTTGACGAAGAACACCGACCGCCAGCCCAGGCCGGTTACCAGCGCCCCGCCCAGCAGCGGCCCCGCTGCGGCCGCCAGCCCGATCGCGGCGGTCCGCACGGCCAGCGGCGAGGCGAGCCGGTCCGGCGGATACGCGGCCCGTAGCATGCCCAGCGTGGCGGGCTGCAACAGAGCCCCGAACACCCCCTGCACCGCCCGCAGTGCGATCACCCACCCCACTGCGGGCACGAGACCGATACCGACCGAGGCCGCACCGAACCCCAGCATGCCGAGCCCGAACAGCCGCCGCTGCCCGTACCGGTCACCGAGCCGCCCCGCGAACACCAGCAGACTCGCCACCGCGACGAGATAGGCGGTGCTGGTCCACTGCACCTCGGCGAACGTCGCGTGCAACTCCCTTTGCAGGCTGGGCTGCGCGACGGTGAGGACCGTACCGTCCAGGGCGACGACCACCGCCCCCGCCACGCTGCTCGTCAGCGTCCAGCCCCGGTTCACCGGCCGTCCTCCGGGCCGAGGTGCGCGGCCAGCACGGTCTCCAGCAGCGGGCCGAGGTCCTCCTCGCCCATGGCGAGTTGCAGGCTGCGCCAGCGCCACAGCTGGGCGATCCCGTGCAGGGCCGCCCACAGGGCGCCGGCCGTCCGGCGGGCATCGGCACCCGGGCGCGCCTCGGCGACCAGACCGGCGAGCTGCCCGAACAGCGGAAGGCTCGTCCCGCGCAGGCCCAGATGCCCGCTCTCCAGCAGATCGTGACGGAACATCAGCTCATACATACCGGGCTCGTCCAGGGCGAACTCCAGATACGTGCGCGCCAGCGCGGCCACCCGTGCGCGTGGCCCGCCGGCCTCCTTTCCGAGGGCGCCCTGCGCCCGGTCGGCCAGCTCGGCGAAGCCCCGCCGGGCGATGGCCGACAGCAGTTCGAGATGGGTGGGGAAGTAGCGGCGCGGCGCCCCGTGCGAGACGCCCGCGCGCCGGGCGATCTCCCGCAGGGTCAGCGCCTGCAGTCCCTCGGCGGCCAGCAGCTCCACGCCGGCGTCGACCAGACGGTCCCGCAGGCTGATGTCGGACTCGGTCATAGACACTGTCTACCAGCTGTCCGTAGACAGTGTCTACCGCTCCGCCATGTGCGAGGGGCCGCCGGGGGTGAGGGTACAGAGGGGCGCCGAGGAGTGGGGGCCGCGTCTGTTGATCGCCGTGGGTGCGGGGCCGCTGGGCGTGGGGGGTCGGGTGTCGCGGACCGGTGGGCCGTGTCGACCGCACCGCCCTGCGTGGGGGCCGCCGGGTGTGGGGGAGTGGTCGGGTGTCGCGGAGTGGTGGGCCGTGTCTGTCGGTCGCGCCGTGCGTGGCGGGCACCCGGACGGGGGCGACTGCCGGGCCGTCATGGTCCGCGACCGTCGGTCGGTGCTGCGGCCGTACGCCGAGCGGGCGTACGGCGTCCCCGGGTGTCCCGCGGGGCTGGGTCGCGGCGGTCCCCCGGCTACGGGGCCTCGGCGGTCCGTGCCTCGATGGCGCGGAGCACGGCGACCATGTCCTCGCCGCCGTGCCCGTGCGCCACCGTCTCCTCGAACAGCGTGTGGCAGGCGTCGAGGAGCGGCGAGGCGAGGTGGGCCTTGCGGGCCGCCTCGGCGATCAGCCGGTTGTTCTTCAATACGTCCAGCGCCGCCGCCTGCACCGTGAAGTCCCGCTCACGCAGCTTGGGTGCCTTCATCCGGGACACCCCGCTGGCCATCGGGCCCGCATCCAGGACGTCCAGGAACAGCCGGCGGTCCAGGCCCTGCCGCTCGGCGAAGTGGAACGCCTCGGTCAGTCCGGTGACCAGGGTGATCAGGAACAGGTTCACCGACAGTTTCATCAGCAGCGCGCCCGGCGCCGGACCGCACGCGAACGTCTCCCGGCACATCGGGGCGAGCAGTGGCCGTACCGCGGCCACGGCGGGCTCCTCACCGGCCAGCATCGCCACCAGCTGCCCCTGCTCGGCCGGCACCCGGGACCCGGAGACGGGCGCCTCGACGTACCGGCCGCCGGCGGCGCGGACGTCGGTCTCCAGCGCACGGGAGTACTCCGGAGAGGTCGTGCCCATGTGTACGACGGTCCGGCCGGCGACCCGCGCGGCCAGGGCGGGGGTTCCCCGGCCGAGCACCGCATCCAGCGCGGCCTCGTCGGCGAGCATCAGCAGCACCACCTCGGTCCGCGCGAACACCTCTCCGGCGTCCGCGGCCACCTCGGCCCCGGCCTCCCGCAGGGGCTCGGCACGCTCGGGGGTGCGGTTCCAGACCAGCAAGGGGGTGCCGGCGGAGGCCAGGCGCAGGGCCATGGGGCGGCCCATCACCCCGAGTCCGATGAATCCGACGCGCACGGGAGGCCGCCCTTCGCAGCACGGACCGACTATGACAGTGGTCATAGTAGCGGCAGTTATGACGGCGGTCATAGGGTGGGAGAGGAGAACGGAGGTCGACGATGACGCAGGCGCGGCGCGGACCGCGGGAGCGGATGGTCTTCAGCGCGGCCCAGCTCATCCGGCGGGGCGGGGTCACCGCGACCGGCATGCGCGAGGTCGCCGCCCACGCCGGTGCCCCGCGCGGCTCCCTTCAGCACTATTTCCCGGGCGGCAAGGAGCAACTGGTCAACGAGGCCGTCGACTGGGCCGGCCGGTACGCGGGCAAGCGGATCGCACGCTTTTGTGCGGGGCTGGACGAGCCGACCCCGAGCGGTCTGTTCGCGGCGATGGCCGCGCAGTGGACGGACGAGTACGCGGCGGAAGGGTTCGCGGCGGGATGCCCGGTCGCCGCCGCCACGGTGGACGGCGCGTCCTGCGGTGACTCCACGCGGGAGGCGGCGGCCGCCGCGTTCGCCGCCTGGCGGGGCCCGCTCGCCGAGGCCCTCACCGGCCTGGGAGTCCCCGCGGCCCGCGCCGAGTCCCTGGCCACGCTGATGATCAGCACCCTGGAAGGCGCCATCCTGATGGCGCGCGCCGAACGGGACGTGGGGCCCCTCACCACGGTCGTGCGGGAACTCGGGCCCCTGCTCGACGCCGCCGTGCGCCCCTGAAGCCGCTGCCGGTGCCCGACGTGCCGGCCGCTACCGTGACACCGGCCGTCCCCTCCTCGGCCCACGCCTCGAGCTGTGCCACGAAGTCGCCCGCGCGGTGCCGCCAGTCCAGCTCCGACAGGGCGGCCGCGCGCCCCAGCCGTGCGGCGCCGAGCCGCAGCGTGGTGTCGTGGGCGAGCCGGCGGAGCGCCGCGGCCGCTGCCGGCGGATCCTCGTACGGCACCACCAGACCGCATCCGTGCCGCTCGACCAGCGCCGCCGCCGGCGGGACGGGTGTGGTGACGACGGGGACGCCATGGGCCATGTACTCGACGACCTTCGTGGGCCGGGAGTGGCGGTAGTTGGGCCGGTCGTGCAGGAGGGAGAGGCCGGCCAGGGCGCCCGCCAGCCGGGCCAGGGCACGGTCGTTGGGCAGAAAGCCGTACCAGCGCAGGACCCCGTCCCGGTCGGCTGCCGCGAGCACGTCCCGGACGTCGGGATCCGCCGCTCCGATGGCCTCGATGCGGACGGCCGGCGCCAGCAGCCGCGCCGTGGCGATGAGGTCGAGCGCGCCGCGCGCCCGGGACAGCTGGCCCAGGTAGACGACCCGGTCGTTTCCGGGCGGGGGCGGCGGCTGGGCCGGCGCGATGGCGAGGTTGGGGACGACGGGGTGGGTCCTGCGAAAGCGGGCCTGGTAGGCGTCCTCGGCGAGCAGCAGCCGCAGCCGGCGCTCCGCCAGCCGCTCCGCCGCCCGCACCGCCGTGCGCAGCGGCGGGCGCAGCACCCGCGGCACCCAGGCCTTCATGTCCAGTGCCGCCGCCGTGTCCTCGTGGACGTCCCACACGGTCACCGGGACGGGACCGGCCCGGCGCAGCCGGCGCAGCGTGCCGGGGAGGGCCAGCAGCAGCTCCGGATCGTGCAGCAGGATCACGTCCGCGTCCGGGCCGCGCCCGGCCAGCAGCGTCCGGGCCGCGCGCAATGCGGCGACCCGGTGCCGGCCGGCCGCGCGGGGCAGGTCCACGCCCTCGACGCCCGGCCGGGGAGCCGTGTCACGGGCGGTGAACGGGGCCGCGTACACCACCTCGTGGCCGTGCGCGCGCAGCGCGGCGATCTCCCGGTGCAGGATCCGCGCGTCCTCGGGGTGGTGGACGACGGTGACGACGAGTATCCGCATGGCAGTGCCTTTCAACTCACCGCCGGTCAAGGGCGGTTGCCGAAGCGAGAGGGCCGGGGGTGTCGTTCGGATCTGGTCGGATCTGGTCGGATCGGGCCGCGGCG
Source organism: Streptomyces sp. NPDC027663 (assembly GCF_055566415.1). NCBI lineage: Bacteria > Bacillati > Actinomycetota > Actinomycetes > Kitasatosporales > Streptomycetaceae > Streptomyces > Streptomyces sp. NPDC027663. The sequence continues at coordinate 509,893 of NZ_JBVHSK010000003.1, read as the reverse complement.
TCCGGTGCGGTGCATGACCGGTGGTGCCGGTGCCGTCGCCGAGGCGGGCGGCGAGGCGGAGGACCTCCCGCGTACCGGGCGTACCCGGGTGTTCCGGCGACGCGGCGAGGTGCCGTGCCGGACGTCGCGGCCCGGGCTGATCCGAGCGACGCCCCCTAGAGGACCTCGACGCCGGGCCGGAAGATCCGTCCGCGGGTGTCGAACAGCAGCCGTGCGGTGTCCGCGAGGGCCGGCAGGTCGTAGGCCGAATGGTCCTGGAGCAGGATCGTCAGGTCGTGCTCGCGCAGTGCGGCCGTGAGGTCGCCGACGCGCGGGACCGGCTGCGCGTCGACCGACCACAGCGGCACGTGCGGATCGTGGAAGGCGATGTCGGCCTCCCGCTCCCGCAGCAGCCGCGCCACCGGCTCCGCGGGAGTCTCCCGCAGGTCGGCGACGTCCGGCTTGTAGGTGACCCCGAGCAGCAGCACCCGGGAGCCGTGCAGCGGGCGACCGGCGGTGTTGAGCAGGTCCTGGGCGCGGCGCACCACGTACTCCGGCATCCGCCGGTTGATCTCCTGGGCCAGCTCGACGAACCGGAACTCGTGGCCCAGGGACGAGCGCACCTTGTACGACAGGTAGTTGGGGTCGATGGGGATGCAGTGGCCGCCCACTCCGGGGCTCGGCCGGAAGGCCTGGAAGCCGAAGGGCTTGGTCGCCGCACAGCGGATCGCGTCCCACACGTCGACGCGCAGTTCGCGGCTGATGACGGCCAGTTCGTTGACCAGGGCGATGTTGACGTGGCGGTAGGTGTTCTCCAGCAGCTTGGCCATCTCGGCCTCGCGGGTGCCCTTGGCCTGGACGACCGTCTCCACCAACTTGCCGTAGAAGGCCACGGCACGCACCGCGCAGGACGGGGTGCAGCCACCGACCACCTTCGGGGTCTCGCGCAGCCCGTGCCGGGTGTTGCCGGGATCGATCCGTTCGGGCGAGAAGGCGAGGGCGAAGTCCGTGCCGGCCCGCAGTCCGGACTCCTCCAGCAGGGGGCGGACGACCTCCTCGGTGGTGCCGGGATACGTGGTGGACTCCAGCACCACCAGCTGTCCGCGGGCCAGCCGGCCGGCCACCGCGCGGGCGGCCGAGACGACGGCACCCAGATCGGGTCCGCCGTCCTCGCTCAGCGGCGTCGGCACACAGATCACGACGGTCTGCGCGCGTGCCAGGCAGGATGCGTCGGCGGTCGCGGTGAAACCGGCGTCGCGCATCCGGCGGACGTCGTCGTCGGACACGTCGTCGACGTGCGAACGGCCGGAGTTGAGCCCTGCGACGACGCGCGGATCGCGGTCCAGGCCCACCACGCGCAGACCGACCGAGGACGCCTCCCGTGCCAGCGGCAGTCCGACGTAACCGAGCCCGATCACGGCGAGTTCGACATCGCCGGCCGGTCCTTCCCGCTCCCCGCCCCCGAGCGGTTCGCTGTCGTCCCCGAGCGGTTCGCTGTCGTCCCCGAGCGGTTCGCTGTCGTCCCCGAGCGGTTGTATCCGTTCGACCTGCATAGGGAATCACCCGGCCTTCACGGCTGGACTGGTGGGGGTGCGCAGGGCCTCAGACGCATCCGAGAGAGCGATACGCCTCGAGGGTCGTCGCGGCGACCCGGTCCCAGGTGCGATCCCGCGCGACTGCCGCGCGAGCGGCGGCTCCCCATTCGAGCCGCCGCTTATGACTGTAAAGCACCATTTCGAGGGCATCTGCCCAGGCAATAGGTGATTTGGGCGGAATTAGCCGTCCGTTAACCTCCGGTTCGACCAGTTCTCTCATTGCGGTGAGATCACTTGCTGCGACAGGCAGTCCGCTCGCCATCGCTTCGACCGGTTTGAGAGGGGTCACCAGATGGCAGACCCGCTCGTCGGTGCGCGGCACCGCGAACACATCCAACACAGCGTGGAAATCCCGCACTTGAGCGTGCGGGACGCGGCCGGTGAACAACGCGGCACCGTCGTCCAGGCCCAGCCGGGCGGCCAGCCGCTGCAGCGCCGCGCGCTCCGGACCGTCGCCCACGATCAGCAGCCGCAGCGGAACTCCGCGCCGCCTCAGCTCGGCACCCGCATGGAGCAACGTACCGATCCCCTCGTGCGGGGTCAGGCTGCCTACCGTGCCCACCACGTAGTCGTCCGGGGCGATACCGAGGCGGGCGCGCACCGGCGCCCCGTCGGGCGGCGGCGCAAGGAACATGGCGTCCACCGCGTTCGGCACGATCAGCACCCGCCCCTCGGGCACCCCGCGCGCCACGATCTCGGCCTTCATCGCCGCACCCAGCGTCAGCACCAGATCGGCCTCCCGCATGCAGTGCGTCTCCAGCTCGCGCCGCATCCGGTAGACGGGGTCGAGCGCACTGCGCGCCGGGTCCTGGGTCAGCCAGGTCTCCTCCAGAAAGCCCCGCACCTCGTAGACCACCGGCAGCCCGTAGGCCTCCCGCAGGGCGAGGGCCACCCGCCCGTTGCCGTGGTCGGTGGCCGCGTGCAGCACGGCCGGCCGCAGCCGCTCCACCAACCGCCCCGCGAGGTCCGCGTTGCGGGCCAGCAGCGCAGCCTGCCCGTACGGCAGCCGGGCCGGCAGCAGCCGGTGCTGCGGCACACCGGCCACCGTCTGTACCGGGGAGGCGTCCAGCACCCCGCGCGTCACCGGGAACCCGACCCGGGTCACGACGTGCGGATCGAGCCCGGCGGCCCGCTGGGCCTCGGCGAGCTTCTGCGTGCGCACGGTGTACCCGGCGTGGGCGAACGGCAGCGAGTTGGTCACCAGATGCAGCACCCGGCCGGGCACGGGCCGCACCGGCCGCCCGGCGGGGGCGACCACCCGGACGGCGGACGGCGCCGCGCCGGGACCCGCGGCACGGGCCCGTGCCGACAGCCACCGCTCCACCGGCCCCACCCGGCCCCGGACCCCCGCCGGCAGCAGTCGTACGCCGAGCAGCACGGCCCGGGCGGGATCCTGGCGCAACTCGCCCCACGCCACGGATGCGGCCAGACTGACAGCGCGGGGGACACGACGGGACATGCCGCCACGGTAGGCCGACAGGGCGCGGAGCGCTTCGGCCGTGAGCACGCGCCGGTGACGGCCCGGCACGGACTTCCCTCTGATCCCCGCTCGTTCGACCGCCGACGGAAGGCGAGGACATGAACGGCCGAGTACTCCATGTGGTCGGCACCCGGCCCAACTTCGTCAAGGCGGCACCGGTCGTCGCCGCGCTCGGAGCGGCCGGCTGCGACCAGGTCCTGGTCCACACCGGCCAGCACTACGACGCCCGGATGTCGGACGTGTTCTTCCGGCAGCTCGGACTGCCCCGGCCGGACACCGACCTGGGTGTCGGCTCCGGCAGCCACGCCCGGCAGACCGCCGACCTGCTGGTGGCCTTGGAGGCCGAGGTGACCGCCCGTGCCCCGGCCCTCGTCATGGTCTACGGCGACGTCAACTCCACGATGGCCGCAGCCCTGGTCGCCGCCAAGCTCGGCGTCCCCGTCGCCCATGTGGAAGCAGGCCTGCGCAGCTTCGACATGGCGATGCCGGAGGAGGTCAACCGGCGCCTGGTCGACCAGCTGGCCGAGCTGCTGTTCGTCACCAGCCCCGAAGCCGTCGGCCACCTCGCCCGCGAGGGCACCGACCCGGCCCGGGTGCACTTCGTCGGCAACCCCATGATCGACACCCTGCGTACCCGTCTGCACCTCCTCGACCCGGCCGCCGCCCGTACCGCGTACGGGCTGCCCGGCCGCTACGGCGTCGTCACCCTGCACCGTCCCGCCAACGTCGACGGCCCCGAGGCCGCCCGCGCCGCCGCCCGCGCGCTCACCGAGGCGGCCCGCCACCTGGACCTCGCCGTCCCGCTGCACCCCCGCGGCCGGGACGCGCTGCACGCGGCCGGCCTGGACGGCGCGCCCGGCGTACATCTGCTCGAACCGCTCGGCTACCTGGAGTTCATGAGCCTGGTGCGCGGCGCGGCCGCCGTGGTCACCGACTCCGGCGGCGTGCAGGAGGAGACCACCGTGCTCGGCGTGCCCTGCCTGACGCTGCGCACCACCACCGAACGCCCGGTCACCGTCACCCACGGCACCAACCGCCTCGTCACCCACACCGAGCTGGTCCCCGCCCTGCGCAAGGCCCTCGACGGCGGACCGGCCACACCCCCGGAGGGACCGCCGCTGTGGGACGGCAAGGCCGGCCCCCGCATCGCCCGGGTGGTCACCCAGTGGCTGGAGCACCATGACTGACGGCACCCTCGACCACTGGGACACCCGCCACCTCGAGCCGGACGAGCCGCCCTCCGGCGGCCACTTCGGCCTCGACCGCGCCGGCGACGAACTCTTCCACGCGATCCGGCTCGGCACCCTGCTCGGCCTCATCGGCGACCTCAGCAGCCCGGCGGCGCCGCTGTTCGTGCTCGACGCGGGCTGCGGAGAGGGCCGCTTCGCGCGCGCCCTGGCCCGCTGCGGCCACCGCGTGGACGCCTTCGACGCCGGCGCGGAAGCCGTCGACCGGGCCCGCGCGGCCGGCGGCGGCCCGCGCTACGCCCAGGCCCGGCTCGACGCCTGGCGCAGCCCGTGGCCGTACGACATCGTCGTCTGCGTCGACGTGCTCTTCCACCTCCTCGACGACACCGAGTGGTCGGCGGCCCTGGACAACCTGGCCTCCCTGGTCCGGCTCACCGGCCGACTGATCGTCACCGACGAGGACACGCCCGTGCCCCGGGCCCGCGGCGACCGCATCCTGCACCGGCCGAGGGCCGCCTACCGCGCCGCACTCGAACCCCTCGGCCTGCGGCACACCGAGTTCCGGCCGTACGGTTTCCGGGAGATCGAGGTCGGCTTCCACGTCTTCACGAGGATCCGCTGATGCGCCTGACCGATCTGCTCCACCCGCACCTGGACGGCGTCACCACGGTCGTCGACGCGGCCGGCCGCGGCCTGCGCCTCGAACCCTGCCTCCACCTCCCCGACGGCGTGGCCCTGCTCGGCGACGACGGCGAACGGGACATCGGCGACGCCGAGCTGGTGCTCCTGTCGTACGGTCCCGACCCCGCCCTGCACGGAACCGAGGGGGACTGTCTCGCGGTGCTGGCACGCATGCACCCCGGCGCCCGCGGCCTGCTCCTCTTCGGTCACCCCGGACCCGAACCGCCCTACCACCGGCTCCTGGACGGCCTGGTGGCCCAGCGCTGCCAGGTGCTGCGGGCCGCCCCGCTCGACTACGTGCACCTGCACGCGGGCGCGGTGTTCGCCCGCCTCGGCACGGACGAACTCCTGCCCCCGCACGACTGGTTCGGGCGGCCCGTGGCGGCGGACGGCTTCGCCACCACCCTGCGCATCGCCGGCGAACACGTCCTCGCCGACCTCGTCTCCCGCTCCCTGCGCGCCCGCCACCTGGATCTGGAGCGCCGCGCCGAGGAGGCGGAACGCGCCCGGGACGCCGTCCGCGAGGACGGGCTCGCCGACCGCCTCGCCGCCGCCGTGCGCGAGAAGGACCAGCTGGCCTCGGCCCTGCGCGGGGCCCGTGAACGCGTCGAGGTGCTGCAGACACGGGTGAGCATGCTGGAGGCCTCGACCTCGCTCCGGGTGGGCAAGGCGCTGGTGTCGGCGGCACGGTCGCCGCGGCGCGGGGCGGTGCGGCTGCCGCGGGAGCTGTACGGGCTGTGGCGGGCGCGAGCCACGAGGCGGCCCGCACCGGCACCCCCGCCGGTCGCCGTCGGTGCCGCGGCCGTGGCCGCCGACGACCGCCTGCACCTGACGCACCGCGCCTTCTCCTGCGCACCACGCGACCGGCTGGTGATCACGGGTGTGCTCACCGACCGCACCGCCGAGGACTTCGCGGCCGACGCCGTCGTGAACCGGCCCCTCCCGCACGACGGCGGCCTGCTCGTGCGCCGCACCGACCCGGACGCCGTCGTGGTGCAGCTCAGCGCCTGCACCCAGGACGGCCCCTGGTCGCTCGCCGGCACCGGCCTGGCCCCGGACCTCGACCGCAGGCTCGCCGAACTCCTCACCGAGGCACGGGCACTGGGCCGGTCGGCCGTCCTGTGGCGGGACGCCCCGGCATCCGCCGCGCCCGGCCTCACCCACCTGGCCTGGGACGCGGTCCTGGACGCCGACACCGGCGTGCGGCTGTCCCGGCTCGATCCGGCCGGGGACGGCAGGGAGCGGCTGCGGGAGGCGTTCCAGTGGGACAGCACCCGGGTGCGGCTCGCGGAACTCGCCCGGCTGGTCGGCGCCCCGGACCCGCTGGACGGACGTCGGGTGGCCGTGCTCGCCGCCCCCCGCGGCCGGCACGACGTGACCCGCCTGGTCGCGCAGGTGCTGGGCCAGCAGCACCGCCCCGCCGAAGTGGTCGTCACCGAACCGGCGGGCCTGGACGAACTCGCCGGCGCGGGCGTCGCCGTCCGCACCGGGCTGCCCGCCGCGGCCTGGGTCGCCGACTGGACCGACCTCACCGAGGAACGCCCGGACACCCTGCTGCTGGACCTGCTGTGCGCCCAGGAGTACTCGGGCGCCGACGCGCTGGGCCACGCGCCCGGAGACGCCGACTACACGTTTGTAACGGCACTGCGGCGGCCCCTGCTGGTCCACCGGTCCCTGCACCTCGCGGGGGCGCCGCCGCAGACCTGGTGCGGCCGGGGGTACCGCCTGTTCGCCGTGCGCGGGAAGGAGCCGTCATGACTCGCGTGGTACGCGCCCTGGTCTACGGCGACGTGGACCTCAACCTCATCGACGGCTCCGCCGTGTGGGCCCAGTCGACCGTGCAGGCGCTGGCACTGGCCGGCTGTGAGACCCGGCTGGTGCTCAAGGCGCCCGTGGAGACCGGGCGGCTGACCGATCCGCTGGCCGGGCTGCCCGGCGTGCGGCTCGTGCGGCCCGCCGAGGAACGGCTGGTCGAGGGGCAGGGAGGCCGTCCCCTGTCACCGGTGCAGGCCTCACGGCTGCTCGCCCGGCTCGACCGGGAGGAATCCTGCGACCTGCTCGTGCTGCGCGGACGCAGGCTCGTCGGCCGGGTCGTCGCCGACGGCCACTTCGACGGGCGGATCTGGGCCTACCTCACCGACATCCCGCAGTCCGCCGCGGCGATGACCGAGCAAGCCCGCGCCGAACTCGCCCGCATCGCCTCCGCCTCCAGGCAACTCCTCTGCCAGACCGAGGAGTTGCGCTGCTTCTTGGAGACATGGGTACCGGAGGCCTGCGGCCGCAGCGTGCTCTGCCCGCCCGCCGTGCCCGAACCCGCCTTCCCGGTACCGGACGACGACCGGCCGCACGACCCGCTGCGGCTCGTCTACACCGGCAAGTTCGCACCGCTGTGGAACACCCTGCCCATGACCCGGCTGCCGGCGCTGCTGGCCGAGCGGGGTGTCCGTGCCGAACTCCACACCGTCGGCGACAAGATCCACGACGACCCCGCGCATCCGGAATTCCAGGACGCGATGTTCCGTGCCCTGCACGGCGGCACCCCCCGCGTGCACCACCACGGCGGACAGCCGCGCGAGGAGGCCATGCGCATCGCCGCCGACTGCGACCTCGGCCTCGGCTGGCGCGACCCCCGGCTCGACGCGAGCCTCGAACTCTCCACCAAGGTCCTGGAGTTCGGGTCACTCGGCCTGCCCGTCGTACTCAACCGCACACCCGCCCACGAGGCGCTGCTGGGCACCGACTACCCCCTCTACGTCCCCGGCCGGGCAGGCCTCGGGGACGCCGCCGAGGCCGTGGCCCGGGCCGCCCGCGACCCCGAGGTCCGCCGGCTCGCGGCGGCCCGCTGCCAGGACGCCGCCCGCCGCCACACCCTCCGGGCCGCCGCCGGCCGCTGGCGCGCCCACCTCGGCCGGGCCTTCCCGCCCGCACCGGCCGCCGTGACCCACCGCACCCGCCCGCTGCGGGTCGGCGTCGCGGGACACGACCTGAAGTTCCTCACCCGGCTCCTCGACCACTTCCGCGCCCTGCCCCGAGTCGACGTCCGGGTCGACGACTGGCCCGCGCTGGCCCGGCACGATCCCGCCGTGAGCCGCGAACTTGCCGACTGGGCCGATGTGATGGTCGTCGAGTGGTGCGGCCCGGCCGCCGTCTGGTACAGCCGCCACAAGCGGCACGGCAGCCGGCTCGTGATCCGGCTGCACCGGTTCGAACTCGACGCCGAATGGCCGCGGCAGGTGGACATCGACGCCGTCGACAAGGTGATCTGCGTGAGCCCCTCCTACGCCCGCCGCACCCTGGAGCACACCGGCTGGCCCGAGGCCAAGGTCGTGGTCGTCCCGAACTGGGTCGACGCCGACCAGCTCGACCGGCCCAAAGCACCCGGCGCCCGGCGCCGGCTCGGCATGATCGGCATCGCGCCCAGCCGCAAGCGCCTCGATCTCGGCCTGGACGTGCTCGAAGCGCTCCGCGCCCGGGACCGGCGCTGGCACCTGTCGGTCAAGTCCCGGCCGCCCTGGGAGTACTGGTGGATCTGGAACAAGCCGGAGGAGCGCGCGCACTACGACGCGATCCTGCGCCGGATCCAGACCTCCCCGCTGCTCGAAGGGGCCGTCGTCTTCGACGGCTTCGGCGCGGACGTGGCGACCTGGCTGCGCCGGATCGGTCACGTCCTGTCCACCAGCGACGACGAGAGCTTCCACCTCGCCCCGGCCGAGGGCATGGCCTCCGGCGCCGTACCGGCGCTGCTGCCGTGGCCCGGCGCCGACGAGATCTACGACCGGCGGTGGATCCACGACAGCCCGCAGGCGATGGCCGAGGCGATCGCCCGGCTCGGCGAGACACAGGAAGCCTGGCGGTCCGCGGCCGAGGCAGCCCGCGCCCAGGTGCGGGAAAGCTACGCGCTGGACCGGGTGGCGGCGGCCTGGACGGAGCTGCTGGTGAGCGGCTGACGCCGGGCGCCGGCCACGGCGTCAGCCGGACGTCCGGTCCGCCGTGAGGTAGGCGATCACCATGTCGCCGAGCAGCGTCCGGTAGTGCTCCCGCTGCGCCGGGTGCGTCAGGTCCCGGCCGAACAGCGCGCCGAAGGTGGGCCGGTTGGCGACCCGGAAGAAGCAGAACGAGCTGATCACGGCGTGCAGGTCGACCGCGTCCACGTCGGCTGTGAACAGCCCGGACTCCCGGCCGGCGGCGAGGACGCGGTGGATCACGTCCAGCGCGGGGGAGCCGATCCCGCCGAGGCTCGCGGATGCCGTGATGTGCCCGGCGCCGTGGATGTTCTCGATGCTGACCAGGCGGATGAAGTCCGGGTGCCGCTCGTGGTGGTCGAAGGTCAGCTCGGCCAGCCGGCGGATCGCCGCGACCGGATCCAGGTGCTCGACGTCCAGCTGCCGCTCGGCCTCCCGGATGGCCTCGTAGGCCCGCTCCAGCACGGCGGTGAACAGCTGCTCCTTGCCGCCGAAGTAGTAGTAGATCATCCGCTTGGTGGTGCGGGTACGGGCCGCGATCTCGTCGACCCGGGCGCCGTCGTAGCCGGACCGGGCGAACTCCTGCGTGGCCGCGTCGAGGATCTCGGCCTTGGTGCGGGCGGCGTCACGCACCCGCCCGCCGGGTCTTGCCGGCTCTTCGACGCTGGTCATCGGTTTCCTTCGGCCGTGGGGCGCCCGGGCGGCGCGCCCGATCCCGTGCCGGTGATTGTAGAAGCAGGGCCGCCGGTTCCCGCGGGGATGTTCGTCACATCCCGGACGGCCGCCACGGCCCCGGGGCGGCCGGGCGCCCGGCACGCGGCTACTGGCGGCTGACCGTGCGGGTGACGCCCGCGATCACCGTGGTGGCCAGGATCCAGCCGGTGAGGACCAGGAGGTGGGCGAGGATCTGGTACCCGCCGCGCGGGGCGAACGCGGAGTCCTGGCCGAAGGAGATCACCGGCAGCAGCAGGTCCAGGGTGTAGAACACCGGATCGAACGGGGGAGCCTCGCCCGGTTTCAGCGGCTGCGGATGGTGCAGCGCGTAGGCGACGGAGCCGAGGGCGAGCAGCGACAGCAGCCATCCGGCCGCCCGCAGCGGACGGAACCCGTAGCCGACGGTGACGTCCTGGACCAGACCCCACAGCCGGCCGTACCAGGGCAGGGTGCGGCGGTGCCGGCGCTGCTTGGCGAGCTGTACCAGCCGGGCGGCGTGGTCGTCGCCGACCCGGCGGTAGGCGGCCGTCAACTGCTCGTAGGCGTGGGGGACATAGCCGTCACGCTCCCGCTCCAGCATGGGCAGGCGGCGCTCGGCCGGCTCGTGCGGGGTGAGCGAGGTGTACGTCAGGTCGCCGAGCAGCACCTGATCGGGCACCGACTCCGGCTCCAGCAGCAGGACGTCGAGCTGGGCGCGGCGCAGATTGAGGGCGCCCTCCATGGGCGGCGCCTTGCGCAGCCACAGCTCGCCGATGGTCGCGCTGCCGGCCCGCAGCACCGAGCGGCCCGGATGCGACAGGAAGGCGTACGAGAGGTCGAGCCGTCCGCCGATACGGGCGCCGCGCAGGCCCACCCAGCCGTGCACCTCGGCGTGCCGGACCAGCATGTCGCCCTCGACGGCGAACGTCTCCGCGTCGAGCGCGGCGTCTCCGGGGTTGCCGAGCCGCGCGTCGTTGAGGTTGAGCGACCCGGCGACGGAGGCGCCGTTCAGCCGTATCCGACCCACCGTGCGCAGCCCCGGTGCCCACAGATCCGCGCCGACCGCGGCCTGGTTGAGCTGGAGCACCGGCTCCTCGGTGTCCGGCGCGACCAGCTCCGCGCCCTCCAGGTACAGGCTGCCGGCGATCCGGGCGCCGCCGAGCCGGACGACACCTGCGCACCGGGCACGGGTCAGGCGCACGAGGCCGTCCACGTGGACGGCGTGGGCGACCAGGCCGGGCAGGACGGACTCGCTCAGGTTGAGTTCCCGCAGCCGGGCGGCGTAGCACCGCGGGGCCTCGTCGAAGTGGCAGTGCCGCAGCCGCACCGGGTGGTCGATCGTCGCGTACTGCAGGTCGAACCGGCCGGTGATCCGGGCGCCCGCCAGACTCAGCGACGGTATCTCGCCGTCCTGCTGCGGTCCGTCGAGCAGCAGGGACCGCAACACCCGGGCCCGCACGGTCCGTTCAGGGCCCCAGTTCCCGCCGTCGGCCGGATCCTCGTCAGGATCCTCCCGGAAGTCCACCGCCTCGCCCCGCGGAAACGCCCGCCACACCCGCTCCTCGGCCGCCGTCAGCTCGTTGATCTCCACCAGCGGGACTCTGACCCGATGCGGACGGCACTGTCAATCGGTGCCGGGGGGCACGGTGACGCAGGGCCAGGGCTCGGCCGGCCGCGTACCGGCCTGCCCGATCCGCATACCTGGGGGTGGGTTCCTCGGGCAGGCCGTGCGCCCGGGCCCGCTCGGGTCCGCGGACGCACGGCGCCGCCGACGGCGGGTCACGCGACGGCGGTCCCCTCCAGCTCGACCAGCAGGCCGGGGATCGCCAGCCGTGTCACGCCGAGCATCGTGCCGGCCGGCGCCACCCCGGCGGCGGCCAACCGACCGGCCAGCACGCCGTAGTGCCGGAAGAGTAGATCGACGTCCGTGGTGTAGACGTTGAGCCGGACGAGGTGCGCCAGGGACATGCCCGCCTCGCCGATCACGCCGGGCGCCCCCCCCCGGCGTAGGTCCGGCCGGTGACGAGCGGGGCGAGCACTTGGCCTGTTCCTCGCCGTTCCCGGTCAGGGCAGGTCGAGTAGGGGGGTGTCGGCCTGTTCCTCGCCGTTCCCGGTCAGGGGCAGGCCGGTCCAGCCGGTGTGCTGTCCCGACCTGTTCCACTCCGTCTCACCTGGGGGTACCTCCCACGCCCTCGAGGCAGTGGGGGAGGACCCGCAGGAGGTCCCTCACGGGCGGGTCAGTCCTTCTTCTCGACCGCGTGGCCGCCGAACTGGTTGCGCAGCGCGGCGATCATCTTCATCTGTGGCGAGTCGTCCTGGCGGGAGGCGAACCGCGCGAAGAGGGAAGCGGTGATCGCCGGCAGCGGGACCGCGTTGTCGATGGCCGCCTCCACGGTCCAGCGGCCCTCACCGGAGTCCTCCGCGTAGCCGCGCAGCTTCTCCAGGTGCTCGTCGTCGTCCAGGGCGTTGACCGCGAGGTCGAGCAGCCAGGACCGGATGACGGTGCCTTCCTGCCAGGAGCGGAAGACCTCGCGGACGTTGTCCACCGACTTGACCTTCTCCAGCAGTTCCCAGCCCTCGGCGTAGGCCTGCATCATGGCGTACTCGATGCCGTTGTGGACCATCTTCGAGAAGTGCCCGGCACCGACCCGGCCCGCGTGGACGTAGCCGTACGGGCCCTCCGGCTTGAGCGCCTCGAAGACCGGCCGGAGCCGCTCCACATGCTCCTTGTCGCCGCCGACCATGAGCGCGTAGCCGTTCTGCAGGCCCCACACACCGCCGGAGACACCGGCGTCGACGAAGCCGATGCCCTTGATGCCGAGTTCCGCGGCATGCTTCTCGTCGTCCGTCCAGCGGGAGTTGCCGCCGTCGATCACCGTGTCGCCCTCGGACAGCAGGTCCTTGAGCTCGTCGATGACGCCCTGCGTGGCCGTGCCGGCGGGCACCATCACCCACACCTGGCGCGGCGCGTCCAGCTTCTCGACCAGTTCGGCGAGGCTCTTGACGTCGGAGACGTCCGGGTTGCGGTCGTAGCCGATGACGGTGTGGCCGGCGCGGCGGATCCGCTCGCGCATGTTGCCGCCCATCTTGCCGAGACCGATGAGACCGAGCTGCATGTCAGTTCTCCGATGCGTTCTTGAGAGTGCGGTAGGCGGCGACGAGGGCCTTGGTGGACGGGTCGAGACCGGGCACGTCGGCGGCCTCCGTGAGGGCGGGCTCGACGCGCTTGGCGAGGACCTTGCCCAGTTCCACCCCCCACTGGTCGAAGGAGTCGATGTTCCACACCGCGCCCTGCACGAACACCTTGTGCTCGTAGAGCGCGACGAGCTGGCCGAGCACGGACGGGGTCAGCTCGGGGCTGAGGATCGTGGTGGTGGGGTGGTCGCCGCGGAAGGTGCGGTGTGCCACCTGTTCCTCGGCGACACCCTCCGCACGGACCTCCTCCGCCGTCTTGCCGAAGGCGAGCGCCTGGGTCTGCGCGAAGAAGTTGGCCATCAGCAGGTCGTGCTGGGCCTTGAGTTCCTCGCTCAGCTCGCCGATCGGGCGGGCGAAACCGATGAAGTCCGCCGGGATCAGCTTGGTGCCCTGGTGGATCAACTGGTAGTAGGCGTGCTGGCCGTTGGTGCCGGGCGTGCCCCACACGACCGGTCCGGTCTGCCACCGGACGGGGTTGCCGTCGCGCTGCACGGACTTGCCGTTGGACTCCATGTCCAGCTGCTGGAGGTACGCCGTGAACTTCGACAGGTAGTGCGAGTACGGCAGCACCGCGTGGGTCTGGGCGTCGAAGAAGTTGCCGTACCAGATGCCCAGCAGGCCCAGCAGCAAGGGCGCGTTGGCCTCGGCGGGTGCGGTGCGGAAGTGGTCGTCGACGATCCGGAAGCCGTCGAGCAGCTCACGGAAGCGGTCGGGTCCGATGGCGATCATCAGAGACAGGCCGATCGCGGAGTCGTACGAGTAGCGGCCGCCGACCCAGTCCCAGAACTCGAACATGTTGTCCGGGTCGATGCCGAACCCGGTGACCTTCTCGGCGTTCGTGGACAGCGCCACGAAGTGCCTGGCGACCGCCTTCTCGTCGCCGTCGAAGGCCCGCAGTAGCCAGGACCGGGCCGACGTCGCGTTCGTGATCGTCTCGATGGTGGTGAACGTCTTGGACGCCACGATGAACAGGGTCTCCGCCGGGTCCAGGTCCCGGGTGGCCTCGTGCAGGTCGGCGCCGTCCACGTTCGACACGAACCGCAGGGTCAGGTCCCGTGCGGTATAGGGGCGCAGTGCCTCGTAGGCCATCGCCGGGCCGAGGTCGGAACCGCCGATGCCGATGTTGACCACGTTCCGGATGCGCTTGCCGGTGTGACCGGTCCACTCGCCGGAGCGGACCCGGTCGGCGAAGACGGCCATCTTGTCCAGCACGGCGTGCACCTTGGGTACGACGTTCTCGCCGTCGACCTCGATCACCGCGTCCCGCGGCGCGCGCAGCGCGGTGTGCAGCACGGCCCGGTTCTCGGTGACGTTGATCCGCTCACCGCGGAACATGGCGTCCCGCAGCGCGAACACGCCCGTCGCGGCGGCGAGTTCCCGCAGCAGGGCCAGGGTCTCGTCGGTGATCAGCTGCTTGCTGTAGTCGATGTGCAGGTCGCCGACCCGCACGACGTACCGCTCGGCGCGCCCGGGGTCCGCCGCGAACAGCTCGCGCAGGTGCGGACGGACCTGGGCACGGTGGGTGGCCAGGGCCGTCCACTCGGGCCGGTCGGTGAGCTCGGGGAACTCGGCCATCTCAGGCGTTCTCCTTGTGGGCCTCGCCCTGGAGGGCGATGGCGTACATCTCGTCGGCGTCGAGGCGGCGCAGTTCCTCGGCGATGAGTTCGGAGGTCGGGCGGACCTTCAGGGCGAGGGTGCGCGGCGGCTGGCCGGGCAGGGTCAGCGTGGCGAGCGGTCCCTCGGGGCGGTCGATGACGATCTCGCCGTTCGCGGTGCCCAGGCGCACGGCGGTGACGACCGGCCCGGCGGTGACCACGCGGTCCACGGTCACGTTCAGCCGGGCCTCCAGCCAGCGGGCCAGCAGCTCGGCGCTGGGGTTGTCCGCCTCGGCCTCGACCGCCGCCGACGTCACCTTCACCCGGGCCTGGTCCAGGGCGGCGGCCAGCATGGACCGCCACAGCGTGAGCCGGGTCCAGGCGAGGTCGGTGTCGCCGGGCGCGTAGTTGCGGGCGCGGGTCTCCAGGACCTCCATCGGCCGCTCGATCGCGTACAGGTCGGTGATCCGCCGCTGCGCCAGCGCGCCCAAGGGGTCCTTGGACGGGGTGTCGGGCGCGTCCACCGGCCACCACACGACCACCGGGGCGTCCGGCAGCAGCAGCGGCAGGACGACCGAGTCGGCGTGGTCGGACACCTCGCCGTAGGTACGCAGCACGACCGTCTCGCCGGTGCCGGCCTCGGAGCCGACGCGCACCTCGGCGTCCAGCCGCGAGTGGGTGCGGTCGCGCAGGGTGCGGGCGTGTCGCTTGATGACGACCAGGGTGCGCGAGGGGTGCTCGTGCGAGGCCTCCTCGGCCGCCTTGATCGAGTCGTAGGCGTTCTCCTCGTCCGTGACGATGACCATCGTCAGGACCATGCCCACGGCCGGCGTGCCGATGGCGCGGCGGCCCTGCACCAGCGCCTTGTTGATCTTGCTTGCCGTGGTGTCGGTCAGGTCGATCTTCATGGCCTGCGCCAGCTCCGTCCGTCTCGTGCGAGCATCTCGTCGGCTTCCGTCGGTCCCCAGCTGCCCGACGCGTACTGCGCCGGCCTGCCGTGCGCCGCCCAGTACGCCTCGATCGGGTCGAGGATCTTCCAGGACTCTTCCACTTCCTGGTGACGGGGGAACAAATTGGCGTCGCCGAGCAGTACGTCCAGGATGAGCCGCTCGTACGCCTCCGGGCTCGACTCGGTGAACGACTCGCCGTAGGCGAAGTCCATCGACACGTCCCGGATCTCCATCGACGTTCCCGGCACCTTCGACCCGAACCGCACGGTCATGCCCTCGTCCGGCTGGACGCGGATGACGATCGCGTTCTGGCCCAGTTCCTCGGTGGCCGTGGCGTCGAACGGCGAGTGCGGGGCCCGCTTGAAGACCACCGCGATCTCGGTGACCCGGCGGCCCAGCCGCTTGCCGGTGCGCAGGTAGAAGGGGACGCCCGCCCAGCGGCGGTTGTCGATGCCCAGCTTGACCGCGGCGAAGGTGTCGGTCTTCGACGCGGGGTCGATGCCCTCCTCCTCGAGGTAGCCGACGACCTTCTCACCGCCCTGCCAGCCCCCCGCGTACTGGGCGCGCACGGTGTGCCCGCCCAGGTCCTCCGGGAGGCGCACCGACTTGAGCACCTTCAGCTTCTCGGTGAGCAGCGCCTCCGCGTCGAACGCGATCGGCTCCTCCATGGCGGTGAGCGCCATCAGCTGCAGCAGGTGGTTCTGGATGACGTCCCGGGCGGCGCCGATGCCGTCGTAGTAGCCGGCCCGGCCGCCGATGCCGATGTCCTCGGCCATCGTGATCTGGACGTGGTCGACGTACGACCGGTTCCAGATCGGCTCGTACATCTGGTTGGCGAAGCGCAGCGCCAGGATGTTCTGGACGGTCTCCTTGCCGAGGTAGTGGTCGATGCGGAACACCTGGTCCGGGTCGAACACCTCGTGCACGATCGCGTTCAGCTCACGCGCGCTCTCCAGGTCGTGGCCGAACGGCTTCTCGATGACCGCCCGGCGCCAGGCGCCCTGCGGCGGGCTCGCCAGGCCGACCTTCTTCAGCTGCTGCACGACCTTGGGGAAGAACTTCGGCGGCACCGAGAGATAGAAGGCGAAGTTGCCGCCGGTGCCGCGGGAGGAGTCCAGTTCCTCGACGGCGTCCCTCAGCTGTTTGAAGGCGGTGTCGTCGTCGAAGTCGCCGGGAATGAACCGCATGCCTTCGGCGAGCTGCTGCCACACCTCCTCGCGGAACGGGGTGCGCGAGTGCTCGCGGACCGCGTCGTGCACGACCTCGGCGAAGTCCTGGTCCTCCCAGTCCCGGCGGGCGAACCCGACGAGGGAGAACCCCGGCGGCAGCAGACCGCGGTTGGCCAGGTCGTACACGGCCGGCATCAGCTTCTTGCGGGACAGGTCACCGGTCACCCCGAAGATGACCAGGCCCGAGGGCCCGGCGACCCGGGGGAGCCGGCGGTCGCGGGTGTCCCGCAGCGGATTCACCCAGTCGGCGGCCGGGGCCACCGGCACGCGCACCGCCTCGGGTGCCTGGGCGGCGGGGGCGTTCTCGGTCATCAGGCGTCAACTCCCTTGTTCTTCAGGGACGTGGTGACGGCGTCCAGCAGCTCATGCCAGGCCGCCTCGAACTTCGCGACGCCCTCGTCCTCGAGCTGCTGGACGACTTCGTCGTAGGAGATGCCGAGCCGCTCGACGGCGGCGAGGTCGGCGTGTGCCTGTGCGTAGCCGCCGGTCACGGTGTCGCCGGTGATCTCGGCGTGGTCGGCGACGGCGTTCAGGGTGGCCTCCGGCATGGTGTTGACCGTGCCCGGCGCGACCAGCTCGTCCACGTACAGGGTGTCCTTGTACGCGGGATCCTTCACCCCGGTGGACGCCCACAGCGGACGCTGCTTGTTCGCCCGGGCACCGGCGAGGGCCAGCCAGCGTTCGGACGCGAAGACCTCCTTGTACGCCGCGTAGGCCAGGCGGGCGTTGGCGAGGGCGGCGCGGCCCTTGAGGGCCAGGGCCTCGTCGGTGCCGAGGGCGGTCAGCCGCTTGTCGGTCTCGGTGTCCACGCGGGAGACGAAGAAGGACGCCACGGAGTGGATCGTGGACAGGTCGACGCCCCGCTCGCGTGCCTGCTCCAGACCGGTCAGATAGGCGGCCATGACCTCGCGGTAGCGCTCCAGGGAGAAGATCAGGGTCACGTTGACGCTGATGCCGAGGCCGATGACCTCGGTGATCGCCGGGAGGCCCGCCTCGGTCGCCGGGATCTTGATCATCACGTTGGGGCGGTCGACCAGCCAGGCCAGCTGCCTGGCCTCGGCGACGGTCGCCCTGGTGTCGTGGGCCAGACGCGGGTCGACCTCGATGGAGACCCGGCCGTCCCGGCCGCCGGAGCTGTCGTACACGGGACGCAGGACGTCGGCGGCGTCCCGCACATCGGCGGTCGTCATCATCCGTACGGCCTCGTCCACCGTCACACCGCGCACGGCGAGGTCGGTGAGCTGCTCCTCGTAGCCCTCGCCGGAGCCTATGGCGGCCTGGAAGATGGACGGATTGGTGGTGACACCGACGGCGCTTCCGCTCGCCACCAGTTCGGCCAGGCTGCCGGAGGTGATCCGGCCCCGTGACAGGTCGTCCAGCCAGACGGACACACCCTCGTCGGCGAGGCGCTTGAGGGCTCCCGGGGTGGCGATTGCTTCGGTCACAGTGATCATCTTTCTTCGTGCGTCGGGATCGTGCGTCGGGGCGTGGTCGGTGTCAGGCGCGCGCGGCGGTGAGCGACTCGCGGGCGGCGGCGGCGACGTTGTCGGGGGTGAAGCCGAACTCCGCGAACAGGGTCTTCGCGTCGGCGGAGGCACCGAAGTGTTCGAGCGAGACGATGCGTCCCGCGTCACCCACGAACCGGTGCCAGGTCAGACCGATGCCGGCCTCCACGGCGACCCGTGCCTTCACGGCCGGCGGCAGCACCCGCTCGCGGTACTCGCGGGGCTGCTGCTCGAACCACTCCACGGACGGCATCGACACCACCCGGGTGCCGGTCCCCTCGGCCTCCAGCTGCTCTCGCGCGGCCACGGCGAGCTGCACCTCGGAGCCCGTCGCGATGATGATCACCTCCGGGACCTCCGTCGCGGACTCGCGCAGCACATAGCCGCCCTTGGCCGCTCCCTCGTCGGGCGCGTACGTCGGCACGCCCTGGCGGGTGAGCGCGAGCCCGTGCGGGGCGGGGTCGGTGGCGTGCCTCTTCAGGATCTCGGCCCAGACGATCGCGGTCTCGTTGGCGTCCGCCGGGCGGACGACGTTCAGGCCCGGGACGGCGCGCAGCGAGGCGAGGTGCTCGACCGGCTGGTGGGTGGGACCGTCCTCGCCGAGGCCGATGGAGTCGTGCGTCCAGACGTACGTCACCGGCAGCTGCATCAGCGCCGACATGCGCACGGCGTTGCGCATGTAGTCGGAGAAGACGAGGAAGGTGCCGCCGTAGATGCGGGTGTTGCCGTGCAGGGCGATGCCGTTCATCTCCGCGGCCATGGAGAACTCGCGGATGCCGAAGTGGATGGTGCGGCCGTACGGGTCGGCCTCCGGCAGCGGGTTGCCCTCGGGCAGGAAGGAGCTGGCCTTGTCGATGGTGGTGTTGTTCGACCCGGCGAGGTCGGCGGAGCCGCCCCACAGCTCGGGAAGCACGGGACCGAGCGCCTGCAGCACCTTCCCGGATGCGGCGCGGGTGGCGACCGCCTTGCCCTCCTCGAAGACCGGCAGGGCGTCCTCCCAGCCCTCGGGAAGCTCGCCCTTGCTCACGCGGTCGAACAGCTCGGCCCGCTGCGGCTGCGCGGCACGCCACTCGGCGATCCGCTTGTCCCAGGCCGCGTGCGCCTCGGCACCCCGGTCCAGGGCCCGGCGGGTGTGCCGGAGAACCTCGTCGGCGACAGCGAAGGACTGTTCCGGGTCGAAGCCGAGAACGCGCTTGGTGGCGGCGATCTCGTCCTCGCCGAGCGCGGAGCCGTGGGAGGCCTCGGTGTTCTGCGCGTTCGGGGCGGGCCAGGCGATGATCGTGCGCAGCGCGATGATCGAGGGCCGCCCGGTCTCGGCCTGCGCGGCCTTCAGCGCCGCGTACAGGGCCGCGACGTCGATGTCGCCGTCGGCGGTGGGCTCGACGCGCTGGGTGTGCCAGCCGTAGGCCTCGTACCGCTTCAGGACGTCCTCCGAGAAGGCGGTCGCGGTGTCGCCCTCGATGGAGATGTGGTTGTCGTCGTAGAGGAGGACCAGGTTGCCGAGCTTCTGGTGGCCGGCCAGCGAGGACGCCTCGGCGGAGACGCCCTCCTCCAGGTCGCCGTCGGAGACGATCGCCCAGACGGTGTGGTCGAAGGGGGAGGTGCCCTCGGGGGCGTCCGGGTCGAACAGGCCGCGCTCGTACCGGGCGGCCATCGCCATGCCGACGGCGTTGGCGACCCCCTGGCCCAGCGGACCGGTGGTCGTCTCGACACCGGCGGTGTGACCGTACTCGGGGTGCCCCGGCGTCCTGGAGCCATGGGTCCGGAACGCCTTCAGATCGTCCAGGTCCAGTTCATATCCGGCGAGGAAGAGCTGCGTGTAGAGGGTCAGCGAGGTGTGGCCGGGGGAGAGGACGAACCGGTCACGGCCGGTCCACTCGGGGTCGGCCGGGTCGTGAAGCATCACCTTTTGAAAGATCGTGTACGCGGCAGGAGCCAGGCTCATCGCGGTGCCCGGGTGTCCGTTGCCTACCTTCTGCACCGCATCGGCCGCCAGAAGACGGGCCGTGGCCACGGCGCGCCGGTCGAGGTCGGTCCACTCGAAGCCGTCAAACGTCTGCGGAGTCATCTTCAAGAAGTCCTCGTTGAGTGCGGGATGGCTGGCCGGACGCGTTCAAACTTAAAAGTCTGACTTTTTTGAGGAAAGGTCGGGGTGTGTCAGCCTGTGGTGAATCTGGGACAGCGATCGCGGGACAGGGGCGGCACGAAAAGGGCATGACCGACACAACGCAGCAAGCCGCCGGTGGTGAGACCGGCGACGACGGAAACCCGGACCGTGACGGGATAAGAACCTTCCCCTTCCCGGCCGACCTGGCCGTCGGCGGCGTCGGCATGCAGATCGGCCCCATGGGCACCGACCGTGCCTGGCACACCGACGCCCCACTGGACCGTGTCCACCGCATCGACTTCCACGTGGTCATGCTCTTCACCGACGGCCCCGTACGGCACATGATCGACTTCGCCGAGTACGAGGCGACGGCCGGCGACCTGCTGTGGATCCGCCCCGGACAGGTCCACCGCTTCTCCCGCGAGAACGTGTACCGCGGAACCGTCCTGACCATGCAGCCCGGCTTTCTGCCCAGGGCCACCGTCGAGGCCACCGGTCTGTACCGCTACGACCTGCCGCCACTGCTGCACCCCGGCCCGGCCCGGCTCACCGCACTCCAGGCCGCCCTCGAACAACTCCGCCGCGAGTACCAGGACACCGCCACGCTCCCGCTCGGCCTGCACACGGCCGTACTCCGGCACACGCTGACGGCGGTCCTGCTGCGCCTGTCGCATCTCGCGGCCAGTTCCGCGCAGGCCTCCCGGCAGCAGACGGACAGCGCCTTCACCCGCTTCCGGGACGCGGTGGAGCAGGACTTCGCCGCCAACCACAGCGTCAGCGCCTACGCGGACGGTCTCGGCTACTCCCGCCGCACCCTGGTCCGCGCCGTCCGCGCGGCCACCGGCGAGACCCCGAAGGGCTTCATCGACAAACGCGTCGTCCTGGAGGCCAAACGCCTCCTGGCCCACACGGATCTGCCGATCGGCCGTGTCGGAGCGGCCGTGGGCTTCCCCGACGCGGCGAACTTCTCCAAGTTCTTCCACCTGCACACCGGCCAGACCCCGGTGACGTTCCGGGCGGACCTGCGCTAGGGCCTGTCCGGCGGATCATGTGACCTCCTTGCGCTCGTGGCGCTGGGCACGTGCGCAGCGGGCCGGAGGAGATGACCACCGGCCCTTCAGCCATGAGCAGTGGAGGGCATGCAACGTGTTGACCGGTGACACCTTCAGCAGCAGTACATTCGCCATCGAGCTCGGCAAGTTCCAGGTGGAGACCGTCCAGACGTCTCGGGACTCAATCTGGAGCAGGACGTGGTGGAGACCCGGCAGGTCTCGGCGACCGGTGAGCTGATCGTTCGCAAGCAGCCGGGGTCGCGCAGGACCGGCGAGATCACGATCACCCGCGGCATGGACAAGAGCAGTGCCGTTCAGGACGCAGGCCCGCTTCTCCTAGCGGGTTGCCACGGCTCGCAAGTGCTTGATCCGGCTGACGGTCCGTTCGGCTTCGTCGCGGCGCCTGTACCGGTCTTCGCCGAAGCCGACGGGGCGAGCGCCCCTCTTGCCCGCGGCGCCTGCGGTTGGCCCGCTGGTCCTTCGGCTCGGGAATCGTCGGCCGCGGCTCAAGCCGGCTCGGCCTCGCGGCACGGCGGAGCGCCGTGGGGGTGCGGTCCCGGCCCGGTCGTCCGGCCGGCCGGCGCGCCGGCCTGATGCGGCGGCTCGCCCGCCAGCCAGGGCATGCGGCGCACGAGCGTGTCCCGCATCCGGGTCAATGACTCGATCCGGTCCTGGAGTTCGGCCACCCGGCGCGCGCCCAGCTCGTAGTTGGCCGCGCAGGTGGGCGAGTACGCGAAAACCTCCGGCAGATCACTGTCGAGGTACCCGACGAAGGACTTCACGTTCTCCACCGTGAACCCGGAAGCGAGCAGATCACGCACATTGCGCACCCGGGTGACCGCCTCCGGCCCGTACACCCGGTACCCGGCTGCGGTCCGCCCGGGCTCCAGCAGGCCCTGCTCCTCGTAGTAGCGCAGGGTCCGGGTCGTGGTCCCGGTCCGCGCGGCCAGGTCACCGATCAGCATCACAACCGCCCAGGTCGCAGGGAAGGCACACCGTGCTCAACCGCCCAGTCGTATCACGGTCTTCCCGGTGTACCGGCCGCGCACCAGACCGGTCAGCGCCGCCGGGGCGTTCATCAGGCCGTCGATCACCGTCTCGTCGTACACGAGGGAGCCGTCGCGCAGCCAGCGGCGGAACTCCTCCCCGAACTCGGCCGCCCTGTCGAGGTGCTCGCGGACGGTGAAGCCGCGCAGGGTGAGCCGTTTGGCGAGCACGGGCAGCAGATCGCCGGGGACCGGATCGGGCCGGCTCGTGGACTGCCGGTACAGGGCCCCGCAGACGGCGATCCGGCCGTGGTCGTTCATCACCTCCAGTGCGGCCCGTAGTTGCTCGCCGCCCACGTTGTCGAAGTAGACGTCGATCCCGTCGGGCGCCGCCTCGCGCAGCCGGTCGAGGACGGGGCCGTCGTGGTGGTCGAAGGCCGCGTCGAAGCCGAGCCGCTCGGTCAGCCGCGCCACCTTCGCCGCCGATCCCGCGCTGCCGATCACCCGCCCTGCCCCCTTCAGCCGGGCGATCTGCCCGGCCAGGCTCCCCGTGGCCCCAGCCGCGCTGGAGACGAACACGGTGTCGCCGGGCCGGAGCCGGGCCACCTCCATGAGGCCCACATAGGCGACGAGGCCGAAGCCGAGGTGGAGCGACGGACTGGGGTAGGCGTCCCGGTCGACGCGACGGAACTCCCCGGGGCCGGCCACCGCGTACTCCCGCCAGCCCAGCCGGTGCACCACCAGGTCGCCGGGGGAGAGGGCGGGATGCGCGGAGGCCAGCACCTCACCCACCGCGTCTCCGTGCATCGGCTCACCGATCTCGTAGCGCGGCAGGGGAAGCCCGGACCACTCGGCCATCAGCCAGAGCATCCCGGGGTCGAGCGAGAGGAACAGATTGCGTACGAGGACCTCGCCGGACGCCGGCTCGGGTACGGCCACCTCGGTGATCTCGATGTCGCCGGGAGCCGGAAGTCCCTGCGGGCGGGCGGCCAGGCGGGCCTGAAGGCCCGTACGGGGAAGGGGCGGTGTGGTCGTCATGGCGGCGACGCTAGGGGTTGACGTATACGTGAAGGTCAACCCCGCCCGGCTCTGCCGCGCCGCCGCATGGTCTGGACCGCGGTCAGTGCCCGAAGTCGAACCAGTTCACGTTCACGAAGTCGGCCGGCTGGCCGCTGGTGAACGTGAGGTAGACGTCGTGGGTGCCGGTCACCGCGCCGATGTTGGCGGGTACCGTCCGCCAGGACTGCCAGCCCCCGGTGTCGCCGACCGCGAAGCTGCCGATGGGCACATTGCCGCGGCTGTCGAGGCGGACCTCCACCAGCCCGCTGGCCCCGCTCGCCGCGCCGCTCGCGACCCGCGCGTAGAACTGCTTCGCCGCCGCGGACCCGAAGTTCACCCCCTTGTACAGCGCCCAGTCACCGTTGGCGATGTACCCGATGTCCTGTCCTCCGCCCGAGTCCGTGGTGGTCTCGGTGCTGATCCCGGACTGGCCGTCGTAGGACTCGGCCTGGATGGCGCTGTAGGCGTCCCGGTTGCCGGACGGCGGTTCGGTGGGGCCGCCGCCGGCGGACTGCAGGACCTGTACGTAGTCGACGGCCATCGGGTGGCCGGGCTCGGTTCCGCCGTCCGGGCCGCCGCCGAACGCGTCCGGGAAGCCGCCGCCCATCGCGACGTTGAGGATGATGAAGTACCCGTGGTTGGTGGCGTTCGTCCACGTCGTCGCGTCGACCTGGTTCGCCCGCACCGTGTGGAAGTTGACGCCGTCCAGGTAGAAGCGGACCTCCTCCGGGCTGGTCGAGCGGTCCCACTCCATCGCGTAGGTGTGGAAGCCGGTCTGGCAGGAAGTGCCCGTGCACGAGGTGGAGTTGCCGATGCCGGAGGTCTCGTTGCACGGGCCGCCCGGGTTGGTGCCGCAGTGCATCGTGGCCCATTCGGTGTTCAGGCCCTGGACGTTCTCCATGATGTCCAGCTCGCCGACGCCGGGCCAGTTCCAGTAGTTGCCGCGGAACGGCGCACCGAGCATCCAGAACGCCGGCCAGTAGCCCTTGGCGGCGGCGCCGGTGACGTCGGGCATCTGGATCCGGGCCTGCACCCGCAGCTTCCCGCCGGCCGGGGGCTGGAAGTCGGTGCGGTTCGTCTCGATCCGGCCGGAGGTCCAGTGGCCGGAGGCGTCCCGGCGCGGGGTGATCAGCAGGTTGCCGTTGCCGTCCAGCGAGACGTTGCCGGTGCTCGACGTCATGGTCTCGACCTCGCCGGTGCCCCAGTTTGCGGCGCCACCAGGATACGAAGTGCCGGTGTCGTACCGCCAGTCGGCCGTGTTCACGCCCGAGCCGGCCGGACCGTTGAAGTCGTCCGCGAAGACCTGCGTCCAGCCCGGGGGAGGTGTGGGCGCGGAGGCTTCGGCGGGCGTGGTGGCGGTCGTGGCGGCGGCCGCGGCCAGGCCGAGCGTGGCGAGGACGGCGAGGAGGGTGCGCCGCAGCGGGCGGGGTCCGGGTGTGCCGGAGGATGCGGTCATGGGGAGCCTCTCGGTACGAGGTGGACAGGACTGCTGTGAGAGCGCTCCCACACGCGTTTGAGAGCGCTCTCACGGTGCCGTCAATGTGCTCCCCGTGCCTCGGGCCGTCAAGACTTGAAGCAAGTGAACTCCCTGTGCCGCAGGGAAGTTCACCGGCTGAAGCCGCACGTACCGGCTCGGACCCCGCCGCCCGCCGCGGGGTGATCCGGCCGGTCCGAAGCACTGCCGGCGCCGCACGCGGCGCGCGACGGTGATGCGGGGACCGCACGCCGGGCGCGGGACGGCAGGGCGCGCGAAGGAGCACTCCGCGGCGGAGTGACCCGTGTTCCGCGCGTGGTTCCCGCGGCGCGCCGCGGGTGATAGACACGGCGGGGTCACAGTTCCTGTCCGCCAGCAGGAAGGTTGTTGCCGCATGTCTGCAACGCGCCGTCAGGCCCTGTCCCGAGCGGGTGCCGTGGGAGTGGGCATCGCGTTCACCGGGGCCCTGTCCGAGGTCTTCGCGGGCACCGCCGCCGCCCGGGACGAGGGTCATGCGGGCCACGGCCCGCTCCTCCCCGATCCGAACGGCCTGCTCGATCTGCCGAAAGGTTTCCGCTACACCGTGCTGTCCCGCGAGGGCGACCAGCTCCGCTCGGGCGAGGGCCGTGTGCCCTCGAACCACGACGGCATGGCCGCCTTCGCCGGCCGAGGGGGCCGCACCCACCTCGTGCGCAACCACGAGAACCGCGTCACCGCAAAGATCCCGGTCCCGGCCGTCGACGGGCTCACCTACGACCCGGCGGGCAAGGGCGGCTGTACGGCGCTGACACTCGACGCGCACCACCGCGTGCTCTCCGAGCGGGTCGCGATCGCCGGTACGGCCGTCAACTGCGCCGGCGGACGGACCCCCTGGGGCACCTGGCTGACCTGCGAGGAGACCGAGGACAGGGCGGGGACCAACGGCTACACCAAGGACCACGGCTTCATCTTCGAGGTCCACCCCACCGAACCGCACCGCACCGGCGCGGTCCCGCTGACCGCGATGGGCCGCTTCCAGCACGAGGCGATCGCCGTCGACCTGCGCACCGGCGTCGTCTACGAGACGGAGGACGCCTTCGAGAAGCCGTTCGGCCTGTTCTACCGCTTCCTGCCGAACAGGCCGCTGGCCGGCGTCGGTTCGCTGCGCGCGGGCGGCCGGCTCCAGGCGATGCGCGTGCCCGGAGTGCCGGATCTGTCGACGATCCAGGAGACCGGCACCCGCTTCGACGGCATCGAGTGGGTGGACGTCCCCGACCCGTCGGCCGCCTCCACCCCGACCCGGTTCCAGGACTACGGCCCGGGCGGCATCACGCACGCGCAGAAACTGGAGGGCTGCTACTGGGGTGGCAGCTGTGTCTACTTCGTGTCGTCCTTCGCCCGGAGCGCGGACGGCTCGGCGGCCGACCACTACGGCCAGATCTGGCGCTACGACCCGGCGCGCCACCGCCTGACCCTGGTGGTGGTGTTCGGCCCGGACACCGATGTGCGGCTGCCCGGGGAATCCCCGGACAACATCTGCCTCGCTCCCGGCGGCGGCCTGATGGTGTGCGAGGACGGCAACGGTGCACAGCACGTCTTCGGCCTGACCCGCAAGGGTGAGGTGTACCCGATGGCCCGGGGCCGCCAGAACATCGGGACGCCCCAGCAGCCCGAGTGGGGCGAGTTCGCCGGGGTCACCTTCTCCCCCGACGGGGAGACGATGTACGTCAACTGCTACACACCCGGCACCACGTTCGCGGTGACCGGCCCGTGGCGCGGCTGAGGGGGGTTCGCGGAGCCGGCCGGGCGGTGGGCCGTGACGAGCCATGAGGTGCTGGGCAGGCGGACGGGGCGGCCGGCTGCGCGGCAGCGACGGCTGCGGCCCGTGGTCGCAGCCCCGCTCGAGCCGGACGCCGAGCAGGTGCCCGGGGTCGAGCAGGTACCCGGGGTCGAGCACACCCCGCCGGCGCGCAGGCCCGCCATCCCCGTGCGGTAGCCGTACCGGGTGACCCGCACGCGGGTACGCGGGGCCGGGCAGCGCGGTCGCTCTCAGGAAGCCGCGGCGCCCGGCACCGGCCTGTGCGGCCTCGCCCCGGGCAGGATCACGCGACGTGCACACGGTTGCTCCGTGAGGTGACGGGGAGGCTGCGCTGCCGCCGCCCGCAGTCGGATCCGCGGGGCACACACCGGGGTACCGCGCGGCGCCCACGGCTGGTCCTCGGCCGTCACCACGCGCAGCGTCAGCCAGACCGCACCGCCGTCCTCAGGCAGCGCCAGACCCAGGGGTACGGCCGCGGTCTCGCCCGGCCGCAGGTCCGGCAGCGCGGCCGGCGCGGTCAGCGTGCGGCCGTCGGCCAGGGCCAGCTCCCAGGTGCCCGCGAGCCAGCCGAGGCCGCGGGCAGGCTGGAGGTTGGTGACCACGACGCCCTCGTGCCGGTGGCACCGGATGCGGACCGCGGCCGCGGCCTCCCGCGGTGTGAAGTCACCGCCGTGCACCCGGCGTCGGCCGGGCGCGGCGACACCGTTGTCGTCCTGCCCGGTGCCCACGGGCCCGGCCGGTCGTCCGTCGCTCACGCGCTGCAGGATTCCGCGGTCCCAGAACTCCCGGATGAAGCCGCCCTGAAGACCCGGGGTGGACTCGATGGCGCGCAGTGGTGTGCGGGCGGGCGTTCCGCGGGGCCGGGGACACGGCCCCAGGGCGAGGAGCCGGCCGAGCGGGGACCCGGTCGCGGCGGGTGACAAGGTGGTACCGCTCGCCGGCCCCGCCGGGTTCCCCGGCGCGGGCATGGTGAGGGTCTGCGAAGAAGGGAGCACGCGTGAGGAAGGGTGCGGCGTGAAGCTGACGATTCTGGGCGGCGGCGGGTTCCGGGTACCGCTGGTCCACGGTGCCCTGTTGACCGACCACGCCGAAGGGCGGGTCACCGAGGTCGTGCTGCACGACCTGGACGAGCGCCGGCTGCATGCGGTGACCCGGGTCCTGTCGGAGCAGGCCGCCGGTATCCCCGGCGCACCCCGGGTGACCGCCACCACCGATCTGGACGAGGCCCTGCGCGGGGCACGCTTCGTCTTCTCGGCGATCCGCGTCGGCGGCCTGGAGGGCAGGGCGAACGACGAACGGGTCGCGATCGCGGAAGGGGTGCTCGGCCAGGAGACCGTCGGTGCCGGCGGGATCGCCTACGGACTGCGCACCGTGCCGGTCGCCGTCGACATCGCCCGGCGGGTGGCCCGACTCGCCCCCGACGCCTGGGTCATCAACTTCACCAACCCGGCCGGCCTGGTCACCGAGGCCATGTCCCGCCACCTGGGCGACCGCGTCATCGGCATCTGCGACTCGCCGGCCGGCCTCGGCCGCCGTGTCGCGCGCGTGCTCGGCGCCGACCCCGAGGAGGCCTACATCGACTACGTCGGCCTCAACCACCTCGGCTGGGTGCGCGGCCTGCGGGTCGCCGGACGCGACGAGCTACCCCGTCTGCTCGCCGACCCCGCGCTCCTCGGCTCCTTCGAGGAGGGCCGGCTGTTCGGCGCCGAATGGCTGCAGTCGCTCGGCGCGATCCCCAACGAGTACCTGCACTACTACTACTTCAACCGCGAGACCGTCCACGCCTACCGGAGCGCCCCGCAGACACGCGGCGCCTTCCTGCGCGACCAGCAGGCCCGCTTCTACGCCGAGGCAGCCGACCCCGGGGTCTCGGCCCTGCTCGCCTGGGACCGCACCCGTGCCGAGCGCGAGGCCACCTACATGGCCGAGAACCGGGAGAGCGCCGGCGCCGGAGAGCGCGAGGCCGAGGACCTGTCCGGCGGGTACGAGAAGGTCGCCCTCGCCCTGATGCGGGCCATCGCCCGGGACGAACGCACCACCCTCGTCCTCAATGTCCGCAACCGCTCCACCCTGTCCGTGCTCGACGCCGACGCGGTCATCGAGGTCCCGTGTCTGGTCGACGCGAGCGGTGCCCACCCGCTGGCCGCCGATCCGCTGCCCGGCCATGCCACCGGCCTGGTCTGCTCGGTCAAGGCCGTCGAACGCGAGGTGCTGGCCGCCGCCGAGTCCGGGTCCCGGGCGACCGCGGTGAAGGCCTTCGCGCTGCATCCGCTGGTCGACTCGGTGACCGTGGCCCGCAGGCTGGTGGAGGGCTACACCCGGGTCCATCCGGGCCTGGCGTATCTGAGGTGAGCACGGAGGGCCGCTCCGCCGAGCGGCCCTCCGCCGTACCGCGGGTGATCGTCAGCCGGTGAACCCGGCCGTGATCGAGGTGAACTGCCAGTTGGTCTGGCTGATGCCGGAGCAGTTCTCGGCGACACCGCCGCCCGGGCAGGGCCGGTCGCGGTTGACCGACCAGAAGGCGAGCCGCGCGATGCGGTGGGAGTTCGCCCAGTCGCGGATCTGCGTCCAGATCGCCGCAGTGGTCGTCTCCCGCTGGTCGGACAGGCCGTTCATGCCGGAGATGCCGATGTGCGCGTAGGCGGTCGCGTCGTCCCAGCCGAAGGTGGACTTGAGCTTGTTCTTCAGTCCCTCCGCCGCGTTCACGGTGTTGCCGTACATGTCCGAGCCGCCGCCGAAGTCGAACGGCATGATGGTGAACACGTCGATGTTCGCGCCGAGCGACTGGGCCTGCTCGATCAGCCGGTTGCCGTAGTACGTCGGGCCGGTGGTGGACGTGCCGAAGGTGACGATGGTCTTCAGGCCGGGGTTGGCGGCCTTGACCGTCTTCAGTGCGGTCAGGATCCTCGCCTGCACGGCCTCGTTCTCGAACTCGTCGGTGTTCTCGATGTCCATGTCGACGGCCTTCAGACCGTAGGCGTCGATCACCTTCTGGATGGCCCCGGCGAGGGCGCTCGCGGAGGAGCAGTTGGCCCCGAGCTTGCTGCCCTGCCAGCCGCCGAACGACGGGACGATGTCACCGCCCGCGGACCGGATCTGGTTGATCGCCGTCTGGTCCACACCGCCGGTCAGCGCCCGGCTGCCGTCCCACGCCGGCGTGCAGCCACCGGAGTCCAGCACGAACGCCATCGTGAACCACTTGACGCCCGTGGCGCTCATCACCGCCGTCGGGCTCGGCGGATCGCCCCAGCCCTCGTACAGGTAGGGCGCCGCCTGCTTGAAGCCGGTGCCGCCGCCACCGCCCGCGTCGGTCGTCACCGTCACCGCGTCGGAGGCGGGCGAGGTGTTCCCGGCCGCGTCCCGCGCCTTCACGGTGAAGGTGTACGACGTGCTGGGCGACAGCCCGCTGACGGTGGCCGACGTGCCGGACACGCTCAGGAGCTGGTCGGCGCCGCTGTAGATGTCGTACGCCGTCACGCCGACGTCGTCCGTGGCGGCGTTCCACTTCAGCGACACGCTCGACGAGGTCTTGCCGGTGGAGGTGAGCCCGCTCGGCTTGGCCGGCGCCTGGGTGTCACCGCCGCCTCCACCGCCGGGACCGTCGAGGCCGATGTCGTCGGCGTAGTAGGTGCCCTGCGCGTACCAGCCGTGCACATAGACGGTGGCACTGGTCTGCGCGGCACCCGTGGTGAAGGAGACACTGAGCCGGCTGTACGCCGACGGGGACGAGGTCCAGGTGGAGGCGCCGCCGTTCACGCCGAGGTACACGTAGCTGCCGCGGACCCAGCCGCTCAGCGTGTACGTCGTGTTCGGCTGGACCGCGACGGTCTGGCTGCACTGGGCGTTGTCGCTCGAAGTCACCGCGCCCTGAAGGGCCTTGGAGCCGCTGTGCGCGGGGGAGGAGACGACCGAGCCGAGGTTGCCGGTGCAGCTCCAGGGGGAGAGGTTGCCGGACTCGAAGCCGGGGTTGGTGAGGATGCCGGCGGCCTGGGCCGTACCGGGGAGGCTGACGGTCCCGCCCAGCGCGAGGGCCGCGGAGCCGAGGAGAGCGAGGAGCCGGCGTCTGGGACGCCCGAGTGTGTGACGCACGCGTTCTCCCTGTGGGGATGGGGATGTCGGGGAGTGCGGGGAGGTGCGGAACAGGTGCGCCAACGAATTTGGTATGGACCAATCCGACTGTCAAGGAGAAGAGCGGGATTGGTCCATACCGGTGAACCGAGGCGCCCCCGAAGGGGCGCGGGGAAAGCGGGACGAGCCACCGGGACCCTTCGGCCGGCCGGTGACCTAGAGCGGCAGGACCGGGGCCGCCGAAGCCGGCTGCGCGGGGGACGGCACGGCCGGCAGCAGAACCTCCGGCGACTGCGCCCGCTGCCGCGGAAGTGTCACGGGCACGAGCGGCCGCGGCCCGGACACCACGGTGTAGTCCTGCCCGAGGAACGGCGGTTCGATGATCCCCGGGTCCTCGCCCAGCGCCAACCGCACCGCGGCCCAGGGCGCGTTCACCCCGCAGAGCGACAGCTGGTGCAAGCCCCCGGCGGGCCGCGTGTTGACATCCAGCAGCACCGGGCGGTCACCGAACATCCGGAACTGGATGTTGGACAGGTGGTGCAGCCCGAAGCCCTCCGCGATCAGCCGGGCCGGCTGCAGCCAGCGCTCGTCCAGGGTGAAGCCCCGTCGGCGGCCGTTCTTGGTGCGGCCCACCGCCATCCGCACCCGGTTGTCCGGGCCGGTGAGGCAGTCGACGGACACCTCGGGCTGCTCCAGGCGCGGCATCACCAGCCAGTCCACCGGCTTCTCCGCCCGCCGCAGCGCGTCGACCACCGGGTCCAGCTGCACATACGCACTGGGAAAGCCTTCAAGGTTCGCCAGCGAGAGGGGGGAGCGCGTGATCATCCGGAAGCCGACCCCGCCCGCACCGGAGGCCGGCTTGAAGCACGCCCGGTGCCCGCCCGCCTCCAACTGCTCCACGGCGGCGACGAGTTCGTCCGCCGTCCGGACCCGCCACCACGGCGGAACCGGCACGCCCACCGAGCGCACCGCCTCGTACGCGATCGCCTTGTCCTCGAACACGGCCACCGCCTCGGGCGTCGGCGCCAGCAGCGCCGTGCCGGCCGCGGCGAACTCGGCCCGGTGCGCCACGATCGCGGCCTGGTGCAGCCGGGGCACGAACACGTCGATCCCGCGCCGGACGCACTGGTCGAGCGCGTACTCGACGTATCCGGCCGGGGACAGGCCCTCCGGCTCCGGTTCGGCGGTGTCGGCGGCGGCCAGCACGGGGGAGTCGGGGTCGCCGTGGGTGGCGTGGATCTCGACCGCGCGGTCGCTGGGATTTCTGCGCAGCTGATCCATGAAGAACACGTTCTCCGCGTACGTGCGGTTGAGCCAGACGCGCACGCGAGAGAGCATGCAGGCCGCCTTTCAGGGTGTGCGGGCAGGGCGGAGCGGCCCGTGCCCGGGCAGGAGGGAGGAAGGGTCACCAAACGGCCCTGGTGAAAGGGGAGTCGGGGCGCCGGTGTCGGGGCGATCATACGGCTTTCAAGGGTCCCTCGGGCAACGCGCGTGTTACGGATTCCGGGCGCTGCGACCGACTGCCCGTGCGAGGGGCCGAAGGGTACGAGAAAGGGTACGAGAACAGGACACGCGGGGACGGAAGCTCTTGTCCGTCGCCCCGGAAATGTGTTCTTGTGGTGCCATCGGGTGATCGGAAGGGGTGCGCAGGGTGGAGTCGACGGCCGGGGCCGGACAGCTGCTGGCCATCAGCGACCTGCACATCAGCTATCCGGAGAACCGCGCCCTGGTCGAGGACATGCGCCCGGGCGGCGAGGACGACTGGCTGATCGTGGCCGGCGATGTCGCGGAGACCGTGGCCGACGTCCGCTGGGCCCTCGGCACGCTCGCGAGCCGCTTCCGGAAGGTGCTGTGGGCACCGGGCAACCACGAGCTGTGGACCCATCCGAACGACTCCGTCACGCTGCGCGGTGTCGCCCGCTACGAGCACCTGGTCGAGGTGTGCCGGGAGCTGGGCGTGGTCACCCCCGAGGACCCCTACCCGGTGTGGCGCGGTCCCGGCGGCCCGGCCGTGGTCGCCCCGCTGTTCCTGCTGTACGACTACTCGTACCTGCCGGCCGGCTGCACCACCAAGGCCGAGGGGCTGGCCTACGCGGAGAGCACGGGCATCGTCTGCAACGACGAGTACCTGCTGCACCCCGACCCCTATCCGAGCCGTGAGGCCTGGTGCCGGGCGCGGGTCGCCGAGACCGAGCGCAGGCTCGCCGAACTGCCCGAGGACCTCCCGACGGTCCTGGCCGGCCACTACCCCCTGGACCGGCACCCCACGGAGATCCTGTGGCACCCGGAGTTCGCCATGTGGTGCGGGACCAGTCTCACAGCCGACTGGCACCGCCGGTTCCGGATCGCCACCATGGTGTACGGGCATCTGCACATCCCGCGCACCACCTGGCACGACGGAGTCCGCTTCATGGAGGTCTCCGTGGGATACCCCCGCGAGTGGCGCAAGCGTCCGGAACCGCCGGGAAGGCTGCGCCGCATCTTGCCGATGGAGGTCGAAGCAGGTGATCGAGGCGCTGCTCCCGGCGTCGGTCGTGGCCGTGGAGGCACACGCTGACGACCCGCTGTGGGATGCCCCGCTCTTCCCGGCGGAGGAAGCGCTCGTCGTACGCGCGGTGGCCAAGCGCCGCCGCGAGTTCGCCGCCGTCCGCGGCTGCGCCCGGCGCGCCATGGAGAAGCTCGGCGTGCCGCCGCAGGCCGTCGTCAGCGGCGAGCGCGGTGCCCCGACCTGGCCGGACGGCATCATCGGCAGCATGACCCACTGCGACGGATACTGTGCCGCCGCTCTGGTCCGCGCCGGTGACCTCGTCTCCCTCGGCATAGACGCCGAACCGCACGGGCCGCTTCCGGAGGGCGTCGCACCCTCCGTCTTCCTGCCCGCCGAGGCCGCGCGGCTCGACCGGCTGGCCGGGCAGTGGCCCGCCGTGCACTGGGACCGGATCCTGTTCAGCGCCAAGGAGTCCGTCTACAAGGCGTGGTTCCCCCTCACCCGCAAGTGGCTGGACTTCTCCGAAGCCGACATCACTCTGCATCCGGCGTCCGACGGCCGGCCGTACGGCGCCCTGCACGCCCGTCTCCTCGTCCCGGGGCCCGTGTTCGGCGGCCACCAGCTCCAGGACTTCGAGGGCCGGTGGATCGTCGGCAGCGGAGTGGTGGCCACCTCTGTCGTCGTCCCGCACCGCACCACGGCGCGCCCCTGACGGCCCGTCGGGTTCCCCGTCCGGCCGTCGTGAGCCGGACCGGCCGTAGGGCCGGCAGGCGGCCGCCGCCGTCGTGGTGTCCCGGGAGTGACGGCGGCGGGGGCTCGTCCGGCGGTCAGGCGGGCGGGCACCAGTCGCGCAGCAGCCGGAAGAACTCGGCCTCGTTCCCCGCGAGTCCCGCCCGGGTCAGCGCCTGTTCCGCCTCGGCCAGCACCGCGGGCGGCACGACGGCCGGCCGGCCGCCGTCCGGTGGTCCGTCGAAGGCGGCGCGCACCGTGTGCAGCAGCCGCAGGTAGGCCTGTACGGCGGTGCGCTCACGATCGGTCAGTAGGGCGGTGGGCATCGGTCGGCTCTCCCCGAGTAGGCGTCACGGTCACGCGCGCTGCGGCGCACATGTCCAGCTTGCCGCCCACCACTGACAACGCCGTCCGGCTCCGTTCCGGTTCGCCCGCTCGGCCGAGGCGAAAGCGCGCCCGATCCCCTCGGCCGCCCCCTGACCGGTGGGGGAGGAGAGGCGCCCGACCGCTACGCAGGCGGGGTGCGGGTGGCGCCCGGTGCCCGGGCGGCGGACGGTCCCCGGCCCGGGGCCGGTGCTCCGTTCAGCCCTGCGGACCCGGGTAGCCCAAGGAGGCCTCGATGCGGCCGGCCACGCCGTCCCGCTGGGCCGGGCCGCGCAGCGCCGAACCGGCCAGCAAGGTGCGGCACTTGCTGGCGAGCAGCAGACCGAAGCTCTCGGCGTCCCGCTCCTCGGCCTGGTCGAAGCGGGTACGGGCCGCGACCCGCTGCACCGCCGCCTGCAGCGCCTCGGGGTCGGTGTCCTCGAAGAGCAGCCGGGTGGCGGCGCCGACGCCGTCCACGTGGTGTCCGCAGTGGTCGGCCTGCATGTGCCACAGCTCGTGGCCCAGGATGACCAACTGGTGCCCGGGGGCGGTGCGTTCCTCCACGACGACGACGTCCCGGTCGGTCAGGTCGAGCCACAGCCCGCTGGCCGTGCCGGGCGGGAAGACGGCCGTACGGAAGTGCACGGGGCGGCCCCGGCGGCGGCTCATGGCGTCGCACAGCGCGCGGTACAGCTCGTCCGGCTCCGCGGGCACGGGCACGGTCAGCCCGCCCACCAGTTCGTTGCACAGCCGGCGCATGTCCCTGCCGATGCCCACGGTCCTCCCCCGGCTCACGACTCGGGCCGCTTGACGCTCTCCAGGAGCATGTCCAGCCACTCGGCGACCTTGTCCCGGTGCTGGTCGGTGGGCAACTGGGCGGCCCGCCAGGCGATTCCGCGCACGCCGTGGTCCTGCAGCAGCCGCTCCAGCGGGTCCTCGGCGGCCGCGGCGGCGGCCCGCTCCCGGTCGGCGAGCTTCTGCAGCAGTTCCTGCTCGGTGCGCTGCAGCGCGCCCGCCAGCGCCTCGGGGTCCTCGGCGGTGAGGAATCCGGCGTGCACGCGGAAGAAGCGCTGCAGGGCGTCGCAGTGTTCCATGGTGGGGCGCCGGTCGCCGTTGATGAGGGCGCCGGCCTGCTGCCGGGACATGCCCGCGCCGTCTGCGATCTCCTGCTGCGTGTACTTGCGCCCGCCGGGTTTCAGCCGGGTCCGGCGCAGCAGGTCGAGGCGCTGCAGGAAGCGGGCCTGGACGTCCGGTTCCCCCGCGGGCCGGCCGCTGAGCAGGGCCTTGACCACCGGCTCCGGCACCCCGCAGGCGACCGAGAGCCGGCCGACGTCGAAGACCTCGGCATGCGGTACGCCGAGGCGGTCGGCGAGCGCGGTGACGCGGGCGACGACGGCCGGCAGCTGGGCGGTCGCCGAGGCGCCCGGATCCTCATAGCCATCCGTCACCGACAGAACTCCTACGTCTCTCAAGGGTTTCAGATGCGTCCGTGCTTGCCACGAGCGATCGCCGTGAACTTCCCGGAGAGTAGCGGGTGCCTCGAACTCACATCCAGGTGTCGCCACAACTGTGGCGAATTTCGGCCGTCAACCGGCATGAAATGCCACGATAGTTGACACGACTCTTGCCTGGGCAGCAGGATCGCAACGCCGCGTGAAAGGCCGCAGAGGCAAGAGGGGTGACCTCCCGATGGCACATCAGGCAGGAGGGCAGCGGCCGGCACCGCGGCCCGTCCCCGAGACCTGCGAGATCCAGGCGTACCTGCAGGACTACGCACTACTGCTGGACCATCTGTCCTGCCCGTCCCTGGTCGTCGACCGCCACTGGAACGTGGTCATGGCCAACAGCGCATTCGAGTCACTTTTCCGCGGTGTGCGCCCCCACCCGACCGCCATGCCCGGGGACAACTTCCTGCGGTTCGTGCTCTTCCATCCGGACGCGGGCCAGGTCCTCGGCGAGCACGAGGCGGGCTGGTGCCTGCCGATGCTGGCCCAACTCCGGTCGGCTCTGGAGACGTACGGGAACGACCACGAACTCCAGGCGCTGCGCCGGGAGATCACCCAGGACCCGATCATGGAGGCCGCCTACCGGCAGGGCCTGCCGCACTGGATCAGGGCCGTCGGCGAGTCCGCGGCCCGCCTCGACGGCGCCGTACGCCTCCTGCTCCACCCGGACCCGCGCCGCGGGCCCACCGAGTGCCGCATCATCGAGGAGGCGCCGCAGCCGCTGCGGGATCTGGGGCACCGGCGGCTGTCGCTGGTCCTGCGCGAGCCGCGCCGGCCCGCCGCACCCGGGCGCCGACCGCACCGCCGGCAGGGCGCGGCCACCCACCTGACGGTCGTACCGTCACCCGAGAGCTGACCCGGCACCGCCGGCGTTCAGGTCGCCGGCGGCGCCGGGTCGGCGGTTCCCGGGACTTCCGCCGAGCCGGCCACCCGCGTCCTCCCGTGCTGCCCCCGGAGAATTCCCCGTCATGTTTACGCAAGCCGCTTGCGTGACTTGCGTTAGACTTGCGTGCATGACGCGACGACTTGCGGAAGTGGCGAAGAAGGTCGGGGTCAGCGAGGCCACGGTCAGCCGGGTGCTCAACGGCAAGCCCGGAGTCTCCGAAGCCACCCGGCAGGCGGTGCTGACGGCGCTCGACGTCCTCGGCTACGAGCGCCCCACCCAGCTGCGCGGCGAACGCGCCCGGCTCGTCGGCCTGGTCCTGCCCGAGCTGCAGAACCCCATCTTCCCGGCGTTCGCCGAGGTCATCGGCGGTGCGCTGGCCCAGCTCGGACTGACCCCGGTGCTCTGCACCCAGACCAAGGGCGGGGTCTCGGAGGCGGACTACGTCGAACTGCTGCTGCAGCAGCAGGTCTCGGGCGTGGTCTTCGCCGGCGGCCTGTACGCCCAGGCCGACGCGCCGCACGACCACTACCGGCTGCTCGCCGACCGCAACATCCCGGTCGTCCTGGTCAACGCGGCCATCGAACACCTCGGCTTCCCGGCCGTGTCCTGCGACGACGCCGTGGCCGTCGAACAGGCCTGGCGCCATCTGGCCTCCCTCGGCCACGAACGCATCGGTCTGGTGCTCGGCCCCGGCGACCACGTGCCCTCGGCGCGCAAACTGGCCGCCGCCCGGGCGATCGCCGGTGACCTGCCGGACGAGTTCGTCGCCCGGGCCATCTTCTCCATCGAGGGCGGGCACGCCGCCGCCTCCCGGCTCATCGACCGTGGCGTCACCGGCATCATCTGCGCCTCCGACCCGCTGGCGCTCGGCGCCGTCCGGGCGGCCCGCCGCAAGGGGTACGACGTCCCGGGAAGGATCTCCGTCGTCGGCTACGACGACTCGGCGTTCATGAACTGCACCGAGCCCCCGCTGACCACCGTCCGCCAGCCGATCGAGGCCATGGGCCGCGCGGCCGTCGAGCTGCTGAACGCGCAGGTCGGGGGGAGCGCCGTACCGGGCGATGAACTGCTCTTCGAGCCCGAACTGGTGGTGCGCGGCTCCACCGCGCAAGCTCCGCGCGACTGAACTCCAGAAGAACCAGCGTGCTGTCAAATAATTACAGGTTCTGCGCGACATCTTGCGAGGGGTTGTCGGCGGTGCTTGAGTGTGCGACGCCCACCGCTCCTGCCATGAGTGCCATGAGGGGTCCACCGATGAGACACACCGGGTTCCGTCGTACCGTCCTCGCGATCGGCGTCTGTTCCACCCTCGCCCTCGCCGCCACCGCCTGCGGCTCCGGGGACGACGGGTCGGCCGGCGGGAGGACCCGCATCACCGTCAACTGCGAGCCGCCCAGGAGCGCCAAGGTCGACCGCGGCTTCTTCGAGGCCGACGTCGCCGCCTTCGAGGAGCAGAACCCGGACGTCGACGTCGTCGCGCACGACGCCTTCCCGTGCCAGGACCCGAAGACCTTCGACGCCAAGCTCGCCGGCGGCCGGATGGAGGACGTGTTCTACACGTACTTCACGGACGCCCGGCACGTCGTCGACGTCGGCCAGGCCGCCGACCTCACGCCGTACCTCGGAGAACTCAAGAGCTACGACAGCATCCAGCAGCAGCTGCGGGACATCTACACCGTGGACGGGAAGGTCTACGGCATCCCGCGCACCGGATACTCCATGGGTCTGATCTACAACCGTGCCCTCTTCCGGAAGGCCGGCCTGGACCCCGACGAGCCCCCGGCGACCTGGGAGGAGGTCCGCGCCGCCGCCAGGAAGATCGCCGCCCTGGGCGACGGCACGGTCGGATACGCCGACTACAGCGCGCAGAACCAGGGCGGCTGGCACTTCACCGCCGAGCTGTACTCGCAGGGCGGTGACGTCGTCAGCGCGGACGGCAAGAAGGCCACCATCGACACCCCCGAGGGCCACGCCGTCCTGCAGAACCTGCACGACATGCGGTGGACCGACGACTCGATGGGCAGCAAGCAGCTCCTCGTCATCAACGACGTGCAGCAGATGATGGGTTCGGGCAAGCTCGGCATGTACCTCTCCGCTCCTGACAACATCCCCATCCTGGTCAAGGAGAAGGGCGGCACCTACAAGGACCTCGCCCTCGCCCCCATGCCCGGCGGCAAGGGCACGCTCATCGGCGGCGACGGCTACATGTTCGGCAAGCACGACTCGCCCGCCCAGATCCGCGCCGGCCTGAAGTGGCTGGACCACATGTTCCTCACCCCGGGCAAGGGCTTCCTCGGCGACTACGCCCGCGCCAAGAAGAACGACGCCCCTGTCGGCCTGCCCGAGCCCCGGCTGTTCACCGGTGCCGCGGACGCCAGGGACCAGCAGGCCAAGAAGGCCAACGCCAACGTCCCGGTGGAGAACTACCAGGCCTTCCTCGACGGCAACCAGCAGCTCCGGATGAAGATAGAGCCGCCGGACGCCCAGCAGATCTACTCCGTCCTCGACGGCACCGTCTCCGCCGTCCTGACCAAGAAGGACGCCGACATCGACCAGCTCCTCGGGGAGGCGTCCGGCAAGATCGACAGCATCCTGGCCCGGAGCTGACCGCCATGACGAAGACGGCCGAGCGGCAGCCCCCGGCACAAGCCGCCGTCCACCCGGCACCGGCGCGGCCCGCGGCAGGGGACCGCAGACGGCGCCGCCTGATCGACCAGTCCCGGGCCTACGCCTTCCTCCTCGGCGGCCTGATCTGCTTCGCCCTGTTCTCCTGGTACCCGGCGGTCCGCGCGGTCGTGATCGCCTTCCAGGAGTACACCCCGGGCTCGTCGCCCGAGTGGGTGGGCACCGACAACTTCACCCGGGTCCTGCACGACCCCGAGTTCACCGCCGCCTGGCGCAACACCTTCACCTTCACCCTGCTGGCCCTGCTCATCGGCTTCGCGATCCCCTTCGTGCTCGCCCTGGTCCTCAACGAACTGCGGCACGCCAGGGCGTTCTTCCGAGTCGTGGTCTACCTGCCGGTGATGATCCCGCCGGTGGTCAGTGCCCTGCTGTGGAAGTGGTTCTACGACCCGGGAGCCGGCCTCGCCAACGAGACACTGCGCTTCCTGCACCTGCCCACGTCGAACTGGTCCAACGGCGCCGACACCGCGCTCGTCTCCCTGGTGATCGTGGCCACCTGGGCCAACATGGGCGGCACCGTCCTCATCTACCTGGCCGCCCTGCAGTCCATCCCCGGCGAGCTGTACGAGGCCGCCGAACTGGACGGCGCCACCCTGCTCCAGCGCATCCGGCACGTCACGGTCCCGCAGACCCGGTTCGTGATCCTGATGCTGATGCTCCTTCAGATCATCGCCACCATGCAGGTGTTCACCGAGCCGTTCGTCATCACCGGCGGCGGCCCGGAGAACGCGACCGTCACCGTCCTCTACCTCATCTACAAGTACGCCTTCCTCTACAACGACTTCGGCGGCGCCTGCGCCCTCAGCGTCATGCTGCTGCTCCTGCTCGGCGCATTCTCCGCGGTCTACCTGCGGCTCACCCGCTCCGAGGGGGACGCATGAGCAGCACCCGCACCCTGATCTCCCCGGCCACCCTGGCCCGCCCGCGCGGAAAGGCCGTCTACTGGACGGTGTTCACGGCCGTCGTCGTCCTCTTCGCACTCGCGTTCCTCTTCCCGGTCTACTGGATGGTGACCGGCGCGATGAAGTCCCCGGACGAGGTGGCCCGGACCCCGCCGACGCTGGTACCGGAGCACTGGCACCCCGGCGGCTACACCGCCGCCTGGGACCTGATGCAGCTCCCGCGGCACCTGCTGAACACAGTCGTCCAGGCGGCCGGCGCCTGGGCCTTCCAGCTCGTCTTCTGCACGGCCGCCGCCTACGCCCTGTCCAGGCTGCAGCCCGCCTTCGGCAAGGTGATCCTCGGGGGCGTCCTCGCCACCCTCATGGTCCCGGCGCAGGCCTTGGTCGTGCCGAAGTACCTGACGGTCGCCGACCTGCCCCTGATCCACACCAGCCTGCTCGACGACCCCCTCGCCATATGGCTCCCCGCGGTCGCCAACGCCTTCAACCTCTATCTGCTCAAACGGTTCTTCGACCAGTTGCCGCGCGATGTGCTGGAGGCCGCCGAGATCGACGGCGCCGGCAGGCTGCGGATCCTGTGGTCCGTCGTCCTGCCCATGTCCCGGCCGGTGCTCGGCGTGGTGTCGATCTTCGCACTGGTCGCCGTCTGGCAGGACTTCCTGTGGCCGCTGATGGTCTTCTCCGACACCGGCAAGCAGCCGATCAGCGTGGCCCTGGTCCAGCTGTCGCAGAACATCCAGCTCACCGTGCTCATCGCCGCGATGGTGATCGCCAGCATCCCGATGGTCGCGCTGTTCCTCGTCTTCCAGCGGCACATCATCGCCGGGATCAGTGCGGGCAGCACCAAGGGCTGACCAGCCGCCCCGCCCAGAGAAAGGCAAGCTCAGTGGGACAGCCCACCCATGCCCGGAAGAACCGTGACTGGTGGCGCTCCGCCGTCATCTACCAGGTGTACGTCCGCAGCTTCGCGGACGGCGACGGCGACGGCACCGGCGACCTCGCGGGCGTCCGCGCCCGGCTGCCGTACCTGGCCGAACTCGGCGTGGACGCACTGTGGTTCACCCCCTGGTACCGCTCCCCGCTGAAGGACGGCGGTTACGACGTCGCCGACTACCGGGCCATCGACCCGGCCTTCGGCACCCTCGCCGAGGCCGAGAAGCTGATCGCCGAGGCGGGGGAGCTGGGCATCCGGACGATCGTCGACATCGTGCCCAACCATGTCTCCGACCAGCACCCATGGTTCCGGGCGGCGCTCGCCGCCGGGCCGGGGAGCCCGGAGCGCGAGCTGTTCCACTTCCGGCCCGGCCGCGGCGCGCGGGGCGAACTCCCGCCGAACGACTGGCCGTCGCAGTTCGCCGGCTCCACCGAACCGGTGTGGACCCGGCTGCCCGACGGCGACTGGTACCTGCACCTGTTCACCCCCGAACAGCCCGACCTCAACTGGGCCCACCCGGCGGTCCGCCAGGAGCACGAGGACATCCTGCGCTTCTGGTTCGAGCGGGGTGCCGCCGGCGTCCGCATCGACTCGGCGGCCCTCCTCGCCAAGGACCCGGACCTCCCCGACCTCGCCGCGCACCCGGAGCCGCACCCCTTCGTGGACCGCGACGAGCTGCACGACATCTACCGCTCCTGGCGGCGTGTGGCGGACGAGTACGACGGTGTGTTCGTCGGAGAGGTCTGGCTCCCCGACCCCGAGCGCTTCGCCCGCTATCTGCGCCCCGACGAACTCCACACCGCCTTCAACTTCTCTTTCCTGTCCTGCCCCTGGGACGCCACCCGGCTGCGCACCTCGATCGACACCACCCTCGCCGAGCACGAGCCCGTCGGCGCCCCGGCCACCTGGGTGCTGTGCAACCACGACGTCACCCGCACGGTCACCCGCTACGGCCGCGAGGACACCGCCTTCGCCTTCGCCACCAAGGCCTTCGGCACGCCGGCCGATCCGGCGCTCGGCACCCGCAGGGCGCGGGCCGCCGCCCTGCTCTCCCTGGCCCTGCCCGGCGCGGTGTACCTCTACCAGGGGGAGGAACTGGGCCTGCCCGAGGCCGAGATCCCGGCCGACCGCATCCAGGACCCGATGTACCTCCGCTCCCGGGGGACCGACCCCGGCCGCGACGGCTGCCGGGTGCCGCTGCCATGGGCCGCCGGCCTGCCGTACGCGGGATTCGGTTCCCGGGAGGAGCCCTGGCTGCCGCAGCCGGCCGACTGGCCCTCGTACGCCGTCGACCGCCAGCGGCAGGACCCCCACTCCGTGCTCAACCTCTACCGAACGGCCCTCTCCCTCCGTCCGGAGTTCGGCGACGGCCCCCTGACCTGGCTGCCCGCCCCCGACGGCGTGCTCGCCTTCTCCCGCGCGGACGGAGTGCTGTGCGTCGTCAACCTCGCGCCCACGCCCTTCGAACTCCCCGCGCACTCCCGGCTCCTGCTCGGCAGCGGCCCCCTGGACGGCTCGGGCCGGCTGC
This sequence comes from Streptomyces sp. NPDC027663, assembly GCF_055566415.1. NCBI lineage: Bacteria > Bacillati > Actinomycetota > Actinomycetes > Kitasatosporales > Streptomycetaceae > Streptomyces > Streptomyces sp. NPDC027663. Next base: position 467,278 of record NZ_JBVHSK010000003.1, on the reverse strand, counting down.
CGCAGGACACGGCGGCCTGGCTGCGCGCCTGAGTTCCGCCCGTACGCACCTTGCTATCCCACGCACCCCCACCACGAAGGGATCAGCACATGCACCGCAGCACCGCCAGACATGTCAGGCGCATGCCCGCCATCGGGGCGGTCGTCGCCCTCGCCGCCGGCATGCTCGTCACCGTCGCCCCGGCCGCCCACGCGGCAGCGGGCGCCACGCTCCCGTTCACCTCGGTGGAGGCCGAGTCGGCGACCACCGGCGGCACGAGGATCGGACCCGACTACACCCAGGGCACCCTCGCCTCGGAAGCCTCCGGCCGCCAGGCCGTCCGGCTCTCCGCCGGACAGCGGGTGGAGTTCACCGCGCCGCGCACGGCCGACGCGCTGAACATCGCCTACAGCGTCCCGGACGGCCAGTCCGGCGCGCTGAACGTGTACGTCAACGGCACCAGGCTCGCCAAGACGCTCCCGGTGACCGCCAAGTACTCGTACATCGACACCGGCTGGATCCCCGGCGCGAAGACACACCACTTCTTCGACAACACCCGGCTGCTGCTCGGGCAGACCGTCCACGCCGGCGACAAGGTGGCCGTCGAGGCGGCGGGCGTCCAGGTCACCGTCGACGTCGCCGACCTCGAGCAGGTGGCCGCGGCCGCGGGCCGGCCCGCCGGCTCGGTGTCCGTCGTCTCCAAGGGCGCCGACCCCAGCGGCAACGGCGACTCCACCCAGGCGTTCCGGGACGCCATCGCCGCCGCCCGGGGAGGGACGGTCTGGATCCCGCCGGGTGACTACCGCATCACCTCCTCCCTGAGCGGCGTGCAGAACGTGACCCTGCAGGGCGCCGGCAGCTGGTACTCGGTCGTGCACACCTCCCGCTTCATCGACCAGTCCAGCTCCTCCGGGAACGTCCACATCAAGGACTTCGCGGTCATGGGCGAGGTCACCGAACGCGTCGACTCCAACCCCGACAACTTCGTCAACGGCTCCCTGGGCCCGGACTCGTCGGTCTCCGGCATGTGGCTGCAGCACCTGAAGGTCGGCCTGTGGCTCATGGGCAACAACGACAACCTGGTGGTGGAGAACAGCCGCATCCTCGACACCACCGCCGACGGCCTCAACCTCAACGGCTCCGCCAAGGGCGTCCGCGTCCGCAACAACTTCCTGCGCAACCAGGGCGACGACTCCCTCGCCATGTGGTCGCTCTACGCCCCGGACACCGACTCCAGCTTCGAGAACAACACCATCTCGCAGCCCAACCTCGCCAACGGCATCGCCGTCTACGGCGGCACCGACATCGCCGTGCGCAACAACCTGATCTCCGACACCAACGCCCTCGGCAGCGGCATCGCCATCTCCAACCAGAAGTTCCTCGACCCCTTCCACCCGCTCGCCGGCACCATCACGGTCGACGGCAACACGCTCGTCCGTGCGGGCGCGATGAACCCCAACTGGAACCACCCGATGGGCGCGCTGCGCGTCGACTCCTACGACAGCGCCGTCAACGCGAACGTCGACATCACCGACACCACCATCCTCGACAGCCCGTACAGCGCGTTCGAGTTCGTCTCGGGCGGCGGGCGCGGCTACGCGGTGAAGAACGTCGACGTGACCGGCGCGACCGTGCGGAACACCGGTACGGTCGTGGTCCAGGCCGAGGCGCAGGGCGCGGCCACCTTCAAGAACGTCACCGCGACCCAGGTCGGGGCGGCCGGCGTCTACAACTGCCCCTACCCGGCGAACTCCGGTTCGTTCGCGCTCACCGACGGCGGCGGCAACTCCGGCTGGTCCGGTACCTGGGCGGACTGTTCCACCTGGCCCCAGCCCGGACAGGGCAACCCCGACCCCGACCCGAACCGGAACCTCGCCAAGGGCCGCCCGGCCTCCGCGACCGGCTCCCAGGACGTCTACACGCCGGGCAAGGCGGCCGACGGTGACGCGAACTCGTACTGGGAGTCCGCCAACAACGCCTTCCCGCAGTCCTGGACCGTCGACCTCGGCTCCTCCTACTCCGTGCGCCGCCTGGTGCTGAAGCTGCCGCCGTCCTCGGCCTGGGGCGCCCGTACCCAGACCATCACGGTACTCGGCAGCACCGACGGCTCCGGTTACTCGACCGTCGTGGGCGCGCAGGGCTACCGCTTCGACCCGGCCACCGGCAACACCGCGACCGTGTCGCTGCCCAGCGGCACGAACCTGCGCCACCTGCGCCTGACCGTGAGCGCCAACACCGGCTGGCCGGCAGGTCAGTTCAGCGAGGTGGAGGCGTATCAGACGCCCTGACGTGCCTCCCGTGCGCTCCTGGCCCCCTCCCGGGGCCAGGAGCGCACCGCCGTACCCGCACCGCACGGACCGCCGAGTTTCACATCGGCGACACCAGACCCTTCCCTGACGTTTGCTGCTCTTGGAACACTCGCTCCGCGCAGATTCCGTCATGTGACGGCATCCCGTACGTCAGGACGAGAGGACCCTCACCCATGCCCGAGGTCAACCGGCGGCGCTTTCTCCAACTTGCCGGCGCCACCACGGCGTTCACGGCACTGTCCAGCAGTATCCAGCGCGCGGCGGCCCTGCCCGCCGTCTACCGCACAGGATCGGTGGACGACGTCGAGCACATCGTCGTCCTCATGCAGGAGAACCGTTCCTTCGATCACTACTTCGGCTCCCTCCGGGGCGTCCGCGGCTTCGGTGACCCTCGTGCGGTCACGCAGAACGGCCGGTCCGTCTGGAAGCAGTCCGACGGCACGAAGGACGTCCTGCCCTTCCACCCGGACGCCGACGACCTGGGTCTGGCCTTCCTCCAGGACCTCCCGCACGGCTGGAACGACACGCACACCGCCGTCAACAACGGCAAGTACGACAAGTGGGTGCCCGCCAAGGGCTCGACCACGATGGCGTACCTGACGCGTGACGACATCCCCTTCCACTACGCCCTCGCGGACGCCTTCACCGTCTGCGACGCCTACCACTGCTCGTTCATGGGTTCCACCGACCCCAACCGCTACTACATGTGGACGGGCTTCACCGGCAACGACGGCAAGGGCGGCGGTCCGGTCCTCGGCAACGACGAGAAGGGCTACGGCTGGACGACGTACCCCGAGCGCCTGGAGCAGGCCGGGGTCTCCTGGAAGATCTACCAGGACATCGGCGACGGCCTGGACGCGGCCGGCGGCTGGGGCTGGATCAACGACGCCTACCGCGGCAACTACGGCGACAACTCGCTCCTGTACTTCAACAAGTACCGCAACGCCAAGCCCGGCGACCCGCTGTACGACAAGGCCCGCACCGGCACGGACGCCCGCAAGGGCGAGGGCTACTTCGACCGGCTGAAGGCCGACGTCCAGGCGGACCGGCTGCCCCAGGTCTCCTGGATCGTCGCCCCCGAGGCCTTCACCGAGCACCCCAACTGGCCCGCGAACTACGGTGCCTGGTACGTCTCGCAGGTGCTGGACGCACTCACCTCGAACCCCGAGGTGTGGGGCAAGACCGCGCTGTTCATCACCTACGACGAGAACGACGGCTTCTTCGACCACCTCGTCCCGCCCTACCCGCCGGCCTCCGCCGCCCAGGGCAAGTCGACGGTCGCCCCGACGCTGGACCTGTTCAAGGGCGACAGCAGCCATGTCGCCGGTGCCTACGGGCTCGGCCAGCGGGTGCCGATGCTGGTCGTCTCGCCGTGGAGCAAGGGCGGTTACGTCTGCTCCGAGACCCTCGACCACACCTCGATCATCCGGTTCGTCGAGCGCCGCTTCGGTGTCCAGGAGCCCAACATCTCGCCGTGGCGGCGCGCCATATGCGGCGACCTGACCAGCGCCTTCGACTTCTCCCGCCAGGACATCGCGCCGGTGGCGCTGCCCTCCACGGCCGGCTACCTGCCCCCCGACCACGACCGTCACCCGGACTACGTGCCCAAGCCGCCCGCCACCCCCTCCCTGCCCAAGCAGGAGCCCGGCAGCCGCCCGACCCGCCCGCTGAAGTACGCCCCGGTGGTGGACGGTGCGGCGGACACCACGGCCGGCAAGTTCACGCTCACGTTCGCCTCGGGGGCGAACGCGGGCGCGGCCTTCCTCGTCACGTCCAACAGCCGCACCGACGGCCCCTGGACGTACACCACGGAGGCCGGCAAGACGCTCGCCGACACCTGGAACTCGGTCTACTCCGGCGGCAACTACGACCTGGCCGTGCACGGCCCCAACGGCTTCCTGCGCGTCTTCAAGGGCCGCAACAAGGTGGCCGGCCCCGAGGTCAGGGCCCGTCACGTCGGCGAGGACGTCGAACTCACCTTCACCAACAAGGGCTCCGGCACGGTGAGCCTGAAGGTGGCCGACGGCTACGGCGGCAGCCCCGTCACGGTGTCCGTCCGGCCGGGCGCGACCGTGAAGCAGACGGTCGCTCTGGCGGCGAGCAAGCGCTGGTACGACCTGACCGTCACCTGCGACGCCGACCCGGCTTTCCTGCGCGGCTTCGCCGGTCACGTCGAGAACGGGCTGCCCGGCGTCAGCGACCCGGCGATCGTGACGGGGTGAACGGGCGATGAAGACCGCTCCGTACGGGCTGGTCAGGTACCGGTCAGAGCAGGGTAGTGTGCCCCGGTGACCACGCAATCGAACACTCCTGCAGGCTGGTACCCGGATCCGCACGGGGCGGCCCAGACGCTCCGCTACTGGGACGGCACGCAGTGGACCGAGCACACCAACCCGGCCCAGCAGCCCGCCGGGCAGGCTCCGCCGCAGCAGGCCCCTGCCCAGCAGGCCTCCTTCCCCCAGCAGCAGACCGGCGACGCCAAGGTGCAGCGCCAGGTACAGAAGCAGGCCGGCGTCGCGGCCGGCGGCCCCGGCGGCGGCACCCTGTTCACCGAGCCCGTCCTGGTCGTGAACCAGAAGGCCAAGCTGATCGAGCTGACCAACGAGTACAAGGTCATGGATCAGAGCGGCCGTGAGATCGGCTCGGTCACCCAGGTCGGCCAGGGCGTGCTGCGCAAGATCCTGCGCTTCGTCTCCAGCCTCGACCAGTTCCTGACCCACAAGCTGGAGATCCGCGACGCCCACGGTCAGCCGCAGCTGCTGCTGACCCGGCCCGCGAAGATCTTCAAGTCCCGGGTGATCGTGAGCCGCCCCGACGGCTCGCAGATCGGCGAGATCGTCCAGAAGAACATGATCGGCAAGATCAACTTCGCGATGATGGCGAACGGCCAGCAGGTCGGCGCGATCAAGGCGGAGAACTGGCGGGCCTGGAACTTCGCGATCGTCGACCACGCGGACAACGAGGTCGCCCGGATCACCAAGACCTGGGAAGGCCTCGCCAAGACGCTGTTCACGACTGCGGACAACTACGTGCTGCAGATCCACTATCAGCTGCCCGAGCCGCTGCTGAGCCTCGTGGTGGCGACGGCACTGACGGTCGACACCGCCCTCAAGCAGGACGCGCGGGGCTGGGGCTGACCGGCCCGGGATCGTACGGCGACGGCGGCCGGTGCGCGTGGATCGCTCCCGTGCACCGGCCGCTTCCGTGTGTGCTCACAGGGCCGTGAGATGCCCCGGCTGGTCCTTCTGCCGCGGCACGAGCGCCGGTTCGGCCGTGGCCGTCGCGGGCTCCAGCGCCAGCACGGCCGCCACCGGGTGCTCGTCGTGCTGGTCGAGCTGGTCGTGCTCGCCGGACGGCGCGGCGCAGCCGGTTCCGGGGGTCGCCCGGGTGAGCAGCACCACCCCGCACGCGGCGAGTCCCGCGCCGGCCACGGCCAGCAGCACCCCGGCGGCACCGCCCTGCAGCCCCTGTCCGAGCAGGGTGAGACCTATCACCGCGGCTGCCACCGGGTTGGCGAGCGTGACCACGGCCAGCGGGGCGCCGAGGCCGCCGCGGTAGGCCGTCTGCGACAGCAGCAGCCCGCATACCGCGAACGCGGCGACCAGTACGGCGACCACGATCACCTCGGTGCTCAGCACCGGTCCCGAGCGGTCCGTGGCCGCCACGGTCACCGTCTGGGTGAGGGCGGAGGCGACACCGGACGCGAAGCCGGACGCGGTGGCGTGCCGCAGACCCGGCCGGGCGCCGGGCCGGGACAGCAGGCCGATCGCCGCGGCGGTCGTACCGGCGACCGCCAGGGCCTCCGTCAGGGACAGCACCCGGGCGGGCGCCGGCCCGGAGGCGGCGACCAGCAGCCCGGCGAGCCCGAGCAGGGTCAGCGCCGTACCGCGCCACTCCACCGCACTGACCAGCCGCCCGGCCGCCCGCGCCCCCAGCGGCACGGCAGCCACCAGGGTGAGCGCGCCCAGCGGCTGGACGACGGTCAGCGGGCCGTACTTCAGGGCGACGACGTGCAGCAGTGCGGCGGCGCCGTTCAGCCCGACCGCCGACCACCAGGCGCCGGTGCCCAGCAGCCGCACCAGACCGGTGCCGGCGCTGCGCGAGGCGAGGCGTTCCTGGGCGACGGCGGCCAGGGCGTAGGCCACGGCCGACACGAGGGACAGGGCGAGGGCGGCCAGGGCTGCGGCGCTCATCGGCCCGCTCCCGCCAGGACGGGCTCGGGTGCGGTGAGCCGGCCGGTGCCGTGCACGGCCGTGACGGCCGTGCGCCGCGGCGGATGGATGACGGCGAGGGCCAGGCCGAGCATGGCCGTGGCGACGATCGCGTCCAGCCAGTAGTGGTTCGCCGTGCCGACGATCACCAGCAGGGTGATCAGCGGGTGCAGCAGCCACAGCGGGCGCCACCGGGACCGGGTGGCCGCCATCAGGCCGATCGCCACCATCAGCGCCCAGCCGAAGTGCAGCGACGGCATCGCCGCGAACTGGTTGGACAGGTGGTCGCTGGACGGCGGGCCGTACACGGACGGGCCGTAGAGGCGGGCCGTGTCCACCAGGCCGGTGCCGGTGAGCATCCGCGGTGGGGCCAGCGGGAAGGTGAACGGCAGCACGAGGGCGGCCGTGGTGACGGCCGCGAGGACCCGCCGGGCCCAGACGTAGTGCGCGGGCCGCCGCAGATACAGCCAGACCAGGAAGGCGAGCGTGGCCGGGAAGTGGACGGTCGCGTAGTAGGTGTTCGCCAGGTGGACGAGGGGGTCGCCGTGCAGCAGTGCGGACTGCACGGCGTTCTCGTGGGGGAGATGCGCGACCCGCTCCAGGTGCCACACCCGGCGGGCGTTGTGCAACGCCTGCGCGGTATGGCCGGTCGCCAGCTGCCGGCCCAGCTTGTAGACCAGGAACAATCCGGCGACCAGCAGGAACTCACGTATCAGAGGCGGGCGTGCCGAAGTCTCCGGCTCCGCTTCCGCCTCCGCAGGCTCGGTTCGGGCATTCATCCCCCGGCCCCTTCGCTGACGGTGGTGCGTGTGGTGGTGCGTTTGGTGGTTCATGTGGTGGTGCGCGGTGGTGCGTGCGGGTCGCCGGTGCGGGCAACCCATCGATACGTTGTCGTACCGATACGCCAGTGTACCGATACGGCTGAGTACCGGTACACTGGCGTATCGATTGATGTGCGACACACTGGAGAACAGGCACCAGAGAGGGGAAGCAGCACATGACGTCGCAGGCCGCGGACGAACCGGAGACGGTCGTCGCCTCGCGCCGCTCCAAGATCACGCCCGAGCGTGAGCGGGAGTTCTTCGACGCCGTGCTGGAACAGATCCGTGAGTGCGGCTACGAATCCGTCACCATGGAGGGCGTCGCGGCCAGCACCCGGTGCAGCAAGTCCACGCTCTACCGGCAGTGGAAGACCAAGCCGCAGTTCGTGGCGGCCGCGCTGCGTGCCAGCCGCCGGGTGCGGTTCGCCGGCATCGACACCGGATCGCTCGCCGAGGACCTGCGCCAGGCCGCGCGGGCCGCGGGTGACTGGTCGGGCAAGGACACCAAGCTGCTCCAGGCACTGGGACATGCGGTGACCTCGGACCAGGAACTGGCCCGGGCGCTGCGCGAGGCGCTGGTCGACCCGGAGATCGCCGCGCTGCAGGAGATGCTCGCGCGGGGCGTGGCCCGGGGCGAGATCCGGGCGGGCCACCCGGCGGTGGAGTACGTGCCCGCCATGATGTTCGGCGTCCTGCGCGTGCGGCCGGTGCTCTGCGGCGAGTACGCCGACTCCGACTACCTCGCCCGATTCGTGGAGGCCGCCGTGCTGCCCGCACTCGGGCTGACCTGAGACCCAGGCCGCCGTTCACGGGATGACTGAACGGTGACCTGCCCGCGCCGCACCGTGGGGACGGGGGCGGCGCGCACCCCCGGCCGGGTGGGGTTCCTCTTGAGCGGAGGGGAATCCCATCCGGCCGGTCCGCTTTCTCAGACGTTCTGGCCGCTCCCGCCCCCGGACGAGACCTTGATCCCCTTCAGGATCTCGTCCATGACGGACTGCTTCTGCCCGACGTCCACGCCGAAGCGCACCACGACCATCCGCCGGGCGTCGCCGGGGGACGGGAACGCGACCGACTCCGCGTAGCCGTCGGCGCCCTTGCTGGTGACCGCCTTCCAGCGCACCAGATAGCCCTTCTGCCCCGCCACCGTCACGGCCTCGGAGGCCAGCACCTCGTGCCTGGTGATGCTGCCGTAGGCGGTACTGCCGTACGCCAGTTCGGCGTTGGCCGCGATGTCCGCCTTGGCGACCTGCTCGGCCGTGCCGGCCGTGATGCCCAGCCTCTCGGCCGGGACCGTGTAGGCGCCGCCCGCGTTGCACGTCTTGGCCGAGTCACCCGGGCACGTGTAGGTGTCGCCGGACTCCACCTGTGCGCCGACGCGGGTCGCCTGCCCGGTCCAGCCCTTCGGCACCGGCAGGCTGACGCCGTTGACCCCATCGTGCACCGTGCCGCCGCCCTTGATCTCCGGCGGCGCGGACTGACCCGGGGACGGCGAGGCGCCGCCGGAGCCGTCCGAGCCCCCCGAACCTCCTGAGCCGCCGGAACCCCCCGAACCTCCGGAGTCCCCGGTCCCGCCCGAGCCGTCGGGCCCGCCGAACGGTCCGCCCCGGCCGCCGTCCTGCCCGCCTCCCGGCCCCTGCTGCGACCCCGCCCGGCCGCCGGTGCCGCCGTCGTCCTCGGTGAGGGCGTACACGCCGACCCCTATGCACACCAGTACCGCGGCCGTCACCGCGACGGCTATGCCGTTGCGCAGTCCGCGCCGGGGCCCGGCCGCCGGAGGAGCGGGATACGCCGGGTACCCCGGGTGCGCGCCGAACCCCGCCGGAGCGGCGGGCACCGGGCCGGCCTGCTGCCCCGGGCCCGCCGGCAGCGGCTGCCCCGGACCGGCGGGCAGTGGCTGTGCCGGGGGACCCCACTGGGCAGCCGTCCCGGCGGGGCGGGTCCGGTCCGTCCAGGCCGTGCCGTCCCACCAGCGCTCGGTGGGCGGACCGTCGTTCGTCTGCCCGGGGTCGGGGTACCACCCGGGGGGAGTCACCTGCGTCATGGCCCCACCGTATGAGGCGACGGTGCAAGCGGGATGACCGGATCCGCCGCCGGCCTTGCGGACCGCACCCTTTCGCCCGGAATCTCCGCGCAGTTCCTCCCGCCCGGCCCCCTGCCGCGGCCCCGGGAGGGGGCGGAGGACTCGGTTGACGCTCCGTCCGCTGGTCGCAGCGGCCTCCGCGTCGCCTGCCGGGCCCCTCTTTCACCCGCCCGGGCAACTGCGTGCACGACCTGCCACCACACGCCCGACCGGGCGGCTACGCTCGTGCTCTGTACGTCATTCGGGCGACCTGGGGAGGTAACGGGATGACGGAGGGACGGCCGCCGGCGGCTGCCTCGGCTTCCCTGTGGGAGCGGGACGCCGAGATCGACACCGCCAGGCAGGCACTCGACGTCCTGTGTGCCGACCAGTCGTCCGCGGGCAGCCTGCTGGTGTTCCGGGGCGAGGCGGGACTCGGCAAGACCGCGCTGCTGAGCGAGCTGCGCCGGATCGCCGAACACCGCGGCTGCACCGTCTGGTCCGCCCGCGGCGCCGAGACGCTTAAGTCCGTCCCGTTCAACGTGGTACGGCAGTTGCTCCAGCCCGCACTGCTGTCCTTGATGCCCGAGGAAGCCCGCGAGTACCTCGGCGACTGGTACGACATCGCCGGCCCCGCCCTCGGTATAGCCGACCCTCAGGAGGGCAACGCCGACCCGCAGTACGTCTGCGACGGGCTCGTCGCCGCCGTGCGCCGGCTCGCCCGCCGCGAATGGCCGCTGGTGCTGCTCCTCGACGACGCGCACTGGGCCGACCAGGAGACCCTGCGCTGGCTCGCCGCGTTCGCCGAACGCCTGGACGACGTCTCGGTCCTCGTCGTGGTCGCCCGCCGGCCCGGCGAGGTGAGCGGGGACAGTGCCCGGCACCTCGAGGCGGTGGCCGCCGCCGCGGGCCGTCCCGTCCACAACCTCAGCGCCCTCACCCCGGACGCCGCTGCCGGGCTCACCCGCGCCACCCTCGGCCGGCACGCCGACGACCCGTTCTGCCGCGAGGTCTGGGCCGTCACCGGCGGCAACCCCTACGACACCGTCGAACTCCTCGCCAAGGTGCAGGACAGCGAACTCCAGCCCGTCGAGGCGCAGGCCGCCGAACTGCGCGCCCTCAACCGTGCGGCCCGCGGCGGCGGACTGGTCGACCGGCTCAAGGGCCTCGGTCTGGAAGCCACCCGGTTCGCGTGGGCCGCCGCCATCCTCGGCACCGGCATCTCCGTCGAGATGGTCGCCCGCCTCGCCACCATGAACGACGAACTGGCCGGGCGCTGCGCCGAACTGCTCTGCACCGCCCGCATCCTCACCGGACCCGACCCGGCCGTCGGCACCGAACCCGTCTACGGCGGGCTGGAGTTCGTCCACCCGCTCATCGCCACCGCGGTCTACAACTCCATCCCGCCCGGCGTCTGCACCGCCATGCACGGCGTCGCCGCGCAGCTCATCACCGAGATGGGCCGCAGCGCGGCCGAGGCCGCCCGGCACCTGCTGAAGGTGCACCCGGACGACGACGAGGAACTCGTCGAGCAGCTGCGCGAGGCCGCCCGCGAACACCTCGCCGTCGGCGCGCCCGACGCGGCCCGCCGCTGCCTGGAACGCGCCCTGGAGGAGCCGCCGGTCCCCGAGGTGCACGCACACGTCCTCTACGAACTCGGCTGCGCCACCCTCCTGACCAACCCCGCGGTCACCCTCGACCACCTGCAGAGTGCGCTCGCCATGCCCGGCCTCGACGGGAACGAGCGCGTCGACGCCGTGGTCCGCCTCTCCCAGGCGCTGCTCCACAACGACCAGCTGGAGGAGGCCGTCCGCACGGTCGAGGCCGAAGCCGCACGGCACGAGTCGAGCCCCGTCCGGATGCGGCTGCAGGCCTTCCAATTCATGTGGGAGAACATCCACGGCGAGACCGTCTCCCCGGCCCGCTCCCGGCGCCTCGCCGAACTGGCGAACACCTGCACCGGCCGCGACAACGCCGAACGCGCCCTGCTGATCCTGCGCGGCTTCGACGCGATGACCCACGGCGAGAGCGCCGACGAGGTGCTCGAACTGTGCGACCGTGCCCTCGTCAACGGCCGCCTCGCGCCAGGCCTCGGCTGGACCGACACCGAGTGGGGCATGGAGCTGCTGATGATGCTCGGCAGCGCGTACGCCTATGCCGACCGGCTGGACCGTGCCGAGAGCCTGTTCGCCGAGGCCCGGCGCGTCTACACCGGAGCCGGCTGGCGCGGCGGCCACCTCTCCCTGGCCAACGCCTTCCTCGGGCTCGCCTACCGCAGGCAGGGCCGGCTGCGCGACGCCGAGTCCACCCTGCGCGAGGGCCTGGTGCTCGCCGAACGCGTCGGCCGCCGCCTGCCGCTGTACTGGTCGTCCACCTGCGGACTGGTCGACACGCTGCTCGCCCGGGGCCGGGTGGACGAAGCCTGGTCGGTCGCCGGACAGTACGGTTTTGCGCCGCCCTACCCGTCCACCATCGTGCTGCCCGACATCCGTTCCGTGCGCGGCCGGCTGCTGCTCGCCGTCGGCCGCACCGAGGAGGGCATCAACGAGCTGGAGGCCGCCGAGAAGACGGCCACCTCGCGCGGCGGGCACAATCCCGTCCTCGCGCCCTGGTCCATCGACCTCGCCAAGGCCCTCGCCGGCTCGGACCCGGCCCGGGCCGCCCAGCTCGCGGCCGATGCCCGCCGGCAGGCCGAACGGTTCGGCACGGACACCGCCATCGGCGAGGCCCTGCGCTGCGCCGCCGCCCTGGAGACGGGTCAGCGCCAGGTCCAGCTCGCCGCTCAGGCCGTCACGTACCTGGAGGCCTCGCCCTGCCAGTACGAGCACGCGGCGGCCCGCGTCGAGTACGGCATCGCCGCCCGCTCGGTCACGGAACTCAACCGCGGCCTGGACCTCGCCCGCTCCTGCGGTGCCGAGGGACTGGTCGCCCAGGCACGAGAAGTGCTGGAGACGGGCCGCGGCTTGCGCTGAGCGCGCGGCCCGCGGCCGGCAGCCGCACAGTGCCGGCCGCCGGTCCGGGCGAGGCGGGAACGAGCGGCCAGGTCGATGCCGTCCAACTCTCGTTGTTCCGCGAGCAGTTCGCGCAGCGGGCGGTCTTCGGCCCGGGCGCGGCGGGCCGGCTCGGGCAGCAGCGCCGCGGCGCGGGTACGGCCGAGAACGGAGCCGAGGGCGGCGGACAGCCGTTCCGACACGATCAGGCCCCGGGTGATGCCGAGGCTGCGGCGCATCGCGGCGGGGTGCACGCGCAGGACCTCGGCTGTTCGACGGGCGCGCCGCCGGCGACCCGCTTCTGGTGGGCGGTGTGCCCGGCCGCGATCTCCCGGTCGACGTGCTGCTGGGTGAGAGGCACGGGCACACCTGCCGCTTTTGGGTTCACAGCGCGTTCTCCGCGACGGACCGTGCCGCGTTCTCCACGGGCCGTTGCGCGTTCTCGGCGACAGTCAGGCCGGCGGCGGTGCGGGCGGCGACGTCCTCGACGCTCACTCCGGGCGCGGTCTCCAGCAGGACGAGCCCCGTCTCCGTGACGTCCAGCACCGCCAGGTCCGTGATGACCCGGTTCACACACGCCTTGCCCGTGAGCGGCAGCGTGCACTGCTCCAGGATCTTCGGGGAGCCGTCCTTCGCGGTGTGCGTCATGACGACGACGACCCTGCGCGCGCCGTGCACCAGGTCCATCGCGCCGCCGATCCCGGTGATCAGCTTTCCGGGGACCGCCCAGTTGGCGAGGTCCCCGCCCGCGGACACCTGCATCGCCCCCAGCACGGCCACATCGATGTGCCCGCCCCGGATCATCGCGAAGCTCAGCGCCGAGTCGAAGAAGGAGGCGCCCGGCAGGACCGTCACGGTCTCCTTGCCGGCGTTGATCAGGTCCGGGTCGATCTCCTCCTCGGTGGGATACGGGCCGGTGCCGAGGATGCCGTTCTCCGACTCCAGGACCACCTCCACGCCCGGCGGCAGGTGGTTCGGGATCAGCGTCGGCAGGCCGATGCCCAGATTGACGTACTGCCCGTCCCGCAGCTCTCGCGCCGCGCGGGCGGCCATCTCCTCTCGTGTCCAGGCCATCAGCTGCTCACCGTCCGCTGCTCGATGCGCTTGTCCGCCGCCTGCCCCGGGGTGAGCGCCACGACCCGCTGCACGAAGATCCCCGGGAGGTGCACCGCGTCCGGCTCGATCTCGCCGGGCTCGGCCAGCTCCTCCACCTCCGCGATCGTGATCCGGCCGGCCATGGCGGCCAGGGGGTTGAAGTTCCGGGCCGACTTGTTGAACACCAGATTCCCGTGCCGGTCCCCGCGCGCGGCGCGGACCAGCCCGAAGTCGGTACGGATGCCCCGCTCCAGCACGTACTCCTCGCCGTCGAACTCCCGTACCTCCTTGGGCGGCGAGGCCAGCGCCACTCCGCCGGAGCCGTCGTACCGCAGGGGCAGTCCGCCCTCGGCGACCTGGGTGCCGACCCCGGCCGGGGTGTAGAAGGCGGGTATCCCGGCGCCGCCGGCCCGCAGCCGCTCGGCCAGAGTGCCCTGCGGGATCAACTCCACCTCCAGTTCGCCGGCCAGGTACTGGCGGGCGAACTCCTTGTTGGCGCCGATGTAGGAGCCGGTCACCCGGGCGATCCGCCCGGCGGCCAGCAGTACCGCCAGCCCGGACTCCATGGCCCCGCAGTTGTTCGACACCACGCTCAGCCCGCCGACGCCGCGCTCGTACAGCGCCTCGATCAGCACGTCGGGCACGCCGCTCAGCCCGAACCCGCCGACGGCGAGCGACGCGCCGTCCGGCACATCGGCCACCGCCTCCGCGGCCGTAGGGACCACCTTGTCCATCCGTAAGCCTCATCTCTTCAATTAATCAGCGCACTGACCATTTCGGCGAGGTGCTGCTCACGCTGCCACCGGAGGTTCGGGCCGTCAAGGACTGGGGAGATGCGAGCAGCCGAGGTGAGACACCGCCGTGAGCGGTGGGTATCGTTCAGTGCACCAACGAACCGACCAGGGGAGCGCACATGGCCGCGGTGGACCTCGCCGCCCATCCCGGGTATCTGGCCCGGCGGCTCCAGCAGGCGCACTACCTGCTGTGGAACACGATGGTCTCGGAGGAGATCACCTCGCCGCAGTTCGCCGTGCTGAACGCCCTCGTCGCCGAGCCGGGGCTCGACCAGCGGGCCGTGGGGGAGCGGGTGGGCCTGGACCGCTCGACCATCGCCGAGGTGATCAGCCGGCTCGGCCGCCGAGGGCTGCTGGACAAGGCGCGGGACCCGCAGGACGGCCGCCGCTTCCTGCTCCGCCTCACCGACGAGGGGCTGCGCAGCCACCGCAAGCTGAGCGTGCGCACCGCCAGGATGAACCAGGTGTTCCTCGCCCCGCTCTCCGCCGACGAACAGACCGTGTTCTTCGACCTCATCCGCCGGGTCGCGGACGCGGCCGAGGCCCTGCGCAACCCGGCCGAGCCGCTGGCCGCACAGGGCTGACCGCGTCCTCACCGCGCCGGTACGAACACCCCTCACACCGCCCGCCGGCGAAGCCCGGCGGGCTGCCCTCCACCTGTTCCACCCACCCGGCGTCCGGTCGCATGAGCGTGACCGGTCCGCGTGGACCGTGCCGGCCGGGATTCGGTGCCGGTGGGCACGGGTACCCGGGCGCCACCGCACAGGACGCCGGCACACGCGACCAAGGGAGTGCGACCCCATGAAGGCAGTCACCTGGCAGGGCCACCGGGACGTCCGGGTCGAGGACGTGCCCGACCCGCGGATCGAGGAACCCACGGACGCCGTCATCCGGATCACATCGACCGGATTGTGCGGCTCGGACCTGCACCTCTACGAGGTGCTCACCCCGTTCATGAGCCCCGGCGACATCCTCGGACACGAACCGATGGGCATCGTCGAGGAGGTCGGCTCGGAAGTGACGAACCTACGGCCCGGCGACCGTGTCGTGGTTCCCTTCCAGATCGCCTGCGGGCACTGTTTCATGTGCGACACCGGGCTGCCCACGCAGTGCGAGACCACCCAGGTCACCGGCGAGGGCATGGGCGCCGCGCTGTTCGGCTACACCCGGCTGTACGGCGCCGTCCCCGGCGGCCAGGCCGAGTACCTGCGCGTCCCGCAGGCCCACTTCGGCCCGATCAAGGTGCCCGAGGGCCCGCCCGACGACCGGTTCGTCTACCTCTCCGACGTGCTGCCCACCGCCTGGCAGGCGGTCGAGTACGCCGCCGTCCCGCCCGGCGGCACCGTCGCCGTCCTCGGGCTCGGCCCGATCGGCGACATGTCCTGCCGGATCGCCAAGGCCCGCGGTGCGGAACGGGTGTTCGGCGTCGACCTGGTGCCCGAGCGGCTCGCCAGGGCGAACCGGCGCGGCGTGGAGACGTACGACCTCAGGGCCTTCGACGACGAGAAGGCGCTGGTCCATGCGATCCAGGACGAGACCGGCGGCCGGGGCCCGGACGCCGTGATCGACGCCGTCGGCACCGAGGCCCACGGCAGCCACGCCGCCAAGCTCGCCCAGACGGCCACCGCGCTCATGCCGCGCAAGCTCAGCGGGCCGCTCGCCGAACGCTTCAGCATCGACCGGCTCGGCGCGCTCCACATGGCCATCGACCTGGTCCGCCGCGGCGGCACCATCTCGCTCAGCGGTGTCTACGGCGGCACGGCCGACCCGATGCCGATGCTCACGCTCTTCGACAAGCAGATCCAGCTGCGCATGGGCCAGGCCAACGTGCGCACCTGGAGCGACAAGATCATTCCGTTCCTCACCGACGAGGACCCGCTCGGCGTCGAGGACTTCGCCACGCACCGGCTGCCGCTGGCCGAGGCGCCGCACGCGTACGAGATGTTCCAGCGCAAGCAGGACGGCGCCGTCAAGATCCTCATGCAGCCGTAGGGGCGACGTGGGGCCGGTCGCGGTACGCGCCCCTGAGGGGTGCCGTGGGGTGCCGTGACTCAGTCGCGGTCCTTCTCGCCGAGAATCTCCGCGAGGTCGTAGCGCACCGGCTCCTCCAACTGCGCGTACGTGCAGCTCTCCGGCGTACGGTCCGGGCGCCAGCGGCGGAAGCGCGCCGTGTGCCGGAACCGCTGGCCGTTCTCCATGTGGTCGTACGCCACTTCGACCACCCGCTCCGGCCGGAGCGGCACCCACGACAGGTCCTTCTTGCCCGACCAGCGGCTCGGCGCGCCCGGCAGCCGGGCGGTCTCGTGCGCGGCCTCGTCCGCCCAGGCGGCCCAGGGGTGACCGGACACGTCCGCCAGGCGCAGCGGCTCCAGCTCCTCCACCAGTTCGGCCCGCTTCTTCATGGCGAAGGCCGCCGACACGCCGACGTGCTGGAGCCGGCCGTGGTCGTCGTACAGACCCAGCAGCAGGGAGCCCACCACCGGTCCGCTCTTGTGGAAGCGGTACCCGGCCACCACGACATCCGCCGTCCGCTCGTGCTTGATCTTGAACATGGCCCGCTCGTCCTGCCGGTAGTGCAGGTCGAGCGGCTTGGCGACGACCCCGTCCAGACCGGCGCCCTCGAACCGCTCGAACCACTGCCGGGCCACCTCGATGTCGGTCGTCGCCGGCGCCAGGTGCACCGGCGGCGTCGCCTCGGCGAGGGCCCGGTCCAGCAGCGCGCGGCGGTCGGTCAGCGGCACGTCGAGCAGAGCGTGGTCGTCCAGGGCCAGCAGATCGAAGGCGACGAAGGACGACGGCGTCTTCTCGGCCAGCATCCGCACCCGGGAGGCCGCCGGGTGGATCCGCTCGGTCAGCGCGTCGAAGTCCAGCCGGCCGCCCCGCGCGATCACGATCTCCCCGTCCAGCACGCACCGCTCGGGCACCCGCTCCTTCAGCGCCGTGACCAGCTCTGGGAAGTACCTGGTCAACGGCTTCCCGGTACGACTGCCCAACTCGACCTCGGCCCCGTCCCGGAACACGATCGAACGGAACCCGTCCCACTTGGCCTCGTAGTGCATGCCCGGCGGAATCTTCGCCACCGACTTGGCGAGCATGGGCTTCACGGGCGGCATGACGGGCAGATCCATGGTCCGATTCTGCTCGCATACATACCGCTTCGCCCGGTATGCGAGCTGTGCGGGGTGCGCCTACCGTGGCCGCATGGGTGATGCGGTGGAACTGGAGGTCGCCGGCCGGACGGTACGGCTGTCCAGCCCGGACAAGGTGTTCTTCCCGGAGCGGGGCTTCACCAAGCTGGACCTCGCCCGCTACTACGCGGCCGTCGGCCCCGGCATCCTGCGTGCCCTGCGCAACCGCCCCACCACCCTGGAGCGCTACCCGGACGGCGTCGGCGGCGAGTGGTTCTACCAGAAGCGGGCCCCGAAGGGGATGCCCGACTGGATCCCGACCGCCCACATCACCTTCCCCAGCGGGCGCAGCGCCGACGAGATGTGCCCCACCGAGGAGGCCGCCGTGGTGTGGGCCGCCCAGTACGGCACCCTCACCTTCCACCCCTGGCCGGTGCGCGCCACCGACGTCGACAGCCCCGACGAACTCCGTATCGACCTCGACCCGCAGCCCGGCACCGATTACGACGACGCCGTCCACGCCGCCCACGAACTGCGTGCGGTCCTCGACGAGTTCGGCGGGCTGCGCGGCTGGCCGAAGACCTCCGGCGGCCGGGGCCTGCACGTCTTCGTCCCGATCGAACCCCGCTGGACCTTCACCCAGGTGCGCCGCGCCGCGATCGCGGTGGGCCGGGAGATGGAACGCAGGATGCCCGAGCAGGTGACCATCAAGTGGTGGAAGGAGGAACGCGGCCGCCGTATCTTCCTCGACTACAACCAGACGGCCCGCGACCGCACCATCGCCTCCGCCTACTCCGTACGCCCCCGCCCGCACGCGCCCGTCTCCGCTCCCCTGCGCTGGGAGGAGGTCGGCGTCGCCCATCCCCAGGACTTCGACCTCGCCACCATGCCGGCCCGGTTCGCCGAAGTCGGCGACGTGCACGCCGACATGGACGACCACGCCTACTCCCTGGACGCCCTGCTCGAACTGGCCCGCCAGGACGAGCACGACCACGGCCTGGGCGACCTGCCGTACCCGCCGGAGTATCCGAAGATGCCCGGCGAGCCCAAACGCGTGCAGCCGAGCCGGGCCCGGCGGGAGGAGACGTCCTGACGGCTCCGCCCCGGCGCACCGGGGCGGAGCCCCTCGGACGGGCTGGCGGTGTGTGGCGGCCGGATGCGGCGGACGCGCGACCAGGACGGGGCGTCGCGCGCTGCGGCCATCGGCTGCACGCTCACGGATCACAGCATGCCGCACACCACCGACAACGGCCGGGCAACCCCGTTCCGGGCCCTTCTGACGCAGCGCTGCGCGGCTATTCTGATCTCCCGCCGCCGATGAGGAGTCCCGCAGTGACCGAGGCAGTGTCCCGTCCCACACTGGAGGCCGTGGCCGCGCGGGCCGGGGTGTCCCGGGCGACCGTCTCCCGGGTCGTCAACGGCGGGGACGGGGTCCGGGGGGTCCTGGCCGAACGGGTCCGCAAGGCCGTGGAGGAACTCGGGTACGTGCCCAACCAGGCCGCGCGCAGCCTGGTCACCAAGCGGCACGACGCCGTCGCCGTCGTCATCGCCGAGCCCGAGACCCGGGTCTTCGCCGACCCCTTCTTCGCCCTCCAGCTGCGCGGTATCAGCAAGGAGCTGACCGCCCACGACAACCAGCTGGTGCTGCTCCTCATCGAGGGCCGCGCCGACCACGCGCGCGTGGCGCGGTATCTCGCCGGCAACCACGTCGACGGCGCACTCGTCTTCTCGCTGCACCTGGACGACCCGCTGCCCGGACTCATACAGGACGCCGGCGTGCCCACCGTGTTCGGCGGACGCCCCGGCTGGGGCGAGGAGCCCCGGACCGCCGGCTGTGGACCCGCCCGGACGGACGCCCACCCGGGCCCGGTGTACGTCGACTGCGACAACCGGGGCGGAGCCCGCTCGGCCGTACGGCACCTCGTGGGCCTCGGCCGCCGGCGCATCGCGCACATCACCGGTGCGCTGGACCAGACCTCGGCGGTGGACCGGCTCGACGGCTACCGGGACGTCATGGCCGAAGTCCTGGGCGAGAGCGATCCCCGGCTGGTCGTGGAGAGCGACTTCACCCCGGGCGGTGGCGAACACGCCATGCGCGAACTCCTCGGCCGCTGCCCGGACGTGGACGCCGTGTTCGCGGCCAACGACCTCACCGCGCTCGGCGCCCTGCGGGTGCTGCGCGCGAGCGGCCGGCGGGTGCCCGAGGACGTGGCGGTGATCGGGTTCGACGACATGGTGCCGGTCACCGAGCAGGCCGACCCACCGCTGACGACGGTCCGTCAGGACATCGAGGAGATGGGCCGGCTGATGGCCTGCCTGCTGCTCCGGGGCCTGTCCGGTGACCGCGACGGCCCGGGCCCGGCGGCCGGGGCCCCGGACACAGCGGCGAACGGAGTCGTCCTGCCGACGACCCTGATACGCCGTGCCTCCGCGTGACCGCCGCCGGACGGCTCAGCCCGGCGGCGTCTCGCTCGTGATCACCGCGAACCGGGCCCCGTACGGATCGGCGAGCTTGGCCATGCGGCCCACGCCCTCCAGCGTCGTCGCGGGCATCCGCACCGTCCCGCCGAGCCGCTGTGCCTGGCCGGCCACGGCGTCGGTGTCCGCCACCTCGAAGTAGGGCAGCCAGTACGGGCCCGCCCCGGCCTCGATGGGGTCGTCGGCCAGCGGCACCACGCCGCCGAACATCGTCTCGTCACCGCCGCCTGCCGGATTGACGCACGTGTACGTCCCGCCCGGGAACGGCACGCCGGAGGTCTCCAGACCGAGCACCCGGTGGTAGAAGGCGGCGGCAGCCGCGATGTCCTGCGTGTACAGCTCGACCCAGCACAGCGCGCCCGGCTCGTTCGCCACGTCCACGCCCTTGGTCCGGCCGGGCTGCCAGATTCCGAACGGCACGCCCGCCTGGTCGGCGAGGATCGCCATGCGCCCCTGGCCCATCACGTCCAACGGCTGCGCCAGCACCCTGCCGTGGGCCGACTCGGCCGCCTCGGCGGTGGCCTGGGCGTCCTCGCTCTGGAAGTAGACCGTCCAGGCCGGCAGGCCCTGTCCGGCGCCGGTCTGCATTCCGCCCGCGACGGTCCTGCCGTCCAGCTGGAAGAAGCCGTATCCGCCGGCCTCCGGCCCGGCCGACCGGAACCGCCAGCCGAAGAGAGCGCCGTAGAACGACGTGGCCCCGTCCATGTCGGGGGTGCCGACGTCGATCCAGTTGGGGGCACCGGTGACGAAACGGGTGGTGAGCATCTCGGCCCTCCTCGACAGGGATCCGTCCTGTGCACTGCCGAGTCTGGCACCGCCCACCGACGATCGCCGCCGGAGTTCCGGGACGCGCCGCACCGGCTCCGCTCTCACCCAGTGTGACAGCGCGCGTTCCCACGGTTTTCGCACCGGCTCCGCGCGCCGCCGTGCGCACGCCGGTCCGGAGGGAGCATCATCGAGGCGGCCGGAGGCCCTGGGACCGCCGTTGAGCCGGCGTTGATGGAACGTTTTTCGCCGCGCGGCATGCTCCTGGTCATGCACTTCGACACCATCACCCCGGCCGACGACACCTGGCAGGCGCAGGCGCTGTGCGCACAGACCGGGCCGGACTTCTTCTTCCCGGAGCCCGGCAGCTCGGTGCGCGAGGCGAAGCGCATCTGCGCGATGTGCGACCTGCGCCCGGCCTGCCTGGAGTTCGCGCTGGCCAACGACGAGCGCTTCGGTGTGTGGGGCGGCCTGTCGGAGAAGGAGCGCCTCGCCATCAGGCGCACCGCCGCAGGCTGACACCGCGGGCGCCCGTCGTACCACCGCCCGCCGTTCCCGTACGACGACCCCGACGGCCCGGGTCGACTCGCGTCCGGGACGACCCTGGGCGGTTCGCGATGACCCTGGGCGGTCCGGGACGACCCCGGCCGACCGCCCGGGCACGCGGGCGTCAGCCTCCGGCGCGGGCCGCCAGCCGCGCCTTCCGCGCGGCCAGCTTCTCGTCGAACTTCAGGGCCTCCGCGTTCAGCCCGCGCAGGAACAGGCCGAGTTCCTCCTGCGCCTGACGCCCCTCGGGGCCGAGCCCGTCGATCTCCATGACCTTCAGGAAGCGCAGCACCGGCTGCAGCACGTCGTCGTGGTGGATGCGCAGGTTGTAGACCTCGCCGATCGCCATCTGCGCGGCGGCCCGCTCGAAGCCCGGCATGCCGTGGCCGGGCATGCGGAAGTTCACGACGACGTCCCGGACCGCCTGCATGGTCAGGTCGGGGGCCAGCTCGAAGGCCGACTTGAGCAGGTTGCGGTAGAAGACCATGTGCAGGTTCTCGTCGGTCGCGATGCGGGCCAGCATGCGGTCGCAGACGGGGTCCCCGGACTGGTGGCCCGTGTTGCGGTGCGAGATCCGGGTGGCCAGCTCCTGGAAGGCGACGTAGGCGACCGAGTGCAGCATCGAGTGCCGGTTGTCGGACTCGAAGCCCTCGCTCATGTGTGCCATGCGGAAACGTTCCAGCTGGTCCGGGTCCACCGCGCGCGAGGCGAGCAGGTAGTCGCGCATCACGATGCCGTGGCGGCCCTCCTCGGCCGTCCAGCGGTGCACCCAGGTGCCCCAGGCGCCGTCGCGGCCGAAGAGCGTGGCGATCTCGTGGTGGTAGCTCGGCAGGTTGTCCTCGGTCAGCAGGTTGACCACCAGGGCGATCCGGCCCAGCTCCGTGACCTTGGACTGCTCCTTGTCCCAGGCCTCCCCGTCCTCGAACAGGCCCGGGAAGTTACGGCCGTCGGTCCACGGCACGTACTCGTGCGGCATCCAGTCCTTGGCGACCTGCAGGTGCCGGTTCAGTTCCTGCTCGACCACCTCCTCCAGTGCGTACAGCAGCCGCGCGTCGGTCCAGGCGGACGGGCTGCCGAGGTGAGGGGAGGTGATCGTCACGGGAACTCCAGGGGGACGCCGAACAAAAGGGGGAGATACGGGGACGGTCCGGCGAGCGGTGCCGGAACCTACGTGATCGTAGGCTACGAATCCGTAGGTTACGAAGCCGTAGGTTAAGGCGTCTGTAAAGAACTGCTGATCAGCCGTCTGGACGCCAGCTCACAGGCATGCGGAGCAGCCCCGGGACACGCAGGTCCCGGGGCTGCCGACGCGACAGGATCACCCGATCAGGTGTACAGCTCCCGCATGCGCACCGAGAGGCAGGTCACACAGCCCTCCAGCTTCTCGAACTCGCTGATGTCCACCGTGACCACCTCGTGGCCGAGGTCGGCCAGCAGTTCCGCCGTCTTGGGGGCACTCGCGGCCATCAGCAGCTTGCCGCCGCCGAGCAGCACCACGTGTGCGCCGGACTCCTCCGGCACCGACAGGAAGCCCGGGAACAGGGACGGACGGTCGATCTTCGGTATGTGCCCGATCACCGTGCCGTCGGGCAGTGCGGTCACCGCCGACTTCAGGTGCAGCACCTTGGTCACGGGCACGGCCACCACGCGGGCGCCCAGCGGCTCGAAGGCCGCCCGCAGCTGCTGCACACCGGCCGCGTTGGTCCGTCCGCCGCGGCCGACGTACACCGTGTCGCCGACCTTCAGGACGTCACCGCCGTCCAGCGTGCCCGGGTCCCAGATCCAGTTGACCGAGCAGCCGAGGCGGGCCACCGCCTCCTCGACGCCGGCGGTCTCCGCCCGCCGGGACTCGGCGCCGGGCCGGGTGATCAGAGCCACGTTCCGGTACATGACGACGGTGTCCTCGACGAACACCGAGTCCGGGCAGTCGTCCTCCGGTTCGACCTCGACCGTCTCCCAGCCGTGCGTGCGCAGGGCCTCGACGTAGGCCTCCCACTGTTCCACGGCGAGCCCCACGTCGACCTTGTCCCGCTCGATGTGCGTCACCAGGCCTTCGGCGAGGCGGGGGCTGGGGCGGCGGACGAGGGCCTTCTTGCTGGGCACGAGGGGCCTTTCGGGACTGTCGGACGACGGTACGGCTTTCCGGTGCCGGCGATAAGGCACCGGTCCGCCATCATGCAGGGCGCCCCGGCCAGGACAAAACCCTCGTTGCCAGGCTGTGCCCCTCCTGAGATCGCGGCCGGGGCCGGTCAGACGGCTTCCGCGAGACCGGCCGGGGCCGGTCAGGCGGGATCCGCGAGCGCCTCGGGCGACGTCTCCTTCAGCTCTCCTTCCTCCATCAGCAGCCACCGGGTGATTCCGACCGACTCCAGGAACGGCAGGTCGTGACTGGCGACGATCAGTGCTCCCTCGTACGACTCCAGGGCCGAGGCCAGCTGCCGGACGCTCGCCATGTCGAGGTTGTTGGTCGGCTCGTCGAGCAGCAGCAGCTGGGGCGCGGGCTCGGCGAGCATCAGCGCGGCCAGGGCCGCCCGGAACCGCTCGCCGCCCGAGAGCGTGCCCGCCTTCTGGTCGGCCCGCCCACCCCGGAACAGGAAGCGGGCCAGCCGCGCGCGGATCCGGTTGTTGGTGGAGCCGGGTGCGAACCGGGCCACGTTCTCGGCGACCGTCCTGTCGTCGTCCAGCACGTCCAGGCGCTGGGGCAGGAACCGCAGCGGGACGTGCACCGTCGCCGTGCCCGCCACCGGCACCAGCTCCCCGGCGACGGTGCGCAGCAGCGTGGTCTTGCCGGCGCCGTTGCGGCCGACGAGCGCGATCCGCTCCGGGCCCCGCAGATCGAAAATGCCCTCCACGCGCGCGTGGTGGACCATCTGCAGCTGCTCCAGGGTGAGCACCTGCCGGCCGGGCGGCACGGCCGTGTACGGCAGGTCGATGCGGATCTCGTCGTCGTCCCGTACGGCCTCCACCGCCTCGTCCAGGCGTTCCCTGGCCTCGGCGAGCCGCTCCTCGTGCATGATGCGGTGCTTGCCCGCGGACTCCTGGGCGGCGCGTTTGCGGGCGCCCATGACGATCTTCGGTTCGCGTTTCTGGTCGTACATCTTCTGCCCGTACCGTTTGCGGCGGGCCAGTTTGACCTGGGCGTCGGCCAGTTCGCGCTTCTGCTTGCGCACATCGGCCTCGGCGACGCGCAGCGTCCGCTCGGCCGCCTCCTGCTCGACGGCCAGAGCCTCCTCGTAGGCCGAGAAGTTGCCGCCGTACCAGGTGACCTCCCCGGAGTGCAGCTCCGCGATCTGGTCGACCAGGTCGAGCAGCTCCCGGTCGTGGCTGACCACGACCAGGACGCCCGGCCAGGAGGCGACGGCCTGGTACAGCCGCCGGCGTGCGTACAGGTCGAGATTGTTGGTGGGCTCGTCCAGCAGCAGGACGTCAGGGCGGCGCAGCAGCAGTGCGGCGAGCCGCAGCAGCACCGACTCGCCGCCGGACACCTCGCCGACCGTCCGGTCCAGGCCGATGTGGCCGAGGCCGAGTTCGCCGAGGGTGACCAGGGCGCGCTCCTCGACGTCCCAGTCGTCGCCGACGGTCTCGAAGTGCTCCTCGCGGACGTCTCCCGCCTCGATGGCGTGCAGCGCGGCACGCCGGCCGGCGATGCCGAGCGCCTGGTCGACGCGGAGAGTGGTGTCGAGCGTGACGTTCTGCGGGAGGCAGCCGATCTCTCCGGCCGCCTTGACGCTGCCGTCGGCCGGTGCGAGTTCCCCGGCCAGCAGCTTCAACAGGGTGGATTTTCCTGACCCGTTGACGCCTACGAGCCCGGTGCGGCCGGGGCCGAAGGCGATGTCGAGGCCGTCGAAGACGGTGGTGCCGTCCGGCCAGGTGAAGGACAGGGACGTGCAGGTGAGGGAAGCAGACATGGGCGCCTCGCGAGGGTGCGTGGGGTCGGTGGACGCATGTGAGACACCGCGAGGCGGAAACCGAAGGGTCTGGGCACGGAGGAGGCCATGAAAAAAGGCCTGTGCCGGAGGACGGCTCGGACGCCGAGGTCGTACGCCGCGCACACCTCACCGGTGCGACGCGATGTCCCGGAACCTCAGACGAGCAACGTCCTTCTCCAATCGACGGCAACAGAACCGCTGTACACCGTACGAGGGTCGGACAAGGGGTGTCAACGCAATTGACCGGAGCGCGCCGCCGCCGGACCCCGGACAGGCGGCCGGCCGGAAACGCTCCTCACGCGCGCGGAGCGCTCAGCAGGCGTCCCGCATCAGCTCGGCCAGGTCGTGGTCCAGGTCCAGCTGGAGGTGTTCGAGACCGACGGGCACCAGGTCGCCGGCCGCCTCCAGGAACTGCCGTATCTCGCCGGAGCGCACGTGCACGATCGCGGTGCCCTCGGGGGCGTGGAACTCCAGCACCGTGCGGTCGTACCCGTACGGCCGCACGCGGACGTCGCCGTGGCCCTCGGGGCCGTGCAGCCCGGCCGTGAGCAGCTCCCGGGAGAACGTCCAGCACACGTCGACACCCTCCAGGGTGGCCGGGGCGGGGAACGTCATGCGGACGGCGAACGGGTCGCGCCGGTCGTAGCGCAGCGTGGCGGGAATGCTCGGCATCCGCGGGGCTGCGGCGACGAGACGGGCCTCTACCGGCTGCTCGATGACGGTGGACAACGCCTTGCTCCCTCGTGACGGCTGGACTGCGTCCGGATGTGCGACACCCGGCACTGGAAGAGACGACGGAATCGGCCGATGCGTGCACACGAGGTACGAGTGACCTCGGTCACCGCCTTCATGCACAAGCGCCGCACGAGTGTTCCCGCTCGTTTCCCGTTGCAAGGGGTGCACGGGTGCGAAGGCCCGGGGATGGCCCCGCACCGTCCTCTGGACGGCGCCGGGACAGTGGGCTAGCTTCGCCCGCCATGAGGCGCTCGGGGAGCACGCGACGCGGGGGACGGGCCGGCAGGCTGCTGGCGGCGGGGGTGGTGTGCGGGACGGCGCTGGCTGCGCTGACGGCACCGGCGGCCGGGGCACGGCCGCCGGGACCGGCGGGCACAGGCGGGGCGGGCGTGCACTGGGCGCCGAAGGACTCCGGCGCCCCGCAGGTCCGCTTCCGGGGACTTGCGGCCGTGGACCGGCGCACCGCCTGGCTGGCCGGCACCGGCGGCACGGTGCTGCGCACCACGGACGGCGGCGCGAGCTGGCGGAACGTCTCTCCGCCCGGCGCGGCGGACCTGCAGTTCCGGGACGTGGAGGCGTTCGACGCGCGGCGCGCGGTGGTGCTGGCCATCGGTGAGGGAGAGGCGTCCCGCGTGTATCGCACCGATGACGGCGGGGCGACCTGGACGGAGTCCTTCCGCAACACCGACCCGAGGGCCTTCTACGACTGCCTCGCCTTCTTCGACCGCCGCCACGGCCTGGCCATGGGCGACCCCGTGGACGGAAAGTTCCGCATCCTGTCCACCGCCGACGGCGGCCGCTCCTGGCGGGTGCTGCCCCCGGACGGCATGCCGCCCGCCCTGGACGGCGAGGCGGGCTTCGCCGCGAGCGGCCAGTGCCTGGTCACCGCCGGCCCGAAGGACGTCTGGCTGGCCACCGGCGGTGCCGCCCACGCGCGCGTGCTGCACTCCGCGGACCGCGGGCTGACCTGGACGGCCGCCGGTGCGCCGGTCCCCGCGGGCGATCCGGCGAAGGGCGTCTTCGCGCTCGCCTTCCGCGACCGCACCCACGGCATCGCGGTCGGCGGCGACTACCGTCCCGGCGAGCCCTCCCCGCAGGCCGCCGCGGTCACCGCCGACGGCGGCCGTACCTGGCGGCCCGCCGGCACTCCGCCGCCCGCCTACCGCTCCGGTGCCGCCTGGCTCCCGCACAGCCGTACCGCCGCGCTGGCCGTCGGCCCGGCCGGCACCGACCTGACCACCGACGGCGGCCGCAGCTGGCGGACGATCGACCCCGGCTCGTACGACACCGTGGCCTGCACGCCCGACCTGAGCTGCTGGGCGGCCGGCGAGCAGGGAAGGGTGGCACGGCTGGAACGGTGAGCTAAGTGCCCGGAACGCGGGTACCCGTTCCCTGCCGCAAAGGAAGGGAGCGATCCATGCCAGCCGGTTCCAGCCCCAAGCGCGAACGTCAGTACGAACACATCAAGAAGAGCGCGGAGGACCGGGGCGAGAGCACCGGACGCGCCAAGGAGATCGCCGCGCGGACCGTGAACAAGGAACGTGCCCGCTCCGGCGAGTCCAAGACCGCCAGCCGCAGCTCGACCCAGGACATGTCGTCGAGCAAGCGTGGCGGTCAGCGGTCGGGCAACCGGGAGGGCTCGCAGGGCCCGACCCGCGACCAGCTGTACAACGAGGCCAGGCAGCGCGGCATCGAAGGCCGCTCGCACATGAACAAGGATCAGCTGCAGCGCGCGCTGAACGACAAGAAGGGCTGAGCCACCGGCTCAGCCGGGCGTCTGCCGGTGCTGCGCCAGCTCGGGGGCCGTCTTCGTGGCGATGAACTCCGTGACGCGGTAGGCGCACACTCCGGCGACGGTGAACGGGTCGCCCGCGACGAGTTCCTCGATGCGGGCACGGTCCCCCGCGACGGCCAGGATCACCCCGCCGTCGCGGGGGTTCTTGCGTCCCGAGGCCAGGAAGAAACCCTTCTCGTACTGCTCCTCCAGCCACACCACATGCTCCGGCAGGACGGCGTCGACGGCTTCGAGCGGCGCGGTGTAGGTCAGCTCCAGTACGAACATGATCGCGAGCCTACCCCCGTCGGTCGGACGGCCCGTGGCGGGCGCGTACAGTCGCCGGTCATGACGATCGTCGGTGTTCCCGCGGGCTGGCCCGCGACCGAGGAAGAGGCCCGTGCCGTGCAGGACGAGCTGCGCGGGCGGGTGGTGCTGGACGAGCCCGGACCGCCGCCCGGCACGGGCCGCGTCACCGGGGTCGACGTCGCCTACGACGACGAGCTGGACCTCGTCGCCGCGGCGGCCGTCACGCTGGACGCCGCGACCCTGGACGTCGTGGGGGAGGCGACGGCGGTGGGCCGGGTCTCCTTCCCGTACGTGCCCGGGCTCCTCGCCTTCCGCGAGATCCCGGCCGTGCTGGCCGCGCTGGACCGGCTGCCGTGCCCGCCCGGCCTGGTCGTGTGCGACGGCTACGGGCTGGCCCACCCGCGGCGCTTCGGCCTGGCGAGCCACCTGGGCGTGCTCACCGGCCTGCCGGCCATCGGTGTCGCCAAGAACCCGTTCACCTTCACGTACGACGACCCGGAGCCGGCGCGGGGCGCTTCCGCGCCGCTGCTCGCCGGGGCCGAGGAGGTCGGGCGTGCCCTGCGCACCCGGGACGGCGTCAAGCCGGTCTTCGTCTCCGTCGGCCACCGCGTCGACCTGGCCGGCGCGGTGGCGCACACCCTGGCGCTGACCCCGCGGTTCCGGCTGCCGGAGACCACTCGCCGGGCGGACGCCCTGTGCCGGCGGGCCCTGCGCGACGCCGCTGAGGGGTGTCGGTCGGATCAGGCCGGATCCCGCCGCGACGTCCCCTAGCGCTCCGCTGCCACCCGGAAGGTGATCCCGGCCGCGCGCAGCCGTCCGGTCAGGGCGTCACCCATCGCCTGGGCCGTGGTGACCTGGCCGGCCGTCTGCGGGAGGTCGTCGAAGGCCAGGCACAGGGCCGCCTCGGCGAACATCTTCGCCGTCTCGTCGTATCCGGGGTCGCCGCCCGCGACCTCCGTGAACACACGCCGCCCGCCGCCCTCACCGACGAACCGCACGGTGAACCAGCTCTTCGCGCGCTTCTCGGCGCTCGGTCCGTCGCCCGGCTTGAGCCGGTCCGACAGCCAGCGCCGGGCGGGCGGCAGCTGGGCCGCGACCGTCACCGCGCCGACGGCGGCGACTCCGCCGAGGGCGACCGGGAGGTGCTTCACGGCGGCGTAGTGCCGGTAGCGGAAGTCCGGGCCGTACCGCTCCAGCGCCCGTGCCGAACGGCAGACGATCTGCGGGTCGATGGTCGGCAGCGGCAGCGCCCACGCGCCGACCTCGCCGGCGAATTTCGGCCGGCCCGCCGGGGCCGTCACCCGGCGGCCCAGCAGCCGGGGCTCGTGCCGGGCCCGCTCGCGCGCGGCGGCCAGCATCCGCCGTGCGCGGCCCATCTGGTTCAGCGCCGAGGCGAAGGTGCCGCCGGAGAAGGCCGCATCGACGGTCACGTAGCCGTCCACGGTCAGCGGGACGCCCTCCGGCAGCTGCCGGACCGTGAAATACGCGCCCAGGTCGTGCGGTACGGAGTCGAAGCCGCAGGCGTGCACCAGCCGGGCGCCCGTCTCACGCGCGCGTGCGTCGTGGCGGACGTACATCAGGTCCACGAACTCCGGCTCGCCGGTGAGATCCAGATAGTCGGCGCCGGCATCGGCACAGGCGGCGACGAGTTCCTCGCCGTGCAGCATGTACGGCCCCACCGTCGTGGCCACCACGCGCGCGTGTTCGGCGAGGGCGCGCAGGGTGGCCGGTTCGCCCACGTCGGCGCGCAGGACGCCGATGCCGGCGCCGCCGGGCAACTGCTCACGCAGCTGTTCCAGCCTGAGTTCGTCGCGGCCGGCGACCGCCCAGCGCAGGTCCTGCGGCGCATGCGCGGCGAGGTACTGCGCAGTGAGCGTGCCGACGAATCCCGTGGCTCCGAAGAGCACGAGGTCGTAGGGACGTTGTGTCCTGTTCAGCCTGCTCATGACACCCCTTGGATCGTGCGGCCCGTCGTACAGCCCGCGCCGCTGTCGGTGGCTGAGGCTAGCGTGAGGCGTGCGGACTCCTACGACCAGCCTGGAGGCAGCGGTGGGCGTGGCCAGGAATGCCCTGAAGAAGAGGGAGAAAGCGCACGCGTCCACGCTCTCCCCACCGGGCCCGGTCACTCTCCCGGGTGATGACCGGCGCGCCGGGGCACTTGGCTAAGCGCTTGCTCGTTCAGGTCTTGTGTCCGGTGGAACGGGTTCTTAGCATCACCGGTGTTACATCAGTTGTGTCACACATGCTGGGGAGCTGGTCGCATGACTACGGCAGGAGCACCGACGCCGGGAACCGGTCCGCTCTCCGGCGTGCGCGTGCTGGAGCTGGCCGGCATCGGGCCGGGCCCGTTCGCCGCCATGCTGCTGGCCGACCTGGGCGCCGACGTGGTCCGGGTGGACCGGCCGGGCGGCCCGGGTCTCGCGATCGACCCCGCCTACGACGTCACCAACCGCAACAAGCGCTCGGTCGTGATCGACCTGAAGGCGCCGGACGGTCCCGCGCGCGTCCTGGACCTCGCCGAGCGGGCCGACATCCTCGTCGAGGGATACCGCCCGGGCGTCGCCGAGCGGCTCGGCATCGGCCCCGGGGACTGTCACGCCCGCAACCCCCGCCTGGTCTACGGCCGCATGACCGGCTGGGGCCAGGACGGCCCCCTCGCCCAGCGCGCCGGCCACGACGTCGCCTACATCGCGCTCACCGGCACCCTCGGCATGATCGGCCGCCCGGACGAGCCCCCGGCCGTCCCCGCCAACCTCCTCGGGGACTACGCGGGCGGCAGCCTCTACCTGGTCGTCGGCGTCCTCGCCGCCCTGCACCACGCGCGCGCGACCGGCACCGGCCAGGTCGTCGACGCCGCGATCGTCGACGGCACGGCGCACCTGTCCGCGATGATCCACGGCATGCTCGCCGCCGGCGGCTGGCAGGACCGGCGCGGAGCCAACCTGCTGGACGGCGGGTGCCCCTACTACGGCACCTACGAGACCGCCGACGGCGGGTACATGGCGGTCGGCGCCCTGGAAGGGAAGTTCTACGAGGAGTTCCTGAGCCTGCTCGGCCTGGACGACCTGGCGTCCGCCCGCAAGGACTGGACCCGCTGGGGCGAGCTGCGTGAACGGATCGCCGCCGCCTTCACGTCCCGCACCCGGGCCGAGTGGACCGCCGTCTTCGAGGGCTCCGACGCCTGTGTGGCACCCGTACTCAGCCTCGGCGAGGCCCCCCACCACCCGCACCTGGCCGCCCGCGGCACCTTCACCGACCACGGCGGCATCACCCAGCCCGCCCCCGCCCCCCGCTTCTCGGCGACCCCCACCGCCGTCCGCAGCGGACCCGCCCGGCCCGGCGCGGACACGGAGTCGGTCGCCCAGGACTGGGGCATACCGGCACGCCTTGCCGGCGCCCCCGACGACCTGGTCACCGACGGCGGCTGACCCCGCCCACCCGCTCGGCCCACCCTCCCGAAAGGCACACCAGTGAGCACCGAAGCGTACGTCTACGACGCGATCCGCACCCCGCGTGGCCGCGGCAAGGCGAACGGCGCCCTGCACGGCACGAAGCCCATCGACCTGGTCGTCGGCCTCATCCACGAGATCCGCGACCGCTTCCCCGGCCTGGACCCGGCCGCGATCGACGACGTCGTGCTCGGCGTCGTCGGCCCCGTCGGCGACCAGGGCTCCGACATCGCCCGGATCGCCGCCATCGCCGCCGGACTGCCCGACACCGTCGCGGGCGTCCAGGAGAACCGCTTCTGTGCCTCCGGCCTCGAAGCCGTCAACCTGGCCGCGGCCAAGGTCCGCTCCGGCTGGGAGGACCTGGTCCTCGCGGGCGGTGTCGAGTCCATGTCCCGGGTCCCCATGGCCTCGGACGGCGGCGCCTGGTTCAACGACCCGATGACCAACCTCGCCGTCAACTTCGTGCCCCAGGGCATCGGCGCCGACCTGATCGCCACCATCGGGGGCTTCTCCCGCCGGGACGTGGACGAGTACGCGGCCCTGTCCCAGGAGCGCGCCGCCACCGCCTGGAAGGAAGGCCGCTTCGAGCGCTCGGTCGTCCCCGTGAAGGACCGCAGCGGCCTGGTCGTCCTCGACCACGACGAGCACATGCGGCCCGGCACCACCGCCGACTCCCTCGCCAAGCTGAAGCCGTCGTTCGCGGACATCGGCGAGCTGGGCGGCTTCGACGCCGTCGCGCTGCAGAAGTACCACTGGGTGGAGAAGATCGACCACGTCCACCACGCCGGCAACTCCTCCGGCATCGTGGACGGCGCCTCGCTCGTCGCCATCGGCTCCAAGGAGGTCGGCGAGCGCCACGGCCTCACCCCGCGCGCGCGGATCGTCTCCGCGGCCGTCTCCGGCTCCGAGCCCACCATCATGCTCACCGGCCCCGCTCCCGCCACCCGCAAGGCCCTGGCGAAGGCCGGCCTCACCATCGACGACATCGACCTGGTCGAGATCAACGAGGCGTTCGCCGCGGTCGTGCTGCGCTTCGTGAAGGACATGGGCCTGTCCCTGGACAAGGTCAACGTCAACGGCGGCGCCATCGCCCTCGGCCACCCGCTCGGCGCGACCGGCGCGATGATCCTCGGCACCCTCGTCGACGAACTGGAGCGCCAGGACAAGCGGTACGGCCTCGCCACGCTGTGCGTGGGCGGCGGCATGGGTGTCGCCACCATCATCGAGCGCATCTGAACTCCCTGCGGAACCAAGCGACTTCAACGGAGACGACTGTCATGACCGAGAGCACCACCATCCGCTGGGAGCAGGACGACACCGGGGTCGTCACCCTCGTCCTGGACGACCCGAACCAGTCCGCGAACACCATGAACCAGGCGTTCCGCGACTCCCTCGCCGCGATCACCGACCGTCTGGAGGCGGAGCAGGAGAACATCCGCGGCATCATCTTCACCTCCGCCAAGAAGACCTTCTTCGCGGGCGGCGACCTGCGCGACCTGATCCGGGTCACGCCCGGGACCGCCCAGGAACTGCTCGACGGCGGCCTGGCCATCAAACGCAACCTGCGCCGCATCGAGACTCTCGGCAAGCCGGTCGTCGCGGCGATCAACGGCGCGGCCCTCGGCGGCGGTTTCGAGCTGGCCCTCGCCTGCCACCACCGGGTGGCCCTCGACACCTCCGGCACGAAGATCGGCTGTCCCGAGGTCACCCTCGGCCTGCTGCCCGGAGGCGGCGGTGTCGTCCGTACCGTACGGCTGCTGGGCATCGCGGACGCGCTGCTGAAGGTGCTGCTGCAGGGCCAGCAGTACAACGCGCGGCGCGCCCAGGAGAACGGCCTGGTCCACGAGGTCGCCGCGACCCCCGAGGAACTGCTCGCCAAGGCCCGCGCCTTCATCGACGCCAACCCCGAGTCCCAGCAGCCCTGGGACAAGCCGGGCTACAAGATCCCCGGCGGTACGCCGGCCAACCCGAAGTTCGCCGCCAACCTGCCCGCCTTCCCGGCCACGCTGCGCAAGCAGACGGGCGGCGCCCCCTACCCGGCCCCGCGCAACATCCTCGCCGCCGCCGTCGAGGGCTCCCAGGTCGACTTCGAGACCGCCCAGGTCATCGAGGCCCGCTACTTCGTCGAGCTGGCCGCGGGCCAGACCTCGAAGAACATGATCCAGGCGTTCTTCTTCGACCTCCAGGCCGTCAACTCCGGCGCCAACCGCCCCAAGGGCATCGAGCCCCGCAAGGTCGGCAAGGTCGCCGTGCTCGGCGCCGGCATGATGGGCGCCGGCATCGCCTACGCGTGCGCCCGCGCCGGCATCGACGTCGTCCTCAAGGACGTCGCCCTGGAAGCGGCCGTCAAGGGCAAGGGGTACTCCGAGAAGCTCTGCGCCAAGGCCGTCGCCCGGGGCCGTACCAGCCAGGAGAAGGCCGACGCGCTGCTCGCCCGCATCACGCCCACCGCCGACGCGGCCGACCTCGCCGGCTGTGACGCGGTCATCGAGGCCGTGTTCGAGGACACCGCCCTCAAGCACAAGGTCTTCCAGGAGATCGAGTCCGTCGTCGCCCCCGACGCGCTGCTGTGCTCCAACACCTCCACGCTGCCCATCACCACGCTCGCCGAGGGCGTGCAGCGCCAGGGCGACTTCATCGGGCTGCACTTCTTCTCGCCCGTCGACAAGATGCCGCTGGTCGAGATCATCAAGGGCGAGCGCACCGGCGACGAGGCCCTCGCGCGCGCCTTCGACCTGGTCCGCCAGATCAACAAGACGCCGATCGTCGTCAACGACTCGCGCGGCTTCTTCACCTCCCGGGTGATCGGCCACTTCATCAACGAGGGCGTCGCCATGGTCGGCGAGGGCATCGAGCCCGCCTCCGTCGAACAGGCCGCGGCCCAGGCCGGCTACCCGGCCAAGGTGCTGTCCCTCATGGACGAACTGACCCTCACCCTGCCCCGCAAGATCCGCAACGAGAGCAGGCGCGCCGTGGAGGAGGCGGGCGGCACCTGGACCGCGCACCCGGCGGAGACGGTCATCGACCGCATGGTGGACGAGTTCGGCCGCACCGGCCGCAACGGCGGCGCCGGCTTCTACGACTACACCGAGGACGGCAAGCGGGCCGCGCTCTGGCCGGGCCTGCGCGAGCACTTCACGCGGCCCGGGCACGAGATCCCGTTCCAGGACATGCAGGAGCGCATGCTCTTCGCCGAGGCGCTCGACACCGTGCGCCTGCTGGAGGAGGGCGTGCTGACCTCGGTCGCGGACGCCAACATCGGCTCGATCCTCGGCATCGGCTTCCCCGGCTGGACCGGCGGCGTGCTCCAGTACATCAACGGCTACGAAGGGGGCCTGCCCGGATTCGTGGCCCGCGCGCGGGAGCTGGCCGAGCGCTACGGCGAGCGGTTCACGCCGCCCGCGCTGCTCGTGGAGAAGGCGGAGAAGGGCGAGAAGGGGGAGCCGTTCAGCGACTCAGCCCGCTCCTGACCCCGTGAGCCACTCGCTCAGCTCTTCCCGCAGCGATCGCTGGAAGGTGGTCAGCAGCGCCTGCACCACCAGCGGGTGCATGTGCGCCGACAGGGACTTCACGTCCCGGGCGTCACGCTCCGCGACCTCGCCACGGAAGAGCTGGGAGAGTTCGTGAGCCGCGGCGCGCGAGTGCTCCACGAGCACCTTGCGCGCCGCGAGGATCACCTCCTGCGACAGCGGCACGTCGAGGAGCTGCACGCCCAGCCGCAGCAGCCCGGCGTCCACCCGGAACGTGTCCCCCTCACCCGGCTCGACCACGTTCATCGCCGCCAGCCGCTCCACGTCCTCCTCGTCCAGCGGCCGTCCCGCGCGCTGCTCCAGTTCCCGCCGCGAGACGGTCTCGACCGCGTCGGGCGCCCAGGACGCGACCACCGCGCGGTGGATGGCCAGATCGTGCGGCGTGAGGTCCGCCGGCAGCTGCCGCAGATACCGGTCGATCGCCGCCAGCGTCATGCCCTGCTGCTGCAGCTCCTCGATGAGCGCCAGCCGCGCCACATGACCGGGCCCGTAGCGGCCCACCCGGCGCGGGCCGATCTCCGGCGGCGGGAGCAGCCCCTTGCTGCCGTAGAAGCGGACGGTACGGACGGTCACGCCCGCCCGCGCGGCCAGCTCGTCGATCGTGAGGGTGGGCTCCCCGGTCTCGGTCGTCATGTGCAGCAGTATCGCTGTCTCACCATTGCTGTGAAACCGGGGAAGAGCGCGTGTCGACCATGTGAGAAGAACCGCTCTGTGACCTGGACCACCGCATATCGGCTGAACCCTCTGGGAAGCTGCTGCCTTGGTCTGTACCGCGACACCAGGGTGGTGCGGGCCGGGACCTGCACGACCCCCGGACCCACGAGGTCCGGGCGCACCAGGAAGTGGAACCACCCGTGAGCAAGAAAGCCGTGGAATCGGCACAGGCCGCCCCGCACACTCCGGCGGCCGGGACGCCCGCGGACGCGGGCGACGCCGGCTACAGCAAGGACCTCAAGGCCCGCCACGTCAACATGATCGCCATCGGCGGCGCCATCGGCACCGGACTCCTCCTCGGAGCAGGCGGCCGGCTGCACAACGCGGGCCCTGCGCTCGCCCTGGCCTACCTGGTCTGCGGCGTCTTCGCCTTCTTCGTCGTCCGGGCGCTCGGCGAACTGGTCCTGTACCGCCCGTCCTCCGGGTCCTTCGTGTCCTACGCCCGTGAGTTCCTCGGCGAGAAGGGCGCCTACGTCGCCGGCTGGATGTACTTCCTGAACTGGTCGACCACCGGCATCGCCGACATCACCGCGATCGCGCTCTACACGCACTACTGGAGCATGTTCACCTCCATCCCGCAGTGGGTGCTGGCACTGATCGCCCTCGCGGTGGTCCTCGCCGTGAACCTGATCTCGGTGAAGATCTTCGGCGAGATGGAGTTCTGGTTCGCGATCATCAAGGTCGCGACCATCGTCGGCTTCATGCTGATCAGCATTTTCCTGCTCGCCACCCAGCACAAGGTCGGCGGCCACACCCCCGGCCTGAGCATCGTCACCGACAACGGCGGCGTGTTCCCGCACGGCGTGATGCCGGTCGTCCTGGTCATGCAGGGCGTGATCTTCGCCTACGCCGCCCTGGAGCTGGTCGGCGTGGCCGCCGGCGAGACCGCCGAGCCGGAGAAGGTCGTCCCGCGCGCGGTGAACTCGATCATGTGGCGCGTGGGCCTGTTCTACGTCGGCTCGGTCGTGCTGCTCGCCCTGCTGCTGCCCGGCTCGGTCTACTCCGCCGACCAGAGCCCGTTCGTGACCGTGCTGTCCAAGATCGGCGTTCCGGCGGCCGGTGACGTGATGAACCTGGTCGTGCTCACCGCCGCCATGTCCTCGCTGAACTCCGGTCTGTACTCCACCGGCCGCATCCTGCGCTCCATGGCCATGGCCGGGTCCGCCCCCAAGTTCACCGCCCGCATGAACCGCAGCCAGGTGCCCTACGGCGGCATCCTGCTGACCTGTGCGGTCTGTGTGCTCGGCGTCGGCCTGAACTACCTGATGCCCGGCCAGGCCTTCGAGATCGTGCTGAACGTCGCCTCCCTCGGCATCATCAGCACCTGGGTGATCATCATGCTCTGCCACATGCTGTTCGTCCGCCGCGCCCGCGAGGGCCTGGTGAGCCGCCCGCACTTCCAGCTGAAGTTCAGCCCGGTCACGGAGATCGCCACGATCGCCTTCCTGCTGATCTGCCTCGGCATGATGTGGAACGACCCGGAGGTCGGCCGCAAGACCCTGCTCCTGATCCCGGTGATCGCGGTCATGCTGGTCGCCGGCTGGTTCGGGGTGCGTCGCCGGGTGTCGCAGAACGCCGAGCAGGAGCTGTCGCGGATGTCGACGGGCACGAAGTAGCACCTCGGAGCCACTGTCTGTGGCACCGGCTACGGTGGCGTCATGCCGGAGATCATCTGCCTCCGGGGTGACGCCACCACGCCGTTCAGCAAGGGCCCCAAGGTCATCGCCCACGTCTGCAACAGCGAGGGCGTCCCCATGCGCTACGAGGTGATCGACACCGCCCTCGCGCGCCTCGCCGGCGAAGTGACCGGACTCGGTGCGTCGGTGCCCATGCGCCGCATAGGCTGCGTCCCGGCGGGCGGCAAGTGGTCCCGCGTGGAGCCGCTCATCACGGAACGCCTGGTGCGGCGGGGGATCCCGGTCACGGTGTACGACCACGGGGAGGGCGGCGGATGACTCTGCGGAGCGATGTGCTCGTGCTGGGGGGCGCGGGGGTGGACACGATCGTCCGCGTCCCCGAGCTGCCCCTGCCGTACGCCGACAGCTACATGATCGACTCCGGGATCCGCACCCGCGCCGGGCAGACCGGCGACTTCGTGGCCCTGGGTCTGGCGAGGCTCGGCCTGGACACCCACCACCTCGACCTGCTCGGCGACGACCCCGAGGGCGACCTCGTGCGCGCCCTGCACCGGGAGAACGGCATCGCCCTCACCGCGCTGCCGCAGCCCGCCGGGACCAAGCGTGCGGCCAACCTCGTCGGCCCCGACGGACGCCGCCTCTCCCTGTACGACACGAGCCGAACCCACCCCGGCGACCGCTTCCCGGAGGCCACCCTGCGCGAGCTGGCCGCCGCCAGCCGGCATGTGCACGTGACCATCACCCAGCCGTGCGCCGAGGCCCTGCCGGTCCTGGCCGGGGCCGGCGTCCCGCTCTCCACGGACCTGCACGACTGGGACGGCGAGAACCCGTACCACGAGCCGTTCGCGCACGCCGCCGACGTCGTCTTCCTGTCGGCCACCGCCCTCGCCGATCCCGAGCGGACCATGCGGCGGATCGCCGAGCGCGGCCGCGCCGGGACCGTCGTCGCCACCGCCGGGGCGGACGGCGCGTACCTGCTGGCCGGCGGCGAGCTGACCCGGGTACCCGCGGTGACCCCGCCCGCGCCGGTGGTCGACTCCAACGGCGCGGGTGACGCCTTCGCCGCCGCGTTCCTCTACGGCCGGCTCAGCGGCGAACCGCCCGGGCGATGCGCCGCGTACGGGGCGATCGCCGGTGCATACGCCTGCACGGTCCCGGCCTCGCGCGCGGACGCGATAGGCCGCGACGAGCTACTGGCGCGGGCGGCCGTGCCGCACCGGTGAGGCGCCCGCCGGTCAGTGCTCGTGCGCGTCGTTGGTGGCCTCGATCTTCTTCCACGACTTCGGCTGGGCCACCGCCGTCCCCGGCTTCGCCAGTGAGCGGGCCCCGGGCGCGGCCGGCTTGGACGGCTGGAACAGCCAGCTGTCGAACAGCGCTGCCAGGGGCTTGCCGGACACCCGCTCGGCGTACCGCTGGAAGTCGGCCACCGAGGCGTTGCCGTACGCGTGCTCCTGCGGCCAGCCCTTCAGGATCGCGAAGAAGGCGTCGTCACCGATCTCGTTGCGCAGCGCCTGGATGGCCAGGGCACCCCGGTCGTACACGGCGATGTCGAACTGGGCGTCCGCGCCCGGGTCGCCGGGCGCGACCGTCCAGAACGGGTCGTTCGCCGGGTGCGAGGCGTACACGTAGTCGGCCAGCTGCTGCGCGGTGCCCTCGCCCTCGTGCTCGGACCACAGCCACTGCGCGTACCGGGCGAAGCCCTCGTTGACCCAGATGTCCTTCCAGTCCTTCAGCGACACGTCGTCGCCGTACCACTGGTGGGCCAGCTCGTGCACGACCACGGAGGCGTTGGAACCGTTCGCGAACTGCCGTGGGCTGTAGTAGACCCGGGTCTGCGTCTCCAGCGCGTACCCGGTGGTGGTGTTCGGGACGTACCCGCCGGCGCTGCTGAACGGATACGGCCCGAAATAGCCGCTCAGCCAGTCCACGATCTCCCCGGTGCGCTCCACGCTCGCCCGCGCGGCCCCGTCGTTGTCGCCGAGGTCCTTGCTGTAGGCGTTGATGACGGGCACGCCGCCGTCGGAGGT
Source organism: Streptomyces sp. NPDC027663 (assembly GCF_055566415.1). NCBI lineage: Bacteria > Bacillati > Actinomycetota > Actinomycetes > Kitasatosporales > Streptomycetaceae > Streptomyces > Streptomyces sp. NPDC027663. The sequence goes on along the minus strand of NZ_JBVHSK010000003.1, from coordinate 427,996 downwards.
ACCGGTGGTGATGTCGAACTTCCCGAGCGCGAGAGTGGCCAGATAGGTCGCCTGCGGCTTGTTCTGCCGCCAGTTGTAGCGGGTCCAGCCCAGCCGCGAAGAGGTCGACTGCAGGGTGCCGTTGGAGATGGCCTGGGTGCCGTCCGGGACGGCCACCGACACGTCGTAGGTGGCCTTGTCGCGCGGGTGGTCGTTGCTCGGGAACCACCACCAGGCGGCCTCGGGCTCGTCGGCGGCCACCGCGCCGTCCGGTGTGCGGTGCCAGGTGGTGATGCCGTAGGCGCTCTTGGCCGAGGGCACGCCGCTGTAGCGGACGACGACCGTGACCGGTGTGCCCTTGGCCAGCGGGGTCTTCGGGGTGACGACCAGTTCGTGCTGGCCGGACGTCGCGAAGGAGGCCTTGGCGCCGTTGACCCGGACCTCGCTCACGTCCAGCAGGAAGTCCAGGTCGAAGCTGGACAGGTCCTGGGTGGTCCTCGCCAGGATCGTCGCCGTGCCCTGCAACTCGTCCGTCTTCGGCTGGTACTGCAGCCTCAGGTCGTAGTGCGCGACGTCGTAGCCGCCGTTGCCGTAGTTCGGGTAGTAGGGGTCGCCGATGCCCGGCGCGCCCGCGGAGTGGCTCGCGGCCGATGCCGGGATCGCCAGCAGGAGGGAGGCCGCCGCCAGTGCGCCCGGCGCGATGATTCTGCGGTGCACGTCAGCTCCAAGTCGTCAGGACTGCACGTCCGTTCGGAGAGGTCTTTTCGGAGCCTATTCAGTCCCTGTGACCACTGGCCTGTCCATGACCCCGGCTGTCACACGATCGCCATTCAGCCGTCACGACTCACGGAAAGGCGTCTTCTGCGCCGCAGTTGACCGGAGTACCGTCCGCGCATGCCGACACGCATGCGCTCCAGGACCTGGAGAACGCTCGTCACAGCCGCCGTCACCGCCCTGACGGCCCTCTTCCTCACCCCGTCCGCCGCCCGGGCCACGCCCCGGGAGAGCAGACCCGTCTACTCCTACACCGACGCCGTCCGCGAGTCGGTGTGGGTGGACACGGGCCTCGACGAGGACGGCGACGGACACACCGACCGCGTCGCCGCCGACATCGTCCGCCCCTCCGAACCCGCCCGGCAGGGCCGCAAGGTGCCCGTCATCATGGACGCCAGCCCCTACTACTCCTGCTGCGGACGCGGCAACGAGAGCCAGCGCAAGACGTACGACGCGCGGGGCCATGTCGTCCGGATGCCGCTGTACTACGACAACTACTTCGTGCCCCGCGGCTACGCCTTCGTCGGTGTCGACCTCACCGGCACCAACCGCTCCGACGGCTGCGTGGACGTGGGTGGCCGCTCCGACATCCAGTCCGCCAAGGCCGTCGTCGACTGGCTGAACGGCCGCGCGAGCGCGTACACCAGCCGCACGGGCGGCACTCCCGTGAAGGCCGGCTGGACCAACGGCCGCACGGGCATGATCGGCAAGAGCTGGGACGGCACGATCGCCAACGGGGTCGCCGCCACGGGCGTCAAGGGCCTGAGGACCGTCGTCCCGATCAGCGCCATCTCCTCCTGGTACGACTACTACTTCGCCCAGGGCGCCCCGCTCTACGAGGGCGGCCCCGACGAACTGGCCGGCTACGTCGAGAGCGACGACGCCCAGGCCCACTGCGCGGCCGTACAGCGCAAGCTGGCCGACGGCAGCCCGCGCAGCGGCGACTGGACCCCGCTGTGGACCGAGCGGGACTACGTCAAGGACGCGTCGAAGGTGCGCGCCAGCGTGTTCCTGGTCCACGGGATGCAGGACCTCAACGTCCGCAGCAAGCACTTCGGACAGTGGTGGGACGCCCTGGCGAAGCACGGCGTCGAGCGGAAGATCTGGCTCTCCCAGACCGGTCACGTCGACCCGTTCGACTACCGGCGCGGCGCCTGGGTCGACACCCTGCACCGCTGGTTCGACCACGAACTCCTCGGCTACGACAACGGCATCGACCGCGAGCCCATGGCCGACGTCGAACGCCACCCCGACCAGTGGGTCACCTCCTCGGCCTGGCCCCCGCACGGCACCCGCACCACCGTCCTGCACCCGGCCTCCGGCAGCCACGCAGGCGTCGGCACACTCGGCCTGCGCCCCGCGACCGGCACCGAGAAGTTCACGGACGACCCGCGGCTGAGCGAGACGGAGTGGGCCGCACACCTGGCCACCGCCACCCCGGAGAAGGCCGGCTTCCTCACCGCACCGCTCACCCGCCCCCTGCGCCTGTCCGGCTCCTCCCGGGTGACCGTCACCGTCACCCCGACCACCACTTCGGCCCACCTGTCCGCCGTCCTGGTCGACCTCGGCCCGGACACCATCCGCGACTACGCCGACAGCGCCGAGGGCATCACCACCCTCGACAACCGCACCTGCTGGGGCGCGAGCACGGCCGGGGACAGCGCCTGCTTCAAGGAGACCAGGGCGAAGACGGCCGCGGTCGACTACACGCTGGTCAGCCGCGGCTGGGCCGACCTCGGCCACCACGCCTCGCTCGGCAAGGGCGTGCCCCTCACCCCCGGCAAGGCCTACACGATGACCGTCGGCCTGGCGGCCACCGACCACGTCGTCCCCGAGGGGCACCGCCTCGCCCTGATCGTCGCCGGCACGGACAAGGACCTCATCGACCCACCGTCCACCCGGCCGACCCTCACCCTGGACCTCTCCCGTACGACGGTGAGGCTCCCGCTGGTGGGCGGAGCGGCGGCGTTCGCCCAGGCCGCCTCCGGCAACGCCACCGCCCCCGCGCCGACGGACCTGGACGGCGTTCGCGCACCACGCGCCGCCCGGCACGTCCCGACGGGCTGAGGCCTCGGGCGGCCGGGAGCGCAGGCCTCCGGCCGCCTGCCGCGTTCGGGCACCGCTGCCTGCGGCGCCGGGCCGGGCGGCCGGCCGTGGTGTCCGGCTGCGGGCCGTGGTGGGCTGGTCGCGCAGTTCCCCGCGCCCCTTCGGCGCGCTGCGCTACCGCACGACCGATCAGCCAGGCCGCCGCTTGCTCAGGCCGACGCTCGCTCAGGCGGCCGGTCGCTCAAGCCGCCGGGAACGCCAGGTCGGCCGCCTTTCGGGCGCATCCCCACGCCACGGTGATCCCGGCCCCGCCATGGCCGTAGTTGTGCACCAGTACGCGTCCGTCCGGCAGGGGCCGGCGCTCCAGGCGTACCGCGGGGCGGGCCGGCCGTAGTCCGACCCGGTGGGCCAGAACCCGCGCCCCTGCGATCTCCGGACGGACCCCGGCACACCGGGCGACGATCGCCGAGGCGACCTCCGGATCCGGCTCCAGGGACCAGTCGTCCTCCTCCGCCGTGCCTCCCAGGATGAGCCCGCCCGGCTGCGGGATGAAGTAGGTGGAGGCGGCGGACGGGTGGTCGACGGACGTGAACCACGTCGTGACGCCCGGGTTCTCCACCACGACGAGCTGCCCGCGCACCGGATGCACAGTGGGATCCGGCACCAGCGCACGGGCGCCCAGCCCGGTGCAGTTGACCACGACGGCGGCAGGCACGGCGGCCAGGTCGGTCACCTCGCGCTCTTCCACCACCCCGCCCGCCTTGGCCAGCCGCTCCCGCAGCCACCCCAGGTGCACCGGCATGTCGATCACCGGCAGCCGCGCCGCCAGCCCGCCCGGCACCGCCCGCAGCCCCGGCACCCGGCCCGCCCACGTCCCCAGCTCGTCCAGCCGGGCCCCCTGGTGCAGGCCCTCGGCCAGGCGGACGCCCGTCTCGGCGGGACGCGCCGCCGACTCCTCGTACACGGTGAGGGACTCCAGCGCCCACGCGCCCACCAGGGGCTCCGGCTCGATGCGGTACGGCCACCACAGGCCGCCGGCGACCGCCGACGTCGTGCGCTCGGCCGGCTCCCGCGCCCAGACCCGCACCCGCCGCCCCGACTCGGCCAGCAGCACGGCCGTCGTCAGCCCGGCGATCCCACCCCCGACCACGATCACTTCGTCACTCGGCTCACTGTCCACACCGGGACCATAGGACTTGCGCGGCCAAGTCCGTCAGACCGGCGAGCGGGGCACGTGCCCGGCTTTGGTGACCGGCGGACCGCCACGGCTGGGGACGCAGGCGCGGGCCATTAGGATCGGCGTTCTCATGACTGCCACCCTCGTTGCCAAGAACCTCGCCGCCGGGCACGGCGACCGCGCCCTCTTCTCCGGGCTCGACCTGGTCGTCGCGCCCGGCGATGTGATCGGGCTGGTCGGCGCCAACGGCGCGGGCAAGTCGACCCTGCTGCGGATGCTCGCCGGGCTCACCCCGCCCGAGCAGGGCGAACTCAGGCTGTCCCCGCCCGCCGCGACCGTCGGCCACCTGCCGCAGGAACCGGAACGCAGGCCGGGGGAGACGGTCCGGGAGTTCCTGGCCCGCCGCACCGGCGTCGCCGAGGCCCAGCGGATCATGGACACGGCCACCCAGGCGCTGGTCGACGGCGCGCCCGGCGCCGACGACGCCTACGCCGCGGCCCTCGAGCGCTGGCTGGGCCTCGGCGGCGCCGACCTGGAGGAACGCGCCGAGGAGGTCGCCGACTCCCTGGGCCTGGCCGTGGACCTGGACCAGCCGATGACCGCCCTCTCCGGCGGTCAGGCGGCCCGCGCCGGCCTCGCCTCCCTGTTGCTCTCCCGCTACGACGTCTTCCTCCTGGACGAGCCCACGAACGACCTCGACCTGGACGGCCTGGAACGTCTGGAAGGGTTCGTCAAGGGCCTGCGTGCGGGCACGGTCGTCGTCAGCCACGATCGCGAGTTCCTCACCCGCACGGTCACCAGGGTTCTCGAACTCGACCTCGCCCAGCAGCAGATCAACCTCTACGGCGGTGGCTACGAGGCCTATCTGGACGAGCGGGACGTAGCCCGCCGGCACGCCCGCGAGGAGTACGAGGAGTACGCCGACAAGAAGGCCGCCCTCCAGGACCGCGCACAGATGCAGCGCGCCTGGATGGACAAGGGCGTGAAGAACGCCCGCCGGAAGGGCGGCAACGACAACGACAAGATCGGCCGCAAGTTCCGCAGCGAGGCCAGCGAGAAGCAGGCCGCCAAGGCCCGCCAGACCCAGCGCATGATCGAGCGCCTGGACGTGGTCGAGGAGCCGCGCAAGGAGTGGGACCTGCGCATGGAGATCGCCTCCGCCCCGCGCTCCGGCGCGGTCGTGGCGACCCTGCGGGACGCCGAGGTCCGGCGCGGCGACTTCACCTTCGGCCCGGTGTCCCTGCAGATCGACTGGGCGGACCGGATCGCGGTCACCGGGGCCAACGGCGCCGGCAAGTCCACCCTGCTCGGCGCGCTGCTCGGCCGGGTGCCGCTCGACTCCGGCCATGCCGCCCTCGGTTCCGGCGTCCTGGTCGGCGAGGTCGACCAGGCCCGCAAGCTGTTCCACGGCACCGAGACCCTGCTGGACGCGTTCTGTGCGGCCGTCCCGGACACCGAACCGGTGGAGGTCCGCACCCTGCTCGCCAAGTTCGGTCTGAAGTCCGGCCATGTGCTGCGCCCGGCAGCGACCCTCTCCCCGGGCGAACGCACCCGCGCCGCCCTGGCGTTGCTCCAGGGCCGCGGCGTCAACCTCCTCGTCCTGGACGAGCCGACGAACCACCTGGACCTGCCGGCCATCGAGCAGCTGGAGTCGGCCCTCGACGCCTACGAGGGCACGCTGCTGCTCGTCACCCATGACCGGCGCATGCTGGACGCGGTCCGGGTGACCCGCCGCCTGGAGGTCGCGGACGGCAAGGTGACCGAGCGCTAGCGGCGCAGGGCCGGGAACGGCCGAGGGTCCGCCGGAGGCCGAGAGCCGACCAGGGCCGCGGGGTGATCAGGGAGCCGGAGGCCGGGCGACCCGCGCGGCCTCCTTCGCGGCCCGCTCCACCCGCTCGACGTGCCCGGGACCGAACGGTGCCGTGTTGCGGCCGTCCTGCCCACGGGGAGGTGGGGCCGACCCGGGCGGGAGGCGAGGCCGGTCCGGGCGAGAGGCCGGTCCGGGCCGGTCCGGGCGAGGTGGCTTGCCCGGACCGGCCCCACGGCCGTCAGCGCTTCTTCGGGTCGAGCAGTCCGGCCCTACGCAGGGCGTCCGCCATCGCGCTGTTCCCCGGTGCCGGCGCCTGGCGCGCGCCCCGGTCGCCGCCCCGGTCGCCGCCGCGGCCCTCGCGCCGGCCCTGGCCGCCGCCCTGCCGCTGCTGGGGCGGGCGGGCGCCGCCGCCGCGCTGCTGCCGGCCGCCGCCCTGCCCCTGGGGTGCCGCCTCGTCGTCGAGACGCAGGGTCAGCCCGATGCGCTTGCGCGGGATGTCCACGTCCAGGACCTTCACCTTGACGATGTCACCGGGCTTGACCACATCGCGCGGGTCCTTGACGAACGTCTTCGACATGGCCGACACGTGCACCAGGCCGTCCTGGTGGACGCCGATGTCCACGAACGCGCCGAACGCGGCCACGTTCGTCACCACGCCCTCCAGGATCATCCCGGCGGACAGGTCGGAGATCTTCTCCACGCCCTCCTTGAAGGTGGCCGTCTTGAAGGCGGGTCGCGGGTCGCGGCCCGGCTTCTCCAGCTCCTTCAGGATGTCCGTCACGGTCGGCAGACCGAACGTGTCGTCCACGAAGTCGGCGGGCCGCAGCGAGCGCAGCACACCCGTGTTGCCGACGAGGGAGGCCACCTCCTGGCCCGCGGTCTTCACCATGCGGCGGACCACCGGATACGCCTCGGGGTGCACGCTGGAAGCGTCCAGCGGGTCCACACCGTCCCGGATGCGCAGGAAGCCCGCGCACTGCTCGTACGCCTTCGGGCCGAGCCGCGCCACCTTCTTCAGCTCGGCGCGCGACGTGAACGGCCCGTTCGCGTCCCGGTGCGCGACGATGTTCTCGGCGAGCCCGGCGGAAACGCCCGACACCCGCGAAAGCAGCGGCACGGACGCGGTGTTGACGTCCACGCCGACGCCGTTCACACAGTCCTCCACGACCGCGTCCAGCGAGCGGGACAGCTTCACCTCGGACAGGTCGTGCTGGTACTGCCCGACACCGATCGACTTCGGGTCGATCTTCACCAGCTCGGCCAGCGGGTCCTGCAGCCGGCGGGCGATGGAGACCGCTCCGCGCAGTGACACGTCCATGTCCGGCAGCTCCTGCGAGGCGTACTGCGACGCCGAGTACACGGACGCGCCGGCCTCGGACACCATCACCTTGGTGAGCTTCAGATCGGGGTGCCGGGCGATGAGTTCACCGGCGAGCTTGTCGGTCTCCCGGGACGCCGTGCCGTTGCCGATGGCGACCAGTTCGACCGCGTGCTCCCTGGCCAGCTGCGCCAGCTTGGCGATCGCCTCGTCCCACTTGTTGGCCGGGACGTGCGGGTGGACGACGTCCGTGGCGACGACCTTGCCGGTCGCGTCGACCACGGCGACCTTCACGCCCGTACGGAAACCGGGGTCCAGGCCGAGCGTCGCGCGGGTGCCGGCGGGGGCGGCCAGCAGCAGGTCGCGCAGGTTCGCGGCGAACACGTTCACCGCCTCGTCCTCGGCCGCCGTACGCAGCCGCAGCCGCAGGTCGATGCCGAGGTGGACCAGGATCCGGGTGCGCCAGGCCCAGCGGACCGTGTCCTTCAGCCACTTGTCGGCCGGGCGGCCCCTGTCGGCGATCCCGAACTTCGCGGCGACGATCCCCTCGTACGAGGACGGCCCGTCCGTGGGCTCCTCCGGCTCCAGGACGAGGTCCAGCACCTCCTCCTTCTCGCCGCGCAGCATCGCCAGGATCCGGTGCGAGGGCAGCTCCGTGAACGGCTCGGCGAAGTCGAAGTAGTCGGCGAACTTGGCGCCCGCCTCCTCCTTGCCTTCGCGCACCCTGGCGGCCAGCCGCCCGCGGACCCACATGCGCTCGCGCAGTTCGCCGATCAGGTCGGCGTCCTCGGAGAACCGCTCGGTGAGGATGGCTCGCGCGCCTTCCAGTGCGGCCTGCGGATCGGCGACGCCCTTGTCGGCGTCCACGAACGCGGCGGCCGCGGCCGCCGGCTCGACCGACGGGTCGCCCAGCAGCCCCTCCGCGAGCGGCTCCAGGCCCGCCTCACGGGCGATCTGCGCCTTGGTGCGCCGCTTGCGCTTGAAGGGGAGGTAGATGTCCTCCAGCCGCGCCTTGGTCTCGGCGCCGCGAATGCGGGCCTCGAGCTCCTCGGTGAGCTTGCCCTGCTCCCGGACCGACTCCAGGATCGCGGTCCGCCGCTCCTCCAGCTCCCGCAGATAGCGCAGCCGCTCCTCGAGCGTGCGCAGCTGCGCGTCGTCGAGCATCTCGGTCGCTTCCTTGCGGTAGCGGGCGATGAAGGGCACCGTCGAACCGCCGTCGAGCAGTTCCACCGCGGCCTTCACCTGCCGCTCCCGTACGCCGAGCTCCTCGGCGATCCTGCCTTCGATGGACCCTGCTGCCAGGGACCCGGGTGTCGTCACGCCGTACCGCCTTCTCCACTGGGGTTGCGCGGCAATTGTGGCAGGTGACGCCGACAACCGGGGATCAGGGCGGCACGCGGCGGGCCGCCGGGCCCGTTGTCAGGCCCGGCTGCCGCGCGTGGTGGACGACGCTCCGCCGAACAGCCGGGCGGCCGCCCGGAACGGCAGCGTGACCACCGTGGCGGCAGCCCCGCCCACCTGCCGCAGTACGTCTGCAATGGCACGGAACACGAGAACCTCTCCTTTGCGCATGGTCGTTCCGCCCGGTCCCGGTGACCGGGCGGGGTCCGGGTACCTCCGCGGGGCGCCGGGGAACCCCCTGATGGCAGAAAAGGTGGGAAAGGAGTCGTTGCGGCCGTTCCCGCGGCCGCCAAGAATCGAGGTCATGGCGCAGCGAACGCTCCTCTTCGTGCTCTTCGACGGTGTCCAGAGCCTCGACCTCACCGGCCCCCTGGAGGTCTTCGCCGGAGCGGAGACGCACACCCCGGGCTCGTACCGCATCCGCACGGCCTCCCTGGACGGCGGACCGGTGCGCTCCTCCAGCGGGCTGACCCTCGTACCGGACGGTTCCCTGGCGGACGCCGCCGATCCGCACACCCTGCTGGTGCCCGGCGGGGAGGGCACCCGCGACCCGGACCCGCGGCTGGTGGAGTGGCTGCGCGGGCACGGTCCGCGGGCGCGGCGCCTGGTCTCCGTCTGCACCGGCGCCGTACCGCTGGCGCGGGCCGGACTCCTGGACGGCCGGCGGGTCACGACGCACTGGGCGTACTGCGACCATCTCGCCCGGAAGCATCCCGCCGTCCGGGTCGATCCCGACCCGATCTTCGTCCGGGACGGGAACGTGGTCACCTCGGCCGGGGTCACCGCGGGCATCGACCTCGCACTGGCACTGGTCGAGGAGGATCTGGGCCGGGAGGCGGCGCTGACCGTCGCCCGCCACCTGGTGGTGTTCCTGCGCCGGCCGGGCAACCAGGCCCAGTTCAGCGCCCAGCTCAGCGCCCAGACGGCCCGGCGCGAGCCGCTCCGCGAGGTCCAGCAGTGGATCACCGAGCATCCGGACGGCGACCTCGGCGTGGAGGCGCTGGCCGCTCGCGCCGCCCTCTCACCACGCCACTTCGCCCGTGCCTTCCAGGCCGAGACGGGAACGACACCCGGCCGGTACGTCGACCAGGTCCGCCTCGAACATGCGCGCCGCCTGCTGGAGGACACCAGCGACGGCATCGAGCGGATCGCCCGTGCCAGCGGCTACGGCACGCCGGAGGCCATGCGCCGCGCCTTCCTGCGCACCCTGGGCGTCTCCCCGGCCGAGTACCGGCGCCGCTTCCGCCCGGCCCCCGTCACCTGACCGACCGTCACCCCCGAGGAATTCCGAGAAACCACACCCGTACCCGGACCCGCAGACCCCCAGACCCCCAGAACCAAAGACCTCCAGGGACCCCGAGAGATCCCGAAAGACCCCGGTCCCGAGAGACCCCGAGAGACAAGGAACCTCATGCAGATCGCCATCGTCCTCTACGACCGCTTCACCGCCCTCGACGCCGTCGGCCCCTACGAGACCCTCGGCCGGCTCCCCGACTCCGAGACGGTGTTCGTCGCCGAGCGCACCGGACCCGTCCGCACCGACACCGGGAATCTGGCGCTCACCGCCGACCGCTGCCTCGCCGACGTGCCGTCCCCGGACATCGTGATCGTGCCCGGCGGCCCCGACCAGACGCCGCAGATGGAGAACCCGGCCCTGCTGGACTGGCTGCGCACGGCCGACGCCACCAGCACCTGGACCACCTCGGTGTGCACGGGCTCGCTGCTGCTGGCCGCCGCCGGACTGCTGCGGGGCCGCCGGGCCGCCTCGCACTGGCTGGCCCTGGACCAGCTGCGCCGCTTCGGGGCCGAACCGACGGGGGAACGGGTGGTCATGGACGGCAAGTACGTCACCGCGGCGGGCGTGTCGTCCGGCATCGACATGGGCCTCACCCTGCTCGGCACCATCGCCGGCGACGAACACGCCCAGTCCGTCCAGCTGTTGACCGAGTACGACCCGCAACCGCCGTACGACGCCGGGTCCCCGGAGAAGGCGCCGGCGCACCTGGTCGAGAAGTGGCGTGCGGCGAGCCACCTCATCCTGAGGTAGAAACGCTCCAGGTGAAGCGTGGCTGACGGCGCTCCAGGAACGCGGCGATGCCCTCCGCGGCCTCGTCGTGGCCGCGGGCCCGCTCGGCCCAGTGGGCGTCCCGGTCCACCCTGCCGTTCACGTACTCCTTCGCGGCGGCCTGGGTGAGCTGCGAGCGGGACACCAGCACCCGGGTCAGCTCGGCGACACGTGCCTCCAGCCGGCCCTGGGGCAGCACCTCGTCCACGAGCCCGGTGCGCAGCGCGCGTCCGGCGTCGATCAGTTCGGCGGTGAACAGCAGGTACTTGGCGGTGGAGGGCCCCACGAGCGACGCCAGCAGCCGGGTCGAGGAGGCCGGGTAGACGAGGCCGAGCCGCGCCGGTGTCACCCCGAACAGCGAACCCTCCTCCGCGAGCCGCAGATCGCAGGCCACCGCCAGCTGCGCGCCGCCGCCCACACAGTGCCCGTGCACGGCGGCGACGGTCGGCTTGGGGAACGCGGCCAGCGCCTCCTCGGCCGCCACCGCGAGGGCCTGCGGCCCCTCGGGCGTCTCCCGCAGCGAGGTGATGTCCGCGCCGGCGCAGAACGTCCCGCCCTCGCCGGTCAGCACCAGCGCCCGTACCTCCGGGTCGGCCGCGAACCGGTCCAGCAGGGGCGGCAGGGCACGCCACATCGCCGCCGTCATGGCGTTGCGCCGGGCCGGATGGCGGATGACCACGGTGGCGACGGAGTCGACGACCTCATGCGACAGCTGGGGCTCCATGCGGCGATGCTATCGACCGGGTCCGCCGGGCCGGCCGGTGCCTCCCGCCGCGAGGCACGCCGTCGTCGTCGCCCCGGGACACGCGGGGAACGGCATGCCGAACCCGTACAACCCGACTAGTTCGCGAACCGGCGCCCGGGCAACAGGAACAGTCCCACCCGTGGCCAGGTCATGCGCAGTCGGTCAGAAACCGACCGATACCCGTCGACTTCTGGTCAGGCATCCGGACTGGCGCGCCTCGTTACCAACACTCGACGTGTGGTGACAATCGAGCGCGAGGGTGGCGACCGGACGATGGACAACCACGGGCGCGGGGACGGCCCGCGCCCAGCGGGGGGCGGCGACCGGCCGCCGGATCCACTGCCCTACGAGGGCGTCTGGCGCTTCACCGCATCCGCGGTGGACGCCTCGGTCCCGCAGGCCCGCCACGCGGTGCGGGACCTGCTGCTGCGCCAGGGCGTACCGGCCTCCGACGACCTGGTGCACGGGCTGCTGCTGATCGTCTCCGAGCTGGTCACCAACGCCGTCCGGCACGCGGCGCTGCTGTCGCCGACGCTGGCCGTCGAGGTGGCCGTCGGAGCCGAGTGGGTGCGGGTGTCCGTGGAGGACAACCACCCCTACCGCCCGACCGCCCTGGAGGCCGACCACGGCCGCACGGGCGGCCGGGGACTCCTCCTGGTCCGCGAGGTGGCCCGGGAGGCGGGCGGGGTGGTCGACGTGGAGCACACATCGAGCGGCGGCAAGGTGATCTGGGCCGCCCTGCCGCTCAAGCCCGCCGTACTTCCCTAGCCCTACCAGCCGGCGGACGGGCCCGTCAGCTCCCTGATCGCCGGGCGGGCCGCGTCCAGCACGGTCATGAACCAGGCCGAGAACGGGTCCCGGGCATGCCGCTCCGCCAGCTCGGCCGCCGTGACGAAGGCGGTCGAGCCGACCTCCTCCGGGTCCGCCGCGAGCGGCGCCTGCACCAGACCGACGAACAGGTGGTTGTACTCCTGCTCGACCAGGCCCGAACCGGGGTCAGGGTGGTTGTAACGGACCGTGCCGGCCTCCGCGAGCAGCGACGGCGACACGCCCAGTTCCTCGTAGGTGCGCCGGGCGGCGGCCGCGAACGGCGCCTCGCCGGGGTAGGGGTGGCCGCAGCAGGTGTTGGACCACACGCCGGGGGAGTGGTACTTGCCGAGCGCCCGCTGCTGCAGCAGCAGGCGGCCGTGCTCGTCGAAGAGGAAAACCGAGAACGCCCGGTGCAACTGTCCCGGCGGCTGGTGGGCGGCGAGCTTCTCCGCCGTACCGATCGTGACACCCTTCTCGTCGACCAGTTCCAGCAAAATCGCCTCTGCGGTGCCCTTCGACGAGCTGTGCGTCGCGGTGGCAGGTGTGATCGGCATACCCATCCTTCGCCTCGGTCTTCGCACCCCAAGTCTGCCGTACGAATCCGGCACTCCCGGCACTTCCGTGCACGTCCGCATGTTCGCGCACCGCACGGAACCGGAAGCCGGACCCGGTGGATCATCGTGCCCGGCGCTCGCCTCCGGGAACCGTCCGGAGGTGCGCCGAACGACAGTGCGGAGGGTCGGTCAGTGGCACAGCCGTGCCTCGTGCTCGGCGTGCCCGCCCGGCTCCAGCTGGAAGGTGCAGTGCTCCACGTCGAAGTGGTCGCCCAGGCAGCCCTGCAGCTCGTGCAGCATCTTCTCGTTGCCGATGGCGTTCAGCACCTCGGAGCTGACCACCACGTGCGCCGACAGCACCGGCATGCCCGAGGTGATCGTCCAGGCGTGCAGGTCGTGCACGTCCTCCACGCCGTCCAGCGCCAGGATGTGATCCCGGACCTCCGCCATGTCGACGCCCTTGGGGGCCGCCTCCAGCAGCACGTCCAGCGTCTCGCGCAGCAGCTTCAGCGTGCGCGGCACGATCATCAGGCCGATGACCAGCGAGGCGACGGGGTCCGCCGGCTGCCAGCCCGTGGCCAGGATCACGGCCGCCGAGATCAGCACCGCCACCGAGCCGAGCGCGTCCGCGGCCACCTCGAGGAAGGCGCCGCGCACGTTCAGGCTCTCCTTCTGCCCGCGCATCAGCAGAACGAGGGACACGGAGTTCGCGACCAGGCCGATCGCACCGAACACGATCATCAGGCCGCCCCGGGTCTCCGCGGGCTCGACGAACCGCTGCACCGCCTCGTACAGGACGTATCCGCCGACACCGAGCAGCAGCAGACAGTTGGCCAGCGCGGCGAGGATCTCGGCGCGGGCGTAGCCGAAGGTGCGGTTCGTGCTCGCCGGGCGGTTCGCGAAGTGGATCGCCAGCAGGGCCATGCCGAGGCCCACGGCGTCGGTCGCCATGTGCGCCGCGTCCGCGATCAGCGCCAGCGAGTCCGCGACCAGACCACCGACGATCTCGACCACCATGATCGTGAGCGTGATGCCCAGCGCGATCCGCAGCCGCCCCCGGTACGCCCCCGTGGCCGTACCCGGGGCCGGCGCGTGGGAGTGCGCGTGCCCGTGGTCGTGCCCAGCCCCCATGTGCGCCGCCCTTTCATCTGCCTGCCAAAAGGCCAGTCAACTACGGGCGGGGGGTATCGGGCAACGCGGCACTGAACACCGTTGTCATGTGCCCTGACCTGCGGAAACGATCCGCAGGTCAGGGCGGTGCCGGCCTCAGGCGCCGCGGTGCAGCCGCCAGCCCTGCCAGGCCGACTCGACCATCTCCCGCACCTCGCGCCGGGCCCGCCAGCCCAGCGCCTCGGCGGCCCGCTCGGCCGAGGCCACCGCGCGCGGTGCGTCCCCGGGGCGCCGGCCCTCCACCGAGGGCGCCCGGCGGTCCCCGGTGACCTCGCCGATCACCGTGATCAGCTCGCGCACCGAGACGCCCTCGCCGCGGCCGATGTTCAGCGTCAGATCGCCGGTGAGGTCCCCGGCGGTGAGCCGCCGGGCCGCCGCCAGGTGCGCCTCGGCGAGATCGGCGACATGGATGTAGTCGCGGATGCAGGTGCCGTCCGGCGTCGGGTAGTCGTCGCCGAAGATCCGCGGGGCCTCGTCACGGGTGAGCCGGTCGAAGACCATCGGCACGATGTTGAACACCCCCGTGTCCGCCAGCTCCGGCGCCGCGGCACCCGCCACGTTGAAATACCGCAGACAGACCGTGGAGATCCCGTGTGCCCGGCCGGCCGCCCGCACCAGCCACTCCCCGGCGAGCTTGGTCTCGCCGTACGGGTTCACCGGCGCGCACGGGGTGTCCTCGGTGATCAGTTCCACGTCCGGGTTGCCGTACACCGCCGCCGACGAGGAGAACACCAGGCGGCCGATGCCCGCCTCGGCGACCGCGTCCAGCAGCGTGGCGAGGCCGCCCACGTTCTCCCGGTAGTAGCGGGTGGGCTGGGCCACCGACTCGGCGACCTGCTTGCGCGCGGCCAGGTGGACGACGCCGGTGACGCCGTACTCCGCGAACACCCGCTTCAGCACCGCCCCGTCCAGCGTCGAACCCCGGACCAGCGGGACCTCGGCCGGCAGGCGCGCGGGCACGGCGGCCGACAGGTCGTCCAGTGCGACGACGCTCTCGCCGGCGCCCGCCATGGCGTGTGCCACATGTGCCCCGATGTATCCGGCCCCGCCGGTGATCAGCCACGTCATGGTCGAACACCCTATGCCGAGGTGCCCGCTGTCCCGGATGCCCGGGTCCGCCCCCACGGTTTGTGGGCCGGGCCCCGCATCACCGATGATGATCGCGGCAAAGGCCGGGGCAGCCCCCGGGGGGCCGGGTCGTGAACGGCCGGTGAACACCGGCTCCCGCACATCCGATAGCCTCTGCCGACATGCCGCCCGGGTGCCGCAGGCAGGGGCGCCCCCACCACGCAGCAGACCGGCGCGCCGTGCGCCGGCACCCAGGGAGTGAGTTCGGTTGCCGACCGCCATCGTCACCGGTCAGCCGGTCCCCGGATCGTCACTGGAGAACGATCTGCGGTCCCTCGGCTTCGACGTGTGCACGGCCGCCGACGCCGCCGAGACCGAGGCCCGGCTCGCGGCCGTCCCGGCCGGCCACCGGGTGGCCCTGGTCGACTCCCGCTTCGTCGGCCACCTGCACGCCCTGCGCCTCGGCCTGACCGACCCGCGCTTCCCGCTCGCCGCCGTTCCCGGTGCCGTGACGGCCCAGCCGGCCGCCCGGCAGCAGCTCACCCGGGCCATGGCGCGCGAGACCTCCACGGACGACGGTACGGCGGCCCCGGCGGCCACCGGCGGCGCCCCCGCGCTCGCCGTGGACAGCCTCGCCGACCGGGTCGCCACCGCCCTCGGCACCGACGGCGCCGCGGTGCACCGGCCCGAGCTGGGCAGCCTGGTCGCAGCCGTGCCGGCCGACCCGCAGGCCCGCAACGAGGCCCGGCAGGGCGTCGCCTCCGTGGACGACGAGGCCGTACGCCTGAAGTCGGCCGTGAAGGCCCGGGACGGCTTCTTCACCACCTTCTTCATCAGCCCGTACTCGCGCTACATCGCCCGCTGGTGCGCCCGCCGCGGCCTGACCCCGAACCAGGTCACCACGGCCTCGCTGCTCACCGCGCTCATAGCGGCCGGCTGCGCGGCGACCGGTACCCGCGGCGGCTTCGTCGCCGCCGGTGTGCTGCTGATCGCCTCCTTCGTGCTCGACTGCACCGACGGCCAGCTCGCCCGCTACGCCCTGAAGTACTCCACCCTCGGCGCCTGGCTCGACGCCACCTTCGACCGGGCCAAGGAGTACGCCTACTACGCCGGCCTCGCCCTCGGCGCCGCCCGCGGCGGCGACGACGTGTGGGCCCTCGCGCTCGGCGCGATGATCCTGCAGACCTGCCGGCACGTGGTCGACTTCTCCTTCAACGAGGCCAACCACGACGCCACGGCCAACACCAGTCCCACGGCCGCCCTCTCCGACAAGCTCGACAGCGTCGGCTGGACCGTCTGGGTGCGCCGCATGATCGTGCTCCCGATCGGCGAACGCTGGGCACTGATCGCTGTCCTCACGGCCGCCACGACCCCGCGGATCACGTTCTACGTCCTGCTCGTCGGCTGCGCCTTCGCCGCGACGTACACCACGGCCGGCCGGGTGCTGCGCTCGCTGACCCGCAAGGCGCGGCGGACCGACCGCGCGGCCGGAGCACTGGCGGACCTGGCGGACAACGGCCCGCTCGCCCAGGCGCTGAGCCGTGTCGCGATTCCCCTGCGCACCCCGCTGGTCTCGGCACTGATGGGCACCGCCGCGGTCCTGCTCACCGCGTGCTTCGCCCCCTTCGGCAGCTGGGTGCCGGTCCTGGGCGCCGTCTTCTACGTCGCCTTCTCCGCTCTCGCCGGCACCGCCGCCCGCCCCCTCAAGGGCGCCCTCGACTGGCTGGTTCCGCCCCTCTTCCGGGCCGCCGAGTACGGCACCGTCCTCGCCCTCGCGAGCAAAGCGGCGGTGAACGGGGCTCTTCCAGCTGCTTTCGGCCTGGTGGCCGCCGTCGCCTACCATCACTACGACACGGTCTACCGCATCCGCGGCGGCGCCGGAGCGCCGCCGGCCTGGCTGGTACGCGCCATCGGGGGGCACGAGGGACGGGCGCTGCTCGTCACCGTCCTGGCCGTGGTGCTCACCGCCTCGCAGTTCACGGTCGCACTCACGGTCCTGGCCGTGGCCGTGGCCCTGCTGGTGCTCGTCGAGAGCATCCGCTTCTGGGTGACCTCTCATCTGAGGGGTGCGCCCGCCGTACACGATGAAGGAGAACCCGCATGATCGGCCTCGTGCTGGCGGCCGGCGCCGGACGGCGTCTGCGCCCCTACACCGACAGCCTCCCCAAGGCTCTGGTGCCGGTGGGTCCCGCGGGCATAGAGGACAGCATCACGGTCCTGGACCTGACCCTCGGCAACTTCGCCGAGATCGGCCTGACCGAGGTCGCGATCATCGTCGGCTACCGCAAGGAGGCCGTGTACGAGCGCAAGGCCGCTCTGGAGGCGAAGTACGGCCTGAAGCTCACCCTCATCGACAACGACAAGGCCGAGGAGTGGAACAACGCCTACTCCCTGTGGTGCGGCCGTGACGCCCTCAAGGACGGTGTGATCCTCGCCAACGGCGACACCGTGCACCCGGTCTCCGTCGAGAAGACGCTGCTCGCCGCCCGCGGGGAGGGCAAGAAGATCATCCTCGCGCTGGACACGGTGAAGAACCTGGCCGACGAGGAGATGAAGGTCGTCGTCGACCCCGGGAAGGGCATGACGAAGATCACCAAGCTGATGGACCCGGCCGAGGCCACCGGCGAGTACATCGGCGTCACCCTGATCGAGGGCGACGCCGCGCCCGAGCTGGCGGACGCGCTGAAGACGGTCTGGGAGACGGACCCGCAGCAGTTCTACGAGCACGGCTACCAGGAACTGGTGAACCGGGGCTTCAGGATCGACGTGGCGCCGATCGGCGACGTCAAGTGGGTGGAGATCGACAACCACGACGATCTCGCCCGCGGACGGGAGATCGCGTGCCAGTACTGACGAGGCTCATCCCCTCGCCGGTCGTCGTGGACATCCGCCCGGGTGCCCTGGACGACCTGGCCTGCGTCCTCGCCGACGAGCGCATCTCGCAGTCCGGCCGGCTCGCCATCGCCGTCAGCGGCGGCTCCGGCGCCCGGCTGCGCGAGCGGATCGCCCCGACCCTGCCGGGCGCGAGCTGGTACGAGGTCGACGGGGGCACCATCGACGACGCGGTCCGGCTGGCGGGCGACATAAAGGCCGGCCGTTACGACGCGGTCGTGGGCCTCGGCGGCGGGAAGATCATCGACTGCGCGAAGTTCGCGGCGGCCCGGGTGGGCCTGCCGCTGGTCGCCGTGCCGACGAACCTCGCGCACGACGGCCTGTGCTCGCCGGTCGCCACCCTCGACAACGACGCCGGCCGCGGCTCCTACGGCGTGCCGAACCCCATCGCGGTCGTCATCGACCTGGACGTGATCCGTGAGGCACCGGCGCGCTTCGTGCGCTCGGGCATCGGTGACGCCGTCTCCAACATCAACTCGGTCGCGGACTGGGAGCTGTCCCACCGCGTCAACGGCGAGAAGGTCGACGGTCTCGCCGCCGCCATGGCGCGCCAGGCGGGCGAGGCGGTGCTGAGGCACCCCGGCGGCATCGGGGACAACGAGTTCCTGCAGGTGCTCGCCGAGGCGCTGGTCCTCACCGGCGTCTCCATGTCGATCTCGGGTGACTCCCGGCCCGCCTCGGGCTCCTGCCACGAGATCAACCACGCCTTCGACCTGCTGTACCCCAAGCGCGCCGCCAGCCACGGCGAGCAGTGCGGCCTCGGCGCCGCCTTCGCCATGTACCTGCGCGGCGCGCACGAGGAGTCGGCACACATGGCCGAGGTGCTGCGCCGGCACGGGCTGCCGGTGCTGCCGGAGGAGATCGGTTTCACGGTGGACGAGTTCGTCCGCGCGGTGGAGTTCGCCCCCGAGACCCGGCCCGGCCGCTACACGATCCTCGAACACCTCGACCTCAAGACGAACCAGATCAAGGACATCTACGCCGACTATGTCAAGGCCATCGGTAGCTGAACTCCGTCCGGTCGTCCACCCCGCGGGGGTGAAGGACCGGCGCAGCGGTGAGCACTGGGCGGGACGCCTCTACATGCGCGAGGTGTCCCTGCGCGTCGACCGCTACCTGGTGAACACCCGGGTCACGCCCAACCAGCTCACGTACCTGATGACCGTCTGCGGTGTGCTCGCGGCCCCGGCCCTGCTGGTGCCGGGGATCGCGGGCGCCGTCCTCGGTGTCGTCGCCACCCAGCTGTACCTGCTGCTGGACTGCGTCGACGGCGAGATCGCCCGCTGGAAGAAGCAGTACTCGCTCGGCGGGGTCTACCTCGACCGCGTCGGCGCCTACCTCACCGACGCGGCCGTCCTGGTCGGTCTCGGGCTGCGCGCCGCCGACCTGTGGGGCAGCGGCCGTATCGACTGGCTGTGGGCCTTCCTCGGCACTCTGGCCGCGCTCGGCGCCATCCTGATCAAGGCCGAGACCGACCTGGTCGGCGTCGCCCGCCACCAGGCGGGCAAGCCGCCCGTGCAGGAGGCCGCCTCCGAGCCGCGCTCCTCCGGCATGGCGCTGGCCCGCCGGGCCGCCTCGGCGCTGAAGTTCCACCGGCTGATCCTCGGCATCGAGGCCGCGCTGCTGATCCTGGTCCTCGCGATCGTGGACCAGGCCCGCGGTGACCTGTTCTTCACCCGCCTCGGTACGGCCGTCCTCGCCGGCATCGCCCTGCTCCAGACGCTGCTGCACCTGGTGTCCATCCTCGCCTCCAGCAGGCTGAAGTGAGTGCCATGAAGGTCGGCGCCGTCATCATCACCATGGGCAACCGGCCCGAGGAACTGCGGGCTCTGCTCGACTCGGTCTCCAAGCAGGACGGCGATCCCGTCGAGGTGGTCGTCGTCGGCAACGGCTCGCCCGTCCCGGACGTGCCCGAGGGCGTGCGGACCATAGAACTGCCCGAGAACCTGGGCATCCCGGGCGGGCGCAACGTCGGCATAGAGGCCTTCGGGCCCGGTGGCCGCGATGTCGACATATTGCTCTTCCTGGACGACGACGGGCTGCTCGCCCGGCATGACACCGCCGAGCTGTGCCGCCAGGCCTTCGCCGCCGACCCCGAGCTGGGCATCATCAGCTTCCGCATCGCCGACCCGGACACCGGTGAGACCCAGCGCCGGCACGTGCCGCGGCTGCGCGCCTCCGACCCGATGCGCTCCTCCCGGGTCACCACCTTCCTGGGCGGCGCCAACGCCGTCCGCACCCGGGTCCTCGCCGAGGTCGGCGGGCTCCCGGACGAGTTCTTCTACGCGCACGAGGAGACGGACCTGGCCTGGCGGGCCCTCGACGCCGGCTGGATGATCGACTACCGGTCCGACATGGTGCTGTACCACCCGACGACCGCGCCCTCGCGGCACGCCGTCTATCACCGCATGGTCGCCCGCAACCGCGTCTGGCTGGCCCGCCGCAACCTCCCCGCCCTCCTGGTCCCCGTCTACCTCGGGGTCTGGCTGCTGCTGACCCTGCTCAGGCGCCCCTCGCGGCCGGCCCTGAAGGCCTGGTTCGGCGGTTTCCGGGAAGGCTGGACCACACCGTGCGGTCCCCGTCGCCCGATGCGCTGGCGTACGGTGTGGCGACTCACCCGACTGGGCCGCCCCCCGGTGATCTGACAAGCTCGACCCTGAGAGTCGTTACTGTCGAACAGCCCAGGAACACATGTTCGCCGGTCGGACGGCGTGCAGCAGACGAACCCGAGGACGAAAGTTTCCCCTGTGAGTGAGACCACGCACGACGGCACGGTCGCGGTGACCGCGGCGCCGTCGCCCGACGCGGGACTGACGGCGGCCGAGCTGGCCGCCAAGTACGGGCTCTCCGTGAGCGGCGCCCGGCCCTCGCTCGTGGACTACGTCCGTCAGCTGTGGGGACGCCGTCACTTCATCCTCGCCTTCTCGCAGGCGAAGCTGACGGCGCAGTACAGCCAGGCCAAGCTCGGCCAGCTCTGGCAGGTGGCCACGCCACTGCTGAACGCGGCCGTGTACTTCTTCATCTTCGGGCTGATCCTGCATGCGAGCCGTGGCATGTCCCAGGACGTGTACATCCCCTTCCTGGTGACCGGCGTGTTCGTTTTCACCTTCACGCAGAGCTCGATCATGTCGGGCGTCCGCGCGATCTCCGGCAACCTCGGCCTGGTGCGCGCCCTGCACTTCCCGCGCGCCTCCCTGCCGGTCTCCTTCTCGCTGCAGCAGCTCCAGCAGCTGCTGTTCTCGATGATCGTGCTGTTCGTCGTGGCGATCGGCTTCGGCAGCTACCCGGGTCTGTCCTGGCTGCTGATCGTGCCCGTGCTGGTGCTGCAGTTCCTGTTCAACACCGGGCTCGCGCTGATCGTGGCCCGCATGGGCGCCAAGACGCCGGACCTCGCGCAGCTGATGCCCTTCCTCCTGCGCACCTGGATGTACACCTCCGGCGTCATGTTCTCGATCAACAAGATGCTCGAGGGCCGGCCCGAGTGGATCGTCCGGGTGCTCCAGGTCAACCCGGCCGCGGTCTACATGGACCTGATGCGGTTCGCGCTCATCGACGGCTACGGTGCCTCGAACCTGCCGCCGCACGTGTGGGCCATCGCCCTGTTCTGGGCCGTGGCCGTCTTCGCCGGGGGCTTCGTGTACTTCTGGAAGGCTGAGGAGCGGTACGGCCGTGGCTGAGCAGAACGCCGAGCAGAGCATGCAGGACCCACGCCCGACGGTCATCGCGGACGAACTGCACATCGTCTACCGCGTCAACGGCGCCAAGACCGGCAAGGGCAGCGCGACGGCCGCCCTGAGCCGGATCCTGAAGCGCGGCTCCGACGACTCGGCGCGGGGTGTGCGCAAGGTGCACGCCGTGCGCGGGGTGTCCTTCGTCGCCTACCGCGGTGAGGCCATCGGTCTGATCGGATCCAACGGCTCCGGCAAGTCCACCTTGCTGCGCGCCATCGCGGGCCTGCTGCCCGCCGAGCGGGGCAAGGTCTACACCGACGGCCAGCCGTCCCTGCTGGGCGTCAACGCGGCCCTGATGAACGACCTCACGGGGGAGCGCAACGTCATCCTGGGCGGCCTCGCCATGGGCATGTCCCGGGAACAGGTCAGGGAGCGCTATCAGGACATCGTCGACTTCTCCGGGATCAACGAGAAGGGCGACTTCATCACCCTGCCGATGCGCACGTACTCCTCCGGCATGGCGGCCCGGCTGCGGTTCTCCATCGCCGCCGCCAAGGACCACGACGTCCTCATGATCGACGAGGCCCTTGCCACCGGTGACCGCAAGTTCCAGAAGCGCTCGGAGGAGCGCATCCGGGAACTGCGCAAGGAGGCCGGCACGGTGTTTCTGGTCAGTCACAACAACAAGTCCATCCGCGACACCTGCAACCGCGTGCTGTGGCTGGAGCGCGGTGAACTGCGCATGGACGGTCCGACGGACGAGGTCCTCAAGGAGTACGAGAAGTTCACGGGGAAGTGACCCGTTTCGGCCAGGGCCCCGCCGGAGAGCGTCCGGCGGGGCCCTGCGTCTGCAAAGGAAACGTCAACTCCGGCTGGCAGCAGGAATCTTGGAGCCAATCGGTGTGTTGTTGTGATGTGCAGGACACCCCGACGGTCGTTGCTGCGTTGTACAACGTAAGCTGTACCGGTGCCAGAAACCGGCAAGTGGGGCGATAATGCGCGACACCCTCCGCCGGGGCGGCCCGGCGCGCGGCCGGGCGGCGTGTCCGAAATAGTGTGTATTGGGTCGGCAGTGTAGAACGGGAGATGTGACGGCAATGGCTACGGAAACTCCCCAGCTCAGCGCAGCATGTGCCGTCCCCCCTCCGGGCAGCGCCCGATGACGGCCGTCGCCGCGCCGCCGGACCTGGAACGCGCCACACTGGACAAGGCCGCGACCGAGAACTTCCCCGTGGCTCCCTTCTTTCTGCCCCGGGCGTGGCGCGACGACCTCATGGCCGTCTACGGTTTCGCCCGACTGGTGGACGACATCGGTGACGGAGACCTCGCCCCCGGCGGTGCCGACGCCCGCGTGCTCGGCGTGTCGCCGGCCGGGGCCGAGGACCGGCTGGGGCTCCTCGACGCCTTCGAGGCCGACCTGCGCCGCGTCTTCGACGGCACCCCGCGCCATCCGCTGCTGCGCCGCCTGCAGCCCACCGTCCGCCGCTGCGCCCTCACTCCCGAGCCGTTCCTCGGGCTGATCGCCGCCAACCGCCAGGACCAGCTCGTATCCCGGTACGAGACCTACGACGACCTCCTCGCCTACTGCGAACTGTCCGCCAATCCCGTCGGCCGCCTCGTCCTCGGCGTCACCGGAACCTCCACTCCCGAGCGGATCCGGCTGTCCGACGCGATCTGCACCGCCCTGCAGATCGTGGAACACCTCCAGGACGTCGCCGAGGACCTCGGCCGTGACCGGATCTACCTGCCCGCGGAGGACATGAAGCGCTTTCACGTCCAGGAAACGGACCTCGCCGCAAAAACCACAGGCGCATCGGTGCGCGCCCTGGTTGCATACGAAGCGCAACGCGCCCGCGATCTGCTGAATGAAGGCGCCCCCCTGGTGGGTAGCGTCCACGGCAGGCTGAGGCTGCTGCTCGCAGGGTTCGTGGCGGGGGGAAGGGCGGCGATCGGGGCGATCGCCGCCGCCGAATACGACGTACTTCCCGGCCCGCCCAAGCCCGGCAAGGTTCAGTTGCTGCGCGAGGCGGGCGTGATCCTGCGAGGAGAGGGGTGATCCGGACCGTGGAGTCTGCGCCGCACGTGTCCGCGCCGGTACTCGCCGCCTACAGCTACTGCGAGGCCGTCACCGGGCAGCAGGCCCGTAACTTCGCCTACGGCATCCGGTTGCTGCCGACGGCCAAGCGCCGCGCCATGTCGGCGCTGTACGCGTTTTCCCGGCGCGTGGACGACATCGGCGACGGCGACCTTCCCGGGGAGACCAAGCTGGCGCGCCTCGAGGACACCCGGGCACTGCTGGCCCGGATCCGCGAGGACGAGGTCGAGGAGGACGACACCGACCCGGTGGCCGTCGCCCTCACGCATGCCGCGCGGGCCTTCCCGGTCCCGCTCGGCGGCCTGGACGAGCTGATCGACGGCGTCCAGATGGACGTGCGCGGGGAGACCTACGAGACCTGGGACGACCTGAAGGTCTACTGCCGGTGTGTCGCCGGGGCCATCGGCCGCCTCTCGCTCGGCGTGTTCGGCACCGAGCCGGGGGCGCGCGGCGCCGAACGCGCACCCGAGTACGCCGACACCCTGGGCCTCGCGCTGCAGCTCACCAACATCCTCCGCGACGTCCGCGAGGACGCGGCGGGCGGCCGTACCTATCTGCCCGCCGACGACCTGGCCAAGTTCGGCTGCTCGGCCGGGTTCCACGGGCCGACCCCGCCGGACGGTTCCGACTTCGCGGGCCTCGTCCACTTCGAAGTGCGGCGCGCCCGGGCCCTGTTCGCCGAGGGCTACCGGCTGCTACCCATGCTCGACCGGCGCAGCGGCGCCTGCGTGGCCGCGATGGCCGGCATCTACCGCCGGCTGCTGGACCGCATCGAGCGCGACCCGGAGGCCGTGCTGCGCGGCCGGGTCTCGCTGCCCGGACACGAGAAGGCCTACGTCGCCGTGCGCGGCCTGTCCGGCCTCGACACCCGGCATGTGACCCGCCACGTCTCCAGGCGCTCCGTCAGGAGGCGCGCCTGATGGAGCTCACCGGACCGGACCGCATGCGGCAGGCAACCCTCCGCTGCGGCGTGGCGTCCCTGACTGCGACGGCCGGGCGTGCACCGTTCAACCAGCACGTCCGGGACGCAGGGAAGGACGCACGATGAGCGACAGCTCACGCCCCGCACAGGCCGACGCCGAAACCGCGCGCACGGCGGGCCGCAGCGCGGTCGTGATCGGCGGCGGTCTCGCCGGGATCACCGCGGCGCTCGCCCTCGCCGACGCGGGCGTCCGCGTCACCCTGCTCGAAGGCAGGCCCAGGCTGGGCGGCCTCGCCTTCTCCTTCCAGCGCGGCGGACTGACCGTCGACAACGGCCAGCACGTGTACCTGCGCTGCTGCACCGCCTACCGCTGGTTCCTCGACCGGATCCAGGGCACGGCACTGGCACCGCTGCAGGACCGCCTGGACGTGCCCGTCGTCGACGTCGCCAAGCCCGAGGGCCGGCGGCTCGGCAGACTGCGGCGCGACCCGCTGCCCGTCCCCCTTCACCTGGGACGCAGCCTGGCCGCCTATCCGCACCTCTCGCTCGCCGAACGCGCAGCCGTCGGACGCGCCGCTCTCGCGCTGAAGGGGCTCGACCTAGCCGATCCCGCCCTGGACACCCAGGACTTCGGCAGCTGGCTGGCCGCTCACGGCCAGTCGGCGCGGGCCGTCGAGGCCCTGTGGGATCTGGTGGGGGTCGCCACCCTGAACGCGGTCGCGGGCGACGCCTCGCTGGGGCTCGCCGCGATGGTGTTCAAGACCGGTCTGCTGTCCGACCCGGGCGCGGCCGACATCGGCTGGGCCCGCGTCCCGCTGGGCGAACTGCACGACCGGCTGGCCCGCAAGGCGCTCGACTCCGCGGGCGTCCGTACCGAGGTCCGTACACGCGTCACCTCCGTCTCTACCAACGGAAACGGGGACTGGAGCGTTCAGGTTCCCGGCGAGACGCTCACCGCGGACGCCGTCGTCCTCGCCGTGCCCCAGCGCGAGGCCCACGAACTGCTGCCACCCGGCGCCCTCGACGCGCCCGGGCGGCTGCTGGAGATCGGGACCGCGCCGATCCTCAACGTCCACGTCGTCTACGACCGCAAGGTTCTGGCCCGGCCCTTCTTCGCTGCCCTCGGCACCCCGGTGCAGTGGGTCTTCGACCGCACCGACGCCTCCGGGCTGGGCTCGGGGCAGTACCTCGCGCTGTCCCAGTCCGCCGCACAGAGCGAGATCGACGCCCCGGTCGCCGACCTGCGCGAGCGCTACCTGCCCGAGTTGCAACGGCTGATCCCGCGCACGCGCGGCGCCGTGGTGAAGGACTTCTTCGTGACCCGGGAGCGCACGGCGACGTTCGCCCCAACCCCCGGCGTCGGGCGGCTGCGGCCCGGCGCCCGCACCAAGGCCCCCGGCCTGTACCTGGCCGGAGCGTGGACCGCCACCGGGTGGCCCGCGACCATGGAGAGTGCGGTCCGCAGTGGAGTGAGCGCGGCCGACGCCGCGCTCGGCGCCCTGGGCCGGCCCCGCCCCCGCCACCTCTTCGAGTTCGAGGAGGCGGCGTGATGCCCGACCGGCAGGCGGCGGCCCCCCGCACCCCCGGTACCGCAACAAGAGGAGAGACTGTGCCCACTGTGCCCCCGGCCGCGACGCCCGCTCGGAGGCCAGCGGCGGACGTGACCGCGCTCCTGGAGCGCGGCCGGACCCTGGCCACACCGGTGCTGCGCGCGGCCGTCGACCGCCTGGCGCCTCCCATGGACACCGTCGCCGCCTACCACTTCGGCTGGATCGACGCCGCCGGCAACCCCGCCGCCGGGGACGGCGGCAAGGCTGTCCGCCCCGCGCTCGCCGTGCTCTCCGCCGAGGTCACCGGCACCGCACCGGAGGTGGGCATCCCGGGAGCCGTCGCCGTCGAACTCGTGCACAACTTCTCGCTGCTGCACGACGACCTGATGGACGGCGACGAGCAGCGCCGGCACCGCGACACCGTCTGGAAGGTGCACGGCCCCGCCCAGGCCATCCTGGTCGGCGACGCCCTGTTCGCCCTCGCCAACGAGGTCCTGCTGGAGCTGGGCACGGTCGAGGCCGGCCGCGCCACCCGCCGTCTGACCACCGCCACCCGCGCCCTGATCGACGGTCAGGCCCAGGACATCTCCTACGAGCACCGCGACCGGGTCAGCGTCGAGGAGTGCCTGGAGATGGAAGGCAACAAGACCGGCGCGCTGCTCGCCTGCGCCTCCTCCATCGGCGCGGTCCTCGGCGGCGCGGACGACACCACCGCCGACGCGCTGGAACGGTACGGCTACCACCTCGGTCTCGCCTTCCAGGCCGTGGACGACCTGCTCGGCATCTGGGGCGATCCGGAGGCCACCGGCAAGCAGACCTGGAGCGACCTGCGCCAGCGCAAAAAGTCCCTGCCGGTGGTGGCCGCGCTCGCGGCCGGCGGCCCCGCCTCCGGGCAACTCGGCGAGATCCTCGCCGCCGACGCCAAGAGCAGCGACTTCGAGACCTTCTCCGAGGAGGAGTTCGCGGCCCGCGCCGCCCTCATCGAGCGAGCCGGCGGCCGCGAGTGGACGGCCGAGGAAGCGCGCCGTCAGCACACCGTCGCCGTCGAGGCCCTCGACGCCGTCACCATGCCCGACCGGGTCAGGGAGTCCTTCACGGCGCTCGCCGACTTCGTCGTCGTACGCAAGAGATGAGCACCATCGGCTCGACAAGCCGCGCGTAGTCGCCGGCCGGTGCCCGCAGGAGATGCGGACACCGGCCGACGGCGGACCCACAGCAGCACGACTCGCACGACTGCACGAAGGGGAAGCCATGACAGCGACGACCGACGGAAGCACCGGGGCGACCTTGCCGTCCCGCGCTGCCGCGGCCAGCGACACCGTACTCACCACCCCCGAGGCGGCCGGGGTACAAGAAGCCGCCGCACACGCCGCACGGCGCGCCACCGACTTCCTGCTCTCCCGGCAGGACAACGAGGGCTGGTGGAAGGGCGACCTCGAGACCAACGTCACCATGGACGCCGAGGACCTGCTGCTCCGTCAGTTCCTGGGCATCCGCGACGAGGTGACGACCCAGGCCGCGGCGACGTTCATCCGCGGCGAGCAGCGCGAGGACGGCACGTGGGCCACCTTCTACGGCGGGCCCGGTGAACTCTCCACCACCGTGGAGGCGTACGTCGCCCTGCGCCTGGCCGGCGACGCTCCCGACGCCCCGCACATGGCGAAGGCGTCCGCCTGGATCCGCGAGCGCGGCGGCATCGCCGCCTCCCGTGTCTTCACCCGGATCTGGCTGGCCTTGTTCGGCTGGTGGAAGTGGGAGGACCTGCCCGAACTCCCGCCGGAACTCATCTACTTCCCGTCCTGGATGCCGCTCAACATCTACGACTTCGGATGCTGGGCCCGGCAGACCATCGTTCCGCTCACCATCGTCTCGGCCAAGCGCCCGGTGCGCCCGGCGCCCTTCCCGCTGGACGAGCTGCACACCGACCCGGCCCGTCCCAGCCCGCCCAGACCCCTTGCACCCGTGGCCAGTTGGGACGGTGCCTTCCAGCGCCTGGACAAGGCGCTGCACCAGCTGCGCAAGGTCGTCCCGCGCAGACTCCGCCGGGCCGCGATGAACTCCGCCGCCCGCTGGATCATCGAGCGGCAGGAGAACGACGGCTGCTGGGGCGGCATCCAGCCCCCGGCCGTGTACTCGGTCATCGCCCTGTACCTGCTCGGCTACGACCTCCAGCATCCGGTGATGCGCGAGGGCCTCGCCTCGCTGGACCGTTTCGCCGTCTGGCGCGAGGACGGCGCCCGGATGATCGAGGCCTGCCAGTCCCCGGTGTGGGACACCTGCCTCGCGACCATCGCCCTCATCGACGCGGGGCTCCCCGCCGACCATCCGCAACTGGTCAAGGCGGCCGACTGGATGCTCGGCGAGGAGATCGTCCGGCCCGGCGACTGGGCCGTCAAGCGACCCCAACTACCGCCCGGCGGCTGGGCGTTCGAGTTCCACAACGACAACTACCCGGACATCGACGACACCGCCGAGGTAGCCCTCGCGCTGCGCCGGGTCCGGCACCACGACCCCGAGCGCATCGACAAGGCCATCGGGCGGGCCGTGCGCTGGAACCTCGGCATGCAGTCGAAGAACGGTGCCTGGGGCGCGTTCGACGTCGACAACACCAGCCCGTTCCCGAACCGCCTGCCGTTCTGCGACTTCGGCGAGGTCATCGACCCGCCGTCGGCGGATGTCACCGCGCACGTCGTGGAGATGCTCGCCGCCGAGGGCCTGGCCCACGACCCGCGCACCCGGCGCGGCATCGACTGGCTGCTGGCCGAACAGGAGTCCGACGGCTCGTGGTTCGGCCGCTGGGGCGTCAACTACATCTACGGCACCGGTTCGGTCGTCCCCGCACTCACCGCGGCCGGACTGCCCGGCTCGCACCCGGCGATCCGGCGGGCCGTGGCCTGGCTGGAGAGCGTCCAGAACGACGACGGCGGCTGGGGCGAGGACCTGCGCTCCTACAAGGACGTCAGGGAATGGAGCGGCCGGGGTGCCTCCACCGCCTCGCAGACCGCGTGGGCGCTGATGGCGCTGCTCGCGGCGGGCGAGAAGGGCTCCAAGGCCGTCGAGCGCGGCATCCAGTGGCTGTCCGCGACCCAGCGGGAGGACGGCACCTGGGACGAGCCGTACTTCACGGGCACCGGCTTCCCCTGGGACTTCTCCATCAACTACCACCTCTACCGGCAGGTGTTCCCGCTCACGGCGCTCGGCCGGTACCTGCACGGGGACCCCTTCGAGCGGAATCTGCTCGCCCTGCCCGGGAAGGTCTCCGCACAGGCCGAGGGGAGCTGACTTGAGCAGCCGGCCCGCCCCCGCCCCGCTGCTGATCGCCTGCGCGCTCGGCATCGAGCACCTCGCCCTGCGCACCGGCGACAGGAGCGGGGCGGACGGGCCGGTCACCTTCGTCCGGACGGGCATGGGCCCCCGTGCGGCGGAACGCTCCGTCACCGGGCAGCTGGCCGCTCCGGCACACGCCGGCGCAGCCGTGCTGGCCACCGGCTTCTGCGCCGGACTCGCCCCCGGGATGCACCCCGGTGACCTGGTGGTCGCCGAGGAGACCCGGGACCCGCGCGGGACCGTCCCGTGCGTCGGCACCGAACTGCTCGTCAAGGAACTCGTGCGTCTGCTGCCCGGGCGCACGGTGCACACCGGCCCGCTGACCGGCTCCGACCACGTCGTCCGCGGCACCGAGCGGTCCGCGCTGCTCGCGACCGGCGCGATCGCGGTCGACATGGAGTCGGCGGCCACCCTCCTCGGCGCCGTCCGCGCGGGCAGGCGCCCGGTTGCGGCCGTCCGGGTGGTCGTGGACGCTCCAGAACATGAACTCGTCCGGATCGGCACGGTGCGCGGTGGAATATCGGCCTTCCGCGTTCTTCGATCCATCCTTCCCGCTCTTTTCGAATGGCACCGTTCTTTGCTGCTCCCCCGGAGGTGAGCCAGATGGCCATGCCGTTGCGTCAGTCCATCAAGGTCGCTACTTACCTGGCTGAACAGAAGCTGCGCAGGCGGGACAAGTTCCCGCTCATCGTGGAGCTGGAACCGCTCTTCGCCTGCAACCTCAAGTGCGAGGGCTGCGGCAAGATCCAGCACCCGGCCGGTGTCCTCAAGCAGCGCATGCCGGTCGCGCAGGCGGTGGGCGCGGTGCTGGAGTCCGGTGCGCCGATGGTGTCCATCGCCGGCGGCGAACCGTTGATGCACCCTCAGATCGACGAGATCGTGCGCCAGCTGGTGGCCAGGCGCAAATACGTTTTCCTGTGCACCAATGCCTTGTTGATGCGCAAGAAGATGGAGCTGTTCAAGCCCTCGCCCTACTTCGCCTTCGCGGTGCACATCGACGGGCTGCGCGAGCGGCACGACGAGTCCGTCGCGAAGGAGGGAGTGTTCGACGAGGCGGTGGAGGCCATCAAGGAGGCCAAGCGGCGCGGCTTCCGGGTGACCACCAACTCCACCTTCTTCAACACCGACACCCCGCAGACCGTCATCGAGGTGCTCAACTTCCTCAACGACGATCTCAAGGTGGACGAGATGATGATCTCGCCCGCCTACGCCTACGAGAAGGCCCCCGACCAGGAGCACTTCCTCGGTGTCGAGCAGACCCGCGAGCTGTTCAAAAAGGCCTTCGCGGGCGGCAACCGCAAGAAGTGGCGGCTCAACCACTCCCCGCTCTTCCTGGACTTCCTGGAGGGCAAGGTCGACTTCCCGTGCACCGCGTGGGCGATCCCGAACTACTCCCTCTTCGGCTGGCAGCGCCCCTGCTATCTGATGAGCGACGGGTACGTGCCGACGTACCGGGAACTGGTGGAGAAGACCGACTGGGACAAGTACGGCCGCGGAAAGGACCCGCGCTGCGACAACTGCATGGCGCACTGCGGCTACGAACCGACCGCCGTCCTCGCCACCATGGGTTCCCTGAAGGAGTCCCTGCGGGCCATGCGCGAGACCGTGTCCGGAAACCGGGAGTGACGCGGTGACCGCCGTTCCCTTGGGCGTTCCCGAGGTGCCGGCCCGTCCGGTCGCGCCGCGACGGCAGTCGCGGCAGATCCACGTCGGGCCGGTGGCGGTCGGGGGCGGAGCCCCGGTGTCGGTGCAGTCGATGACGACGACCCGTACGTCAGACATCGGTGCCACCCTGCAGCAGATCGCGGAACTCACCGCCTCCGGCTGTCAGATCGTCCGCGTCGCCTGCCCCACGCAGGACGACGCGGACGCCCTCGCGGCCATCGCCCGCAAGTCCCGGATCCCGGTGATCGCGGACATCCACTTCCAGCCGAAGTACGTGTTCGCGGCCATCGAGGCGGGCTGCGCGGCGGTGCGCGTCAACCCGGGCAACATCAAGAAGTTCGACGACCAGGTCAAGGAGATCGCGCGCGCCGCCAGGGACCACGGCACGCCGATCCGTATCGGGGTCAACGCCGGCTCGCTGGACAGTCGGCTGCTGCGCAAGCACGGCCGGGCGACCCCCGAGGCGCTGGTGGAGAGCGCTCTGTGGGAGGCGTCGCTCTTCGAGGAGCACGGCTTCCGGGACATCAAGATCTCCGTCAAGCACAACGACCCGGTCGTGATGATCGCGGCGTACACGCAGCTCGCCGAGAGCTGTGACTACCCGCTGCACCTGGGGGTCACGGAGGCCGGCCCGGCGTTCCAGGGCACGGTCAAGTCGGCCGTGGCGTTCGGGGCGTTGCTGTCCCGGGGCATCGGCGACACCGTCCGCGTGTCGCTGAGCGCGCCGCCCGCCGAGGAGGTCAAGGTCGGCATCCAGATCCTGGAGTCCCTCGGGCTGCGGCAGCGGCGCCTGGAGATCGTCTCGTGTCCGTCCTGCGGCCGGGCTCAGGTGGACGTGTACAAACTTGCGGAGGAGGTCACCGCGGGCCTGGACGGCATGGAAGTGCCGCTCAGGGTGGCGGTGATGGGGTGCGTGGTCAACGGTCCGGGGGAGGCCCGGGAGGCCGACCTCGGGGTTGCCTCGGGCAACGGCAAGGGGCAGATCTTCGTGAAGGGCGAGGTCGTCAAGACCGTCCCCGAGTCGAAGATCGTGGCGACCCTCATCGAGGAGGCCATGAAGCTCGCCGAGCGGACGGGCCCCGCAGAACAGTTGAGTTGAGACAAGGCACGGACCGAGAGGGGGCCCGAGCGTGAGCATTCTGGAGACCATCCGGGGACCACGCGACCTGAAGGCGCTGGCCGAGGCGGAACTCGGCGAACTGGTCGAGGAAATACGTGAGTTCCTGGTGCACGCGGTGTCGAGAACCGGCGGTCACCTCGGGCCCAATCTGGGGGTGGTGGAACTCTCCGTCGCACTCCACCGGGTCTTCGAGTCACCGGCCGACCGCATCCTGTGGGACACCGGCCACCAGAGCTATGTGCACAAGCTGCTGACCGGCCGTCAGGACTTCTCGAAGCTGCGCGGCAAGGGCGGTCTGTCCGGCTACCCCTCGCGCGAGGAGTCCGAGCACGACGTCATCGAGAACAGCCACGCCTCCACCGCGCTCGGCTGGGCCGACGGCCTCGCCAAGGCCAACCAGGTGCGGGGGGAGACGGGCCATGTGGTCGCGGTCATCGGCGACGGCGCGCTGACCGGCGGCATGGCCTGGGAGGCGCTGAACAACATCGCCGCCGCCAAGGACCGCCCGCTCATCATCGTCGTCAACGACAACGAGCGCTCGTACGCTCCCACCATCGGCGGCCTCGCCAACCACCTGACCACCCTGCGCACGACCGACGGCTACGAGAAGATGCTCGCCTGGGGCAAGGACGTGCTTCAGCGCACCCCTGTCGTCGGCAGCACACTCTACGAGTCCCTGCACGGCGCCAAGAAGGGCTTCAAGGACGCCTTCGCCCCGCAGGGCATGTTCGAGGACCTGGGCCTGAAGTACCTCGGCCCGATCGACGGCCACGACATCAAGGCCGTCGAGTCGGCGCTGCGCCGCGCGAAGCGCTTCCACGGTCCCGTCCTGGTCCACTGCCTCACCGAGAAGGGCCGCGGCTACGAGCCCGCCCTCGCGCACGAGGAGGACCACTTCCACACCGTCGGCGTGATGGACCCGCTCACCTGCGAGCCGCTCGCCCCGTCCCGCGGGCCGTCCTGGACCTCGGTCTTCGGCGACGAGATGGTGAGGATCGGGGAGGAGCGCGAGGACGTCGTGGCGATCACGGCGGCCATGCTGCACCCGGTCGGCCTCGGCCGCTTCGCCGAGCGCTTCCCGGACCGGGTCTGGGACGTGGGCATCGCCGAGCAGCACGCGGCCGTGTCGGCGGCCGGCCTCGCCACCGGCGGACTGCACCCGGTCGTCGCCGTCTACGCCACGTTCCTCAACCGCGCCTTCGACCAGCTGCTGATGGACGTCGCCCTGCACCGCTGCGGGGTCACGTTCGTGCTGGACCGGGCCGGGGTCACCGGCACCGACGGCGCCTCCCACAACGGCATGTGGGACATGTCGATCCTCCAGGTCGTCCCGGGCCTGCGGATCGCCGCCCCGCGCGACGCCGACCAGCTGCGCGCCCAGCTGCGCGAGGCGGTCGCCGTGGACGACGCACCCACCCTGGTCCGCTTCCCGAAGGAGTCCGTCGGCCCGGCCCTCCCGGCTCTCGGCCGGGTCGGCGGCATGGACGTCCTGCACCGCACCGATGGTCCCGAGGTGCTGCTGGTGGCCGTCGGCGTGATGGCGCCGGTGTGCCTGCAGGCCGCCGGACTGCTGCAGGCCCGGGGCATCGGCTGCACGGTGGTCGACCCCAGGTGGGTCAAGCCGGTCGATCCCGCTCTGCCCGGTCTCGCGGCCGGACACCGCCTGGTGGCCGTCGTGGAGGACAACAGCCGTGCGGCCGGTGTCGGTGCGGCCGTGGCGCTGGCTCTCGCCGATGCCGAGGTCGACGTGCCGGTGCGGCGCTTCGGCATCCCGGAACAGTTCCTCGCGCACGCCAAACGCAGCGAGGTGCTGGCCGACATCGGTCTCACGCCCGTCGAGATCGCCGGGCGGATCAGCGCGAGTCTCGCGGTGCGGGACGACGAGTGCGCGCAGGGAAGCGCCGGGGAAGGCCGGATCGCGTCCGCGGCGCCGCCGGAGCTGGTCGCGCCGTTCCCCGCGCTCCTTCGGGGCGCTGACAAGGAGAAGGAATGAGCACGGAGTTCGACCTCGGCGCCCTGCTCGCCGAGCGTGGAGCCGAACGCTACGAGCTGCATGCCAAGTACCTCAACCCGCAGCTGCCGCGCATGCTGCACACCATCGGCTTCGACAAGGTCTACAAGCGCGGCCAGGGTGCCCACTTCTTCGACGCGGACGGCAACGACTACCTGGACATGCTCGCCGGGTTCGGGGTGATGGGCCTGGGCCGCCATCATCCGGTCGTCCGCAAGGCGCTGCACGACGTGCTCGACCTGGACCTCGCCGACCTCACCCGCTTCGACTGCCAGCCGCTGCCCGGCCTGCTCGCCGAGCGGCTCCTCGCCCACAGCCCGCACCTGGACCGGGTGTTCTTCGGCAACAGCGGTACCGAAGCGGTGGAGACGGCCCTGAAGTTCGCCCGGTACGCCACCGGCAGACCGCGGGTCCTCTACTGCGACCACGCCTTCCACGGTCTGACCACCGGCTCGCTGTCGGTCAACGGCGAGAGCGGGTTCCGGGACGGCTTCGCCCCGTTGCTGCCCGACACCGCCGTACCCCTCGGCGATCTCGACGCCCTCGCCCGGGAGCTGAAGAAGGGTGACGTGGCCGCCCTGATCGTGGAGCCGATCCAGGGCAAGGGCGTGCACGAGGCCCCGCCCGGCTATCTGCGCGCCGCGCAGGAGCTGCTGCGGGCACACAAGGCGCTGCTCATCGCCGACGAGGTGCAGACCGGTCTCGGCCGCACCGGCGACTTCTACGCCTACCAGCACGAGGACGGTGTGGAACCCGACCTGGTGTGTGTGGCCAAGGCGCTGTCCGGCGGCTACGTCCCGGTCGGCGCCACCCTGGGCAGGGAGTGGATCTTCAAGAAGGTCTACTCGTCCATGGACCGTGTCCTGGTCCACTCGGCGAGCTTCGGTGCCAACGCCCAGGCGATGGCGTGCGGTCTCGCCGTGCTGTCGGTCATGGAGAACGAGCAGATCGTCGCCGGCGTGCGGACGACCGGTGAGCTGCTCAGGTCCCGGCTGGCCGCGCTCGTCGACAACTACGAGCTGCTCGCCGACGTCCGTGGCCGGGGCCTGATGATCGGCATCGAGTTCGGCAGGCCCTCGTCACTGAAGCTGCGCAGCCGCTGGAGCATGCTCCAGGCGGCACGCAAGGGCCTGTTCGCGCAGATGGTCGTCGTACCGCTGCTGCAGAAGCACCGCATCCTCACCCAGGTCTCGGGCGACCACCTGGAGGTGATCAAGCTCATTCCGCCGCTGGTCCTCGACGAGGCCGACGTGGACCGGTTCGTGGGCGCGTTCACCGCGGTGATGGACGACGCGCACGGCGGCGGAGGGCTGGTGTGGGACTTCGGCAAGACCCTGATCAAGCAGGCGGTGGCGAACCGCTGACCGTCAGGGCTCAGTAGAAGAGCACCGCGAGGAGGGCGAAGGGGTAGAGCAGTCCGATGGTGCCGAGTACGGCTCCCGTCACGGCGGTCCACAGCCGGCCGCTGCCACGGCGGGCGTAGTGGACGCCCATCAGACCGAACGTGACGGCGAGTCCCCCGGCGATGATCATCAGGGGCAGCAGGCCGAACGTGAGCGTCGGCCACACGCCCACCGCGGCCATGACCCCGAAGACGAGTGCGGTGGGACCGAGGGCGCCGGCGGGTGTGCCGGACGGGTCGGTCGTAGTGCTCGCAGGCATGAGATCCCCCTTGGTTTGAACGTGTTCAAATCCAGGGCTTGATCGTAGCAGGGTGCATAGGGGCGCCCGGATGCCCGGGGCCCTTTGCCTCAGAGGCAAGGAAATTGCCGCCCAGGCAAAAACCGGGCTGAATAGAGGCATGAACGCCTCAGACGCGGCGCCCCCGGCCGGACCGGGCGACGAGCTGCCCGCCGTCGCGCCACAGCTGCGTGCCCTGCGCCGGCGCGGGGGCCTCACCCTGGAGGCCGCCGCCCGGGCCGCCGGACTCTCGCCGGCGCACCTCTCCCGTTTGGAGACCGGGCATCGTCAGCCTTCGCTGCCGATGCTGCTCGCACTCGCCCGTATCTACGGTACGACCGTCTCCGAGCTGCTCGGCGAGACGGTCGCCGACCGGGACGCGATCGTGCGGGCCGCCGACATGGAACCGACCCGGGCGGGCGGCTGGACCTACGTCCAGGCCGGCGCCCCCGGCCGCGGCATGCAGGCCCTGCGGGTCCGCGTTCCGTACGGCTCGCAGGGCGACATCGTCCGCGTCCATCCCGGGGAGGAGTGGCTCTACGTCCTCAAGGGACGCCTGCGCCTGCGCCTCGGCGACACCGTGCACCTGCTCGCGCCCGGCGACAGTGCGCACTTCGACTCGCTCACCCCGCACCGCCTCGCCGCCGAGGACCACGACGGCGTGGAGCTGCTGTTCGTCCACACCCTGCTGCAGAGTCCCACGGCCGCACTGTGCCTGGGGCCGCTGACCGGAGAGCTGTCATGAGCAACTTCGAAGAAAAGTTCCCCCGTGCCCTGTGGATCCGACTGATCATCTACATCGCCCTCGGGCATGTCCTGGCCGCGTTCCTGTACCTGCTGTTCGCGGTGGGTGCCAAGGGCTGACCCGACCGGGCCGCCGGTCGCAGCTCAGTCCAGCAGGCGCTCCCGCAGCCGGTCCCGGTTCCCGGGGGAGAGGCGCAGGCCCTGCTCCAGGTAGGTGTCGATGCCGCCCCAGGTCTCCTCGATGCTGTCGAAGGCCGCCGCGAGGTACTCGGCGCGGGCGTCGAAGAGCGGGCTGAGCAGTTCCATCACCTCGGGGGTGTACGCCGTGTCCGCACTGCCGCTGCGGTGGACCTTGTAGCGGCGGTGTCTGGCGTTGGACTCCAGGTAGTCCGTGACGATGGCGTCCCGCTCCACGCCCAGGGCGAGGAGGGTGACGGCGATCGAGATGCCCGCGCGGTCCTTGCCCGCGGCACAGTGCATCAGCGCGGGCACGCTGTCCCCGGCGAGCGCATGCAGCACCTGGGAGTGCTCGGCGGTGCGCTCCTTGACGATCTTGCGGTAGGAGGCGATCATCCGGCCCGCCGCCTTGCCGTCGTCGAGAATCTCCCGCAACTGGTCCAGGTCGCCGTCGCGGACCATCTTCCAGAACTCGGCGCCGTCGGCCGGGTCGCTCAGCGGAAGGTTCACGTTCCGCACGCCGGGCAGCTCGACGTCGGGGCCCTCCAGCTTCTGGTCGGCGGTGTTGCGGAAGTCGAAGATCGTGTGCAGGTCCAGGGAGGCCAGGAATGCCGCGTCCTTCTCGGTCGCGTGTGCCAGGTGCCCGCTGCGGAACAGGACGCCGTAGCGCACCCGCCGGCCGTCCACGGTCGGCAGCCCGCCCACGTCACGGAAATTACGCACTCCGGCCAGTTCCGGCTCGGTCGACGGGACCTGCTGCGTCACGGGTACTCCTCCCGGTCGGCCCCGCCGGCGCGGCTCGTCGACGGGCGCTCCGTCGACCATACGGCATCGATTTCCTCAGGCAATGAGTTGTCCACAGGCATTGTCAGGCAGGTCCGTGGCCCTTGATGATGTTGGCACTTGAGCGGATCTGTTGACACCTGTGAGGTCTCGATGGTGGACATCGCCGAAGACGGTCGTACCTGGCTCCTGTCGGGCCCGAGCAGCAGTTATGCCCTGCATCTCACCGACGCGGACGAACTGCTGCACCTGCACTGGGGTCCGCGCATCGCCCTCGCCGACGCCGAGGCCCTCGCGGTGAGCCCGCTGCCCGGCTACTGGCCCTTCGAGTCCCCGCTCGACGGCCGCGAGGAGTACCCCGTCGAGGGCGGTCCCCGCTTCGTCCGCCCCGCCCTCTCCGTGCGCACCGAGGAGCGGCGCGGGACGCAGTGGCGCTTCGTGTCGCACGACACCGAGGGCGCGGACCTGCGCCTTCGTTTCGACGACGACGGCGTGGGGATCACCCTGCACTACCGGATGCGCGGCGATGTCGTCGAGCGCTGGGTGACCGTCGAGAACGGCGGTCACGCGCGCGTGGAACTGCTGCGCGCCGACGCGGCCACCTGGACCCTGCCCGACCGTGAGGGCTGGCGGCTGTCCCAGCTGCACGGCCGCTGGGCCGCCGAGTCCCGGCTCACCACCGCTCCCCTCACCTACGGAGAGAAGGTCATCGGCAGCCGCCGCGGCCACACCGGCCACCAGCACCTGCCCTGGGTCGCCCTCGACACCGACGCCACCGAGGAACGCGGCGAGGTCTACGGCTGCGCGCTCGGCTGGTCCGGCTCCTGGCGCATCGCGGTCGCCCAGCTCCCGGACGCGCGCGTGCAGATCACCGGCGGCGCCGGCTACGACGACTCGGGCCTGCTGCGCCTGGAGCCGGGGGAGTCGTACACCACCCCGGTATTCGGGGGCCTGTGGAGCGACGGCGGTTTCGGCGGCGCGAGCCGCACCTGGCACGCCTACCAGCGCACCTGTGTCATCCCGGACGCGGAGCGGGACCGTCCGGTGCTGTTCAACTCCTGGGAGGCGACGAACTTCGGCATCTCCGAGGAGCAGCAGGCCGTCCTCGCCCGGCGCGCCGCGGAGATCGGCGTCGAGCTGTTCGTGGTGGACGACGGCTGGTTCGGCGCCCGTACCAGCGACCGGGCCGGCCTCGGCGACTGGACGCCCAACCCGGACCGCTTCCCGCACGGCCTGGGGCCCCTCGCCGACCAGGTGCACGGCCTCGGCATGCAGTTCGGCATCTGGGTCGAGCCGGAGATGGTCAACCCGGACAGCGATCTCTACCGGTCCCATCCCGACTGGGTGCAGTACCAAACGGGACGCAAGCGGACAGAACTGCGCAATCAACTCGTCCTCAACCTCGCCCGCGAGGACGTCCGGGAATATCTCTGGGACCGGCTGGACGCCCTGCTGTCCAGCGCCCCCATCGACTACGTGAAGTGGGATTTCAACCGCTGCTTCACCGACGCCGGCTGGCCGGGGGACCCGTATCCGCAGCGCCTGTGGGTGGACCACGTGCACGCCCTGTACGGCCTGCTGGACCGGTTGCGCGCGGCCCATCCGGGGGTCGCCTTCGAGTCCTGCTCGGGCGGTGGCGGCCGGATCGACCTGGGAGTGCTGAGCCGTACCGACGAGGTGTGGACCTCCGACAACACCGACCCGCTCGACCGGCTGGCCATCCAGCACGGCTTCACCCAGATCCACCCCGCGCGCGTGATGTCCGCCTGGGTCACCGACAGTCCGAACACCCAGCTCAACGGGCGGGTCAGCTCGCTGCGCTTCCGGTTCGTCAGTGCCATGGCGGGCGTCCTCGGCGTCGGCGGCGACCTCACCGAGTGGACCGACGCGGAACTGGCGGAGGCCCGGCACTGGGTGGAGCTGTACAAGGAGATCCGCCCCGTCGTGCAGCGCGGCGACTTGTACCGGCTGCGCCCTCCGACGGGTGGCCTGAGCGCCGTCCAGTACGTACTCGGCGAGGAGACCGTGGTCCTGGCGTGGCTGCAGGCGCAGAGCTACGGCGAACCGGTGCCGGCGGTGCGGCTGCGCGGACTCGATGCGACGGCATCGTACGAATGCCGCGAAACAGGCGAAATTCACAGAGGGGCGGTGCTGCTGCACCACGGGCTGTGCACCGGACTCACGGGCGACCTGGATGCGACGGTTCTCCGTCTGCGCCGCATCTGAGCTTTCTGTCCGAATTAGCGGTCTTCATCACAACTCGCTGTGGAATAAGGGGTCATGGTGGCACGTGGCGTGAGGAGGGTCATATCCGTGACCGTGAGTGGCGCGTCATGTCCATGCAATAGCGGCGCCGAAAAGGGAAATCGAAGGCTGAAGGAGGCGGGAATTCACGGAGGGTGACCATGAATTCCCGTATCCGATCACCCGAAACCCGAACAAGCGGAACCGGCTGCTTGTTTCCGTGTGTTCGGCTCGCTTACGTTCGCCACCAATCCGGACGGAATGCCGAATCCTGCCGCCGCCCGGAGTCCCCACACACTTGACCCGTGTACGGCAGGAGCGGGGGACCCATCAGGTACGACTGCCTGTCCCGGTCTCCGCGACAGGCTAGGGGTGAAGCCGTGCAGCGCGCGGCCGGGCAGCTCCAGTCCGAACCCGACAGCTGACCTCGCAGGCGCCGGAGAGGAATTGCGCCATGCCCGCCAAGGGTAAGCACCGACGCCCCAAGACCCAGCGTTTTTCCCGCTCCGTCGCCGTCGCCGGAACCGGCGGCGCCGCACTGGCCCTCCCGCTCTTCGGGGCCGCCGGAGCGCACGCCGCGACCCCCGCGCAGCCCGTTTCCGGAAAGGCCGTGCAGTCCGTTCCGAACACGGTGAAGAAGGCCCCCGCACAGCCGGATTCGAGCGTGCGCACCTACACCGTGCGGAGCGGTGACTGCCTCTCGAAGATCGCCGACGAGCAGCACGTCGCCGGTGGCTGGCACCGGCTGTACGACGACAACCGCCAGACCGTCGGCGCCGACCCCTCGCTGATCCGCCCGGGCCTGAAGCTCAGCGTCGGCAAGAAGGCCGCGCAGCCCCGCACCGAGTCCGCCGCCCCGCAGCACACCTCGGCCGCTGCGAAGCCCGCCCGGTCCGCCGCCTCCCAGCCCGCCCAGCCGCCCGCCTCCGCCGCCCCGCAGGCGAAGGCCACCGGCTACACCCTCCCGGTCGCCGGTGCCACCATCGGCACCGCCTACCACACGGCCGGCAGCATGTGGTCCAGCGGCTACCACACCGGTGTCGACTTCGTCGTCCCGACGGGCACCTCCCTCAAGGCCGTCGCCGCGGGCACCGTCGTCTCCGCCGGCTGGGGCGGCGCGTACGGCAACCAGGTCGTCATCAAGCTCGACGACGGCTACTACGCCCAGTACGGCCACCTGTCGCAGCTCTCCGTCTCGGCCGGCCAGAGGGTGACCGCGGGCCAGCAGGTCGGCCTCTCCGGCGCCACCGGCAACGTGACCGGCCCGCACCTGCACTTCGAGATCCGCACCACGCCCGACTACGGCTCCGACATCGACCCGGTCGGCTACCTTCGCCAGCACGGCGTCCCCGTCGGCTGAGCGGCGCCCCGCGCGAACACCACCTGCCTGACACGCCAGCGAAGGCCGGACCCCCGACCCCCGGGTCCGGCCTTCGGTATTCCCTGATTGGCAAATTATTTAAGAGTGTCTCATCTCACCGTTCGTCAACCCCGGCCTACGGTCGCGTAGGTCACATCCGAAGGTGAATCATGGTCCGACGTGGCAGACGATTCGAAGAATGACAACAGATCAGTGATCGGGTCGTACGTGGCGGTGGGGGACAGCTTCACCGAGGGCGTCGGCGACCACGGTCCCGACGGGGCGTTCGTAGGGTGGGCCGACCGTTTCGCGGTGCTGCTCGCCGACCGGCGTCCCGAGGGCGACTTCCAGTACACCAACCTCGCCGTACGCGGAAAGCTGCTGGACCAGATCGTGGCCGACCAGGTCCCCAAGGCCGCCGAACTGGCCCCGGACCTGGTCTCCTTCTGTGCCGGCGGCAACGACATCATCCGCCCGGGCACCGACCCGGACGAGGTGGCCGAGCGGTTCGAGCGTGCCGTGGCCAGGCTGACCGAGGCTGCCGGCACGGTGATGGTGACGACCGGTTTCGACACCCGGGGCGTCCCCCTGCTCAAGCACCTGCGGGGCAAGATCGCGACCTACAACGGGCACGTCCGCGCCATCGCCGACCGGTACGGCTGCCCCGTGCTCGACCTGTGGTCCCTGAAGTCCGTGCAGGACCGCCGGGCCTGGGACAGCGACCGGCTGCACCTCTCGCCCGAGGGGCACACGCGCGTGGCGCTCCGGGCCGGGCAGGTCCTCGCCCTCGACGTCCCGGCCGACCCCGAGCAGGCGTGGCCCCCGCTGCCTCCCCGGGGCACCCTGGAGGTCCGCCGCGACGACGTCCAGTGGGCGCGTGAGTACCTCGTCCCGTGGATCGGGCGGCGG
Organism: Streptomyces sp. NPDC027663; assembly: GCF_055566415.1. NCBI lineage: Bacteria > Bacillati > Actinomycetota > Actinomycetes > Kitasatosporales > Streptomycetaceae > Streptomyces > Streptomyces sp. NPDC027663. Next base: position 385,929 of record NZ_JBVHSK010000003.1, on the reverse strand, counting down.
CTGCGCGGCGAGTCCTCGGGGGACCATGTGACCGCGAAGGGCCATCTGTCGCCGGACGACATCAAGATGCGGATCGCGTCGGTCGCCTGACGCTTCCCGGCCGTGCCCCGGACCGCCGTAGGCGCGGGCCGGGGCACGGTGGCGTGCACGGTGGGGCGCGGTGCCCCCGCGTCCCGTGGGGTCCGGCCGTGGGTGCGGGTGGGGGGACACGCGGTCGCGGCCCGGAAAGGGGGGCGGGACCGGCAGCGGGCCGGGGGGCGCGGTGCGCGGACGCCCCGGCGGTTCGCTCACCGCTCCCGTTCGGTCAACCCATGCCGGTCCAGGCCCAGTTCCCGGGCCAGGGCGTCGTCCACCCACTCCTGGGCCCGGGACCGCGGCACTCCGCCCGGGTACGACGTCAGCTGCACGGCCAGCCCGTCCAGCAGCGCGGTCAGCCGCAGCGCCGCACCGGCCGGGTCCGGGCAGACGAACTCGCCGGCCGCCACGCCCTCGGCGATGACCTCCGTGATCGCCGCCTTCCACTGCTTGTCCAGATCCCGGGTGACTTCGCGCAGGGCGGGCTCGCGCAGGGCCACCGCCCAGCCCTCGATCCACAGCCGCCACCCCTTGGCCTGTCCGGTCGGCGCGTACCAGCGCACCGCGGACCGCAGCCGGCGCAGCGCCGACGTCCGCCGGTCCAGCAGCTTGCGCAGATGCGCGAGATCGTCCTTGGCCGCGAAGGTGAACGCTGCGGCGACCAGCTTCTCCTTCGTGGAGAAGTGGTACAGCACCAGCGCGTTGCTCACACCGAGGGCCGCGGCCACGTCGGCGATCCTCACCGCCGCAACGCCCCGCACCTCGATCTGCTCGATGGCAGCCCGCAGCAGCTCCTCCCGCCGCTCCGCCACGCTCAACCGCACTCTCGCCACGCGGTCACCCTAGTCGCTGCCGCCGGTGCCGCCTAAGTCGTCGGTCCGCCCCGGTTCGGCCGCGGACGCGCGAGAGCGGGGAACAGTGCCCCGCACCGTGGACGTCCGGGCGGTCCGGTCGGGCGAGGGTGCCGCTCGGCCGGGACAGCCGTACGACCGGGACGGCCCCTGTCACCGGTACCACCCGAACCGCTCCGCGATCACCGGCAGCCGGTCGGTCACCAGAGCGTGCGCGGCCGCGCGCGGGGTCGTGCCGTCGGCCGCCGCGCGGTCGAGCATCAGGCCGACCAGGGCGCGCATCGAACGCCGGATGCGGGCGAACGCCTCGTCGGCGTCGGCACCGATGTCGCCGAACAGGGTCCACCACCACCAGGCGTTCGTCCCGGAGTTGACCACCACGTCCGGCAGTACGGTCACCCCGCGCGCGGCCAGCAGCGCCTCCGCCTCGGGCATGACAGGCATGTTGGCGGCCTCGACGATCCAGCGGGCACCGATCCGCTCCTGGTTCGTGGTGTCGACGGCGTACGACACGGCCGCCGGCACCAGCACCTCCGCGTCCACGGACAGCCAGGCGTCGCCGGGCAGTTCGCGGTCGCTGGGGCGCAGCACCCCGCGGTCGACGGTGCCGTAGCCGTCCCGCGCGGCCAGCAGCGCCTCGACGTCGAGCCCGGCCGGGTTGGCGATGGTGCCCTTGACGTCGGCGACGGCCACCACCGTCAGGCCCGCGCGCGCGAGGAAGCGCGCGGTGGCTCCGCCCATCGTGCCCAGACCCTGCACCGCGATCCGGGTGCCCGGGTGCGGCACCGCCGCCCGGTCCAGGGCCGCGAGCACCGACTCGGCGACCCCGCAGCCGCCGGCCAGTTCGTCCAGGCCGATGCCGTCCACCTCCACCGCGAAGGCGTCCGCGAGCCGCTTGCGGGCCGCTGCCTCGTCGTCGAGCAGCGGATACACCGCCTGGACGGAGGAGACCAGGCCCGCCTCGGCCGCCGCCCGGTCCACCAGGTCCTGGGTGAGGCCCAGGTCCTCGCCGGTGGCCCAGAAGCTCTCGATGTACGGCCGCATCGCCCGCAGATAGCGCACGAGGAGCCCGTACGCCTGCGGGTCCCGCGGGTCGCAGTCGATGCCGCCCTTCGCGCCGCCGAGCGGGACGTACCGGCTCCCGGGGTTGTAGTGCAGGGCCTCTTTCATCGTCATCCCGCGGGCGAGGCCCGCCACCTCCTCCGGCGTGCAGCCGGGCCGCATCCGCAGACCGCCGCTGGCCACGCCCCGCACCAGGCGGTCCACAACCAGGAATCCCCGGCGGCCGGTGACGTGGTCGGTCCACACGAGCGACATCAGGGGGGTGGTCATGGGCTCTCCTCGGGGACGGCGATCAGGGGTGGAGCAGCGCGCTGCTCTCGGGAGAGTGCGACGACGACGCGTGCCGAACCGGCGGCTACTGAACAGTGAGTCAGTATCCGGAGTCGGTCGCGGGCCTGTCAACGCGCCGGTCGGACCCTTCGTGGTGCCGCGCCGTACCCGCCGTGCCGGGACGGTCGGAGGGGCCGACCATAATGGAGGGCCTCACCCACTCCACCCGGGAGGTACCGTGTCCGGACTGCGTTCCCCGAACTCCGGGATCCGTGCGCTGCGGCCCGCGGCCTTCGGCGCGGACCCGGGCGGTGAGCGCCTGGCACGCATCCGCCGTTCGCCGCACTTCAAGGACGGCGTCTTCCAGAACCCCGGCGGTCCCGCCCGCACCCGGCCCTCCGGTTCCACGCTGGATCTCGCGAAGGTGTTCCTGGACAAGGACACCCGGCCGCTGCGCGCCCCCCAGGGCACCGTCCCGGTCCATCCCACGACCTACGCCGACCTGGCCGAGCCGCCCGCCACCGGGCTCCGGCTGACCTGGATGGGCCACTCCAGCGTGCTCGCGGAGATCGACGGCCACCGGGTCCTGTTCGACCCCGTCTGGGGCGAGCGCTGCTCCCCGTTCCCGTTCGCCGGACCCAAGCGGCTGCACCCGGTGCCGCTGCCGCTGGCCGCCCTCGGTCCGGTCGACATCGTCGTCATCTCGCACGACCACTACGACCACCTGGACCTGCCCACGATCAAGGCCCTGGCCGGCACGGACACCCTGTTCGCCGTGCCGCTCGGCGTCGGCGCCCACCTCGAGCACTGGGGCGTCTCCCCGGACCGGCTGCGCGAACTGGACTGGCACGAGTCCACCCGCGTCGGCGGGCTCACCCTCACCGCCACCCCGGCCCGCCACTTCTGCGGCCGCGGCCTGCGCAACACCCAGCACACCCTGTGGGCGTCCTGGGTCGTCGCCGGTGAGGAACACCGGCTCTACCACAGCGGTGACACCGGCTACTTCGACGGCTTCGAGGACATCGGCGCCGCGTACGGCCCGTTCGACGCCACGATGATCCAGATCGGGGCGTACAGCGAGTTCTGGCCCGACATCCACATGACCCCGGAGGAGGGCCTGCGCGCCCACCTCGACCTGCAGGGCGGAGCGCCGCACGGCGTGCTGCTGCCGATCCACTGGGGCACCTTCAACCTCGCCCCGCACCCCTGGGCCGAGCCGGGGGAGTGGACCAAGGAGGCCGCCGAGGAGGCCGGCCAGGCGGTGGCCCTGCCCCGTCCCGGCGAGCCCTTCGAACCGGCCGGCAAGCTGCCCGCGGAGGCGTGGTGGCGGAGCGCCTCCGGGGCCACCCGGCGGACCTGGCGCTCGGTCGGCGCGTTCATCGCCGAGCCGCCCAAGCGCGGCTGACGCTCGGCCGGGTCGTATCTGGGCGGGGAAAGCACAGGTCCGGCCAGGGGTCAGGCCAAGGGCATTACTCTGCGTGCTCGCGGCGAGGATGACCCGGGCGTCCGGGGCGGGCGGTCCGACGCGAGGCCGCGAGCAGACAACTGCCGGAAAACGGGCGGATGACGAAAGGCGCGAGCGCGCCTGACCGTCATCCGCCGCTTTCTTTTTCAGACCGCTTCTGACCAGGTCCTAACGGTGTTTTTTCGGATCGGTCGGGGACGCCCGGCCGGGTCATCGGTCTTTCGTACGAAGCCTCATACCAGAGCGGGACGCTGCGCGGGGGAGTTTGGCAACTGCCCACCGCACATGATGCGCAGGCAACTACTGTGAGTGTCCGTCGGACGGCGCACGGCCGGGTCACCGGTCCCGTCGAACGACGCCGCGATGACGCATGCCCGGCACCGGCGCCAAGCCCGCTGCGCGCACCGCACGGAAACGAGCCCGACGGACAGTACGAGGACGCAGATGTCTCACCTCCGAGCACCGGCCGCCCGGGCCGACCGCCGCGAGGGCGGCCGGCACGGGCGACCGGTCGCCCGACCCGCTCCCGCACTGCCCGAGAGGCACATACGGCCACAGCTCATGCGGCTCGCCGTGCTGCCGCCGCTCGCGGTCGCGCTCAGCGCCACCGCCGCAGTCCTGTTCAGCATCCGCTCCACCGGCGTACGCCCCGGCCCCACCCTGTGGGCCGTGCTCGCGGGAGCGGTCAGCGTGACCGTCGCCGGCATACTGATCGCCGGTGTGGCCGCCGACCGCGCCGCCCGCTCGGTCGCCGACCGCATCGACGCGCTGCGCCGCACAGCCGCCCACGGCGAGGCCGACCTGCACGCGCTCGTCGACGCACTCCGGCAGGGCGAGACGCCGCCGCAGCGCAGCCAGCGCCGTCGGCCGCCCGTGGACGCCGACGACTTCGAACTGCTCGCCGCCGATCTGGCCCGCGCGCACGACGGCGCCGTCACCGCCGTCGTGCGTGCCGCCCAGCTCTCCAGCCAGACGGGCAGCGAACAGAAGCTGGAGGTCTTCGTCAACCTGGCGCGCCGGCTCCAGTCCCTCGTGCACCGCGAGATCTCGATCCTCGACGACCTGGAGAACGAGATCGAGGACCCCGACCTGCTCAAGGGCCTGTTCCACGTGGACCACCTGGCCACCCGCATCCGACGGCACGCCGAGAACCTCGCCGTGCTCGGCGGCGCGGTCTCCCGGCGGCAGTGGAGCAACCCGGTCAGCATGACCGAGGTGCTGCGCTCCGCCATCGCCGAGGTCGAGCAGTACTCCCGGGTGAAGCTGGTCCCGCCGATCGACGGCGAACTGCGTGGCCACGCCGTCGCCGACGTCATCCACCTGCTCGCCGAACTCATCGAGAACGCCTCGGTGTTCTCCGCCCCGCACACCCAGGTGCTGCTCCGCGCCAACCTCGTCACCTCCGGACTCGCCGTGGAGGTGGAGGACCGCGGGCTCGGCATGCCCGTCGCCGAGCAGAACCGGATGAACGCCCTGCTCGCCGACCCCGACCAGGTCAACGTCGCCAGCCTGCTGGCCGACGGCCGCATCGGCCTCTACGTCGTCTCCCAACTCGCCCGCCGGCACGGCATCCACGTACGCCTGCAGACCAACATCTACGGCGGTGTGCAGGCCGTCCTCGTCGTCCCCCAGGCGCTGCTGGGGAACGCGCCGGGCGCAGCGGGCGCGGGTGCAGGGGCCGGCGTGGCGCAGCTCCAGGGTCCGGCGGGGACCGGACAGCAGCAGCCGGCCGGTGCGGCCGCGCCACCGCCGCCCGCACAGGCAGCGGTCGCACGGAGGGGGAGCGGGGTTCCTGCCCAGGGCGGGTCGCCGGGCGCGGGCGGGGGCGTCAGCGGGCCCGGAGGCGGCTCTGCGGTCAGTGCAGGAGCCGGAGAAGGAGCCGGAGCGGGTGCAGGTGCTGCCGGTGCCGGCGGTGCAGGTGCAGGGGGCGCGGCGGGCCCCGGGCAGGCTCCGGCCACCGGGCGGCGGCGGCACGCGCAGCGCGGGCCGGGGCGGCGTGGCGCGGACGGCGGAGCCGGACGACCCGGCACCGACAGCGAAGCAGGACGAGCCGGCGACGACAGGGCAGCCGCACGACCCGGCGCCGACAGTGGAGCCGGACGACCCGGCGTCGACAGTGCAGCCGGACGACCCGGTGTCGGCAACGGAGCCGGTCCGCGCGGGACCGAGAGCGCTGCGCCAGGGCGGCTCGGAGCCGCCCCCGCCCCGCTTCCGGTGCGCGGCGCGCACGAGACCCGGCTCACCCCCGCCGACGCCGTGCCCGGCATCAGCGCCGAGGACCGGCCGGTGGTGGAGGCACACGCGGGCATCGCGCCCACCCCCCGCGACGGCACCGTCCGCGGCACCATGGACAAGCCCCAACTCCCGCGCCGCCGCGCCCAGCAGCACATCGTGCCCCAGCTGCGCGGCGGCCCCGCGCCCCGCCAGGACGCCGACACGGTCGCCGGCCACGACCCCGGCCTCATGGCCGCCTTCCAGCGCGGGATCGGACTCGCCGAGGCCCAGCATCACCTCGAGCCGGAGTACCCGGAGTACGCAGGCCACCTCCAGTCCGCCGCGCCGGAATCCACCGAACCGGCACGCACACGCCCCGAACACGAGGTCTCGGAACACATGGCGCCGGCCCCCATACCCCAGGCGCACGCCCCTGTGCCCGCAACCGACGGCACCCGCGGCACCGGCCGGACCGAGGGGAGCACACCGGCCGGATGACCGTTCCCGCACCCGCACGTCGTACCCCCACCCCCAGCGCTCCCGACGAGCTTCGTACCCCAAGGAGTCGATCCATCATGGCCAGCGATGCGCCGACCGCCCACGCAACCGACCTCGACTGGCTGCTGAGCGGCCTCGTGCAGCGCGTACCGCACACCTCCAGCGCGGTGCTCCTGTCCTGCGACGGACTGGTGAAGTCCGTGCACGGCCTGGACCTCGACAGCGCCGACCACATGGCGGCCCTGGCCTCCGGTCTGTACTCCCTCGGCCGCAGCGCGGGCGTCCGGTTCGGGGACGGCGGCGACGTCCGCCAGGTCGTCGTCGAACTCGACAAGACGCTGCTGTTCGTCACCACCGCAGGCTCCGGCACCTGCCTCGCCGTGCTCGCCGGCCGGGAGGCCGACGCGGCGGTGCTCGGCTACGAGATGGCGATGCTGGTCAAGAGTGTCCGCCCCTACCTGGTGACCGCACCCCGGCAGCACGCCGTCGATGCCACGGCGACGAGGCCTTGAGCGTGGCCGCAGCCGGCGACGGGCCCTGGCTGGACGATGCTGCCGGGCGGCTGGTGCGCCCCTTCACGATCAGCAACGGCCGCACCGAGCCCAGCATCGCCCTCGACCTGATGTCGCAGGTGATGGCCACCGGCGTCACCCCGCTGGGCTACCTCGGACCCGAGCACGCGCAGGCACTCGACCTGTGCCGCGCACCCGTCTCGGTCGCCGAGGCCGCCGCCCAGCTGAAACTGCCCGCCGTGGTCACCAAGGTGCTGCTCTCGGACCTCGTCGACTGCGGTGCGCTGACCACCAAGCCGCCCGCCTACCACCACACACCCACTGACCGGTCTCTGCTGGAGGCAGTGCTCGATGGACTACGACGACAGCTCTGACCCGTTCCCCACCGCGCTCAAGATCCTTGTGGCGGGCGGGTTCGGAGTCGGCAAAACGACCTTCGTGGGTGCGGTCAGCGAGATCGCACCGCTCAGCACGGAGGAGCTGCTCACCACGGTCAGCGTCGGCACGGACAGTCTCGACGGCATCGAGAACAAGATGGAGACCACGGTCGCCATGGACTTCGGCCGGATCACCCTCGATCCGGAACATGTGCTGTACCTGTTCGGCACGCCAGGACAGGAGCGGTTCTGGTTCATGTGGGACGAGCTGTCCGAGGGCGCGCTCGGCGCGGTGATCCTCGCCGACACCCGGCGCCTGCAGGACTGCTTCGCCGCCGTGGACTTCTTCGAGGAGCGCGGGCTCGCCTTCATCATCGCCATCAACGAATTCGACGGCTCCCTCCGCTACGACCCCGACGAGGTGCGGACCGCCATCGACCTCGACCCGGAGGTCCCGGTGGTGCGCTGCGACGCCCGCATCTCCAGCTCCGGCGTCCAGACCCTGCTCACTCTCGTACGCCATCTCCTCGCCCACGCTCCCGCGCCCACCCCCAGCCATGGCGCCCACATGTGATCCCGCCCTACCGCCCACGGAGCCGCTATATGAGAGACGTCTACAGCGCCGGAGCCCGGCCATGAGCTACGAGCCGCCCCGGCCGGTCCGGGGTCTGCTGCTCACCCCCGAGGACAAGGAGGCCCCCGCCCGCATGCACCGGCTGCGCCGCCTCGGCCTGACGGACCGGCCCGACCCGGTGCTCGACGCGTTCGCGGGCCATCTGGCCCAGCTCACCGGCGCGCTCTACGCCATGGTCAACTTCATCGGCGAGGACCATCAGTTCTTCGCCGGCCTGAGCGCCCCCGCCACCGCCCCGGTCGTGCGGGAGGACGGCAGCAGAGCCGAGATCGGCCGGATGCTGCCGCGCGACCATGGTTTCTGCCCCCATGTGGTGGTGCGCCACAAGGCACTGGTCCTGGAGGACGTCCGCGACTATCCCCGGTTCGCGGGCAACCCGGTCGTCGACGACTACGGCATCCGCTCCTATCTGGGCGCTCCGCTCATCGACAGCTCCGGCATGGCGCTCGGCACCGTGTGCGCCGCCGACACCGAGCCGCGGGTGTGGGGCAGGACGGGCCTGGACACCATCAAGGCGCTCGCCGCCGACCTCGTCGTACGCCTCGAACGGAGCGCAGAGGACGGCCTGCCCCTCTGACGCGGGCCTGCCCCTCTGAACGGCGGACTGCGTCGCTGAACGTGGGACCGCACCGCTGAACGGCGGACTGCGCCGCTGAACGGGGGACATGGAGAGACACCGGGAGGGGCCGTGCGAAGGCCGTGCGAAGGGCAGTTCGCGGGGAAGTGCGAGGGGCATGAAGGAAAGCTGAGGCGGCGGTTAAGAAAAGCTCGATGGACCCCCGCCCGCGCGTACGGCAGATTGCAAGGTGATTCCACCCCTCTGACCCGGTGCGGGCTTCTTCGGCATGCCCACGGCCCGGGCCTCACCCACAGGAGCCGTTGCGTTGAAGGCGCTGGTCAAGCAGAAGGCGGAGCCGGGGCTCTGGCTGACGGACGTCCCGGAGCCCGCCATCGGCCCCGGTGACGTACTGATCAAGGTCATGCGGACCGGTATCTGCGGTACCGACCTGCACATCCGGTCCTGGGACGGCTGGGCCCAGCAGGCCATTCGCACGCCGCTGGTGGTGGGACACGAGTTCGTCGGCCAGGTCGTCGAGACCGGGCGCGACGTGACCGACATCCGCATCGGCGACCGGGTCAGCGGTGAGGGCCACCTGGTGTGCGGCAAGTGCCGCAACTGCCTGGCCGGCCGCCGCCACCTCTGCCGCGCCACCGTGGGCCTCGGTGTCGGCCGCGACGGCGCGTTCGCCGAGTACGTCGCCCTGCCCGCGCCCAACGTCTGGGTGCACCGCGTCCCCGTCGACCTCGACATCGCCGCGATCTTCGACCCCTTCGGCAACGCCGTGCACACCGCCCTGTCCTTCCCGCTGGTCGGCGAGGACGTGCTGATCACCGGCGCCGGCCCGATCGGCCTGATGGCCGCCGCCGTGGCCCGCCACGCCGGCGCCCGCAACGTCGTCATCACCGACGTCAGCGAGGAGCGCCTGGAGATCGCCCGCAAGATAGGGGTGAGCCTCGCCCTGAACGTCGCCGAGTCCACCATCGCCGACGGACAGCGGGCGCTGAGCCTGCGCGAGGGCTTCGACATCGGCCTGGAGATGTCCGGCCGGCCCGAGGCCATGCGCGACATGATCGCCAACATGACGCACGGCGGCCGGATCGCCATGCTGGGCCTGCCCGCGCAGGAGTTCCCGGTCGACTGGGCCCGGATCGTCACCTCGATGATCACCATCAAGGGCATCTACGGCCGTGAGATGTTCGAGACCTGGTACGCCATGTCGGTGCTGCTGGAGGGCGGCCTCGACCTCGCCCCGGTGATCACCGGCCGGTACGACTACCGCGACTTCGAGGCCGCGTTCGCCGACGCCGCGAGCGGCAAGGGCGGCAAGGTCATCCTCGACTGGACCGCGTGAGCCGTGGCACCGCCTCAGCCGTAGCCCGCGAACTCCCTCACCCGTCAGCACTTTCAGGAGCACCCATGTTCGAATCCGTCCGCGACGACCTGCGCGCCACCCTCGACGAGATCCGCGCCGCCGGCCTGCACAAGCCCGAGCGGGTCATCGACACCCCGCAGTCCGCGACCGTGAACGTCAGCGCCGGCGGCCGCCCCGGCGAGGTCCTCAACTTCTGCGCCAACAACTACCTCGGCCTCGCCGACCACCCCGAGGTCATCGCCGCCGCGCACCAGGCCCTGGACCGCTGGGGCTACGGCATGGCCTCCGTCCGCTTCATCTGCGGCACCCAGGAGGTGCACAAGGAGCTGGAGGCCCGGCTGTCGGCGTTCCTCGGCCAGGAGGACACGATCCTGTACTCCTCCTGCTTCGACGCCAACGGCGGTGTCTTCGAGACCCTGCTCGGCGAGGAGGACGCGGTGATCTCCGACGCCCTCAACCACGCCTCCATCATCGACGGCATCCGCCTGTCCAAGGCCCGCCGCTTCCGCTACGCCAACCGCGACCTCGCGGACCTGGAGGCCAAGCTCAAGGAGGCGTCCGACGCCCGCCGCCGCCTGATCGTCACCGACGGCGTCTTCTCCATGGACGGCTACGTGGCCCCCCTCGCCGAGATCTGCGACCTCGCCGACCGGTACGACGCGATGGTCATGGTCGACGACTCGCACGCCGTCGGCTTCGTCGGCCCGACCGGCCGCGGTACCCCCGAGCTGCACGGCGTCATGGACCGCGTCGACATCATCACCGGCACCCTCGGCAAGGCCCTCGGCGGCGCCTCCGGCGGCTATGTCGCCGCCCGCGCCGAGATCGTCGCCCTGCTGCGCCAGCGCTCCCGCCCCTACCTGTTCTCGAACACCCTCGCACCGGTGATCGCCGCCGCCTCCCTGAAGGTCCTCGACCTGCTGGAGTCCGCCGACGACCTGCGCGTCCGGCTCGCCGACAACACCAAGCTGTTCCGCAGCCGGATGACCGAGGCGGGCTTCGACATCCTCCCCGGCGACCACGCCATCGCGCCCGTCATGATCGGCGACGCGGCGAAGGCGGCCCGCATGGCCGAGCTGCTCCTGGAGCGCGGGGTCTACGTGATCGGCTTCTCCTACCCGGTCGTCCCGCAGGGCCAGGCCCGGATCCGCGTCCAGTTGTCCGCCGCGCACTCCACGGCGGACGTCAACCGCGCGGTCGACGCGTTCATCGCGGCGCGCGCCCAGCTGGAGGCCTGACCAGGGCGGCCGCCCTGGGATACTGGAAGGCATGATCGAAGCACGGCGGCTCCACATCCTCCGTGCGGTGGCCGACCACCGCACGGTCACGGCGGCAGCCGCCGCGCTCTATCTCACCCCCTCCGCCGTGTCCCAGCAGCTCACGGCCCTGGAGCAGGAGACCGGGCACCGCCTGGTCGAGCGCGGCGCCAAGGGCGTGCGGCTCACCCCGGCCGGCGAGATCCTGCTCAACCACACCCATGCGGTCCTCGCCCAGCTGGAGCGTGCCGAGGCCGAGCTGGCCGCGTACGGCTCGGGCGAGGCGGGCACGGTCACCGTGGCGGCCTTCGCGACCGGCATCGCCCAGGTCGTGGCCCCGGCGGTGGCCCGCCTCGTCGCCGCCGCGCCCGGCATACGGATCCGGGTCCAGGACGCCGAGGGCGACGCCAGCCTGCCCATGGTCCTGGACCGGCAGGTCGACGTCGCGGTGGCCGTCGAGTACCGGGGCGCACCGCCCGCCGACGACCCCCGCCTGACCCACGTGCCGCTCTACGCCGAGCCGTTCGACGCGGTCGTCCCCGTGGGACACCGTCTGGCGGACGCACCCGAGGTACCCCTCGCCGAACTGGCCAAGGATCCGTGGATCGGCCCGTACCCCGGCAATCCCTGCCACGACGTGGTGGTCCTCGCCTGCGAGAGCGCCGGGTTCGAGCCGCGCCTGGAACACTCCTCCGACGACTTCCGGGCCGTCGTGGCCCTCGCCTCGGCCGACGTCGGCGTGGCCCTCGTGCCGCGCTCGGCGCTGCGCGGCATGGACCTCAGCGGCGTGGTCGTGCGCCCCGTCGACGGCGTCGCCCCGACCCGCAGGGTCTTCGCGGCCGTACGCCGGGGGGCCGAGGAACACCCGCTGATCCGCCCGGTGCTCCAGGCACTGGGCGAGGCGGCGCAGGCCTGAGGCTTCCGTAACCGCACCGTGTCTGCGCCGCGCACCGCCGTACATGCCGCCGCGCACCGCCGTACATGCCGCCGCGGCCGCCGGCCGCACCCTGCTCCAACTCGACACCGAGACAGGCAGCCCGGCCGAGCACCCGTACCGCTCGGCCGGCATCATCCCCATGCGGCCGGCCCGGCGGGCGAACCGTGTCCCACACCCCTCTGCCACCAGCGGCTGTGGGCTCCGGCGGGGGTGACTGTCAGTGGCAGGGGCTACGGTGCGTTGCATGCCGGATGCCGAAGACGTACGCCGAATCGCCCTGTCCCTGCCGGACACCACGGAGAAGATCGCCTGGAGCATGCCCACGTTCCGGGTGGCCGCCAAGATGTTCGCGACCCTGCCCGAGGACGAGACCTCCATCGCCGTGCGGTGTCCCAAGGAGGAGCGCGACGAACTGGTCCTGGCGGAACCGGAGAAGTTCTGGATCGCCGAACACGAGGCCCAGTTCGCCTGGGTGAGAGTGAGACTCACCGCCCTGGAGGACGAGGGCGAGCTGCGGGACATCCTCGCCGACTCCTGGCGCCAGGCCGCCCCGCCCCGACTCCTGGACGCCCACCCCGAGTTGGGGCTGCCGACCGAGGCATGAAAATCCCGGTGGGCGCGGGCCGGGGCGTGGCATGATCCCGCGCGTGGGAGGTGCGGGAGGCGTGGTACCGGCGGGGTGGGAACAGTACGCGGCACCGATGAAGCGGGCTTGTCGGCCCAGGGGTTCGATGGTCTGACGCCTGACGCCTGACGCCTGACGCCTGACGGCCGAGGCAGCGGCCGGGCCGCGCCGCCGGGCAGGGAGGGGAGCACTCGGGATGACCGGAACGGATTCACGGCGCGGCATCGCAGCCCGCGGTGTGCGCAGGGACGCCGGCGGGGTCCCTGCCGTCTGGTCGCGGGACTTCGCGCTGTTCTTCGTGGCCCGGGCCGTCGCCCGTCTCGGCGACACCATGCTGCCCGTGGCCCTCGCGGCCGGCCTGCTGGAGCACGGGTACGGCGCGGGCGCGGTCGGCCTCGCCATGGCCTCCACGGCGGCCGCGTTCGCCGGCCTGGTCGTCTTCGGCGGGGTCATCGCCGACCGGTTCAGCACACGCAGGCTGATGATCGGTGCCGACCTCGTCCGGCTCGGCACCCAGGCGCTCGCCGCGGGCCTGTTCTTCACCGGTCACGTGGTGCTGTGGCAGATCTGCGCCATAGGTGTCGCCAACGGCGCGGCCGGTGCCGTGTTCCAGCCGGGCGTCGCGAGCACGGTGCCCCGCCTCGCCGTCGACGTCCAGGGCGCGAACGGCGCGATCCGCATCGCCGAGTCCGCCGCACAGCTGGCCGGACCGGCCGTCGCCGGAGTCCTGGTCGGCCTGGCCGCACCGGGCGGTGTCTTCGCCGCGCACGCCGCCACGTACGCGGTCAGCGCCCTGTGCCTGCTGCTGCTCCGCCTGCCCCCGCTCCCTGCGGCCGTCCGCGCCGCCACCGGCTCCGGACTGCGCGCCTTCCGCGCCGATCTCGTCGACGGCTGGCGGGAGTTCCGCTCCCGCACGTGGCTGTGGGGGGTGATCGCGGTCTGGTGTCTCTACATGATCGCCGTATGGGGGCCGACCGTGCCGCTGGTGGCGACCGAGGTGGTCCGGCAGCACGGCCCGGGCGTCTACGGTCTGGTCAACTCTGCGCTCGGCGCGGGCACGGTCGTCGGTGGTCTGCTCGCCCTCCGGCTCCGGCCCCGCCACATGCTCCGCGCGGGCGGCATCTCCCTCTTCGCCTTCTTCGGCTTCCCTGCGGCCGTCGGCGCCGGCCTCGGCGTACCGGCCATGGCGGCCGGGGCCGCTCTCGCCGGCGCAGGCCTGTCGTTCTGGAGCGTGATGTGGGCGACCAGCGTCCAGACCCAGGTTCCGGCCGACGTCCTCAATCGCATCCACGCCTACGACGTCGCCGGCTCGCTCGCCATGATGCCGGTCGGCCAGGCCCTCGCGGGCCCGGCGGCCGGGGCACTGGGCGCCGACCGGGTGCTGCTGATCGCCGGCGCGACGAGCCTGGTCGTGGCGGCCGCCCTGCTCGCGGTCCCGGCGATACGCAACCTGGTCCGCGCCGACACGAACCCGCCGGCCCACTGAGCCCGGGGCCTACGGTCCGCAGCCATCCGTCCACCGAGCCCGGGGTTTCGTCCGACGGCCGCCATGCGCCCCCGAGCCCACGGGGTTCTTCCGGTCACCGCACGTGCCCCCTGAGCCCAGGCGCCGCCGGGCCGCCGTCACCAGCCCCCGTGGTCCCGGTTTCCCTCCGCCACCGCACCCACCCCCTGCCCCCCGGTGTCACCCGACGGCCGTCACCCGCCCGGCTGCCACGAAGCGGCCGATCCGTTCCCGCAGGGACGCCGGGTCCAGGCCGTGCGCGGCCACGTGCTCCTCGATCGTGCCGTAGCGGCGCAGCTCGCGGCGGCCCACGCCAAGACCGAGCACCCGGTGCGGGACGTCGGACAGTGCCTCGCTCACCGCGGCCGTCGACGTCCCGGCGAGGTACGGCTCGACCAGCACGACGTCCGTGCCCGCCGCCTCCGTCGCGCGGCGCAGGCCGGCCGCGTCGAAGGGCCGTACGGTCGTCGCGTACAGCACGGTCACGTCCAGGCCCTCCGTGGCGTCGACGACCGCGTCCAGCATCGGTCCGACGGCGACGACCACACCGGAGCGGCCCTGACGGACCGGGAGGAAATGCTGCCCGTCGATCACCCGCCCCGCCCTGTTGGACTGCACGGACAGCCGCACGTACACCCTGTCGTCGCCCGCGGCGACCGCGTGGTGCAGCAGTGTCTCGGCCTCGTCCGGATGCCCCGGCACATGCACGGTCCAGCCGTCCAGCGTGTCCAGGAGGGCCACGTCGCCCGGGGCCATGTGAGTGAAGCCGCCGGCCGGCCAGTCGAAGGAGGCGGCGGCGCTGACCAGCACCGCCCCGGTGTCCTGGTGCCCCAGATCCAGCTTGACCTGCTCGAACGGCCGCTCCACGAGGAAGCTGGCGAAGGTGTGCACGACGGGCCGCAGTCCGGTGAGCGCCAGCCCCGCCGCCGCCCCGACCATCAGCTGTTCCCGGATGCCGACGTTGATCACCCGGTCGGGATGTCGGCGCATCGCCTCCTGGAAGCCGGCGGCACCGATCTCGGCGAGGACGACGGCGACCCGCGGGTCCTCATCCAGCATCCGGGAGACGACGGGGGCGAAGCGGTCACGCATGGTGTCCATCGGAGGACCCTTTCCTTGAGGCAAGAGGGCTGAGGGGGCAGATACGGCTGAGGAGGCAGATACGGCTGAGGCGACGGGGCGAGGGGGTGCACGCGGCGCAGCGACCTGGTGCCGCGGCGCAGCGACGGGGTCAGGCGTTCTTCGGCTCGACGCGGGCCACGACCACGTGCGGCCGGCCCGGATGCGGCGCGGTGAACGCGGCGTACAACTCATCGTGGTTGCGCCCGTCGACGGTCATCACGGACCAGCCCGCGGCCTCGAACCGGCCGGCGATCCCGCCGGGCAGCGCATGGCTCGCGGACGAGTTGTCGATCACCACGGTGTGCAGGCGGTCCAGCCCGGCAGGCCCGGCGAACGCGATCGCCTCGTGGTTGCTGCCCTCGTCCAGCTCGGCGTCCCCGATCAGCACCCAGACCGCCGGATCGTCCAGCCCCTGCGCCCGCAGGCCCAGCGCGGTGCCCACGGCGATCGGCAGCCCGTGCCCGAGCGACCCGCTGCCGATCTCGGCGCCCGGCACCAGCACCCGGTCCGGGTGATGGCCGAGCGGGGAGTCGTACGACCCGAAGCCCGGCAGCCACTCCACCGGGACGAATCCCTTGGCTGCCAGCACCGCGTAGTAGGCCATGGGGCCGTGCCCCTTGCTCAGCAGGAAGCGGTCCCGCGCCGGGTCGTCACGCTGGTGCGGGGCGACCCGGAGCACACGGTCGTAGAGCACCCACAGCACGTCGAGGGTGGAGGTGGCCGCCGGGCCGTGCTTCTCGTCACCGGTCATCGTGCCCATCAGCCGGGACAGGTCGTCGTAGCCGTACACACGGCCTTCGTCCGCTGTGATCGTCATGCAGACGATCGTGCAACCTCGACCAAGCTTGAGGTCAACGGGAGAAAGTGGCGCGCGACCACCGATCCGAGTGCGGTATTGTTTCTCTGCGCGTTCGGCCGGGGAAAGCCCAGGTCAAACGGCACCGGGACGTGGCGCAGCTTGGTAGCGCACTTGACTGGGGGTCAAGGGGTCGCAGGTTCAAATCCTGTCGTCCCGACCAGCTTCTGGCCGGTCGGAGGCCGTCTTCTCAACTCAGAGGAGACGGCCTTTGTCGTGTCTGCTCCTCCTGCTCGCTCTCCTGGCCGGGCAGCTCCGGGCGCTGGTCGCCCGTCGAGATCCTGGTGACCATCCGGGCCAGCTCGTTGCAGGCTCGCGCGATCTCCCGCTCGGTCTGGTTGCGCTCACCGATGACCGCCGCGAGCAGCAGCGCGGTCAGCGCGGCGGAGCCGTTGAACGCCTGCAGGGTGATCATGTTGGTGACGAGGTCGTGCCCCGCGAACGGGCCCGTCCTGCGGGCAGCGGCGACGATCGCGAAGGTCGACACGGCCAGCGCGCAGGGTGCGGCCCCGGCCAGCTGGAAGCGGAAAGCAGCCCAGATCAGCAGCGGATAGCCGAGGAACAGCAGCGGCGTACTGCTGGTGTCGACCAGACCGACGCAGGCGGTGGCCGCCACGAGCAGCAGCCCCTCCACCCACCGGGACGGCCGCACGTGCCTCGCCCGGTGCACCGAGCGCAGGACGAGCAGGACCGGTGTGACCACCAGCACGCCCATCGCGTCACCGGTCCACCACACCGACCAGGTCGGCCAGAAGCCGTGACTGCTCAGCGCTCCGGCGAGGAGCAGGGTCGTGCTGCCCGCCGTCGCGCTGACCAGCATCCCGGTGAACGCACCGAGAAAGATCAGGGCCAGCGCGTCTCGCAGTCGGTCCAGTTCGGTACGGAAGCCCGCACGGCGCAGCAGCAGATAGGAACACAGGGGCGCCAGGGTGTTTCCCGCCGTGATCGCGAGCACGGCCGCGGGTGACGGCCCGAGCGAGATGTTGGCCAGGAAGGCACCGAGGGCGATACCCGGCCAGATCCGCAACCGGCAGAGCAGCAGGCTCGCCACCGCGATACCGCTCGGCGGCCACAGCGGAGTGACCTGGCTGCGCACAAGCTGTTGCAGCAGTCCCGCCTCGGCCGAACCGAAGTACAGGGCCGCGACACCACAGATCTGCAAGGCGGCCAAGCCACTGCGCCGCAGTCGCGCGTGCCGGGCGTCAGCCATCGGGCGACCTCCGTCTCGCATCGCCCCGAGGCCCATCATCCGCCGGAACCGGCGGATCCTCCACGCCACCCCTGGGCCGCGGGGCCGGGAGCCCGCTTCGCGGCGCGGCCGGTCCGGCACCGGCCACGGGTGCCGGAGCCAGGAGGTCAGGCGGGCGGGGTGCGCAGGGCGAGGATGGCCATGTCGTCGTGCCCGTCGCTGGGATGCCGGTCGGCCAGCAGCCGGACGAACTCCGGCAGGGGCAGCGAGGCGTGCGCCGCGGCGAGCTCGGCGAGCTGGTTCAGGCTCTGGTCGATGGAGTGGCCGGGATGCTCGACGAGTCCGTCCGTGAAGAAGACGACGGTGGCGTCCGGAGGCAGGAAGCGGGAGTGGTCGGGGCGGGGCTGCTCGGTGTCCACGCCGAGCGGCAGCCCGGGCTCGGCGAGCAGATATGTGGCGCGGCGGTCACGTGTGATCACCAGGGGCGGCACGTGGCCCGCCGTGCTCCAGCACAGTCGCCAGCCCGGCCCGTCAGGTTCGATGTGGGCCAGTGTGGTGGTCGTGACGGGATGGTCGGTGACGGCCTCCAGGGCCCGGTCGAGCCGCGTGAGGACCGCGCCGGGCGGACTGCTCCGGTCGAGCAGCAGGGCGCGCAGCATGTTGCGGGTGGCCGCCATCGCGGCCGCGGCCCGCAGATCATGACCGACCACGTCACCGATGACGACGGCGACCACGTGGTCGGGCAGGGGGACGGCGTCGTACCAGTCCCCGCCGAGCCTGCTGGGCTCGGCGGCCGGCCGGTAGATGGCGGCGGCGGTGAAGGGCCGCAGGTCGGGCAGGGTGGGCAGCAGAAGCCGCTGGAACTGTTCGGCTCCGACACGCACCCGCTCGAACAGGCGGACGTTCTCGATCGCGATACCGGCGGCCCCGGCCAGGGCGATGACGATGTTCTCGTCATGCACGTCGAAGGGCCGGCCGTCGATGCGCTCGGAGAGGTAGAGATCGCCGTAGATCTCGCCGCGCACGCTGATGGCGACGCCGAGCAGGGTGCGCAGGCGCGGGTGGCCCGGCGGGAACCCGGCGGAGGACGGATGGGCCGGGATGTCGTCGACCCGGAGCGGTTCGGGGTAGCGGATCAGGTGGCCGAGGACACCCAGACCACGCGGCAGACCCACCAAGGCCAGGTCATGGCGTTCCTGCTCGGACAGACCGGCCGAGATGAACTGCTCCAGGCGCTCGCCCGACTCGTCCAGCACCCCCAGCGCCCCATAGCGGGAACCGACCAGATCCATGGCGGTGGTCACGATGCGGCGGAGCACCGCGGGCAGTTCCACCTCCCGGCTGATGGCGACCACCGCGTCCAGAAGGCCCTGCAGCCGGTCCATGGACGACAGCAGGGCACGCAGCTGCTCGTCGATGCGTCCCAGCTCGGAACGCAGCCGCAGGTGCAGGTCGGGGAGGGGCTGCCGCGGTTGCATCCACGGCTTCTCACCGGCCATCAGTGCTTCCCCGCGATCACGGACGCCGCACGGCCCGGGGACCGGGCCGGGGCCGCCCGCGGATCACGGCGGATCCGCCCGGCAAGCCCTTCGAACCAGCCGTACATCCCGGCCTCCCGACACAACTCCCGTCCACTGTGTCGTCTTCGATTGTGGCATTGCCGTCCGCCGTGTCCCAGAGATCAGAACGCCAGGCCCACGTGCGCGAGCGCCTGCTTCAGCAGGACGCCGTGGCCGCCCGGCATCTCGTTCTGCACCGCCGGGGAGGCGGCCTCCTGGGGGCTGAACCAGACCAGGTCCAGCGCGTCCTGGCGGGGCCGGCAGTCGCCGGTGACGGGCACGATGTACGCCAGGGACACCGCGTGCTGGCGCGGGTCGTGGTACGGCGTGATGCCGGCCGTCGGGAAGTACTCGGCGACCGTGAAGGGCTGCAGGGAGGCGGGGACGCGCGGCAGGGCGACCGGGCCGAGGTCCTTCTCCAGGTGGCGCAGCAGCGCGTCACGGACCCGCTCGTGGTGCAGGACCCGGCCGGAGACCAGGGTCCGGCTGACCGTTCCGTCCGGGCCGATGCGCAGCAGCACTCCGATGCTGGTGACTTCGCCGCTGTCGTCCACGCGCACGGGCACGGCCTCGACGTACAGGATCGGCATCCGGGCCCTGGCCATTTCCAGTTCGTCCGTGGTCAGCCAGCCGGGCGTGGTCTCGGTCATGTCAGACATTGCTTGATCATACTTTCCGGGCGGGGCGCACGCAGGGATCGCGGGCCGGTTCGGACACGGGCGGTCCGTACAGCCGGCGGGCGTTGTCGCGGCCCGTCCATGCCGCGATCCGCAGGGCGTCGGCCAGACTCAACTCGTCGGCGTCCACACGGTGCTGCAGCAGATCGGCCAGGCCCCGCCGGAAGCACAGGGCACCCAGGTGGTGGTACTCGGCCACACCGTAGGCGTCGGAGCTGTACAGCAGTTTGCGGAACGGGGTGATCTCCAGTGCCTCCTCGAGCACGGCACGGCAGCGGGCCGGTCCGGTGTGGTGCAGGGCGAGGCCGACGTCGAGGTACACCTGCTCGAACACCGCCGACAGATAGGCGGCCTGGCGGTGGTACGGCCAGCAGTGCAGCAGCAGGACCGGAATGGTCCCGGCGGTCCGGTGCAGCCAGTCGGTGAGCAGTACGGGGTCGGCGCGGTGCAGCCGTACGTCCGCGTCGCCGAAACCGGTGTGCAACTGCAGCGGCAGTTCCAGGCCGACGGCGGTCCACAGCAGATGCCGGACCAGGACCGGGTCGGTGAGCCGGCCGCCCCGCGCCAGCCAGCACCGGGCCGCTTCCGTCACCTCGGCCTCCGTGGGGCGGTCCGGGGCCAGGGCGAAGCCGGTGCGGTACGCGGCGACCGACTTCACCGCCACCACGCCCGGCCGGCGTACGGCCTCCTCGGCGGCGGCGCGGAACACGGCCGCGTACTCGCCCGCCTCCACACCCCGCGCGGCCACCGACTCGGCGATCTGCTCCAGCCGTACGACCTCGCAGGCGGTGGCGCCGGCCGCCGCCGCCAGTTCCGCCGGGGAGGTGACCGGGTGCGGGGCGTAGCCGGTGTCCAGGCAGAAGACGCCGGTTCCGGCGGCGGTCAGGAAGCGCCGGTTGACCTCCTGCCAGCCGAGTTCCGCCCGGCGGGCCAGATAGTCGGCGGGCGGTGCGTGCCGGGGGAGGTCCAGCACTGGAGCGCAGTGGCGGCGGACGGCCACGCCCGCGGGGGTGTCGAAGGCCGAGATGCCGGGCCAGGCCTCGCCCTCGGTGATCAGGGACTCGAACTCACCGGCGCTCAGGTCGGCGGTCACCGCGCCGTGGCAGTGGTGGTCCACCAGCGGCAGCGCGGCAAGGGTCTCGTGGAGCGGTCCCGGCATGGCCATCGTCAGTACGTCCAGCGGTAGGCCGCCGCCACCCGGGCGTCGTCGAGACCACGGGTGGCCGCCGCCTCGCCGAGCCGTACCGCGGTCACCGCGTCCGCCAGGACGGGGCCCAGCGCGGCCCGCAGTACCGGGTCCGCGCGGAACGCCTCCACGGCCTCCGGCAGTGACTGCGGCAGCCGCCGCAGGCCGAGGGCCGCTGCCTCGTCGGGGCCGTAGCGGGCCGGATCGCCGGTGATCTCGTCGGGCAGGGTGCGGTCCGCCGTGATGCCGTCGAGTCCGGCGGCGATCACGCAGCCGAGGGCCAGGTACGGATTGGCGGCCAGGTCGACCGGTTTGACCTCCAGGTTGGCGTCCTGGTCGTGCCGGCCTGCCGTGCCGGTGATCAGCCGCAGCGCCGCCTCGCGCGTCTCGCGGCCCCAGGCGGCGAACACGCCCGCCCACTGGGACGGCTTGAGGCGCAGATAGCTGGCCGGGCTCGGGGCGGTGACCGCGGTCAGTGCGCGGAGGCGGTCGAGGATCCCCGCCGCGAAGGCCTCCGCCCCGGCCGTCATGCCGTACCGGCGGTCGCCGCCGGCGTGCAGGTTCGTGCCGTCGCGCCAGCAGGACAGATGCAGATGGCCGCCGTTGCCGACGCCCTCGGGAAGGTAGGCGGGTGCGAAGGACACCCGCAGCTGGTGCCGCTGCGCCACCGCCCGGATCGTCTGCCGCACCAGTACGCTGCGGTCGGCTGCCGCCACCGGGTCCAGGGCACCCACCGAGATCTCGAACTGGCCGGCCGCGTACTCGGGGTGCAGCTGGTCGACGTCCACGTCCTGGGTGTCGAGTGCGGCCAGCAGGTCGGCGGTGTAGTCGCTCAGCTCGACCTGCCGGATCGCGCCGTACGCCGGACCGGACACCGCCGGCACGAACTCCCCGGCGGGCGCCGAGCCGAGCCCGACCGCCCACTCGATCTCGACCGCCGCCTTGAAGGCGATGCCGTGCCGCCCGGCCGCGTCGGCGACGGTCCGGCGCAGAAAGGTCCGGGCACAGCCGGGGTGCCGGGCGCCCTCCTGGGTGATCCGGTCCACCGGCGCCCATGCCCAGCCGGGCTGGCCGGCCAGCACGACCAGCTGGTCCAGGTCCGGGTAGAGCCGCAGGTCGCCGTCGGGGGAGCCGAGGACGTCGGTGGTGACGACCGAGTCGCCGGCGAGGAAGGTGTCGAACACCGGGGACATGCCGACGCCCCAGGCGACGGCCGCCTCCAGCCGGGCCGTCGGGATGGTCTTCACCCGGGCGACGCCCGCCGTGTCGACGTACGCCAGCACGATGCCGCGCACGCCCCGGGCGGCCAGGCCGGCGGTGAGAGCGGCGACCCGGCGCAGATCGCCGGGGCGCCCGCCGGGCTGGGGGTCGGCAAGAGTGGTCATGCGTCCTCCTCGGCGGAATACGCCCGGTGCTGGGGTTCAGGGTTTCACGGCCACCGCGCCGAACGGCGCACCGGAGCGGCCGGCGCCGGCTCGGCGCGCCACTTCTTCATCCGGCGCCGTGACCGGCGGCAGGCGGACGGCGTATGTGAAGCGGACCGACGAGGCGTTCCCGGCGCGGGTGCGCAAGCACCACGCCGAGCACCGCGTCGTCGAGGACGTCACCACCGTCGACGACGACGTGATCCAGGTGGCGCTCTTGGGCTTCGGCCGCGCCGGGCACATCACCGCCCCCGGCCCCGCAGGCCTTCGCCGGCACCCACCGGTCGTCGTCTGCGGCGAGCACCGGGCCGGCGTCATGAGCCGTACCGCCGGCAAGACCGCCGCCCCGCGCGGCCTCCGGCGCACGCTCGGCATCACGCGTGCCCCGACCATGGTGTTCGGCGATGGAAGCGTTTTCAGCCGGATGTGCGGCCATACGGGCCTGCGGCGTCTCACCGACCGGAACGACGCCCGGGAATCGCTGCGGTTCTGTCCCGGTATGCGGGGCTGAAAAGGAGCGGCTGATTCCTGCCCGCATGTGAAGGAAGTTCGCGGGAACGGCACGGATTTCTGTGCGAATTCCGTGGCAACTTGTGGGCGCCCGGTGGCCGGTGGGGCCATCGGGGTCCGTCTTCCTGTGGGGGAAGTCATGCACACGCGTGCCTTCGGCATGCCGTTCCGGCGTGCCCGCAAGAGATCAGCCACGGTGGCCGGCCTCGCCATCGTCACATCAGCCGCACTGGCCCTGTCCACGCTCCCGGCGGCGACCGCCGCGGCCGCGGACACGAAGCCGACGTCGGTGTGGGGCCCCGGGAGCCCGGACTTCACGATGCCGGCGGTGAAGGTCGGCCCCAACCGTCCGGTGAAGTCCGAGCCGTCGACGAACCCGACGCACGAGAGATACCTGCCGTGGCTGCGTGAGCAGCGCGAACACGCCGAGCACCCGGCTGCCAAGACCGGTTCCGCGGCACCGTCCGCCGCGGCCGCCACCGGTGACGCGTCGGTGCTGACCCTGGTGCCCGAGGGCCAGGGCAGCGTGCCCTGGCACCGCTACACGAGCTTCGCCATCACGGACGCCCTGACGGCGAGGATCGACTACTCGACCGGCAACCTGATGCTGACGGCGACGGACTTCGACATCGCCGGAGTGGGGCAGCGCCTTCGGCTCGCGCGTACGTACAACTCGCTGGACGCCCCCTGGGGCCGGGTCTCACAGCGCTGGTGGCAGCAGTACGAGCGCTACCTGTCCGTCTCCGGCACCGAAGTGATCTTCTACGACGCCTCGGGCGCGACGGTGAGATTCGAGAAGAACAGCGACGGCACCTTCACCACCCCGAAGGGCCGTTCCGAGGACCTGAAGAAGAACGCGGACGGCACGTACACCCTGACGAAGTGGAAGTCGGGTGCGAAGGAGACCTACAGCCAGTACGGATCGCTGACGAAGGTCACCGATCGCAACCACGGCACGATCAGCGTCACCCAGCACGACGAGAACGGCGAGAACAAGGGCTTCAAGCTCACCGAGAACCGCTCCGGGCGCTGGATCGACCTCTACAAGACGTACCCGTCGCAGTGGCAGGCCAAGGACAACACCGGCCGCACCGCCGTGTACAACCTCGACCCCGGCGGCAACCTGACCACCACCACCGACACCGAGGGCAAGACGGTCACCTTCCGCTACGACTCCTCCGGCCGCGTCGACAAGATCACCACATCCGAGGGCCGGGTGACGGTCTTCACCTACGACGACGTCAACCGCGTCACGAGCATGCTGCGCGGGACCGGCTTCGGCAGCGACGGGCACACCGGCCCCATCTGGACGTACAGCTACACCGCCACTTCCCCGACCGCGGCGGGCAGTACGACGGCCAAGGACCCGGAGCTGCACGCCACCACCTACAAGCACGACGGCGACGGTCAGGTCACCGACGTCACCGACGCCCAGGGCCGCTCACGGTCGACGAAGTTCGACGCCAACCACAACATCGACACCGCCACCGACGCGATGGGTTCGGGGACCACACCGGGCAACGTCACCGACTACGGCTTCGACTCCCGCAACAACCTGGCGACCGTCACCGTGCCGACCGGCGGCAAGACCGTCAACAGCTGGCAGACCATCGCGGGCGGCGACGTCCCGAAGGACTCCACCGACGCCGACGGAGCGAAGACCGCCTTCACCTACGACACGGCCGGCAACACCACGTCGGTGGCGCAGACCGGCACCGGCGGCGGGAGCGTCTCCTACACCTACAACTCCGCCACCGTGACCTGCGGCGGCTTCGAGGGCCAACGCTGCACCGAGAAGACGAAGATGACGTCGGCGAAGACGGTGACCACCGAATTCCACTACGACGCCAACGGCGACCTGGAGTGGGCCGAGCCGCCCGCACCGCTGGACAGGACGACGTACACCCACGACGACCTGGGCCGCACCAAGTCGGTCACGGACGCACGCGGGGTGACCGTCTCCTACACCTACGACAACCTCGACCGCATCCGCACGGTCACCTCGCCGAACACGGTGAAGGTGGAGTACTGGTACGACGGTGACGGGAACCTCGTCCAGCGCTCCGACGGCACCGGCACGACCAAGTACGAGTTCGACCCGCTGCAGCGGGAGACGGTCCGCACCCTGCAGGACGGCTCGCAGACCCTGCTCGCCTACACCCCGGCAGGCAACGTCGACTACTACCAGGACCCGGCCGGCAAGGTCGACTACCAGTGGAACGAGGTCAACAAGCTCACGGAGCTGAAGGACCCGCAGGGCCGCGTGACGACGTACGCGTACAACAGGAACGACGTGCGCACCACGACCACCTACCCGGGCGGCACGGTGCAGAAGGTCGACGTGGACGACTCCAGCCGTCCCACGTCGATCAGGGCCACCTCCCCCCAGGGCACCCTGGTCGACCTCGGCTACACCTACAACTACGGCACCGACGGCAAGAGCGACGGCACCAAGATCCGCACCAGCACCGACAACGTCCGCAAGACCAAGCGCACCTACTCCTACGACGGGGCGGGCCGTTTCTCCTACGCCAAGGAGGAGAAGGGCGGCACGATCGCCGACTCCTGGCAGTACTGCTACGACCTGGCCGGCAACCTCACCTCCCAGGGCACCGACCCCGGCTGCCCGCGCGGCACCACCTACACCTACAACGACGCCCAGCAGCTGACGGGCAAGTCCAGCACCAGCGGCGCCTGGTCGTACGACGCGATCGGCAACGAGACCGCCGGCGCCTCCACCGACGACCACACCCGCACCGGCGAGAGCTACACCGACCACTCCCAGCTGACCTCGATCACCGTGGCCGGCAAGACCTACCCGGGCCAGTACGGCTCCACCGACCAGAGCGAACGCGTCCGCCTGGGCGACACCTACTTCCACAACGGCCCCCTCGGCCTGTCCGCCAGGACGACCGCCGGCGTGGACATGGGCTTCAACCGCGAACCCGGGGGCACGTTGAACTCCATGACGACCGGGGGCAAGACGTACTTCTACCTCACCGACGCCATCGGCAGTGTCGTCGCGCTCGCCGACGAGGACGGCAACAAGGCCGACACCTACGCCTACAGCCCCCGCGGTGTACGCATCCTGGCCCAGTCGTCCGAACCGGTCGCCCAGCCCTACCGGTTCGCCGGCAACTACCAGGACCCCACCGGCCTGTACCACCTCAAGGCCCGCTACTACGACGCCAACGTCGGCCGCTTCACCCAGCCCGACCCCTCAGGCCAGGAGCAGAACCCCTACCTCTACGCCGAGGGCGACCCCGTCAACCGCATCGACCCGAGCGGGCTGCTCTCGCTCGACGCGGGCGGTGAGGCCTGCTTCTGGGTGTGCCTCGGCGCCGGTGTGAGCGTCAACGAGGACGGCGGTGTCCACCCGTACCTCGCGGCGGGAGCCGGAACCCCGGGAGCGAGCGGTGACCTGAGTCTGGCGTCGGGCTCGGCGGGCCGGGGATGGACCGGGGAAGTGGCATGCGGCTTCGGTCCCGCGGAACTGTCCGTGGCCACCGACGGGTCGGAAGGCGTCGGTACGGGCGGAAGCACCGGCAAGTGTTCGGGAACGGTCAAGTACACCTTCTAAGGAAGCAGGAGGCACCCCCGTGCAGAGACTTCTCCGACTGGCCGACGGGCCCGACGGGCCTTCCTGGTCCCCGTACCTGATGGTCGGCATCTTCGTCCTCGCCGCGATCGTCATGATCGGCCTGTACACCCGAAGCCGGCGACGGGGCAGGTAGGGAGTACGTCTGTGGGCGCCCTCCGTGGGCGCCCACAGTGCTGATCGAGGAGGACAGTCATGCATGCATGCTCTGGCAGGTCTGCTGGTCGCCGCTTTCGGAGCGGCCCTGGCCGTCTTCGGTCCTGCCTTCTCCGAAGATGTGAGAAGGGGCGCCGGCGCCCGGTTCGACAGAAGCAACGCCGTGGCTTTCCGAGTGATCGGAGGAGCACTCGCGATCATGGGCGTGCTCTATGCCGTCGGGGTGCTCGGTTGACCGAGCCAGGACCCAGCGGTGTCCCTTCCCGGCCGTCCTGCGGAATCGTCATTCCGGCTTTCGCCGTCTTCGGAGCCGTACAGGCCCGTAGAGGAAGTAGCAGGAAGCAGCAGGGCATCAGGGTTTGAGTGCGACTCCGCCGTACAAGGAGATCGGGGAGTCGGACGGGTCCTCGGGGCGCCACTCGGCCACCGAGACGATGCCGGGGTCCAACAGGTCGAGGCCGGCGAAGAACGCGCCGACCTCGGCGTGCGAGCGGGCCACCAGGGTCACCCCGCCCGCCGCGTACGCGGCGATGCCCCGCTGCACGTTCTCCGGTTCGAAGTCGGCGGTCATCGTGGACAGCACCAGCGCACTGCCCGGTGCCAGCGCGCCGACCAGGGTGCCGACCAGGTCGCGGGCTCCGTCGTCGTCTGCGACGAAGTGGAGCAGCGCGATGAGGGAGAGGGCCACCGGGCGGCCGAAGTCCAGCACGCGGGCGGCCTGTTCGAGGATGGTGCGCGGATCGCGGGCGTCGGCCTGCACGTACTCCGTCACGCCCTCGGGAGTGCCGCGCAGCAGCGCGTTCGCGTGGGCCAGCACGATGGGGTCGTTGTCGACGTAGACCACGCGGGCGTCCGGGGCGACGGACTGCGCGATCTGGTGCAGGTTCGGCTCGGTCGGTATGCCGGTGCCGATGTCCAGGAACTGGCGGATGCCGGCCTCC
Organism: Streptomyces sp. NPDC027663; assembly: GCF_055566415.1. Taxonomy (NCBI): domain Bacteria; kingdom Bacillati; phylum Actinomycetota; class Actinomycetes; order Kitasatosporales; family Streptomycetaceae; genus Streptomyces; species Streptomyces sp. NPDC027663. The sequence goes on along the minus strand of NZ_JBVHSK010000003.1, from coordinate 358,497 downwards.
GCGGCCAGTGCGCGTGTGGTCCGGCGCATGAACGCCCGGTTGGCGCGGGCGGCCTTCGGGGCGGCGCCCCCGTCGATCGCCGCGATCTGCCGGCCCAGCTGCTCGTCGACCGGGTAGTTGTCCTTGCCGCCGAGGAACCAGTCGTACACCCGCGCCGGATGCGGCCTCGTGGTGTCGATGTCCTGGATGCCCGGCCCGGTCCCCGTCACGCGCTGCTCCTCCACCCGTCCGGTCCCGGTGGTCGCTCCGGGATGTGCGGGGAGCAGTCTGACACGATCACCCGGCGCGGCGCAGACGGCCTTCGGTCACCTGCTCGTCGAGCGCGGCCGGCACCAACGCGGCGGCCGGCCCGGCCGGTGACTCCGAACCGGCCGGGCCGGCCGCCGTGTTGGTGCGGCTACGGCTTGAGCGGGTCGTGGCCGAGCGTCATCAGCCGGTGCCGGCGGCGGGTGTCCTGCGGCGTGCTCTCCGGCTCGGGCTCGTTCTCCATGTCCACGAGGTCCCCGACCGTGTCGACGACCTTGTACATCACCCGGACGTCGTCGTCGGTGAGGTCGGTGCGGCGCTTCTGCAGGATCGCGAGGACGTGCTGCCCGGTGGGCGAGCCCGACTCCTCCGGCAGCGGTTCCGTGTCCTCGTGCGCGTCCCGGACCCTCAGCCAGGCCGCGAGTTCCGCCGAGGTCATGTTCACGACGCGGTGGAAGTCCTCCCACAGCGCCTCCATCTCCAGGGCGTCGGCCATGGGTCTCCCCTTCCGTGCGGGCGTGGGCGTATTAGCGGGACGCGTCGTCGCGCGGATGGTTCTCGGCCTGGAACATCCAGCGCTGCTTCTCCAGGTCGGCCGTGATGGAGATCAGCAGGTCCTGGGTGACCGGGTCGGCCTTCTCGGTCGCGTCGATCCGCTCGCGCAGCCGGCCGGCGGCCGCCTCCAGCGACTGCACCATCAGTTCCACGACCTCCGTGTCGCGCAGCCAGCCGTCCTTGGTGCCGGGCAGCGCGAAGGACGCGGCGATGGTCTCCGGCCGGCCGTCCGGCGGCACGCCCAGCGCGGCGGCGCGTTCGGCGACCGTGTCCGAATGAGCCCGGGCGGTTGCGACCACCTCGTCCAGCTGGAGGTGGATCGACCGGAATCGCGGACCGACGATGTTCCAGTGCGCCTGCTTGCCGACCAGCGACAGGCCGAGCAGGTCGACCAGGGTCTCCTGCAGGGCGGTCCCGGTGACGCCGAGCGCCTCCTCGGGCAGCGTGCTCTTGACCACGGTCATGGTGGGTGGATCCCCTTTCGTCAGCTGTCTGCGGTGATGTCCGAAAGGGCGGGTGCCCGGCCTCACGGGGCAGCAAACAGGCTGATCAGGGGGGCGGCAGCCGGTCCTGGGGGTGCGGCGTCCTTGCGGTCACACCGGCCGAGGCCGGTGTGGCCGGGCCCGAACCGACGGCTCCGTGTCCGGTGTGGCCGGGGCCGAACGCAGCGGCTCCGTGTCGTGTGGCGGGGGCCGAACGTGACGGCGCCGTGCCCGGCGGCCGCGTCGGCGAGGGCGTGCTCGCGGACGTGGTACATCTCTCCTCCCGCTGCCTCGGGAAGGCGCAGGGGAATCTTCCCTGGGGCCGGTCGGAGGTCTATAGTCGAAAACTAGCAGTGCTAATTAAGGTGCTGCATCGGTCCATGCTGATCCACAGCGTCGTAGGTCAGGAGTCACAGCCGTGCGTCCCGTCCACTTCGCGGCCGCCCGCCGCACCCCCATCGGCAAGCTGCGCGGAACCCTGTCGTCCGTCCGCCCCGACGATCTCGCGGCAACGGTGATCCGCCACCTGGTGGCCGAGGTGCCCGCGCTCGACCCGGCCCGCATCGACGACGTCTACTGGGGCGCCGCCAACCAGGCCGGCGAGGACAACCGCAATGTCGCCCGCATGGCCGCTCTGCTCGCCGGACTGCCCGACTCCGTGCCCGGCGCCACCGTCAACCGGCTGTGCGCCTCCGGACTCGAAGCGGTCACCACCGCCGCCCGGACCATCGCCGCGGGCGAGGCCGACATCGTGATCGCCGGCGGCTCCGAGTCCATGAGCCGCGCCCCCTTCGTCCTGCCCCGCCCCGACGAGGCCCTTCCGCCGCGCATCGAGACCCACGACACCCGGCTCGGCTGGCGGCTGGTCAACCCCGCCATGAAGGACCTGCACGGACTGCTCTCCATGGGCGAGACCGCCGAGGAGGTCGCCGCACGCTACGGCGTCTCCCGCGAGCGCCAGGACGAGTTCGCGCTGCGCAGCCACCAACGCGCGGCCGCCGCACGCAAGAACGGCTACTTCGACGACGAACTCCTGCCCGTCGAGCGCCCGGACGGCATCGTGGTCGAGCAGGACGAGTGCATCCGCGAGGACACCTCGCTGGAGAAGCTGTCCCGGCTCAAGCCGGCCTTCCGGCAGGGTGGCACGGTCACCGCGGGCAACGCCTCGCCGATGAACGACGGTGCGGCCGGTCTGCTGCTGGTCAGCGAGGAGGCCCTGAACGAGCTGGGACTGGAATCCCTCGGGCGCTATGCCGCCGGCGCCTCCGCCGGCGTCCACCCCGACGTCATGGGCATCGGCCCGGTCCCCGCCACCCGCAAGGCGCTGGCCCGGGCCGGCTGGGAGACCGCCGACCTGCAGGAGGCCGAGTTCAACGAGGCGTTCGCCGCGCAGGCACTCGCGTGCGTCGACCAGCTGGGCATCGACCCGGACCTGGTCAATCCCACCGGCGGTGCCATCGCCCTCGGCCACCCCCTCGGCTGCTCCGGCGCCCGCATCCTCACCACCCTGCTGCACCGGATGCGGCGCACCGGCGCGCAGCGCGGGCTGGCGACCATGTGCGTGGGCGTCGGGCAGGGGAGCGCGGTGCTGGTCGAGAGGCACTGAGAGTTCTTCGACGGGGGCTCCCCGCAAGGGGATTCGGTACCACGAGCCGCAGCAAGGAAACGGAGCAGCACCCCATGGCCACCCTGTCCGTCGCCGCCATCCTCGCCGAGAACGCCCGGCGTCACCCCGACAAGACCGCTCTCGTCGAGGGAGAACTGCGGCTGACCTTCGCCGAAGCGTGGCGCAGCGCGCTGGCCCAGGCAGGTGCGCTCACCGGTCTCGGCGTACGGCCAGGCGACCGGATCGCCCTGATGGCGCCCAACACCGCCGAGTTCCCGGTCGCCTACTACGCGATCGCCGCGGCCGGCGGTGTCGTCGTCCCCGTGCACCTGCTGCTGTCGGCCGGTGAGGTCGAGCACGTGCTCAAGGACAGCGAGGCCACCCTGCTGCTCGTCCACCCCACCAAGGAGGAGACCGGTCGGGCCGCCGCCGAGGCGGTGGGCGTGCCGGTGGTCACCCTGGGCGGCGAGCTGGAGAAGCTCGCGGCCGACGCCGAGCCGCTCCCGTCGTACGTCACCCGGGCCGCCGACGACCCCGCCGTGATCTTCTACACCAGCGGTACGACCGGCGTCCCCAAGGGCGCTGTCCTCAGCCACTTCAACCTGGTGATGAACGCGACGGTCAACGCCTTCGACGCCCATGACATCCGCAGGGACGACATCGCCCTCGGCGCGCTGCCCCTGTTCCACGCCTTCGGCCAGACGGTGTCGCTCAACTCCACCTGGCGGGCCGGCGCCACGCTGGTCCTGCTGCCCCGCTTCGACGCGGCGCGCGCGATCGAGCTGATGGTGCGGGAAGGGGTGAACACCTTCCACGGCGTGCCGACCATGTACGTCGCCCTCGCCGCCGCGGCCGCCGACGCCCCCGCGCTCCCCGCGCTGCGTGTCTGCGTCTCGGGCGGGGCCTCGCTGCCCGTCGCCGTACTGGAGCGGTTCGAGGCCGCGTTCGGCGCGCAGGTCTGCGAGGGTTACGGGCTGTCGGAGACCTCGCCGGCCGCCGCCGTCAACCAGCCCCTCTTCGGCACCAGGGCCGGCACCATCGGCCACCCGCTGTGGGGCATCGACGTGGAGATCGCCCGCGCCGAGGTGGAGGGCCGCATCGAACTGCTGCCGCCCGGCGAGCTGGGCGAGGTCGTCGTCCGCGGCCACAACGTCTTCTCCGGCTACCTCGGCCGCCCCGAGGCCACCGCAGAGGCACTGGTGGACGGCTGGTTCCGCACCGGGGACCTCGGCACCAAGGACGACGAAGGCTTCCTGCGGATCGTCGACCGCAAGAAGGACGTCATCATCCGCGGCGGCTACAACGTCTACCCGCGGGAGGTCGAGGAGGTCCTGATGCGCCACCCGGCGATCGCCCAGGTCGCCGTCATCGGCCTGCCCGACGACCTGCACGGCGAGGAGGTGTGCGCGGTCGTCGTCCCGGCGCAGGGCAGCGCACCGGACGCCGCCGCGGTCACCGAGTGGTCCAAGGAGCACCTGGGCCGGTACAAGTACCCGCGCCGGGTGGAGTTCACGGACGCCCTGCCGCTCGGGCCGAGCATGAAGGTGCTCAAGCGGGAGCTGCGGGCTCAGTACACGGGCCGCTAGGACGGAACCGCACCCGGTGCGGGGACCGAACCGCGAGACGCTCCTTACGCGTCCGCATGCATGCACCTACCATCGGTCTCCGCATGAACACGATGACGCTCTGGCACACAACCGGCTGGGAGTTCGCCGCCCTGGCCTTCGCGGCGCTGCTCGTCGGCTTCTCCAAGACCGCGGTCAGCGGGGCCAACACGGTCAGCCTCGCCATCTTCGCGGCCGTCCTGCCCGCCCGCGCGTCGACCGGCGTCCTGCTGCCCGTGCTGATCGCGGGCGACGTGCTCGCCGTCCTCACCTACCGGCGGCACGCCCACTGGCCCACCCTGTGGCGGCTGTTCCCGGCGGTCGCCGCGGGCGTGGTGGCCGGCACGGTGTTCCTGATGTGGGCCGACGACGGGATCGTCCGGACCTCGATCGGTGCGATCCTGCTGTTCATGGCCGGGGTCACCGTGTGGCGGCGCCGCCGCGAGGACGGCGGTACGGCGGACGAGCCGGATGCGGTGACGACCCGGGCGGGCCGGGTGAAGGCGCGGTCGTACGGCGTGCTCGGCGGGTTCACGACGATGGTCGCCAACGCGGGCGGGCCGGTGATGTCCCTGTACCTGCTGTCCGCCGGTTTCCGGAAGCTGGGCTTCCTTGGCACGTCGGCCTTCTTCTTCCTCATCGTGAACGTCGCGAAGGTGCCGTTCAGCGCGGGCCTGGGCCTGATCGACGGCCGCTCGCTGTTCCTCGACGCGGCGCTCGCGGTGTTCGTCGTGCCCGGTGCACTGTTCGGCAAGTGGGCTGTGAACAGGATCAACCAGCGGCTCTTCGAGCAACTGGTGATCGCGGCGACGATCGTGGGCGGCGTGCAGCTGCTCCTGCGCTAGGAAGTGGCGTCCGGATCAGGCCGGATCAGGTCGGATCAGGCCGCAGCGTCCGGTGCGGTGCCTCGCGCGGCGGAGGATCCCCCACGTACCGGTCGTACTCGGGTGATCCGACGACGCGGCGAGGGGCCGTGCCGTGCGTCGCGGACCCGGGCTGGTCCCGACGACACCCCTAGCCCGCACTGCCGGGCTTCTGCCCCAGCAGCTCCGGGACCTCCGCGAAGGAGTCCACCACGTGGTCCGGGGTGCCGCTCGCGTTCCGGTGCGTCTCCGGCTGGTACTTCCCCGTCTTCACCAGCACCCCGGTGATCCCGGCCCGCTGTGCCGCGAGCACGTCCGACTCGATGTCGTCGCCGACCATCAACGCCTGCTCCGCCCCCACCCCGAGCCGGGCCAGAGCCGCTTCGAAGAACGCCCGGGACGGCTTGCCCGTGACCTCCGCCTCCACCCGCGCCGCCCGCTCCAGCCCCAGCAGAAAGGCACCCGAGTCCAGCTGCAGCCCCGCGTCGGTCCGCCAGTACAGGTTGCGGTGCATGGCGACCAGCCGGGCACCCCGCTGCAGCTGGCCGAAGGCCCGGTTGAGCGCCGCATAGTCGAAGCCGGGCCCGGCCCCGCCGACCACGACCACATCGGCCCGGTCCTCGACCAGGGTGACGTCACCCAGATCCGCCTCGATGTCCCCGCTGTTGAGCAGCGCGACCCGGGCGCCCGGGAAGTGCTCGGCCAGATGGGCGGCGGTCACGGCGGGCGCGGTCAGGACGTCCTCGGCCGCCACCTCGAAACCGGCTTCCGACAGTGCCCCGGCGATCGACGCCCGGGACCGGGAGGTCGTGTTGGTCACCAGGGCCATCCCGAGCCCGGCCGCACGCAGGGCACGCAGCGCCTCCACCGCACCGGGCAACGGCTTCCACGACACGGTGAGGACCCCGTCGATGTCGATCAGGACGGCACGCACGGACGCCATGGACTCCATGCCCCGACCGTAGCGACCCGGACGGCCCGCCGCCCCCGTACGACCTCGCACGTGGCCGGCGTGGCGGGCGTACTGCGGGCGCCGGGCCTCAGTCCTGCGCCGGCCGTTCCCCGGCGGAATGCCGGCGCAGCAGATACGTGTCCATGATCCAGCCCTTGCGCTCCCGCGCCTCGGCCCGCACCCGTTCGATGCGCGGACCGGCCTCGGCGATCGGCCCCGAGACGAGGATCTCGTCCGGCGTGCCGATGTAGGCGCCCCAGTAGATGTCCATGTCCTCCCCGGCGTACCCCCGGAAGGCCTGGTGCGCGTCCAGCATCACGACCACGTCGTCCACCCCGTCCGGGAAACCTTCGGCCAGCCGCCGCCCGGTGGTGATCTGCACCGGCCGCGCCACCCGGTTCAGGCCCGTGCGATGCCGGGCGGCCAGCGCGGAGACACTGCTGATGCCGGGCACCACGTCGTACGAGAACTCCACCGCGCCGCGCTGCAGCACCTCCTCGAGGATCGCCAGCGTGCTGTCGTACAGCGCGGGGTCCCCCCACACCAGGAAGGCGCCCGTGCCGTCCTCGGCAAGCTCGTCGGCGATCAAGCGCTCGTAGATCCCGGCACGGGCGCTGCGCCAGTCCCCGACGGCCGGTGAGTAGGCCGAGCCACCCGCCTTCCGGTCCCGCTCCGGGTCACGGGCCTCCACCGTCCGGTACGACCCCGCCGGCAGATGCGCGTCCAGCATGTCCCGGCGCAGCTGTGTCAGATCGCTCTTCACCTCGCCCTTGTCGAGCAGGAAGAACACGTCGGTGCTCCGCAGCGCCTTGACCGCCTGCAGGGTCAGCTGGTCCGGGTCGCCCGCGCCGATACCGATGACATGAATCTTTCGCACGCCCCCGAGTCTGCCGCATCCCACCGACAGCGCGTCCACCGCCGCCGCACGCCCGGCAACGGCGCCCTGGTCAGGGGCCCAGCCGGGGCGCCTCGGCCTGCGCGTCCACCGGCGCCGAGTCCCGCTCCACGCGCCCGGCCAGCTCCCGCGCCCACCGGGCGAGGCCCGCCAGGTCCAGCCCGTACGGCCGGTCCTCGCCGCGCCCGGTCTCCCACTCCTCGACCGCCCCCGCGCCGCGCCTCAGCAGCCGGGCCCCGCCGACGGTGTTCCCGCGGGCCGCGTGGGTGAGCCCCACCGCCAGCTGGGCGAGCCCCCGCCACAGGGCGCGCTCGTCCTCGGGGCCCGACTTCCAGGCGTCCTCGAACACCTCGTGGGCGTGGAACGGCCTGCCCGCGGCCAGCAGTGCCTGCGCCTCGGCGACCGTCTCCGCGGGCGCCCGCAGGACCCCCTCCGGCTGCCGAGGCACGCCCTCGGCGCCGTACGGCAGCGGGCGCCCCAGTCCGTCCCGGGGCCGCGCGTTCCGGGCCCGTCCGGCGGTGTCCCGGTCCCTGGCATCCGATGCGCCCGCGTTCGTCATAGGCCGATTGTCCCCCGCCCCGTGCGGACCTTCTTCGGCCCACCCCGGGACGTGGGGTAAAGTGCTGTTCGCACGATCACGCGGGCTACCGCGTGCGAGGGCAACGGGACGTGGCGCAGCTTGGTAGCGCACTTGACTGGGGGTCAAGGGGTCGCAGGTTCAAATCCTGTCGTCCCGACGTTGTTCACCAGCGGGTTTGCCGACATTGGCAGACCCGCTGGTTGCGTTCGTGCGACAGGTGACGGCGGCGTGACGGCACCACGCCACGGCCTTCGCGACTTCCACCCGAGGCGCCGGACCGGGACCACGAGTTCCGACGAGGCGGGCCGATCACGGGTACGTGTCGGCGGCCCCTGCGCGGACGGCCGCCTCGCCGCGGTGAAGCCGATGACGTCGGTCACCACATGCAGGGGGGAGTGGGCGAGGTCAGCCGCGTTCGACCGTGATCGTCGGCCGGCTGCCCGGGGTGGCCGCCAGCCACGCCCGGCCGGCTGTCCTGCGTACGACGCGCGCGCCACCCTCGGCCGTGATCCGCCGGCTGCCCCGCGGCAGGGACAGCACCGTCAGCTGGGAGCCGTGGGACGCCGCCCGGTAGGTCAGCCGGTACACGCCGGAGACGGGGTCGTACGCCGCCGAGCGGATCGTGCCGGCCACCGTCTCGGCGTACGGCTCGGCGGTCAGGTCCTTGTTGGTGCGGAAGGCGCCGGTGTCGTCCACGGCGCAGTACCCGCCGCCGTAGCACCACACGTAACCCGCCCAGCCGGAGGAGTAGCGGCCCAGGGAGGCCATCGCGTCGCGGTAGAAGCGGTTCATGTTCGGCAGGGTGTTGTTCAGCGGACCCCATTCGCCGACCACGACCGGGACCCGGTAGCGCTTCGGGTACTCGGTGACGGCCCGCTCGTACGCCTCGATCCAGCCGGCACCGGGATCGTAGTCGCCGCCCGCCTCCATCGTGCTGTTGTAGAAGTGCGGCGCGTACACGACCCGGGGATCGTCGATGCGGCCGAGGCCGGTCGGCACGCCCTCGCCCACGACGGGGGTCGGCTCGACGAACACCCAGGCGTCCTCGTCCTGTGAACGGACGGCGTCCGCGAGGCGGTTGTACATCGGGGTGAGCTGGTCGCGTTCGATGCGGCGGGCCGCCGACGCCAGATCCTCGCCCGCTCGCAGCTCGCCCATCGGCTCGTTGACGAGGTCGTAGCCGAGTACGGCGGGATGGCGGGCGAAACGTGCGGCGAGTGTCCGCCACATCCGCGCCTGGGCGGTGCGGAGGTCCGGGTCGTCGTAGAGGTGGGTGAAGGCGCGCTGCACGGCGGGCTCGAAGTACTCGGCGAACCAGTCCTCCGGATGCCTGTCGAAGGGCAGGCCGTCGGTTCTCGTCGCCCATCCGGGGACACCGCGGTGACCGAAAGCGGGGCCGAAGACGTCCTGGTGGGCGTCGATGACGACCTTCACGTCGTAACGCTCGGCCCAGTCCAGGACACGTTCGATGCGGCGCAGGTAACCTCGGCTGTACCGTCCCGGCGCCGGCTCCAGGTCGTCCCAGAAGACAAGCAGCCGGGCGAAGTCGAAGCCCTGGGCCCGCATGTCGCGCAGATGGCGTTCGGTGACGGCGGACAGGGCCTCGTCGCCGCGGTGCGTCTTGTCCTCGATGTTCCAGCCGTGCAGAGTGAGCGTGCGCCCCTGACGGTCGGTGAGCCGGGGTACCCCGTCCACCCCGTCCACCCCGTTCACCCCGGTCTCGACGGCCGGGGGCTGCGCGGTCCTCGCCGTCCGCCCGGTCTTCGCGGTCGACCCGGCCTCCGTGGCTCCCCCCGTCTGCCCGGCACGGGCGCCGACGGGGGCAAGCAGCGTGGCGACGACCGCGCTCGCCGTCAGGATCGCTCGCAGCACAGGAGACCTCCGGGCCGACGGTGTTCGTGGTGCCGCGCATCCCATCAGCAGCCGCGGAAGTATTCAAGTGCCTTGACTGCGAAGGTATTTCGGCTGACCGTCCGCGGCCGGCTCCGGCAGCGCCCCTCAGCCCTTGCTGGAACCCAGGGTCAGACCGCTGACGAACTGGCGCTGGAGCACGAAGTACACGATCAGGGTCGGGATCGCGGTCAGCAGGGCACCGGCGGCGACCAGGTTGGGGTCGGTGAAGTACTGGCCGGAGAGGTTGTTCAGGGCCGAGGTGACCGGCATGTTCTCGCCGGTGGAGATCAGGACGAGGGCCCAGAAGAAGTCGTTGTAGATCCAGATCGACAGCAGCGTCGCGAGGGCGGCCATCGCCGGCTTGCACAGCGGCAGTGTGATCTGCCAGTACAGCCGCCACACCGAGGCGCCGTCGACCAGCGCGGCCTCCGTCAGCTCGTGGGGCAGCGAGCGCATGTAGTTGCTCAGCACGAAGGCGCAGAAACCGGACTGGAACGCCACGTGGATCAGGACCAGGCCCAGCGCGGAGTCGTACAGCTTGCCGCTCGCCGTGATGCCCGGCAGGTCCGTGAGCAGGTACAGCCGGTACAGGGGGGTGATGACGACCTGCTGCGGCAGCAGGTTGCCCGCCGTGAACACCAGCAGCAGGGCGAGGTTGACGCGGAAGTCGAACCGGCTGACGTAGAAGGCCACACAGGAGGACAGGAACAGCGTCAGCAGGACCGCCGGGACCGCGATCACCAGCGTGTTGCCGAAGTAGTGCATCATGTCCGACTGCTGGAACGCGTTCGTGAAGTTCTCGAAGCTCAGCCGGTCCGGCCAGGAGACGTAGCCCTTGGCACTGGTCTCGCTGTACGGGCGCAGGGCCGAGAAGACCGCCCACAGCAGGGGCGCCAGCCAGGCCAGGGCGGTACCCGCGAGGAAGACGTGCAGCAGGACGCGGGCGGGGCGGACCGGGGCGCGCCGCTTCGGCACGACGGTGGTGCTGCTCATGCGCGCCGCTCCTTCCGGAAGGTGGCGATCAGGTACGGGATGATCACCGCGAGGGAGATGACCAGCAGGACGACGGCGATGGCCGACCCGTAACCGATGCGGCTGGACTCGCCGATGATGTTGTTGGTGACCAGGATCGACAGCAACTCGGTGCCCTGGGCGCCCTTGTTGAAGACGAAGACCAGGTCGAAGGCGCGCAGCGCCTCGATGATGGTGACCACCAGGACGACCGTGTTGGTCGGGCGCAGAGTGGGGAAGATGACGTGTCGGAACGTCTGCCACTCGCCTGCGCCGTCCAGCGCGGACGCCTCGCGCAGCGACGGGTCGACGCTCTTCAGACCGGCCAGGTACAGGATCATCATGTAGCCGGTGTGCCGCCAGGACGCGGCGATCAGGACCGCCCACAGGTTGAGGTCGGGATCGCCGATCCAGTCGATGTAGTGGCCGGGCTCGTTGGCGCCGATGATGCTGTTGATCAGCCCGGTGTCCGGGTTGTACACCAGCTGCCAGACGAAGCCGATGCACGCCATCGAGATGACGACGGGCAGGAAGAACGCCGTCTGGTAGACGCGGGTGAACCGGATCCGCTTGTCCAGCTGGACGGCGAGGAACAGGCCGAACGGCGTCGGGAGCAGGATCAGCACCACGAACCAGATGACGTTGTGCTGGACGGCCGGCCAGAACTGCGGGTTCTCGGTGAAGAGTTGTCGGAAGTTGTCCAGGCCGACCCACTTGATCGAGTCGAATCCGATGCCGTCCCAGGTGGTGAAGGCGAGGAAGACCGAGGCGATCGCGGTGACCCAGACCAGGATCACGTGCAGGACGGTGGGCACACCGGCCATCACGGCGAGCGTGAACCGGTCACGGCGGGTCAGCAGGCGCCGGTGGCCGTGCGTGACCCGCTTCTTCTCGGGCGCGGTGCCCGGAGCCGGCACGGCCGCCGTCTCCGGGCTCTTCGTCGTCGTATCGGTCGTCATCGGGCCGCTCACGAGGACGCGAAGATCGTCTTCTTCTGGCGCTCGACGGACGACAACAGGCCGTCCACGCCCTTGGGGTTCTGGAGGAACTTCTGCAGGCCGGGCTGCATCACCGTGGAGGTGAAGTCGGGGCGGCTGTCGCGGTCCATGAACTGAGTGAGGCTCTTGGCACCGCCGATCATCTCGAACGCCTTCTTCTGCAACGCCGAGTACGCGGAGGTGTCGGCCTTGGCGGAGGCGGCCACCACGCTCGGGTCGGTCTTGAGATACAGCTCCTCGGCCGCCGGGCTGCCCAGGTACTCCAGCAGCTTCACGACGCCGGCGTGGTTCTTCGGGGACTTGCTGACCATGAAGCCGTCGGTCGGCGCCTCCACGGTGTCCTGGCCGTACGCGGAGTTGATCTCCGGGAAGGGGAAGAAGTCGAGGTCGTCCAGGTCGGCCTTGTTCGTGAACTGCTGGGCCACGAAGGAGCCCAGGAGGTACATGCCCGCCTTCTTGGACACCAGGGTCTGCGCGGCGTCCTGCCAGGTGCGGCCCATGAAGCCGTCCTGGTGATAGGGGAGGATCTCGGCCCAGTGGTCGAAGACGTCCTTCACCTTGGCGTCGGTCCAGGAGGCCTTGCCGGCCATCAGCTCGACGTGGAAGTCGTAGCCGTTGAGGCGGAAGTTGATCTGGTCGAAGGTGCCCATCGCGGGCCAGGCGTCCTTGTCGCCGAAGGCGAGCGGGACCAGGCCGTCCTTCTTCATCTGCTTCAGCAGGGCGACGAAGTCGTCCCAGGTGGCGGGGACTTGGTAGCCGTGCTGCTGGAAGACGCTCTTGCGGTAGAAGATCGCCCAGGGGTACGTCGTCAGCGGCACGAAGTAGTACTTGCCGTCCTCGCCCTTGCTGAGCTTCTTCATCGCCTCGGGGAAGTTGTCCCCGATCGTCGCCCACACGTCGTCGATCGGCATGGCCAGCTTCTTCGCCGCGAAGAACTGCATGCGGTAACCCGCGAACCAGTTGAACACGTCGTCCGGAGTGCCCTGCAGGTACGAGTTGATCTGCTCCTGGAAGGTGTTGTGGTCCTTCGTGTTCACATCGACGGTGATGCCGGACTGCTTCTTGAAGGCCGCGTAGACGCTTTCGAAGGCCTTCTTCGGCACCGCGTCGGAGGCGTTGGAGCCGAGGGTGACGGTCTTCGGATCGGAGGAGGAACCGCTGCCACCGCAGGCGGACAGCAGGGGTATGCCCGCCCCGGTGAGCAGGGCGGCGCCGCCCGCTCCGCGCAGCAGTGAACGACGGCTGGGACCCGGGACGGAGAGACCGGAGGGGGAGAGGCGCATGGCGGCTCCTGAGGGGTACAGGGTTCGGCCAAGGGGATGAGTTGATCACCAGAAGGTCTTCGAAACCGCTCAGAAACCAACTCGACCGAACATCGTGGGCGTAATAACAGCCCCATGTCCGCTCATGCGTCAATAGCTCCGGTGGCACTGGGGTGTCTCTTGCCCGAAACGTAATCGTCACTGTCACCTGCATCGTTGGCGGACAGCAGACAAAACGGCCCCCGTGGCACCGGAGGCCGCGGGGGCTGTGTGAAAGAGGTGGTTCCGTTTCAGGTCCTGACCAGCAGCTGGAACTCGAAGGCGTACCGGGACGCCCGGTACACGTGACTGCCGTACTCCACCGGCCGGCCGGAGATGTCGTAGGCGGTGCGCTCCATGGTGAGCAGGGCCGCGCCCTCCGTCTCGTCCAGCAGGGCGGCCTCCTCGGCGTCCGCGCCGCGGGCGCCGATGGACTGGCGGGCGCTGTGCAGGAAGATGCCGGCCGAGCGCAGCATGCGGTACAGGCCCGTGGACTCCAGCCGGCCGGTGCCGAGTTCGAGCAGGGACGCCGGCAGATGGTTGCGCAGGAACGCCACCGGCCGGCCGTGGGTGCAGCGCAGCCGCTCCAGCAGGACGACCTCGGTGCCTTCTGCGAGGGCCAGGGCGGCGGCCACGTCGGCGGGTGCCGGGATGCGCTCGTTGCGCAGTACCCGGGTGGTCGGTCCCTGTCCGGCCGACTCCAGGTCGTCGTAGAGGCTGCTCAGCTCCAGCGGGCGTCTGACCTTGCTGTGCACGACCTGTGTGCCGACCCCGCGGCGGCGCACCAGCAGCCCCTTGTCGACCAGGCTCTGGATCGCCTGGCGGACGGTGGGCCGGGACAGTCCGAGGCGCACGGACAGGTCGATCTCGTTGCCGAGGAGGTTCCCGGGGGTCAGTGCCCCGCGCTCGATGGCCGCCTCCAGTTGCCGGGCGAGCTGGTGGTAGAGCGGCACCGGGCTCGAACGGTCCAGGGTGAAGGTGAGCGAGTCGAGTGCGTGATCACCCGGTGCCGTTCGCTGTGGCGTGCGGTGTACTGGGCTCATGCCTCTCAGGTGTAGGTCCGGGAAGGCGAGGGTGTCAATGGTTTGTACTTACATTCGGACCACCTCGTGAAATGATGTCTTAACAAAGTATTGACAGCGGGCCCGGCAGAGGCTTGTATCCCGTCCCAACGCAACAGCGTCCCTTGCCCCGTCGCACGCACAGTGAGGTGCAGGAAAGATGGACCGCTCTTCTCGTCCCCGCTCCCGCAGACTGGCCCCCGTCGTCGCCCTGGCCGCTGCGACAGCCCTCACCCTCGCCGGCTGTTCCAGCAGCTCCGGCGGCAAGAAGGCCGAGGAGGGAGCGGCGAACGCCTCCGCGGGCAAGGCCGACACACCCCGCATGACCGTCGCGCTGATCACCCACCAGGCGCCCGGTGACACCTTCTGGGACACCGTCCGCAAGGGCGCCGAGGCCGCGGCGGCCAAGGACAACGTCAAGCTCGTCTACTCCGCCGACCCGAACGCCGGCAACCAGGCCAACTATGTGCAGAACGCCATCGACCAGAAGGTGGACGGCATCGCGGTCACGCTGGCCAAGCCCGACGCGATGAAGGGCGTGATCGCCAAGGCGCAACAGGCCGGCATACCCGTGGTCGGCCTCAACTCGGGACTGAGCGACTGGAAGCAGCTCGGCCTGCTGGAGTTCTTCGGACAGGACGAGAGCGTGGCCGGCGAGGCGTTCGGCAAGAAGCTCAACACCACCGGCGCGAAGAAGATCGTCTGCGTGATCCAGGAGCAGGGCAACGTGGGCCTCACCCAGCGCTGCGACGGCGTGAAGAAGACCTTCAAGGGCACCACCGACACCCTGTACGTGAACGGTACGGACATGCCGTCCGTGAAGTCGACGATCACGGCGAAGCTGAAGCAGGACAACGCCATCGACACGGTCGTCACGCTCGGCGCCCCCTTCGCCCTCACCGCGGCCCAGTCGGTGGACGACGCGGGCAGCAAGGCCGAGGTCGCCACCTTCGACCTCAACAAGGACCTGGTCAAGGCCGTCCAGGACGGCACCATCGAGTTCGCCGTCGACCAGCAGCCCTATCTCCAGGGCTACCTGGCGGTCGACTCGCTGTGGCTCTACAAGAACAACGGCAACTACAGCGGCGGCGGTGAGCAGCCGGTGCTGACCGGCCCGGCCTTCGTCGACAAGTCCAACGTCGACAAGGTCGCCGAGTTCGCCGCGAAAGGCACCCGGTGATGAGCATGGCCCAGCAGGCTGAGCCGGCGGTGGGCAGGCCGCCGGCGTCCGGCCCGAAGGACAAGGACGGCCGCACCGCCCGGCGCCCGCTGGCCCTGCGCCTGCTGGCCCGGCCCGAGGTCGGCGTCTTCCTCGGCGCCGTCGCCGTACTGATCTTCTTCCTGATCGCAGCACCCACGGTCCGCCAGGGCAGCTCGATGGCCACGGTGCTCTACCAGTCCTCGACCATCGGGATCATGGCTCTCCCGGTGGCCCTGCTGATGATCGGCGGCGAGTTCGACCTCTCGTCCGGCGTCGCCGTGATCACCTCGGCGCTCACCGCGAGCATGCTCAGCTACCAGCTGACCCTCAACGTGTGGACCGGCGTGATCGTCGCACTGATCGTGTCCCTCGCGATCGGGGCCTTCAACGGCTGGATGGTGGTCAAGACCGGGTTGCCCAGCTTCCTGGTCACCCTCGGCACCTTCCTGATCCTGCAGGGCGTCAACCTCGCCGTGACCAAGACGGTCACCGGCAACGTCGCCACCGACGACATCAGCGACATGGACGGCTTCGACCAGGCCAAGCAGATCTTCGCGTCGTCCTTCGACGTCGGCGGGATCGAGGTGAAGGTCACCGTGGTCTGGTGGCTGGTCTTCGCGGCCCTCGCCACCTGGGTGCTGCTGCGCACCAAGTACGGCAACTGGATCTTCGCCGTCGGCGGCAACAAGGAAAGCGCCCGCGCCGTCGGTGTCCCGGTGAAGTTCACCAAGATCACCCTGTTCATGCTGGTCGGCTTCGGCGCCTGGTTCGTCGGCATGCACAACCTGTTCTCGTTCAACACCGTGCAGTCCGGCGAGGGCGTCGGCCAGGAGCTGATCTACATCGCCGCGGCCGTCATCGGCGGCTGTCTGCTCACCGGCGGCGCCGGCTCCGCGATCGGCCCGGTCTTCGGCGCGTTCATGTTCGGCATGGTGCAGCAGGGCATCGTCTACGCCGGCTGGAACCCGGACTGGTTCAAGGCCTTCCTCGGCGTGATGCTGCTCGGCGCCGTCCTGATCAATCTGTGGGTCCAGCGCACGGCGACCCGGAGGTGACCGATGACTGACAAAACGACCGGAACCCACGGCGCCGTCCTCCAGGACAGCACCCCCGCCCCGGACGGTCCCCTGGTCGAACTGCGCGGCGCCGGCAAGTCCTACGGCAACATCCGCGCCCTGCACGGCGTCGACCTGAAGGTGCACGCCGGTCAGGTCACCTGCGTGCTCGGTGACAACGGCGCCGGCAAGTCCACCCTCATCAAGATCATCTCGGGGCTGCACCAGCACACCGAGGGCGAATTCCTGGTGGACGGAGAGCCGGTGCGCTTCACCACCCCGCGCGAGGCCCTCGACAGGGGCATCGCCACCGTCTACCAGGACCTGGCCACCGTCCCCCTCATGCCGGTGTGGCGGAACTTCTTCCTCGGCTCCGAGATGACCAGGGGCCCCTGGCCCGTCCGCCGACTCGACATCGCCCGCATGAAGAAGACGGCCGACGAGGAACTGCGCAACATGGGCATCGTCCTGGACGACCTGGAACAGCCCATCGGCACCCTCTCCGGCGGCCAGCGGCAGAGCGTGGCCATCGCCCGCGCCGTCTACTTCGGTGCCCGCGTCCTCATCCTGGACGAGCCCACGGCCGCCCTCGGCGTCAAACAGTCCGGCGTGGTCCTGAAGTACATCGCCGCCGCCCGCGACCGCGGCCTGGGCGTCATCTTCATCACCCACAACCCCCACCACGCCTACATGGTCGGCGACCACTTCAGCGTCCTGCGCCTGGGCACCCTCGAACTGTCCGCCTCCCGCGACCAGGTCAGCCTGGAGGAACTGACCAACCACATGGCCGGCGGCGCCGAACTCGCCGCGCTCAAGCACGAACTGGCGCAGGTACGCGGCGTCGACGTGGAGGAACTGCCCGAGGAGGGCGACCTCACCGCACCCGTGGCGACCTCCCCGGAAGGAACCACCTGACCATGGCGCACTCCGCACCGCTCGACCGCATCCGGGTCGGCTCGGCCCCCGACTCCTGGGGCGTCTGGTTCCCCGACGACCCCCGGCAGGTTCCCTGGGAACGCTTCCTGGACGAGGTCTCCGAGGCCGGCTACGACTGGATCGAGCTAGGCCCCTACGGTTACCTCCCCACCGATCCGGCGCGGTTGACCGAGGAGGTGGCCAGGCGGAACCTGAAGGTCTCGGCGGGCACGGTCTTCACCGGCATGCACCGCGGCCCCGCCGTCTGGGAGGAGACCTGGGCGCACGTCAGCCAGGTCGCCGCGCTCACACAGGCGACGGGGGCCGGGCACCTGGTGGTGATCCCGTCCTTCTGGCGGGACGACAAGACCGCCGAGATCCTCGAGCCGCCCGAGCTGACCGCCGAGCAGTGGGCGCACCTGACCAAGGGCATGGAACGGCTCGGCCACGAGGTCAAGGAGACGTACGGCCTGGACATCGTCGTGCACCCGCACGCCGACACCCACATCGACACCGAGGAACACGTCGAGCGCTTCCTGGACTCGACCGACTCCGAACTGGTCAGCCTCTGCCTGGACACCGGGCACTACGCCTACTGCGGCGGCGACAGCGTCAAACTGATCGAGACCTACGGTGAACGCATCGGCTATCTGCACCTCAAGCAGGTCGACCCGGACGTCCTCGCCGAGGTCGTCGCACAGGGGGTGCCGTTCGGGCCGGCCGTGCAGCGCGGGGTGATGTGCGAACCGCCGTCCGGTGTCCCGGAGCTGGGCCCGGTGCTGGAGGCTGCGCAGGAACTGGGCGTGGACCTGTTCGCGATCGTCGAGCAGGACATGTACCCGTGCGAGCCGGACAAGCCGCTGCCGATCGCGGTGCGCACGCGGCGTTTTCTGCGGTCCTGCGGGGCCTGACGGACCGCGACACCCTTTGGACGGGCCGGATCCTGCGCAGTTGCGACGGATTCGGCCCGCGTGTGTCCGGGAACCAACCGGGGCACGCGGGCGTTGTGGAGGGTGACCGGGGGGAGCCCGCGGAGACGGGAGGACGAGATGACACATCGCACGGAACCTCGCAAGACGCCCCAGGACGCCGCCGACGCGGCGTCCTCGCGACGCGACCGCTTCGGCTCGCTGCCCGAGCGGATACGCCCGGAGGACACGGTGGAGACCAAGGCGGCGACGGTGCCGGACCCGGCGCGGGACACGTACAACCCGGACGAATGGCTGATCCGGTACTGCGGTTAGGGGTGTCGTTCGGATCAGGTCGGACCAGGCCGCGGCGTCCGGTGCCGTGCATCGCGAGGCGGGGGACCTCCGGCGTACCGGGCGTACTCGGGTGATCCGACGACGCGGAGAGGTGCCGTGGCGGGCGCCGCGGGCCCGGGCCGATCACACCGACACCCCCCTGGACGCGCATGCGGCGCCGGGCATCCGCCCCGGCGCCGCACCGCGCTTCCGCCCTCGGGCTCAGCCCTGGCGCACCTCCGCCAGCGTCACCGGCCGGTGCTCGTGCAGGGACAGGGTGCAGGCCTCGGCGATCCAGCCGGCCTCCAGCGCGTCCTCGACGGTGCAAGGGGAGGGCCGGGTGCCCGCCACGACCTCGGTGAACGCGGTCAGTTCGGCGCGGTAGGCGTCGGTGAAGCGGTCCATGAAGAAGTCGTGCGGGGTGCCGGACGGGAAGGTCACGCCGGGCTCGACCGAGCGCAGCGGCAGCTTGTCGTCCAGGCCGACGGCGATGGAGTCCGTGAAGCCGTGCAGCTCCATGCGGACGTCGTGGCCGCGCCCGTTGTACCGGGAGTTGGACACCACCGCGATCGTGCCGTCGTCCAGGGTGAGGACCGCCCCGGTGCTGTCGGCGTCGCCCGCAGCCCGGATGTAGTCGGCGCCCCGGTTGCCGCCGACCGCGTACACCTCGGTGACCTCACGGCCCGTGACCCAGCGGATGATGTCGAAGTCGTGCACGGAACAGTCCCGGAAGATGCCGCCCGACGCGGCGACGTACGCGGCGGGCGGCGGCGCCGGATCCAGGGTCGTGGACCGGACCGTGTGCAGCTTGCCCAGCTCGCCGGCCCGTACGGCGGCCCGTGCGGCGGCGAAACCCGCGTCGAAGCGCCGGTTGTAGCCGATCTGGATGGGCACGCCGCTGTCCCGCACGGCCTCCAGCACCGCGACGCCCTCCGCCATGGTGCGGGCCACCGGCTTCTCGCAGAAGACCGGCACCCCGGCCTGCACACCGGCCCGGATCAGCGCCGGATGGGCGTCGGTGGCCGCCGCGACGACGAGGCCGTCCACGCCGGCCGCCAGCAGGGCCTCCGGCGAGTCCGCGACCTCGGCCCCGAACCGCTCGGCGGCGGCCTTGGCGGCGTCCGCGAGCGGGTCGGCGACGACGAGCGACCGAACGGCGTCCAGTCCGGAGAGGGTCTCGGCGTGGAAGGCGCCGATGCGGCCGAGGCCGAGGATTCCGATACGCATGTGCTCCGCTGCTCCTTGTGCTTGTTGCTGACCGTTGCCTGGCGTGCTTCGTTGTTTCCCGCTGCCTGGCGTGCTGGTTGCCGACCGTTGCCCGGCGTGCCTGGTTCCTGTCCCTCGCCGGGGCTGCGCCGCGCACTGCCGCCGTCCACGGGCTCGCTCTCGAGCGCGGGACGGGCCGCATCCCCTCAGTCCAGCCCGCCCAGGACGTTCTGGTCCCAGTCGATCACCGAGCCGGTGACCACGCCGGACCGGTCGGACAGCAGGAAGACCACGAAGTCGGCGATTTCGTCCGGCTGGCCGAGCCTGCGCATCGGCAGCCGGGCCGCGGCCTGCTCCTGCCAGCCGTCACCGGCGCCGTGGAAGGTGCGCTGGGTGGCGTCCTCGCCCTCCGTCGCGGTCCAGCCGATGTTCAGGCCGTTGATCCGGATCCGGTCCCAGCGGTGGGCGTGCGCCGCGTTACGGGTGAGGCCCACCAGGCCGGCCTTGGCGGCGACGTACGGCGCGAGGAACGGCTGCCCGCCGTGCGCCGACGAGGTGATGATGTTGACGATCGTGCCCGGCGCCTTGCGGGCCGTCATGTCGGCGACCGCCGCCTGCATCGCGAAGAACGGCCCCTTGAGGTTGACCGCGATGTGCGCGTCGAACAACTCCGGCGTGGTGTCCAGCAACGTGCCCCGCGAGGTCAGCCCGGCCGAGTTCACCAGGCAGTCGATGCGGCCGTGGGCGTCCACCACCTCGGCGACCGACGCCCTGGCCTGATCGGCGTCCGACAGGTCCGCCTGGAGGTACATCGCCTTGCCGCCCGTGGCCGCCAGCTCCGCCACCAGTGCCTCGCCCGGCTCGGGGCGCCGTCCGGTCACCGCCACGGCCGCACCCTCGCGCACGCAGGCCCGCGCGACGGCGGCACCCACGCCCTGGCTGCCACCGTTGACGAGCACGACCTTGTGGTCGAGAAGTCCCATGCCCGGTCCGCCCTTCAGCTCTCGCGCCGCTCGGCGGCGGCCCTGAGCCGCGCGCGCAGCCGCCCGGGCGTCCACGCCTCACGCACCGCCCGCCGTACCAGGTCCGCCTGTGACGGCGGGGCCAATCCGTCGACCGGCGGATCGCTGTCGAGATTGGTGGGGAACGGGTAGCCCTCGGCGCTCGCGGCGATCACGTGCTCCAGCCACTCCTGCGAAGCGCCCTCGGCCCTGCGCCTGAGCAGCACCGGGAAGACCGCGTTCGCCACCGCCTCGCGGTCGACGGTCTCCATCGCGCGCCCGAACGCGGAGGACACCTGGAGCAGGTTGGCCGTCCGCCGCAGGGCCGCCGTCCGGTTGGTGCCGGCGGCGTGGAACAGCGCGGGGTTGAAGAAGACCGCGTCGCCCTTCTCCAGCGGGAGTTGCACGTGGTGCTCCTCGAAGTACGCCTGGAACGCCGGGAGCCGCCAGGCCAGATAGCCGGACTCGTACGCCTGGGAGTACGGCAGGTACAGCGTCGGACCCGACTCCACCGGCATGTCGCAGTGGGCGACCGCGCCCTGCAGGGTGAGCACGGGGGAGAGGCGGTGCACATGGGCCGGGTAGGCGGCCGCCACCGCGTTGCTCAGGAAGCCGAGGTGGTAGTCCCGGTGCGCGGTCTGGCCCGCGCCGCCCGGGTTGACGACGTTGACCTGCGAGGTGACCTGGTAGCCGGGGCCCAGCCAGGCTTCCGACACCAGCGCCAGGACCTCGTTCGCGTAGTAGCCGGCGAACGCCTCCGGGTCGTACAGGGCCGTCTTCTCCAGCGCGTTCCACACCCGGTCGTTGGCGCCGGGCCGGGCGAAGTGGTCGCCGGCCTGCACGCCGCAGGCCCGCTGTTCGGCGATCAGCGCCTCGAACACGGCCGTGACCCGGTCGACCACCACCGGATCGGGGAAGGCGCCCTGGACGACCACGATCCCGGGGCCGTCGGTCAGCGCCCGCACCAGCTCGGCCCGCAGTGCAGCGCGGCCGGCGGCCGTGCGCAGCCGCTCACCCTCGTACACGAGGACGTTCTCGCGCACCGACTGCGCGTGCGGGTAGTCCGCGGGGTGCGTCGTCCGGTCCACCAGGGCGCGGAAGGCATCGAGGTCGCAGTCCTGCTCGGACAGCCAGGCACGGCGGGGCGGGGAGGTGACGGACATCGGTGTCCTTCTTTCGGTCACAGGAGCGACTCGGTCCTGTCATTCTTGTCAGTACAAACCCCTCGAACAATCAGCAGACAGCCATCAAAAACCCCTCAAGGAGCCGGTCCGTGGGCCATCCGTTCCCGATCCGGGAGATCGCACGTCAGGCGGGACTCAGCGAGGCCACCGTGGACCGGGTCCTGAACGGCAGGGGAGGGGTGCGCGAGAGCACCGCGCAGGAGGTGCACCGGGCCATCGCCGATCTCGACCGGCAGCGCACCCAGGTCCGGCTGGTCGGCCGCTCCTTCATGGTCGACATCGTGGTGCAGGCACCCGAGCGGTTCACCACCGCCGTACGCGCCGCCCTGGAGGCCGAGTTGCCGGCACTGCACCCGGCGGTGGTCCGCTCCCGGTTCCACTTCCGCGAGACCGGTCCCGCCGATGAGCAGGTCAGGACGCTGGACCGGATCGCCCGGCGCGGCTCGCAGGGCGTGATCCTCAAGGCCCCGGACGTCCCCGAGGTCACCGCGGCCGTCGGCCGGCTCACCGCCGCCGGTATCCCGGTCGTCACCCTCGTCACCGACCTGCCCGCGAGCGGGCGCGTCGCCTACGTCGGCATCGACAACCGGGCGGCCGGGGCCACCGCCGCCTACCTGACCGGCCAATGGCTCGGCGACCGGCCCGGCAATGTGCTCACCAGCCTCGGCAGCGGCTCCTTCCGCAACGAGGAGGAGCGCGAGATGGGGTTCCGCAGTGTGATGCGGGCCCGCTACCCGGAGCGGACGCTCGTCGAGATCGCCGGGGGACAGGGCCTGGACGCCACGCAGTACGACCTGGTGCGCGCCGCCCTGGAACGCGACCCGGAGATCCGGGCGGTGTACTCCATCGGCGGCGGCAACGACGCCACCCTGCGCGCCTTCGCCGACCTCGGCCGGGCGTGCGCGGTGTTCGTCGCGCACGACCTCGACCACGACAACACCCGCCTGCTGCGCGAGCACCGGCTGTCCGCGGTGCTCCACCACGACCTGCGGCACGACCTGCGCGAGGCCTGTCACGAGGTGATGCGCTTCCACGGCGCACTGCCGCCCGCGGGACCGCTGCTGCCGTCGGCGATCCAGGTGGTCATCCCGTACAACATGCCTACGGGCTGACCCATCGGCCGCTCTCCGCCGACTCCGCCATGGCGTCGAGCACGGCCGCGCTGTGCACCGCGTCGGCGAGCGTGGCGCCGTACGGGGTGCCCTCGGAGACGGAGCGCACGAAGCGGTAGGCCTCGATCACCTTCAGGTCGTCGTAGCCCATCGCGTTGGCCGCGCCGGGCTGGAACGCGGCGAACTCGCCGGCGCCCGGGCCGACGTACACCGTGCTGACAGGCTGGTCCTGGTAGGTGGTGCCGCGGCTCACCGCGAGTTCGTTCATGCGGCGGAAGTCCCAGAACACCGCGCCCCTGGTGCCGTGCACCTCGAAGCCGTAGTTGTTCTGCTCGCCGACCGAGACCCGGCAGGCCTCCAGGACCCCGCGAGCGCCGGAGTCGAACCGCAGCAGGCAGCCGACGTAGTCCTCGTTCTCGACCGGGCCCGGCTCGCCGCCCGAGGCCAGGGCGTGGCCGGCTGTCGCGCCTGCCGGACGGGCGCGCTCCGGCAGAAAGATCGCGGTGTCGGCGGTGAGCGAGGCGATGTCACCGAGCAGGAAGCGGGCCAGGTCGGCGCCGTGCGACGCCAGGTCGCCGAGCACCCCCCTGCCGCCGCGCTCACGCTCGTACCGCCAGGTCAGGGCGCCGTCCGGATGGGCCGCGTAGTCGCTGAACAGGCGGACGCGGACATGGGTGACCGCGCCGATGTCGCCGGAGGCGATCAGTTCACGGGCGGCCTCCACGGCGGGCGCGTTGCGGTAGTTGAAGCCGACCGCACCCTGTACGCCGGCCTTGGCGACCGCGTCGGCGACCGCGCGGGCGTCGTCCGCGGTCAGACCGACCGGCTTCTCGATCCACAGGTGCTTGCCGGCCTCGGCCATCGCCACGCCGATCTCCCGGTGCAGGAAGTTCGGCGCGGTGACGCTGACGGCCTGTACGCGTGGGTCGGCCACCACCTCGCGCCAGTCGCGGGTCGCCGAGGCGAACCCGAACCGCTCGGCGGCCTCCTCGGCCCGCCCCGGCACCTCCTCGGCGACGGTGACCAGCCGGGGCCGCAGCGGGAGGTGCGGATAGTGGTGCGGAAGCCGGGCGTACGCCTGGGTGTGCACCCGGCCCATCCAGCCGAACCCGACGACGGCGACACCGAGCGCATCCACCATGGCAGCCTCTTTCCAGCAGTTTGGACCGGTCCATCTTCTGTCCCGCTCACCTTTGTGCGGACATACCTGAGGTGTCAACCCTTTGACAGGGCGGCACGCCGCATGGAACGGTCCATGGCATGCGACCGCCGACGATCCGGGATGTGGCCGAACGGGCCGGAGTGTCGAAGTCGCTGGTCTCCCTGGTGCTGCGCGGCTCGGGACCGGTGCGCCCCGAGAAGCGGGAGGCGGTCCTGCGGGCCGTGCGCGAGCTGGGCTACCGGCCCAACGCGGCGGCCCGCAGCCTCAGCGAGCAGCGCACCCGCACCGTCGGCGTCCTTCTGGACGATCTGCGCAACCCCTGGTTCGTGGAGCTGCTCGACGGTCTCAACTCGCTGCTGCACGCGGCCGGTCTGCACATGCTCCTCGCGGACGCCCGCCTGAACCGGCGGATGGGCCACGACCTCGCCGAACCCTTCCTTGACCTGGGCGTCGACGGCCTGGTGGTGGTCGGCACGGTCCCGGACGCGGGCGAGCTCGGCGCGCTCGCGCGCCGGATGCCGGTGGTCGTGGCGGGCGCCCGCGAACCGCAGCCGCCGGGCGTGGATGTGGTCGCCGGGGACGACGAGCAGGGTGCCCGGCTCGCCACCGAGCATCTGCTCGGGCTCGGCCACCGCCGGATCGCGCACCTCGCGGGGCACGGCACCGTCGGCGCGCTGCGCCGACGCGGCTTCGAGACGGCGATGCGGGCACAGGGCGCCGAGCCGCTCGTGGAGCCGGGCGATCTGACCGAGGAGGGCGGGCACCGGGGGGCCGTACGCCTGCTCAGCCGCCCCGAGCCGCCCACGGCGCTGTTCGCCGTCAACGACATGGCCGCGGTGGGCGCCCTCTCCGCGGCCGGGGAGCTGGGCCTGCGGGTGCCCCACGACCTCTCGGTGGCCGGGTACGACAACACCAGCATCTCCCGGCTGCGGCACCTCTGGCTGACCACCGTGGACACGGCCCCGCACGAGGCCGGCCGGCGCGCCGCCCGCTGTCTCCTGGACCGCCTGGCCGGCCACGGGGGTACGGGGGCCGTCCACCTGTCGTCGCCGACGCTCCAGGTGCGGGGGACGACGGGACCGCCGGCCGGGGGCGCCGGCGAGTCCGCTCGCTAGGGCCCTCTGCCCGGGGCGGCGGGCGGAGGGTACGGCCGCAGCAGGTACGGCACAGGGTGTTTCGGCGTAGTCGAAGTGCGTGACCGCCGAGCGTTTGGCCGCAGAAGTCGGGGAGCATCATCCGCTTCCGTCACAAAGGTTCCATCCGCGAGGAATCAGCACGCGGGCCGGCGTGCCCGGACCGGGGGGTCGAACTCGATGTCCGCACTGCCCGCCGATCCACCCGACCCGACATCGGATCAGGCCGCCACCACGTCGTCGGACGGCACGCCGGGAGAATCCGGCACGCCGGAGGCGGGAAGCGGCGACACCGCGCCGGAGGAACCGGGACCCGACTCCGGTCGAGGGGGCACCGAACTGCGCAGATCCGTACGGTCGTTCGCCCTGATGGGCGGGCTCGGCGGCGCTGCCGCGGTGCTGACGGCCCTGGGGGTCCTCCTCGGCGGGAACCCGGTCCATTGGCTCGTCGGCAGCGAACCGGAGCCGGAGCCCACGAAGTCGCCGTCCCCGAAGCCGGAGCCCGCGAAGTCGCGCTCATGGGGACCGCGCGTACCCTCCGGCACTCGCCTGTGGTTCGCCGTCCGCTACACCGGCGGAGCGCGGTACAACCTGATGGGCCCGGCCGACACCGGCGGTCTCCCGGCGGACCGGCAGGCATCGTGGTCGAAGGTCATCAGGCTGGGCAACGCCGACGAGTACCTCAAGGGCAGCGTGACCGCACTGTTCGTCCCGAAGGGCTGGGCCGACTACCTGCTCTCGGCCAAGGGCTACGACGACAGGCGGCCGTTGATCGACTCCCGCAGGGGCGATCCCTACGGGATCTTCGCCCCCGGCCTGCCGCCGGGCTTCACCCCGGCCGGCGCGCTGAAGGTACAGCGCTCCCCGGACTCCCGCGCCTGCGACTGAGGCGTCCGCCCCGGCCGTTCAGAGATTGATCGCGTAGGCCTTGCGCAGCGTCTCGTGCACGGTCCATGTCGTACGGTCGCCCGCGCGGAGCACCGCCATGTCGCCGGGCCCCACCCTGAGCGTCGGCCCGTCCTCGACCTCGATCGTCGCCGACCCGCTGAGCACCACGAACAGTTCGTCCGCCTCCGTGTCGGTGACCACGCCCGGGGTGATCTGCCAGATCCCGCGGATCTGCCGTCCGTCCGGCGACTCCCAGACCACCTTCCCCGTCACCTCCGGGTTCCCGGACACGATCTGCTCCGGGTCGAGGGGCTCTGGTTCGAGGTCGGCGTCGGGGATGTGGAGCGCGAAGCTGTGCGTCATGCAGCCGACCCTAGTCGGCGCGCGAGCCGTGCCGCCGTGGACAGTGTGTGGGGCATCGGGCCTGGTCGGAGGACACTTCGTCGGGCGCCGACGGGCGGAGTGCGGACTGGCGAGGGCGCCTGGCCCGGGTGATCGTGGGGACATGGCTGACTCACCGGCGCCTGCCGGTGCACCGCACCGGCAGCACGACACGCGCGAGGTCGTCCTCTTCGGCGGGGTGTACGGCGCCGTCCTCGCCAGCTCGATGGTCGCGGCGCTCACCCGGTACGGGCACACGTCCGCCGACGTCCGCGGTTACGACGCCGCCTGGGTGCTGGTGACCGCGTGCGCCTCCGCCCTGGCCCACGGATACGCCCACCACATCGCCGAGCGCACCCCGCACCGGCGGTGGGACGTCCTGCGCGCCGTACGCGACGAGTGGCCGCTCGTGGCGGCCGTGCTGCCCACGGTCTTCCTGCTCGCGGGCGCGCGGTGGAAGTGGTGGGCCGCGAACGGCATCGAGTACGCGGCGTTCGCGCTCAACATCCTGATCCTCTTCACGCTCGGCGTCCTCACCGCCCGCTGGTCGGCGCGGAGCTGGCCGGCCGCCGTCCTCATCGGGCTGGTGGACGCGCTGCTCGGGTTCGTCGTGGTGGCGGCGAACGCCTTCATCAAGTAGGCGGACGGGCGCGCGAACGCCTTCACCACCAGGCGTACGGGCACGCGTACGCCTTATCAGGCCGGCGTGCGGGAGCGGGCGCGTGGAAGGCGGGCTGCCGTACCGGACGGGATCAGCGGCCGGTGCGTACCCCGTCCAGCGCGATCGCGAGGACCCGGTCGCGCTGGGCGCCGTCCTCGAACGCCGTCGCCGTGATCCCGGCGACCATCCGCAACAGGTCCCCGAAGTCCATGTCCGTCCGGGCGGCACCGGCCTGCTGCGCGCGCGCCAGGAGCGGGCCGCCGGCCGCGTACATGGAATCGCGGCAGGCCTGGAAGATGTCCGACTCGCCGTCGAGGGCCTCCCGGACGGCGCGCTTGGTGACCATGTATCCGGCGAACCGGTCGAGCCAGGACGTCAGGGCCTCCCACGGCTCCCGGTCAGCGACCTCGACCGCCGCCCGGCACAGGGCGTTGACCTCGTCCGCGTAGACGCTCTCGAAGAGGTCGCGGCGGGTCGGGAAGTTCCGGTACAGGGTGCCGATGCCGACGCCGGCCCGGCGCGCGATGTCCTCCAGGGAGGCGTCGGAACCGTGCTCCGCGAAGGCCTCGCGGGCGGCGTCGAGGAGGGCGTCGTAGTTGCGGGCGGCGTCCTTGCGGTGCGGCCGGCGGGCCGCCACGAGCTCGCTGACGGGGAACGGCGTGGCCGTCACTGGTGCCTCCCGGAAGGGCGTCGATTGAAGCGGAGGGTCACCTCCGCTACAGTGGAGGGGTACCTCCACTTTACCGTGCGGAGGGCGCCTCCGTCGTGGCCCTGCCCTGCCCTGCCCGCTCCGCGCCGTCCGCATCCGTCGCACGATCCGTACGACCGTGCCCCCCTGCTCGAACCTCCGCTTCCCCTCTCCCGGAGAGGCTCCGAATGCCCCGCACATCCACACGCCTCACCTTCGCGGTCCTCGCGACCGGTGCCGGCGTCTTCTCCATGCTGCAGTCGCTGATCGCGCCGGCCCTGCCGACCGTCCAGCACGCCCTGCACACCTCCCAGTCCACCGCGACCTGGGTGATGACGGCCTATCTGCTGTCCGCCTCGGTCTTCACGCCGATCCTCGGCCGGGTCGGCGACCTCGCCGGCAAGAAGCGCACGCTCGTCGCCGTCCTGCTGGTCGTCCTCGCCGGATGTCTCATCGCCGCGCTGGCCCCGAACATCGGCGTCCTCATCGTCGCCCGGGTCGTCCAGGGCATCGGTGGTGCGCTGTTCCCGCTCTCCTTCGGCATCATCCGGGACGAGTTCGCCCCGGGCGAGGTCAGCGGCAGCATCAGCAACCTCTCCGCGGTGATCGCCGCGGGCGGCGGTGTCGGCATCGTCGCCGCCGGCCCGATCGTCTCCGCGCTCGACTACCGCTGGCTGTTCTGGATCCCGGTCGCCGTCGTCGCCGCGACCGTCCTGATCGCCCTGCGCTACGTCCCCGAGTCGCCCAAGAGGGCCCAGGGGAAGATCAGTTGGATGGGCGCCGTACTGCTCTCGGCCTGGCTGGTGACCCTGCTGCTGCCACTGAGTCAGGCCGGTCGCTGGGGCTGGGGCTCGCCGAAGGTGCTCGGCCTGTTCGCCGCCGCCGTCGCCCTGTTCACCCTGTGGCTCACCATCGAGGCCAGGTCCCGCACCCCGCTCATCGACCTGCGCGTGATGCGACTGCCCGCGGTGTGGACGACCAACGCGGCCGCCCTGCTGTTCGGCGCGGGCATGTACGCCATCTGGTCCTTCCTGCCCGGCTTCCTCCAGACGCCGTCCACGGCCGGCTACGGCTTCGGCGCCGGTGTCACGGCCTCCGGCCTGCTGTTGCTCCCGATGCTGGTCGCGATGTTCCTCTCCGGTGTCCTCTCGGGCCGCCTGGAGCCCCGCGTCGGCGCGAAGGCGCTGCTCACCACGGGAGCCGCACTCGGTGTGCTGGCCTGCGGATTCCTCACCCTCTGGCATGACGCGCAGTGGCAGATAGCCGTCGTCGCGGGCCTGTTCGGGCTCGGCATCGGCCTGGCCTTCGCCTCGATGGCCAACCTCGTCGTCGGCAGCGTGCCGCCCGAGCAGACCGGCGCCGCTACCGGCATGAACGCCAACATCCGCACCATCGGCGGCTCCATCGGCGCCGCGCTCACCAGCGTCCTGGTCACCGGCCGGCTCCAGCCCTCGGGCCTGCCGTACGAATCCGGATACACCCACGGCTGGGCGCTGCTCGCCCTGCTCTGCCTCGCCGCGGCAGGCGCCGCGCTCCTCGTCCCGGTCCGCCGCACCGCCCACCCGGCCGAGACCGCCGCCCCGGAGACGGCACGCGCACCCGCACCGGTGCGGTAGGGTTGACCTGCTTGATCACGCGGTACCACTCGCGTGAGACCGCAACGGGACGTGGCGCAGCTTGGTAGCGCACTTGACTGGGGGTCAAGGGGTCGCAGGTTCAAATCCTGTCGTCCCGACGTTGCGAAGACGCAGGTCGGAGGCCGTGCCGGAGTGATCCGGCACGGCCTCTTGATCATTCCTGGGGGCCGGCGGCGGTTCACCTCCGGCCGGTCACCAGCTGGTGGAGCGTGTCGAACAGCGTGTCCAGAGCGGGCCGGTAGGCGTGTTCGGGTGGGGCCGCGAAACCGACGAGCAGACCTCCTGGGCGTCCTCGGGGGTCGGCGTGGAGTTCGGACAGGCCGCGCAGGGCAACTCCCTGCCGGGCGCAGACGGAGAGGATCTCGTCTTCGGTCGGCCGGTCGGCGGGGAGGGTCAGGAGGGTGTGCAGACCGGCGGGGACGCCGTGGGATGCCAGCCCCGGGACACCGGACACGCGGGCCAGGAGCAGTTCCCGGCGTCGGCGGTAGCGCAGGCGGGTGGCGCGGATGTGACGGTCGTACGCGTGCGTGGTGATCAGATCGGCGAGGACGAGCTGGGAGAGGCTCTCGGTGTAGAGATCGGCTTCCTGCTTGGCTTCGACCACCGGCTTCACCAGCTGGGGAGGCAGAGCCAGCCAGGCCAGGCGCAGCGCCGGGCCGAGGGTCTTGGACGCGGTGCCGCAGTAGACGGTCCGCTGGGGAGCGATGCCCTGGAGAGCGCCGACGGGCTGGCGGTCGTAGCGGTACTCGCCGTCGTAGTCGTCCTCGATGACCAGCCCGCCCGTGGTGCGTGTCCAGGCGCCGACGGCCTGACGCCGGCCGGGGTGGAGGGGGACACCGGTCGGGTACTGGTGCGAGGGCGTGAGCAGTACGGCGCCGGTCTCGTGCGTCAGCGCGTCCACGCAGGCGCCGTGGGCGTCGACGGGCAGCGGCGCGGTGACGAGTCCGGCGCGCTGGACGACGGCGCGGAAGACGTTGTGGCTGGGATCCTCGACGGCCACGGTCCCGGTGCCGCTCCGGGCCAGCACGCCACTGAGCAGGCCGAGGCCCTGGTAGTAACCGGAGGTGATGACGATGCGGTCAGGGCTCGTGAGCACACCACGGGTGCGGCCGAGGTAGTCGGCGACCGCGGCACGCAGTTCGATCCGGCCTTGCGGGTCTCCGGCTCCGAGCACCGCCGGGCGTGCGCCCGCGACGACCCGGCGCGTGGCCGCGAGCCAGGCCCGGGCGGGGAAGGCGCTGACATCCGGCAGCCCTGGACGCAGGTCATGGCGAGGAACCGCCGGAATCGGTGTGGCCGACGGGGAGGCCACGGCCTTCGGCGGCACGTCCGCCACCGTGGTGCCCGACCCGGGCCGGGTGGTCAGGTAGCCCTCTTCGGTGAGTTGGTCGTAGGCGGCGGTCACCGTGCCGCGGGCCAGGCCGAGTTCGGCGGCCAGTCCCCTGGTGGAGGGCAGGAGCGTCCCTGCGCCGAGGCGCCCCTGCCGGATCGCGTCGCGCAACGCCGATTCCAGGGCTGCACGCCGGCCTTTCGATGCGTCGAGATCGATGTGAAGGTCGACACGCGAACCGGACCAGGTTTTCCGCACGGAACCGGATCTTACTCCTGGTCCAGTGCCCTCCTAGCCTCGGCCCGAGTGATCAACAAACCCCGAGCGACAGGACGTACCTCGATGATCGTCACAGCCCACGTCAGCGACACCCACATCGACGGTGAGCCGCGCAGCGTCGAGCGCACCCGGGCTGTCATGCGCTACCTGGAGGACCTGCCCTACGACCTGGACGCGGTCCTGGTGACCGGCGACATCACCGATCACGGTCTGCCGGCCGAGTACGAGCAGGCCCGTCGCCTCTTCTCCTCGCGGCATCCGGTGATGTTCTGTCCCGGCAACCACGACAGGCGCGACGCCTTTCGCACGCACCTTCTGGGGCAGGCGAGTTCGACGGCTCCGGTCAACCAGGTACATCGGCGCGCCGACCTGGTCATCGCGATGTGCGACTCATCGGTGCCGGGCAAGGACGAGGGTTTCCTCGCGGACGAAACCCTGGCGTGGCTCGGGGAAGTCCTGGACCGGACCTCCGACCGGACGCCCGTGCTCATCGGCTTCCATCATCCGCCGGCGCAGCTGCACGTCCCCTTCATCGACGGTATCCGCCAGTTCGGTGCCGAGCGGCTCGCGGACCTCGCCGGCCGGCACCGCAACATCGCGGCGTTCGTGTGCGGCCACGCCCACACGGCCGCGGCGACCGTCTTCGCCGGACGCCCGCTGCTGGTGGCGCCCGGAGTCGTCTCCACTCTCCGCCTCCCCTGGGAGAACCGTGCGCACCCCGAGGACCATGTCCACCTGGACCACCCACCCGCTCTCGCTTTCCACGTCCTCGACGACTCCGGGCAGTCGACCACCCACTTCCGGCACGTCCTACACCCCCGTGACGCACCACTGGACCGGTGACGGACGGATCGCTCCCTACCGGAAGGCCTGCCCCCACCCGTTGTCGTGGCCGGCGTGGACCGATCGGACCGCAACTCTCGCGCAGGGCGCAGGGCGCAGGGCGCAGGGCGCAGCGCGCAGGCGTCGCGCGGGCGGCCACATCCCGGGCCGAGGCGTGACCGGAAGCTGTCCCTCGGGTTTCTTGATGCGTACACTCCACTGCGAAGTGTGATCATCGTGGGCCGGAGGACGCGGCATGGGTGCACCTGGGACTCCTCGACGTGAAGTGGTCACGGGAGCACCGCTGACCACACGCGCGGTCCGCGGACCCGCCCGCCCGCACGCGGAGGCCCCCGCCGTCGACTCCGGTGCCGTCCGCGCCCTGATACGACGTCAGTTCCGGTTGGCAGCCACGGCGTTCGGCCTGATCGTCGCCCTGATCGGTTTCCTGCCCCTCGCCTTCACCGCCCTGCCCGACCCCGCGGCCTGGCCGGGCAGCGCCCTGATCGTCTGGGCCGTCCTCGGCGTCGCCGTCTACCCCGCCCTCGTACTCGTGGGCCGGTGGTACGTCGTACGGGCCGAACGCAACGAACGGGACGGCGCGGACCTCGTCGAAAGGGCCTGACGGTGACCGACGCCCAGCCGCGCGGGCCCGGCCGCGGACCTGGGGCCGCCGGGTGAACCGGACGTACGGCGTCGTGGCCGTGTCGGCGGCGGTCGTCGTGACCCTCGTGATCGGTTCGACGGGACTGCGCATCTCCCGCACCACCTCGGACTTCTATGTCGCCTCGCGCACCGTTCCGCCGTACCTCAACGCCATGGCCATCAGCGGGGAGTACCTCTCGGCGGCCTCCTTCCTCGGCATCGCGGGCCTCGTCGTCGCGCAGGGCGTGGAGATGCTCTGGTTCCCCGTCGGCTACGCCGCCGGCTACCTCGTGCTGCTCGCCTTCGTCGCCGCCCCGCTGCGCCGGTCCGGGGCCTACACGCTGCCCGACTTCGCCGACTCACGGCTGGAGTCCAGGGCCGCCCGGCGCGTCGCCAGCGTACTCGTCGTCGGTGTCGGCTGGCTCTACCTGCTGCCCCAGCTCCAGGGCGCCGGGCTCACCCTCGGCCTGGTCACCGGTGCACCGCGCTGGCTCGGGGGAGTGCTCGTCGCCGTCGTCGTCGCCCTGGCCGTGGCCGCCGGAGGCATGCGCAGCATCACGTTCGTCCAGGCGTTCCAGTACTGCCTGAAGCTGGCCGCGCTCCTGGTGCCCGCGGTCTTCCTGGTCCTCGCCTGGCACGGCGACCCCCGCCCCGGCGCCGCCCTGGACGAGCCGCCCGCCTTCCGCCGGCTCACCCAGGTCACCGTCGACGACACCGTCCGCCTCAGGATCCGGGAACCGTTGCGGGCCGTCGCGACCGGTGCCGTGGACGGCGAGAGCTACGACAACGACCGCCTGGCGCTGGATCCGGGCGTGTACGAGGTCCGGGCCGGGACGACACTCCGCTTTCCGCCGGGCGCCCCGGTGCCCGAGCGCGAGACGGGCGACGGCCGGCGCAGCGGAGCCTCCAGCTGGGCGTCACCGCTGGCGGGCGGCAGGGACGACCACCCGCTGTACACGACGTACGGGCTGATCTTCGCGACCTTCCTCGGCACCATGGGGCTGCCCCACGTGCTCGTCCGCTTCTACACCAACCCCGACGGCCGCGCCGCCCGGCGCACCACCGTGATCGTGCTCGCCCTGGTCGGCACCTTCTACCTGCTGCCGCCCCTCTACGGTCTCCTCGGCCGGATCTACGCCCCCGACCTGCTGCTCACCGGCAACACCGACGCCGC
Source organism: Streptomyces sp. NPDC027663 (assembly GCF_055566415.1). Taxonomy (NCBI): domain Bacteria; kingdom Bacillati; phylum Actinomycetota; class Actinomycetes; order Kitasatosporales; family Streptomycetaceae; genus Streptomyces; species Streptomyces sp. NPDC027663. The sequence goes on along the minus strand of NZ_JBVHSK010000003.1, from coordinate 324,732 downwards.
CGTCCTCGTCCTGCCCGAACGCCTCGTGGGCGGTGCCGGCGGTGACCTCCTCGGCGCCCTGATCGCCGCCGGTGCCTGTGCCGCCTTCCTCTCCACCGCCTCCGGGCTCACCCTGTCCGTCGCGGGCGTGCTCAGCCAGGACGTGCTGCCCTCGCTCGGCGTCCGCCACTTCCGGCTGGCGACCCTGCTGGCGGTCGCCGTTCCCGTCACCGTGAGCACCGCCGCGGGCAAACTCCCCGTCGCCAATGCCGTGGGACTCGCCTTCGCGGTGGCCGCCTCGTCCTTCTGCCCGCTGCTGGTGCTCGGCATCTGGTGGCGCGGACTCACCGCGCCGGGCGCGATCGCCGGGCTCCTCACCGGAGGGGGGAGCGCCCTCGCCGCGGTCGCCCTGACCATCGCCGGGCCGTTCGCCGACGGCTGGCTGCACACCCTGCTCGCCTGGCCGGCGGTGTGGTCGGTGCCGCTCGGATTCCTGACCATGGTGCTGGTCTCGCTGGCCACCCGGGACCGGATCCCGGCCGGCACCGACGCGGCCATGGCCCGCCTTCACCTGCCCGAACGCCAGGCCGGCCAGGGCGCGCCCGCCACCCGCCGAGGAGCGACGCCCCCCATGACACCCCCCATGACACCCCCCGTGGCATCTCCCGTGAAACCCCCCATGACACCCCCCGTGACGCCCCGCCGGACCGCGGCCCCTCGGACCCGCCCGTGACCGGGCTCCTCGGCGCCGTGATCGGCGCCCTGCTCTTCGCCGCGGGCCTCGCCGCCGGACGGCTCCTGGCACGCCGGGCCACCGGGGAAGGAACGGACCTCGGCACGCCCGTGCAACGCGTCACCTTCCACACCCTGCACACCGCCTCCGTCGCCGCGCCCCCGCTGCGCGCCGGTCTCACCGAGGACGCGGCCCGCAAGGCGGTACGACGGCTACGACCGCTGTTCGGCCGGGCCGCGCTCTGTCTCACCGCCGAAGACAGGCTGCTGGCCTGGGACGGGCCGGGCCGGCACCACGAGGAGACGGCGCTGGACCGGGTCCGCCAGGTGCTGGACACCGGCCGCACCCAGACCTTCGCCGTCGACTGCACGGACCCGCGGTGCCCGGTGCGCCGGGGCGCCGCGGCGCCGCTCACCGTCGACCGGCGGGTGCTCGGCGCCCTCGTCGTGCTGGGCGTCGGGGACTCGGCGTCCGCGGTCCGGGCCACCGAGGAAGTCGCTCGCTGGGTCTCCGTGCAGCTCGAACTCGCCGACCTCGACCGGACCCGCACGGGGCTGATCGAAGCGGAGATCCGGGCCCTGCGCGCACAGATCTCCCCGCACTTCGTCTACAACTCCCTGGCGGCCATCGCCTCGTTCGTCCGCACCGACCCCGAACGGGCCCGCGAACTCCTGCTGGAGTTCGCCGACTTCACCCGCTACTCCTTCCGCCGTCATGGTGACTTCACCACGCTGGCCGAGGAGTTGCGCTCCATCGAGCAGTTCCTGGAACTGGTCCGCGCCCGGTTCGGGCAGCGGCTGGAGGTGACCCTGCAGATAGCCCCCGAGGTGCTGCCCGTCGCGGTGCCTTTCCTGTGCCTGCAGCCGCTGGTCGAGAACGCCGTCAAGCACGGGCTGGAGGAGAGCGTCGAGCGCAGCCGGATCAGCATCACCGCGCAGGACGAAGGGGCCCTGGCCCGTATCGTCATCGAGGACAACGGCGTCGGCATGGAACCGGACCGGCTCCGCCGGATCCTGAGCGGCGAGGACGGCGCCTCGGCCGGCACCGGGCTGCGCAACGTGGACGACCGGCTGCGGCAGGTCTACGGAGACGACCACGGTCTGGTGATCGAGACCGGCGTCGGAGCCGGGATGAGGATCACGATCCGCATCCCCAAGTACCGGCCCGGCGTGCACAGCGCGCCCCCGCACACCGCGTCACGCTGACCCCGGCAGCGGCAGCGCCGTGAAGGAGTGGTCGCGCCAGATCCGGCGCGAGGCCTCCTCCGGGTAGGCGGCCACGGCCGGCCGGGTGCCGAACAGGCGGGCGAGGCGCTGTTCGCCGTCGTAGGAGGGCCAGCCGGGGTCGCCGTGGGTGGCGAACGCCGTCCACGCGGCCCGGATGGCGGCGGACAGCTCCTCCGCGGCGGGGGACGGGCTCTCGCCGATCAGCGCGGCCGCCTGGCCGCTGCCCAGGTTCCCGAACACGAGCGGTACGTCCAGCCCGTGGCACGCGCCGAGCACACCGCCCATGCCCGGCGCGTCCCAGGTCAGTTCGTACAGGTGGGCGCGTCCGCCGCCGGCGAGCTGTGCCTCGGCGAGCCGGAGGCTCGGCATGCGGAACAGCCAGTCGGAGCGGACCAGTTCGTACAGCTCCTGCGGTCCCGCGGCCGGGAAGCCGGCGCGGTAGCGGTGCGCACTGTCCGGGCCCGGGCCGAAGTCCCGCAGCGCGTCCTCCGCCTGCTCCTGCGTCACCCGGCCGAGCGTGCCGTCGAGCGCCATGAGCAGCCGCTGCTCGTCCCGGGTGTGCCCGACGATCAGATCGACGCCCCGGCCGGCGCCCCCGGCCAGTGCCTCCCATGGGGTGACCGGCAGGACGTCACCGTCGACCACGGGGGCGAAGGGGATCGATCCGAGCGCGGGCAGGCCCCAGCGCTCCGCGTAGGAGGCGGAGGCGGCCGCGACCGCGTCACCCGCGGCAGGCAGCCGGTCCGGCGGCACGGACGCCAGGTCGGCCACCGTGGACCGCAGCCCCAGCTCGGCGGCGAAGGCGGCGGCGATGTCCGCGGCCAGCGCGGGCGAGAAGTAGGTCCCCGGCGCACTCTGGAGGATCGCCCGGTGGAACAGCCCGGCCGCGCGCGGCATCGCCAGCAGCGCGGCGATCGATCCGGCGCCCGCCGACTGACCGAAGACCGTGACCCGGTCCGGATCACCGCCGAACGCCCGGATCTCGTCCCGCACCCATTCCAGTGCGGCCGCCTGGTCGAGCAGGCCCCGGTTGGCGGGCGCCCCCTCGATCTGCGCGAAGCCCTCGATGCCCACCCGGTGGTTGAAGGTCACCACGACGAGCCCGCCCTCCCGAGCGAGGCGGACCCCGTCGTACTCGGGCAGGCCCGAGGTGCCGACGGCGTAGGCGCCGCCCTGGATCCACACCAGCACGGGCAGCCCCGCTCCCGGACGCGGCTCGGGCGACCAGACGTTGACCGTCAGCCAGTCGGACGCCGCGCCCCGGGACAGCGCGTCCATACCGAAGTAACCGGCCTGCGGGGGCGGCGGACCGTACGCCGTCGCGGGCCGTACGCCCTCCCAGCCGTCCGCCGGCCGGGGCGCGGCGAAGCGGTCGGACCCCACCGGCGGCGTGGCGAACGGGATGCCCCGGAACACCGCCACGCCTTGCTCCGTGCTTCCGCGCAGGGCCCCCGCGGTGACGCGGACCCGGGGCTCGGCGGCGGACGGTTCACACGCGGTACTCGTCATGGCAGTCCCTCTCCGGGGCGGCGGCACCCGCGTCGGATCATCCCGCCGCACGCCGGGAGAACGCCAGCGAGTTATGGCGCCTCGGTCGCCGGCGTCTGCTTCCGCCGGCGCCGGGCCGCCATCACCGCGTAGACGATGATCCCGGCGAACAGGAACAGCACGCCCTGGTAGACCGCCGCGTACCCGGCGCCCGCCATCAGCCACAGCGAGAAGACCGCGGCCACCGCGGTGATCACCGTGTCCCGTACCAGGCGTCCCTTGTCGACCGCCCCGGGTCCGCCGGCGACGAGGTGGAAGATCTGCGCGGCGGCGGCCAGCAGGTACGGCACGGTCGCGGTGAACGTGGTGACGAGGACCAGGATCTCGAAGACCTTGCCCGAGCCCGAGGAGTAGTTGTAGACGGTGAGCAGGGAGGCGAGGACGACGGTCACACCCACGCCGACCGTGGGCACGCCCCGCCGCCGGCGCGTGAAGGCGCTCGGGAACAGCCCGTCGCGGGCCGCCGCGTACGGCGTCTGGGCGCTCAGCAGCGTCCAGCCGTTGAGGCAGCCGGTCATCGACACGAGCGCGGCGAGCGCCACGGCCGTACCGCCCCAGCTGCCGCCGAACATGGTGTTCACGGCGTCCGAGAACGGCGCGGTCGAGGTCACCAGACGCTCGTGCGGGACCGTGCCGAAGACGGACAGCGTGCCCAGCAGATACACCAGGGCGGCGCCCGCGGTGCCGATGACAGTGGCGCGCCCCACGTTGCGGCGGGCGTCCCGGACCTCGCCCGCGCTGACCGCGGCCGACTCCACGCCCAGGTAGGAGAAGAGCAGCAGGGCGGCGGCGGCCGACACGGCGCCGGTCGCGCTGTGCCCGCCGGCGTTGAACGGCCCGAGCCTGGACGGGTCGAAGAAGAACAGCCCGCCGACCGCGACGAGCAGCAACGGCACGAACTTCAGCACCGTGGACACCAGCTGGACGGCGCCCACGTAGCGGGTGCCGGCGAAGTTGGCGAGGGCGGGCAGCCACTGGAGGGTCAGGGCGGCCAGACAGGCGGTCCAGCGGTGTCCGTCGACCGGGATCAGCACGTCCAGATAGCCGACGGCGGCGACGGCGAGCGCCGCGTTCGACACCCAGGTGGTGATCCAGTACGACCAGGCGGCGAGAAAACCCGCGAAGTCACCGAACGCCTCACGTGCGTAGATGTAGGGCCCGCCGGTGCGCGGGTCGCGGGCGGCGAGCCGGCCGAAGACGAGGGCGAGCGCGATGGCGCCGACGGTCAGGACCACGAAGGCGACCAGGCTGACCGTGCCGTACGGGGCGATGGACGCGGGGAGCAGGAAGATGCCGCCGCCGATGATGTTGCCCATGACCAGCGCGGTGGCGACGGGCAGCCCGAACCTGCGGGCATGCCTGCCGGCGTTGCCGTGCGGGTCCTCGATGTGAGCCGCGGGGGTCTCCGCGGGGGCCGGAGCCGACGGCGTGGCGGTTCCGGTGCTGTGCATGGGTGGTGCGCCTCTCATGGAACTGACGTTCCCGGGATCACCGGGACCGGGTCATGGTCGGGGATGCACCGATGTGGAGCAAAATCGCCGCTCCTTGTCCCGCGGAGGCGGTCCGATCGTGCAAAAAACGTCGTGTCACGGCCTTCGCGCCGCCAGATGTCCGGCACCTGCCTGCGGGGCGTGCCGGGGTCCGGGCCCGGTCAGTCCGCGGACGCCCACAGGCTGCGGACGTGCCCCAGATGCCGCGTCATGATCGCGTGCACGGCCTTCTCGTCCCGCTCCAGCAGCGCGTCCAGCAGTTCCAGGTGCTCCTCGGCGGAGGCGAGCAGCCGGCCCGCCTGCACCAGCGCGGTCAGGCCGTACAGGCGGGAGCGGCCGCGCAGGTCGGCGACCACCTCGACCAGGTGGGCGTTGCCCGCCAGGGCGAGCAGACCGAGGTGGAAGCGGGTGTCGGCCTCGACATAGGCGATCAGGTCGCCCGCCACCGCGGCGGTGACGATCTCCCGGGCCGCCGGGCGCAGTGCCTCCAGCGAGACCCGGTCGGCCGTGCGGGCCAGCTCCACCACGGTGGGGATCTCGACGAGCGAGCGGATGTGCGTGTACTCGTCCAGTTGCTTGTCGGAGACGGCAGTGACCCGGAAGCCCTTGTTGGGCACCGTGTCGACCAGTCCTTCCTTGGCCAGGTCCAGCATCGCCTCCCGCACCGGCGTCGCCGAGACGCCGAAGCGGGTGGCGAGCGAGGGCGCCGAGTACACCTCGCCGGGCCGCAGCTCGCCCGCGATCAGCGCGGCGCGCAGCGCGTCGGCGACCCGCTCGCGGTAGCTGCTCCGCCGGCCGCCCAGCCGGGGGAGCGCGGGCAGGTCAGCATCCTGCCGGTCCGGTGCCATGTCACGCATCACCCGGTGAGTCTAGAGGACGAACCCTTCCGGGAACGGGTCGGTGGGGTCCAGCAGATACTGAGCGGTGCCGGTGACCCAGGCGCGTCCGGTGAAACTGGGCAGCACGGCCGGAACGCCGGCGACCTCCGTCGTCCCCAGCAGCCGCCCGGTGAACCGGGTCCCGATGAACGACTCGTTCACGAACTCGGTGTGCAAAGGGAGTTCACCGCGCGCGTGCAACTGCGCCATGCGCGCGCTCGTCCCCGTGCCGCACGGCGAACGGTCGAACCAGCCCGGATGAATGGCCATGGCGTGGCGCGAGTGCCGGGCCGTGGCGCCGGGCGCGTGGAGGTGGACGTGGTGGCAGCCGCGGATCGACGGATCCTCAGGATGCACGGGCTCCTCCTGCTCGTTGATCGCCCGCATCAGCGCCAGGCCCGCCGCCAGGATGTCGTCCTTGCGCGCCCGGTCGAAGGGCAGCCCGAAGGCGTCCAGCGGCAGGATGGCGTAGAAGTTGCCGCCGTAGGCGAGGTCGTAGGTCACCGTGCGGCCGTCGGGGAGGGTGATCTCGCGGTCCAGGCCGGCGGCGAACGAGGGCACGTTCTGCAGCGTCACGTTCCGCGCGGCGCCGTTCTCCACCGCCACCTCGGCGACCACCACCCCCGCCGGAGTGTCCAGCCGGATCGTGGTCACCGGCTCCACGACCTCCACCATGCCGGTCTCGACCAGCACGGTCGCCACCCCGATCGTGCCGTGACCGCACATCGGCAGATAGCCGGACACCTCGATGTAGATGACGCCCCAGTCGCAGTCGGGCCGGGCCGGCGGCTGCAGGACGGCGCCGCTCATCGCGGAGTGGCCGCGTGGCTCGTTCATCAGCAACTGTCTGATGTGATCGCGGTGTTCCCGGAAGTACAGCCGCCGCTCGTTCATCGTCGTTCCCGGGACGGTGCCGATCCCGCCGGTGATCACCCGGGTCGGCATGCCCTCGGTGTGCGAGTCGACGGCGTGCAGGACGAGGTTGCTGCGCATCGGTCCGGCTCCCTTATCCGAGGCCCGCGGCGACGGCCTTCTCGGTGGCCGTGCGGACCGCGGCCGCCTGCCCGGGCAGCAGCGGGACGCGCGGCGGGCGCACCGGGCCGCCGTACCGTCCGACGACGTCCATGGAGAGCTTGATCGCCTGCACGAACTCCACCTTCGAGTCCCAGCGCAGCAGTGGGTGCAGCTGCCGGTAGAGCGGGAGCGCGGTGGTGAGGTCCCCGGCCACCGCGGCCCGGTACAGCTCGGCCGAGGCGCGCGGGAGCGCGTTGGGGTACCCGGCCACCCAGCCCTTGGCGCCGGCCGTCGCCAGCTCCAGCAGCACGTCGTCGGCACCGGCCAACAGGTCCAGCCCGGGGGCGAGTTCGGCGATGCGGTAGGCGCGGCGGACGTCGCCGGAGAACTCCTTGACGGCGTGGATCAGGCCCTCGCCGTGCAGCCGGGCGAGGAGTTCGGGCACCAGGTCGACCTTCGTGTCGACCGGGTTGTTGTACGCCACCACCGGCAGGCCTGCCTTCGCCACCTCGGCGTAGTGGGCGAGGACGGACCGGTCGTCGGCCCGGTAGGCGTTGGGCGGCAGCAGCATCACCGACGCGCAGCCGGCCTCGCCCGCCTGCTCGGCCCAGCGGCGGGCCTCGGCGGAGCCGTACGCGGCGACGCCCGGCATCACCCGTTCCCCGCCGATCGCGGCCACGGCGGTCTCCACCACCCGGGCGCGCTCCTCGGCCGTGAGCACCTGGTACTCGCCGAGCGAGCCGTTGGGCACGACACCGTCACAGCCGTTCGCGACGAGCCAGGCGCAGTGCTCGGCGTAGCGGTCGTGGTCGACGGAGAGGTCGCCGCGCAGCGGGAGCGCGGTGGCGACGAGGATGCCGCGCCAGGGACGGTCGGGTACGTCGGACACTGGGTTCCCCATTCAGTAGGGTGTGACATATTACTGTGGTACGGCTCGTGTGGACTCCGGCGGGGTGCCGGACTCACTCCGGCTCGGGCAGCGCGGCCAGGACGCCCAGGGGCACCGGTCGCGCGAAGGGCCGGCGTGCGGGGGTGAGCGGGCAGCCGGTCAGGCCCGCGACCGCGGGCGCGCACATCCTGCCCTGGCACCAGCCCATCCCTGCCCGGGTCAGCAGCTTCACGGTGCGCAGGTCGCCCGCGCCGAGCGTGCCGACGGCCTCGCGGACCCGACCGGCGGTGACCTCCTCGCAGCGGCACACCACCGTGTCGTCGGTGACCCGCTCCGCCCAGCCCGCCGGCGGTGCGTACACCGCGTCGAGTGCCGCGGCGAACTCCCGCAGCCGGGCCCGGGTCCGGGCGGCGGTGCCCCACCGGCCGGGGTCGGGAGCGGTGCCGTGCAGGCGGGCGGCGATCGAGCGGCCGGCGATGTACCCCTCGGCGAGCGCGAGGGCCGCACCGCCGATGCCGGTGGCCTCCCCGGCGGCCCACACGCCGGGCACGTCGGTGCGCTGCTCGCCGTCGACCCGCACGGCGGTGCCGGACAGCGTGCAGCCGAGGGTCTCGGCGAGGTCGGTGTGCGGCAGCATGCCGTGACCGACGGCGAGGGTGTCGCAGGGGATGCGCCGGGTGCTGCCGGGCCGGACGTGCCCGTTCCGGTCGAGCGCGGCCACCGACACCGCTTCCAGCCGTCCGGTGCCGTGCGCCGCCACGACGGTGTGCCGGACCAGGCCGGGTACGCCGTGCCGCAGCAACCGGGCCGCGTAACCGCCGCCTTCGGCGAGCTTGCCGGGCTGGGCGGCCAGGGCCGGCGCCCGGCGCAGCAGCGCCGCGGGGCCGGCGGACTCGACCAGCGCGGCGACCCGGGCGCCGGCCGCGGCGAGCCCGGCGGCCACCGGCAGCAGCAGCGGGCCCGTTCCGGCCACCACGGCCGTCCGGCCGGGCAGCACCAGGCCACCCTTGAGCATGGCCTGCGCGCCGCCCGCCGTGACGACCCCGGGCAGCGTCCAGCCGGGGAAGGGCAGCACCCGCTCGTAGCCGCCGGTGGCCAGCAGGACAGCGTCGGCGTCCACGCTGCTGCCGTCCTCCTGCGCGGGGCCGCACAGGGCGTGGACGCGGAACCCGCCGGCGCCGGAGACCCGCTCGGCACACCACACGTGGTGGTCCCTCAGGTGCACGATCCGCCCGGCCGTGCGGTGCCGGGCGAGGCCGTCCCGCAGCCGCTCCCAGGTGCGCCACTGATGGTGCAGGGCCTGCGGCCGGCGGGCGCCGAGGGCCGGGGCGGGCTGCCGGTAGAACTGTCCGCCGGCCTGGTCGGCCGCGTCGACGAGGGTCACGCGCACGCCCCGCGCGGCAGCCGCCAGGGCCGCAGCGAGGCCCGCCGGACCCGCGCCGACGACGGCGAGGTGCGGTTGCTCAGTCATGGTCCGGCCCCTCCTCCGGTCGCGCATCGCCCCGTCCCGTTCCCTCCTGGGTGCGGATCACATCGCCCGGGTGCACGGCAACGAGGCAGGCACGCAGGCCGGGGCGGCCGTTGACGGTCACCAGGCAGTCGAAGCACACCCCGATCCCGCAGAAGACCCCGCGCGGCCGGCCCGTGCCGCGGGTGCTGCGCCAGGCCGTCACGCCCGCGGCCCACAGGGCGGCGGCGACCGTCTGCCCGGGCAGCGCCGTCACGGGCCGGCCGTCGAAGGTGACGGTGAAGGCCTCACCGGGCCTGGCCCGGGTCAACTCCAGCGGATTCACGGCGTGCTGCCTCCATCCGTGTCGAACCGCTCCGGCCGGAACGGCGTGAGGTCCAGCTCCGGCGTCTTCCCGGTGAGCACCTGCGCGGTCAGCCGTCCGGTGGCGGGGGCTAGTCCGATGCCGGCGCCCTCGTGCCCGCAGGCGTGGAACAGCCCGGGCACCCGTGGGTCGGGGCCGATCGCCGGCAGGTGATCGGGCAGGTACGGCCGGAATCCCGCGTACGTGCGCAGCGCGCGCACTCGCTCCAGGAACGGGAACAGTCCGGTCGCCCCGGCAGCCAGCGCACGTACCGCGGGAAGCGACAAGGAGCGGTCGAAGCCCACCCGTTCGCGGGTCGCGCCGATCAGCACCGGACCGGCAGCCGTGCCCTCCACCACCGGCGAGGTGCGCAGGGCGGCCGAGTCGCTCGCCACGTCGGCCACGTAGTCGGCGGCGTACACCTTGTGCCGGATCATTCGCGGCAGCGGCTCGGTGACCAGCACGAAACCGCGCCGGGGGAGCACCGGCAGCCGTACGCCCGCGAGCGCCGCGAGGTCACCGCCCCAGGTGCCGGCCGCGTTCACCACTGCCGGCGCGTGGATGTCGCCCCCGCTGGTGCGCACGCCGAGCACGGCGCCGTCCGCCGTGCGCAGCACCCCGGTCACGGAGCGGCCCAGGTGGAGCCGGGCGCCGGAGGCGCGGGCCAGGTGGGCGGCGGCCAGCGCCGGCATGACCTGGGCGTCCTGGGGGTAGTGCACCCCGCCCGCCATGCCGCACGCCAAGTGCGGTTCCAGCTCGCGGAGTCGGTCACCGTCGACCGGTACGGCCGTGACCCCGGCGTCCCGTTGGCCCGCGGCGAACCCCTCCAGCGCCGTCAGGGTGCCGGGCGTGGAGGCGACCACGAGGCCGCCCTTGGGCTCGTACTCGATCGAGGCACCCAGTTCCTCCGCGAGAGCGCCCCACAACCGGGCCGACAACAGGGCGAGTTCGAGTTCCGGGCCCGGTTCCTTGTCGGAGACGAGCAGGTTCCCCTCGCCCGCGCCGGTGGTGCCTCCGGCCACCGGGCCCCGGTCCACCAGCCGTACGTCGAGACCGGCCCGGGCGGCGTACAGCGCACAGGCCGCGCCCACCATTCCGGCCCCCACGACCACGACGTCGCAGGTCAGTCGCTTCGTCACGCGCAGTACTATGTCACATGTTTCTCTCGCTGAGGAGACCCTGGACCGCGACGTGGGGAGACCTCGGCCCCCGGACGGGCGCATCCCGAATCCCGGGCGTGGGCGCCCCCTTGACGTCGCAGGAAGCCGGCTCGACACTGCCGGACAGGGAATCCTAGCGATGGGGTAGGGAATGATGGTGCGCCTCGGAACGGTCGGCGGCCGGGCAGGCCGCACGCCGTTGCGCGAACCCCTGCTCACCTCCCGCCGCCACATCGACCTGCTGCGCGTCTGCAGCGCGATCGGACCGCGCCGCTGAGCGGGGCCCCGCCGCCCACGGAACCCACAGGGGCCCCCGCCGCCCACCGAACCCACCGCAGCCGCTCACGCCCACCGAACCCATCGGGTCACGCCCACCGAACCCCCTGCGGCCCCTCACGCCCACCGAACTCACCGGTCACGCCCATCGAACCCACCGTCCGGGCACGTGGACGTCGACGCGCCCGTTCGCACGCCCACGACCAAGGGAGACGTATGTCCATCGCTCCGCTCGCCGCCGTACCGTCCGCCCACCGCGCCGCCCCCGCGTTCCGGGGGCGGATCGGCCAGGACGCGCGCAGCGGCCACTACGCCGTGCCGCACCGCTACCGGCTCCATCTGTCGACGGCCTGTCCCGACGGGCTGCGCCTCGCCGTCGGACACAGCCTGCTCGGCCTGGACGCCGGCTGTCCGGTCACTCTTCTGCCCGCCGTCCCGGACCGTCCCGACGGCGGTCACACGGCGCTGCGCCCGCTGTACCAGGCGAGCGCCCACCACTACACGGGCCCGGCGCTCGGACCCGTCCTCAGTGACGACTGGTCCGGACGGATCGTCAGCACCCACGCCCCCGACATCCTGCGCGATCTTGACCGGTTCCGGCACGACGGTCACACCTGCCTGTACCCCTCCGGCCTGGAGTCCGTCATCGAGGCCGTCGAACGGATGTGTGCCGAGGGCATCGAGGAGGCCGCGCAGCGCGCCGGCCGGGCCGGCACCGGCCCGGCCGAACGAGCCGCCGCCCTGCAGGTGCTGCTCGACACCCTGGGCCGGCTGGAACGGGGACTCGACGGCGGGGAGTACCTGGCCGACGACCGGCTCACCGCCGCCGACATCGGACTCTGGGTGTCCCTGGTGCAGTTGGACACCGTCCACCGCTACCACCTCGACGCCTCCGCCGTGCACCGCATCGCCGGCCACCGGGCCCTGTGGGCCTATGCCCGCCGGCTGGCCGGCCACCCGGCCTTCGGCCGCCACCTCGACCTCGACGGCATCGCCCGCCGTCACCACGGCCGCTGCCGGGGCCTGGAGGCCGCCGGAGCCGCCGTCCAGATCCTGGACTGGGCACTGCACGCGACGGACGGATCCGACGCTTCCCGCAGGTGAGAGCGGGCCGCCACCCGTCCATTGAGCGGACGGCCGTTGACATTCCAACGAGCAACTGCCTTACTTACGGCCCAGAACGGTCATGAGCGTCAGCGCCAAGCCCTGGCTCGCTGACCGGCAACCCTCGCACCGCGGTGGGGTGCCCCAGGTGACGACCGGACCGGACGACGCATTCGGTAAGCGCGAGGCCCCACGGGGCCGGAACAGTGACAGGTGACGCCATGGACGCAGCTCCCAGGACGGCCGCGAGCCGTCCCCAGGGCTGCGTGCCGTCCTACGCCGCCCTCCTCGTCGCCGACCGAGCCGTCGACCTGCTCCGCGTGAACAGCGCGCTGTGTACCGCACCGGGCTCTGCCCGCTGTCGGGGCTGACGTCTCTCCCAGCCCCAGCGTCTTTGCCGCACACCGTCTATGCCGTGTGCCGTTGTCCGCCCAGCCCCCGGTTTCCGCGCATGCCCGTGCGCCGCCCCGTGCCGTAGCGCCGTGGTGGCCGCACCCGTTCGTCCGCGGTCCCGGGGTGACCCACTCCGCCGGAGCCCGCCATGAGTGAACTCTCAGGTGCCGCCGTCTCCTTCGCCGAGGCGCCACCTGCCGACACCCCGTCAAAGCCGCCTGTCGCCCAACGGGTTCAGCCGCTGCGCCGCCCCGGCCGGTGGTTCGCCGGAGCCCTGGTGCTCGTCCTCGTCGCACAGGTCGTGCACGGGCTGGCCACCAACCCCTTCTACCAGTGGGACCGCTTCCGCTACTGGTTCCTGCGCCCCACCCTCCTCGACGGTCTCCTCGTCACCCTCGAAGTCACCGTCCTCAGCGCGGTGCTGGGCCTCCTCGGCGGCATCCTGCTGGCCCTCGGCCGGCAGTCCGGCAGCCCCGTACTGCGCGCCGTGAGCTGGACCTACACCTGGCTGTTCCGCTCGGTGCCGCTCATCGTCGTACTGATCTTCCTGTACAACTTCAGCGCCCTGTACAAGACGGTGAGCCTCGGCATCCCCTTCGGCCCCGCCTTCGTCTCCTTCGACGAGTCGGAACTGGCCACCGACATGGCGGTCGCCGTGCTCGGGCTCAGCCTCAACGAGGCGGCCTACGCCTCCGAGGTGGTCCGCGGCGGCATCCTCTCCGTCGACCAGGGCCAGCACGAGGCCGCGGCGGCGCTCGGGCTGCCCAGGCGCTACCAGTTCACCCGGATCGTCTTCCCGCAGGCCCTGCGGTCCATCACCCCGAACTACGTCAACCAGCTCATCGGCCTGATCAAGAGCACGTCCCTGGTGTTCTACGTGTCGCTGCTCGACCTGTTCGGCACCGTGCAGACCATGGGCAGCACCTACCCCGGCGACATCGTGCCGCTGCTGCTGGTGGCCACCGTCTGGTACCTGATCCTCACCAGCGCCGTGTCCGTCGTCCAGTTCTACGTCGAGCGGTACTTCGCGCGGGGCGCCACCCGCAGCCTGCCGCCGACCCCGCTGCAGAAGGCGCGGCGGGCCCTCACCGGCTTCCGGGCCCGGCTGCGCAGGGAGGCCGCCGTATGACCGCCACCGCCACCGACACCCTGGAACCGGCTCCGGCCGCACTGGAGGTGCACGACGTCCACAAGTGGTACGGCACCCACCGCGTCCTCGACGGCATCGATCTGACCGTGCGCCCCGGCGAGGTCACCGTCGTCATCGGCCCCTCCGGCTCCGGCAAGTCCACCCTCCTCCGGGTCATCAACCACCTGGAGAAGCCGGAGATCGGCCACGTCAGCGTCGGCGGCGAACTGATCGGTGTCCGGCGCGGCAGCGGCGGCCGGCTCAAGGAGCTGAGCGAGCGCGCCATCCTCGCCCAGCGCAGCCGGATCGGCTTCGTCTTCCAGAACTTCAACCTCTTCCCGCACCTGACCGTCCTCGACAACGTCGCCGCCGCGCCCGTCGCCACCGGCCGGCTCGACCGGCCCGAGGCCCGCGAACTCGCCCGGGAACTGCTCACCCGGGTCGGCCTCGGCGACCGCACCGGCGCCTATCCACGGCAGCTGTCCGGCGGCCAGCAGCAGCGGGTCGCCATCGCCCGCGCGCTCGCCCTGCGCCCCGGCATCATCCTCTTCGACGAACCGACCTCCGCCCTCGACCCGGAACTGGTCGGCGAGGTGCTCTCCGTCATCAAGGACCTCGCGACCAGCGGCACCACCCTGGTCATCGTCACCCACGAGATCGGCTTCGCCCGCGAGGTCGCCGACCGGATCGTCTTCATCGACGGCGGACGGATCGTCGAGCAGGGGCCGCCCGCCGAGGTGCTGGACCGCCCCCGGCACGACCGCACCCGCGACTTCCTCGCCAAGGTCCTCTGACCGCCGCCCGCCCGTTGCTCCCTCCGCCGACAACCTCCCGAACGACAAGGACAGCCATGCCCACCCAGTTCTCCCGACGCAGCCTGATCCGCGGCCTCACCGCGGCGACCGTCGCCGCCTCCCTCGCCGGCGGGCTCGCCGCCTGCGGAGGTGACGGCGACGCCGCCGTCACGACCGACTCCGCCGGCACGGTGACCGTGGGCAGGGTGTCCAACGGCGCGGCGAAGGAGACCACGCTGAAGGTCTCCGAGGTGAAGTCCATCAGCGCCGAACTGCCCGCCTCCGTCCGCCGGAACGGCACCCTGAAGATCGTGGTGGGCGCCCTGCCCGACGGCTTCCCGCCGCTCGCCTACATCGGCGGCGACCAGAAGACCCTCACCGGCGCCGAACCCGACTTCGGCCGCCTGGTCGCCGCGGTCCTCGGCCTAGAACCCGAACTGTCCAACGCCACCTGGGAGAACATGTTCGTCGGCATCGACAGCGGCAAGGCCGACGTCGGCTTCGCCAACATCACCGACACCGAGGAACGCAAGAAGAAGTACGACTTCGCCTCCTACCGCAAGGACGAGGTGGGCTTCGAGGTGCTGAAGAAGAGCACCTGGAACTTCGACGGCGACTACCGCAACCTCGCGGGCCGGACGGTCGCCGTCGACAACGGCACCAACCAGGAGAAGATCCTCCTGGAGTGGCAGGCCAGACTGAAGAAGGAGGGCAAGGCCCTCACCGTCAAGCACTACCCGAGCAAGAACGCCACCCACCTGGCGCTGACCGGCGGCAAGATCGACGCCTACCTCGCCGCCAACCCCGGTGTCGCCTACCACATCACCCAGGCCGCCGACTCCCCGAACCCCACCCGCAGCGCCGGCACCTACTCGGGCGCCGGCGCGAGCGTCCAGGGGCTCATCGCGGCCACCACCAAGAAGGACAGCGGGCTGGCCGAGCCCATCGCTGACGCCATCAACTACCTGATCGAGCACGGGCAGTACGCCAAGTGGCTTGCCGCCTACAACCTCTCCGCCGAGGCCGTGGCCAAGTCCGAGGTCAATCCGCCCGGTCTGCCGCTGACCAATTCCTGAGGGCGTTCAGCGGCCGGGGCAGCAGGCTGGGGGACGACTCGGCGCATCCGTATCCGTACCCCCACCCGTATCCGTACCCCCACCCGCATTCGGCTCCGTACCCGCATCCGCATCCGCATCCGCATCCGTACCCGGATCGGTACCCGCATCCGCACCCCATGCGGATCCACACCGCATCCGCATCCGCACCCCGGTCCGCATCCGCATGTTCCGCGGGCCGGGAACACCCGGCCCCGGCCGGGCGTTGAGTGTCATGACGAGATCCGACAGGCGGACACCGACCAGGCACGCCGCGTCCGACGGAGGGAGGAGAAGGCCGTGACCCGAGCACTCCCGCAGACACGCCGGCTGTGCGTCCCGCAAGCCCGACCGCTGTGCCTCCCGCACACGCACCTGCTGCGATCCCCGCACGCAAGCAGGCTGTGCCTCCCGCGTCCGTACCGCTCCGTCCGTCTGTACTCCCGGCCGCACATAGACCTCCAGCGCGTGTCCGCCGCCCTCTGTCGCCACTGACGTCTGCTGCCCGGCCCTCCGGGGCCGGGATCTCCTCCCGCCGTGCTCGCCGCCGGCCGACGCCCGCCCGCCCGGGCGTCCGCCGCGCGGAGCCGGTGTCTCTCGTACGGACATCAAGGAAGGCACCGACGTGTCCTCGACTCCTCGCGCACACCTGCATCTCGCCGTCGCCCTGGACGGCACCGGCTGGCATCCCGCGTCCTGGCGCGAGCCGGTCGCCCGCCCCCGGGACCTGTTCACCGCCGGCTACTGGACCGACCTCGTCGCCGAGGCCGAACACGGCCTGCTCGACTTCGTCACCATCGAGGACGGCCTCGGCCCGCAGTCCGACCACCCTCTGGCGGCCGACGAGCGCACCGACCGGGTCCGCGGCCGGCTCGACGCGGTCCTCATCGCCTCCCGCGTCGCGCCACTCACCCGGCACATAGGCCTGGTCCCGACCGTGGTGGCCACGCACACCGAGCCGTTCCACATCTCCAAGGCGATCGCCACCCTCGACCACGTCAGCGGCGGGCGCGCGGGCCTGCGCGTGCGGATCACCGCCCGCCAGGACGAGGCCGCGCACTTCGGCCGCCGTACCATCCGCCGGATCGAGGCCTTCGACACCGCGTCCGGCCAGGAGGTGATCAGCGAGCTGTTCGACGAGGCCGCCGATCATGTGGAAGTGGTGCGCCGGCTCTGGGACAGCTGGGAGGACGACGCCGAGATCCGGGACGCGGCGACCGGTCGCTTCATCGACCGGGACAAGCTGCACTACATCGACTTCGAGGGCCGCTTCTTCAGCGTCAAGGGCCCGTCCATCACGCCCCGCCCGCCGCAGGGCCAGCCGCTGGTGACCGCCCTCGCCCACCAGAGCGTCCCGTACCGGCTGGTGGCCCGCCAGGCCGACATCGGCCACGTCACCCCGCACGACGTGGCCGAGGCCCGCGCGATCGTCGCCGAGATCCGCGCCGCGCAGGAGGCGGCGGGCCGGGCCGGGGAGACCCTGCACGTCTTCGGGGACCTCGTGGTCTTCCTCGACGACAGCCGGGCGGAGGCCGAGGCCCGCCGGGACCGCCTCGACGCGCTCGCGGGCGAGCCCTGGACCAGCGACGCCCGGATCTTCACCGGCACCGCGAGCCGGCTCGCCGATCTGCTGGAGGACCTGGCCGACGGAGGGCTGACCGGCTTCCGGCTGCGGCCCGCCGTCGCCGGCCACGACCTGCCCCGGATCACCCGGGAACTGGTCCCCGAACTGCAGCGCCGCCGCCGCTTCCGCAACGCCTACGAAGCCGGCACCCTGCGCGGCCTCCTCGGCCTCGCCCGCCCCGCCAACCGCCACGCAGCAGCCTGACAGCCGGAGAGGACGACCGTACGCCATGAGCAAGCCGCTGAAGCAGATCCACCTGGCCGCCCACTTCCCCGGCGTCAACAACACCACCGTGTGGAGCGACCCGGCCGCCGGCAGCCACATCGAGTTCAGCTCCTTCGTGCACTTCGCACAGACCGCCGAACGCGCCAAGTTCGACTTCCTGTTCCTCGCCGAAGGCCTCAGGCTGCGCGAACAGGGCGGCGAGATCTACGACCTCGACGTGGTCGGCCGCCCCGACACCTTCACCGTGCTGGCCGCGCTCGCCGCCGTCACCGAGCGGCTCGGCCTGACCGGCACCATCAACTCCACCTTCAACGAGCCCTACGAGGTCGCCCGGCAGTTCGCGAGCCTCGACCACCTCTCCGACGGCCGCTCCGCGTGGAACGTCGTCACCTCCTGGGACGCCTTCACCGGCGAGAACTTCCGCCGCGGCGGTTTCCTGCCGCAGGAGGAGCGCTACAGCCGCGCCGAGGAGTTCCTCGCCACCGCCCACGAACTCTTCGACTCCTGGCGCGGCGACGAGATACTCGCCGACCAGGCCACCGGCGCCTTCCTGCGGGACGCCAAGGCCGGCGCCTTCGTGCACCGCGGACAGCACTTCGACATCCACGGCCGGTTCAACGTGCCGCGCTCCCCGCAGGGCCGTCCGGTGATCTTCCAGGCGGGCGACTCCGAGGACGGCCGCGAGTTCGCCGCCTCCAGTGCCGACGCCATCTTCAGCCGGCACGCCACACTGCAACAGGGCCGGGCCTTCTACACGGACGTCAAGGGCCGCCTCGCCAAGTACGGCCGCCGGCCCGACCAGTTGCTCATCCTGCCCGCCGCGACCTTCGTCCTCGGCGACACCGACCAGGAGGCCGCCGAACTCGCGCGCGAGGTCCGCCGGCAGCAGGTCAGCGGCGCCACCGCCATCAAGCACCTGGAGTTCGTCTGGAACCGGGACCTGTCGGCGTACGACCCCGAGGGCCCGCTGCCCGACGTCGAACCGGTGGTCAGCGACGAGCACATCTCGCGGGGACGCGCCCAGGTACGGATGTACCGCGACCCGGTCGCCGTCGCCCGTGAGTGGCGGCAGCTCGCCGAGGCGAACAAGTGGTCCATCCGGGACCTGGTCATCAACACCGGCAACCGGCAGACCTTCGTCGGTTCCGCGGCCACCGTGGCCCGGACCGTCAACGACTTCGTGCAGGCGGACGCCGCCGACGGCTTCATCCTCGTCCCGCACCTCACCCCCGGCGGACTCGACCCGTTCGCCGACAAGGTGGTCCCGCTGCTCCAGGAGCAGGGCGTGTTCCGCGCCGACTACGAGGGCACGACCCTGCGCGACCACCTGGGCCTCGCCCACCCCGACCACCGGGCCGGCGACTCCGCGGAGCGGGCCGCGTCGTGAACCCCGCGACCACGCAGCGCTCGTGAGGCGGGGTCGTGAGTCACGCGACGGCGGCGGGAGCCCGGCGTCACGGGGTCGCGGTGGGACAACGGCGTGGGCGTGGACGTCACCTCCCCCGTAGGTGACGTCCACGCCCGCTCCCCCGGTGCCGGACTGTGGCTCTGTGCCGTCCGTGTGCCGTCACCAGCACATGACCGCCGTCTCTCCCGACCCCCACGTGGAGTACAGGCGGACCCGGACGGCATAGCGGCGGCCCTTGACGAGCCTGACCCGGACGGCGGCGTTGTCCGGCGTGCCGCCGTCGTCGTGTCCCGCGAGGAAGCGCGGTTCCCCGTCGCGCTCCTCCAGGACCACCAGCACGGTGTCGGCGTCGCCGAAGGTGCCCACGGTGTAGTCGCGGGTCTCCGGCGGCTCGACGGTGAAGTCGGCCTGCTCACCCGGTCCGAGCCCGAGCGGCGCGGACCGGAACGGTACCAGCGCGGCCGGCCCGGCCGGACCGGTGGGCGGGTACCAGCGGAGCACGAACTCCTTGTCGGCCGGGGAGGCGGTGCCGGGCGGACACAGCCCCCCGCGGTACTGCTCCGGCTCCAGCACCAGCCCCGGCCCGAACGGCAGTGTCATGACCGACTGCGGGTCCCACACCGGGCCGCCCGCCTCACAGGCGTCCAGCCGGCGCAGCACGTTCCTGTACGTCGTCTCCCGGCTCCAGTGGTTCGGCGGGCCCGCCAGCTCGGCGTACACGGCCTCGTCGTCCCAGTGGAGCCCGGCGTGCGGACTCTGGTGCTCGTGCACCATGCCGAGCGCATGCCCGATCTGGTGCAGGACGGTCCCGCGCTCCCCGGGCGCGGTCACGTCCCAGCCGAGGTTCATGGTGCGCTCGCCCCGGCCGACCGACAGTGCGTCCCGGCCGATCGCCGACCAGGACCCGGCACCGGCCTGGAACCCGATCCGCAGCTCTGCCTCGAGCCGGTCGCCGACCTCGGTGAACGTGATGCCGATGCCGAGATCCTGCCATTCGCGCAAGCACGCGCGGACCACGTTCCGCTGTTCCTCGCCGCCGGCCCACGGCACCCGGCGCAGCTCGCCGGTCCCCGGAACCGGGATGGCCGAGGCATCGGAGGGAGCGTCCAGGAAGCAGTAGTGCAGCACCGTGCCGTTGACCCACATCCGCCGTCCGGCCTGCAGCGCGCCGAGCCGCTCGGCCGTCAGCCCCGGTGCGAAGCTCGGGGCCGGCTGCTGCGGGAGCGAGCAGAGGCGTCGGGTCATGCGGCCAGCGTGCCCGCACGCCGCCGTGGACGCCTGAGTCGGGGGCTACTCAAGTCGCCCTGTATCAAACCTGAGTACGCGCGCTCAGGACGATGTGAGGACTTACGGACAGGACGCGAAGACCCTGGAACTGCCGTGGCCGTTCACCGGCCGGGCCGACGAACTGGACCTGGTGCGCGGTGCGCTGACCGCCGGCCGGCCCGGCATCGTGGTGACCGGCCCGGCGGGCCGCGGCAAGACCCGGCTGATCACGGAGGCGGTGCGGGGTACGGACCACGTCCGGGTGACGGGCACCCCCGAGGCCCGGGACCTGCCCTTCGCGGCGTTCGCGCACCTGCTGCCCGACACCGTCTCGCTGCACCGCGCGGTGCGGATGCTGTCCGGCGTACGGCTCCTCGTCGTGGACGACGCCCAGCTGCTGGACGAGGCCTCTGCCGCCCTCGTGCACCAGCTGGCCGTACACGGGCACGTACGCCTGGTCGTGGCCGCGGCGGACGGCGTGCCCGCGCCGGGCGCGGTGTCCCGGCTGTGGACCGGGGAACTGCTGCCCCGGCTGGCCCTCGACCCGCTGTCCCGCACGGACACCGCCCGGCTGCTCGCCGGCTCGGAACTCGAACCGCTCACCGTGCGCCGGCTGCACCGGGCCTGCCAGGGTGATCTGCGGCTGCTGCGCGACCTGGTGACCGCTCTCGCCGGGTCCGGCCGGCTGACACCCGTCCCGGGTACCGGCGAGCGGTCCTGGCGGGGTCCGCTGCCGGTCACACCCGCCGTCCGCGAGCGGCTCGCCCCCGCCCTGGAGCGGTCCGTGCCCGGCGAACGCGCCGTCCTGGAACGCCTCGCGTTCGCCGAGCCGCTTCCGGTCCCGCTGGACGAGCTGCACCTGGACGTCCTCGAAGGCCTGGAGGCGGACAGCCTGATCCACGTCGACGAGCAGGGTGCCGTCACCCTCGCCCACCCGCTGCACGGCCCCGCGCTGCGCGCCACGACCGGAACCCTGCGGGCCCGGCGCCTGGCCCGCGCCGCCGACGCCCACGGCCCCGCCCTCGCGGCCGAACAGCGCACCCTGGTAGGGCGGATGGAGCAGTTCGACGTCCGGCCGGTACCGACACCGGTGGGGGAGTGGCTGGTGGCGGAGGACGGCCCGCTGCCGGCTCGGTACGCCGAGGTCCGTGCCCGGTTCGCCCGGCTGCGCGGCGAACTGCGGGAGGCGGCGGCGTGGGCCCGGGAGGGACTGCGGGGGACGCCGTCGGATCCCGGGTGCCGAAGAGAACTCCGGCTGGCCGACGGCGCATCGGGCGAAGCGGCCGAGCCGGACGGCGTCCACGGGGTCTATGGCGCCGTACGCGCGGGTGCTCCCGAGCGGGCGGTCGGCCGGTTGCCGGCCGGCAGCGTGCTCGCCCGGCACGCCGACGCGCTCGCCCGCGGCGACGCGGCCGCACTGGACCGGGCCGCGGAAGCCCTGGCCGAGCGGGGTTTCCTGCTGTACGCGGCGGAGGCGCACGCACAGGCCGTACGCGTCCACCGGGACCCACGGGCCGCGCGGCGCTCCCGTACCCGGGCGCTGGCACTGGCCCGGCGGTGCGAGGGCGCCCGCACACCCGCCCTGACCGGACTCGTCCTCGGTGAACTCACCGCCCGCCAGCGGCAGATCGTCGCACTCGCTGCGGCCGGCCTGAGCAACCGTGAGATCGCCGACAGGCTGACGCTGTCGGTGCGGACGGTCGGCAATCACCTGTACAGCGCGTACACGCGACTCGGTACGGGGGACCGGGGCGCGTTGCCCTGCCTGGTGGCCGGGCCGGAGAGAGATACCGCGTAGTAAAGGTGCGGCGTCCGCTCGGTCAGGCGTGCCTTCTCACGCCGCTCCGAACGCCGCGAAAGCCCAGCCCGTCGCCTGGTGCACCGCGTCCCCGGGCAGGGCCGCGCGGGCGTCGCGCAGGGCCTCGGCCAGGGAGAGTCCCGCGCCGAGTCCCTTGTGCAGGGCGAGCATCAGGGGGACCACCGCCGCGTCGTTGACCGGTGCGCTGCTGGCCACCACACCGGCAGTGCCCAGCGGCAGCAACGCCGTGACGAGGCCGAGGAGTTCGTCCGCGCCGACCGAGGCCAGGCGGGCGGTGTCGCAGCTGGAGAGGATGATCCGGTACGGACTGCGGGCCAGGCGCTCGAAGTCGTGCACGATCAGCGGACCGTCGGCCATCCGCAGCGCGGAGAACAGGGGGCTGTCGGCCCGGAACGTGCCGTGGGCCGCGAGGTGCGCGAGACCCGCGCCGTCGAGTTCCGCCAGGACCCGGGGCACCTGGGCGTCGTCGCCCTCCAGGACCGTCGCCGTGCCGTACCGGCCGGCCAGTTCGGGCACTTCCGCGCCGCCCGTCGCGAGTCCGGGGCCGCGTACCAGCACCGGCCGCCCGTCCGGTGGCGGCGCCGTCTCCCGGGCGCGCAGCCAGCTGCCCGCCGACGGCGACACGCTGAGCACCCGCTCCCGCAGCGCCGGCAGCAGCGCCCACGGCACCCGGTGCAGCGCCCCCGGCGGCACGATCACCACCGGTCCCGGGCCGAGCTGTGCCGCGGCACCGGCCAGCAGCAGCTCCTGCAGCCGCCGTCCGGCCGCCTCCACGAGCGGCAGCCGTGCCTCGGCCCCGGGGTGCGCGAGCCGGCGCAGCCCCGCCTGGACATGCTCGGCCTCCGCCACCGCTTCCGCCAACGACCCGCCCGTGAACCGCCGTACCCTGCCCTGCCCGCACAGCAGGACGTGCACCCGGCCGTCGACCACGGCCAGTTCGGCCAGCCGCCCGTCACCGAGCCGGTCCAGCAGCCGGGCCGCGTCGAACCGGTCGCCGGCGTCGGTGCCGGCGCCGCCCATGTGGCGCGTCCGGGAGCGAATCTCCCGTTCCAGGCGCCGCTGTTCGCGCTCCAGCGCCGGCACCGGGCGGCCCTCCATCCGGGCGGCCTCCGCACGGGCCGCGATCTCCCGGTAGGCGGTCAGCCCGCTCAGCAGCGCCGGATCGTCGGGCGGCCGGGTCGGCGGCGCCGACAGCACGGTGGCCCGCCACCGCTCGCTCCACGCGAGCAGCCGCCGCGGGCTGCCCTGGGCGAGGCTCACCTCCTGGGCCAGGGCGGCCAGTTCGGCGCCCTGCGCGGTCGCGTGGGCGCGCAGCTCCGAGGCGCCCAGCGTCATCCGGTGATCGTCCAGCACGTCCAGGCCGCGCCGGCACGCCTCCAGCACACCCCGCTGCGAGCCGGCCGCCCGTGCCCGCAGCGCCTGTGCCGCCCAGCCCGTCATCCGGGCCGGCGGCGGCCCGCCGTGCCGGCTGCGCGCGGCCACCGCCAGATGCCGTTCCGCGTCCGCGGTCCAGCCCAGCGCCAGCGCGATCCGGCCCGCGAGCAGCGAGGCCTCCGGCGCGGCGGGCGAGCCGAATGCGGCCAGCTTCTCGGCGACCGCCGCCGCGTCCGCGACCATCCGCCCCGACCGGCGCCCGGCCGCCACCCGTGCCTCGATCAGCACCAGCCGGGCGTGCGTCTCCCACCACGTCCTGCGCTGCGCCGCGAACAGCCGTACGGCGAGGGCGGCCCGGGCTATCGCGGTGTGCGCGTCGCCGGCCGAGCGGGCGGCCCGGGCGGCGGCGTGCAGCAGCTCGGCCTTGCGCGTGGACTGCCCGCCGATCCGGTCCAGCAGCGCGATCGCCGCGTCCGCCTCGGCCAGCGCCTCCGGGGCGAGCCCCGCCGCCATCAGGACCTCGCAGCGCCGGGTCGACAGGTTGTACGTCGGGGTGCCCAGCTTGGCGTAGCGTTCCTCGGCCTCGTCCAGCAGCCGCAGTGCCGCGGGGATGTCCCCGGACCGGAAGGCGGCGAGCCCCCGGCTCTCCACCGCGTCCGCCTTGTCGTGCTCCTGGCCGGTGGTGCCCCACAACCGTTCCGCCGCCGTGAAGTCCGCGACCGCCCGGTCCACGGCGCCGAGCGCCAGATGCACCGTGGCCCGCAGGGTCAGCGCCCGCGCGGTCCAGATGTCGTCGGCGGCCTGCCGCAGCACCGGCAGCGCCCGCCGTACGTCCTCCAGCGCCTCCCGGTGATGCCCCAGCACCCACCAGACGTACGCCCGCCGGTACAGCACCCGGGCCCGGGTGTGTCCGGAGCCCCGGGCGACACCCCGGTCGAAGGATGCGAGCCCCTGCCGCGTGCGCCCCGCGTGCACCAGTGCGACCCCCAGCGTCGCGAGCACATCGGCCTCGCGGTCGGCGGACTCGGCGCGGGCGGCCAGATCCCGGGCCCGCCGCAGATGCCGCAGCGCGATCCGCAGATCGCCGAAGTCCCGCTGCCAGATGCCGAGCACCTGATGGGCCACGCTGGCGTACAAGGGCGTCGGGCCCCCGCGCAGCACGTGTTCGGCACGTGCCCGGGCCTCGCCCGGGTCGGCGAACACCATGGGCAGCAGTTCGAGAACCGGCTCGCTTCCCGCTGTCACGTCTCGCATGGTAGTGGCCTGCTGTATCAGACGGTGACGCCGCGACTCTCACTGTCGAACAGCGTCTTGAGGGGGAGGACACCACATGGCACCACAGCGATTCCACGAGCAGTTCCACCACATCCAGCGCTCCCTGCGCGACGTTCCCCTGACCATGGGGCCGGACGACGCCGCCGGGCTCCTCTACGAGAAGGGCGTCGTCCTCGTCCGGGACGGCGAGGAGGCCCGGTTCGTGGAGGACACCGTGCGCACGCACTTCACCGAGACCGCGGGCCTCGTCCCCGACCATGTGCGCCGCATGGGCCCGCAGGCCGGCCGCACCGGCGTCACCCGCATCCGGGTCGGCGACCCGGCCGAGGGCGAGGACACCGTGCCGCACGCCCTGCGCGCGGTGCGGGAAGCGGAGGGTCGCCAGGGCCGCCGGCTGGTCGGCCGCAACCATGTGGTGCACATCGCGGTCAACGCCTGCCCGGGCGACGAGCCGGTGCCCGTTCCGCGCACCGAGCCCGCCAACCCCGCTCCGGCCGAGGGCAGTTACGACCCGGCCACCGCGGTCGGTGTCCTCGTGGTCGACACCGGCCTGGTGCACGACCACCTCTCCTGCCCGCTGCTCGCCCACACCACCGGCGACGCCCAGCTGACCGAGACCGACGGCGACGGCGTGCTCCATCAGTACGTCGGCCACGGCACGTTCATCGCCGGCATCCTCGCGGCCGTCGCGCCCAACACCGACATCACCGTCCGCGGCACGCTCGACGACGCCGGTGCCGTCCTGGAGTCCGACTTCGCCGCCAAGCTCTTCGAGGCGGTCGACCGGGACGGCTGGCCCGACATCATCAGCCTCTCCGCGGGCGCCGCCAGCGAGGACACCGACGGCCTGATCGGCCTGGACGCGTTCATGCAGGAACTGAGCGTCCAGCGCACCCTGCTGGTGGCCGCCGCCGGCAACAACGGCAGCGACACCCCGTTCTGGCCCGCCGCCTACGCCGCCCTGCCCGAGTACGCCGACAGCGTCCTGTCGGTCGGTGCGCTGCGCACGGACGGCGAGTCCGGGGCCTGCTTCAGCAACCACGGCCCCTGGGTACGCGTCCACGCCCCCGGCGAGCGCCTCACCAGCGCCCTCACCGGATTCACCGTGCCCGTGCCGTACGTCTACCAGCACTCCAGCTACGACAGCTGCCGGTACGGCGCCGACTACGCCTGCACCTGCCAGTACCCGCGCCACACCGGCGTGCTGAGCGAGGGGCGGGAGAGCACCGGGGCCAAGCCGGACCAGGTGATGTTCGACGGCCTCGCCCAGTGGAGCGGCACCTCCTTCGCCACGCCGGTCGCCGCCGGGCTCGTCGCCGCCCGTATGACGGCGTACGGGGAGCGCGACCCGCGCACGGCCGGCGCCCGGTTGCTCGCAGCCACCACGGACCGGGCCGAGGTGCGCGGGGCGCACGTCCCGGCGCTCTTTCCGCCGACCTGGCGCCCCGTCCCGGTCGTGATCCCGGCTCTGCCCGCATGAGGGCCGGAACCCTCCGCTCCGCGGCGTACGATGACGTGCCGTACACGAGGGGTGGAACCGTGGACCGAACAGAGGTCGGCGCGTTGGTCCAGTCCGCCGTCGACGGCGACGCGGCGGCCTGGAAGGCGCTGGTGGAAGGGCTGAGTCCGCTGGTGTGGTCGGTGGTCCGCGCCCACCGGCTGTCGGACGCCGACGGGCACGAGGTCTTCCAGACCGTGTGGTTCCGCTTCGCCCAGCACCTGAGCCGGATCCGGGAACCCGACAAGGCCGGTGCCTGGCTGGCCAGCACGGCCCGCCACGAGTGCCTGAAGGTGCTCAGAGGACTGGCGCGGCTGACCCTGACCGACGATCCGCAGGTGCTCGACCGGGCCAGCCAGGAGCGCACGCCGGAAGAGACGCTGATCGATTCGGAGGATGCGGCGGACCGGGCCGAGCGGGTCCGCCGGCTGTGGCAGGAGCTGGACGGACTGGGCGAGCGCTGCCGGCAGTTGCTGCGCGTGCTGATGGCCTCGCCGCCGCCCAGCTACGGAGAGATCTCGGCCGCCCTCGGTATCGCGGTCGGCAGTATCGGCCCGCTGCGCCAGCGCTGTCTGCGCCGGCTGCGGGCCCGGATGGACGCGCGAGGTGCGCTGTGAACGGTGACGACGAGAACCCGATGCCCGGCCGACCGGGCGCGGACCGGGACCAGTTCGCGGACGCGCTGCTGGAGGAGGAGCTGCGCCAGGCCGCCGCCGTCCTGGACCCGGTACCGGCCGAGCTGCTGCAATCGGCGCTGGAGGCCTTCGCGTTGCGTGATCTGGACGCCCGGCTGGCCGAGCTGACCTTCGACTCGCTCGTGGACGCCCTGCCGGTCAGGGGCGTCACGGACGTGTCGCGCATGCTGACGTTCCGCGCGGGCCGGACGACCGTCGACGTGGAGGTCACGCCGGACGGGCTGATCGGCCAGGTGCTCCCGCCGCAGTCGGCGCGCATCGAGGTGCTCGGCGGCCCGCAGAGCGCCCGCACGGTCACGGCCGACCCCCTCGGCCGGTTCACCAGCGCCGCCCCACCGGCCGGCCCGTTCGCCCTGCGGCTCAGCACCGGCGCGGAGGTGATCGTCACGGAGTGGCTCCGGGCCTGAAGGCACCGGTGCCGCATGCGCGTTCGTCCGTTGCCGGACGCCACACGCCGGAGAGGAGCCACGGGCCGGGGACCGTGCCCGGTCCTTGGACCACAGGGCGTCGGAGGGGGCGGCCGACCGCGTGTGCAGTGGGGGGCGGGAGCGCGCTCCGGGTCGGTGGACCACAGGGCGTCGGAGGGAGTGGCCGGCGTGTGTGCCGTGCGGGCCGGGTGACGTGCTCCGGCCCGTGGGCTACACGGCGTCGACGAGGGCGGCCAGGGCGGTGGCGAGTCGGTCCAGTCCCGGCCCGGCCGGCCCGCCCGGCTCGGACATGTAGGTGTCCCGCCGGATCTCCACCATCAGCGCACCGACCCGGGCGTCCGTGCCGTAGAACTCCAGCGGCACGTAGGTGCCCGCGAACGGGCTGTCCAGTCCCGTCTCCCCGCACCCGGCGAACGCCTTCCGCGCGGCCTCGGTCAGCTCCCGCGGGGTGTGGAAGGCGTCCGTGCCCAGACACACCGGCGGGCGCGGGCCGGTCCCGTGGAGTTCGTAGGGGAGCGGCTCGGACGGGTACGAGTGCACGTCGACGATCACGGCGCGTCCGGTCGCGGCCAGCCGGCCGGCCACCGCCTCCGTCATGGCCTCGGCGTACGGCCGGAAGTAGCGGGCGAGCAGCGGCTCGGGGTCGGTGTCCGCGGGCCGCAGCTCGCCGCGGTGCGTGGTCCGCGTGTACACGGCGCTCATCCCGACGGCCGCCATCTCCTCCCGCTCGTCCGGGAACCGCTCCGGGTCCACCACCAGCCGGGACAGCCGGTTCACGAACCGCCAGGGGGTGAGCCCCGCCAGCTCGGCGGCCCGGCGGGCGATCTCGGCGGTGTGCGCGTCCGTGATGTGGTCCAGTTCCCGTGCCAGCGCGGTGTCGTCCAGCACGATGCCGTCGCGGACGTCCGCGGGTATGGCCCGCGCCGAGTGCGGCACATGCAGCAGCACGGGCGACTCGGCGGCACCGGGGAGAAGTTCGAAGGAGGCGGCGGGCTCGGTCACGGGCTGCTCCGGAGGTGGTCGTCTGCGGCGTCGTACACGATCAAGGTGTCATACGGCACCGACAACGAGGGCTCCGCGGCGAGCCCGCACCGAGCGGCACGGGTGAGCGCCTCGGGCGAACGGTGCGGGCGGCGGCTCGGGTGGGCGGTACGGGCTGGCGGCTCGGGTGGGCGGTGCGGGCGGGCGGCCGGGTTGAACGACTCCGCCCCGGCCGGGCAGTGCCGACCGGGGCGGAGTCGTCAGGGACCGTCGGGCCGCAGGGGACCGCCGGGCCGCGGGCGTCAGCTCAGGGACGCCAGGGCCTCGTTCCAGGTGGACGAGGGGCGCATGACCGCGTCGGCCTTGGCCTTGTCGACCTGGTAGTAGCCGCCGATGTCGGCCGGCTTGCCCTGGACGGCGTTCAGCTCGTCCACGATCTTCTGCTCGTTCGCGGCGAGGGTCTCGGCGAACGGCGCGAAGGCCTTGGCCAGGTCGGCGTCGTCGGTCTGCCGGGCCAGCTCCTGCGCCCAGTACAGGGACAGGTAGAAGTGGCTGCCGCGGTTGTCGATGCCGCCGACGCGACGGGTCGGGGACTTGTCCTCGTTGAGGAAGGTCGCCGTGGCGCGGTCCAGGGTGTCGGCGAGGACCTTGGCGCGGGTGTTGCCGGTGGCCGCCGCGTACTGCTCGAAGGACGGGACGAGCGCGAAGAACTCGCCGAGCGAGTCCCAGCGCAGGTAGTTCTCCTTGACCAGCTGCTGGACGTGCTTCGGCGCGCTGCCGCCGGCGCCCGTCTCGAACAGGCCGCCGCCCGCCATCAGCGGGACGACCGACAGCATCTTGGCGCTGGTGCCCAGCTCCAGGATCGGGAACAGGTCGGTCAGGTAGTCACGCAGCACGTTGCCGGTCACCGAGATGGTGTTCTCGCCGCGGCGGATGCGCTCCACCGACAGCTTGGTGGCCTCGACCGGGGACAGGATCCTGATGTCCAGGCCCTCGGTGTCGTGCTCCTGCAGGTACTGCCGGACCTTGGCGATCAGGTTGGCGTCGTGGGCGCGGCCCTCGTCCAGCCAGAACACGGCCGGGTCGCCGGTGGCGCGGGCGCGGGTGACGGCCAGCTTGACCCAGTCGCGGATCGGGGCGTCCTTGGTCTGGCAGGCGCGGAAGATGTCGCCCTGCGCGACCGGCTGCTCGATCAGGACGTTGCCGGCCTGGTCGAGCACGCGGACGGTGCCTGCGGCCGGCAGTTCGAAGGTCTTGTCGTGGGAGCCGTACTCCTCGGCCTTCTGCGCCATCAGGCCGACGTTCGGGACGGAGCCCATGGTCGACGGGTCGTAGGCGCCGTTGGCCCGGCAGTCCTCGATGACGGCCTGGTAGACACCGGCGTAGGAGGAGTCCGGGATCACGGCGAGGGCGTCGTGCTCCTGGCCGTCCGGGCCCCACATGTGGCCGGACGTGCGGATCATCGCCGGCATGGAGGCGTCGATGATGACGTCCGACGGCACGTGCAGGTTGGTGATGCCCTTGTCCGAGTCGACCATGGCGAGGGCCGGGCCCTCGGCGATCTCGGCGTCGAAGGAGGCCTTGATCTCGGCGCCCTCGGGCAGGTTCTCCAGGCCCTTGAGGATGCCGCCGAGGCCGTCGTTCGGGGTGAGGCCGGCCGCCTTGAGGGTCTGGCCGTACTTCGCGAACGTCTTCGGGAAGAAGGCGCGCACCACGTGACCGAAGATGATCGGGTCGGAGACCTTCATCATCGTGGCCTTCAGGTGCACCGAGAACAGGACGCCCTCCTGCTTGGCGCGGGCGACCTGCGCGGCGAGGAACTGCTCCAGCTCGGCGACGTGCAGGACGGAGGCGTCGACGACCTCGCCCTCCAGGACCGGTACGGACTCCTTCAGCACCGTGGTGGTGCCGTCCTCGGCGACCAGCTCGATCTTCAGCTTGCCGGCCTCGGAGATCACCACGGACTTCTCGGTGGAGCGGAAGTCGTTCTCACCCATGGTCGCCACGTTCGTCCTGGACTCGGAGGTCCAGGCGCCCATGCGGTGCGGGTGGGTCTTGGCGTAGTTCTTCACCGACGCCGGGGCACGGCGGTCGGAGTTGCCCTCGCGCAGCACCGGGTTGACCGCGGAGCCCTTGATCTTGTCGTAGCGGGCGCGGATCTCGCGCTCCTCGTCGGTCTTCGGCTCGTCCGGGTAGTCCGGCAGCGCGTAGCCCTTGGCCTGCAGCTCGGCGACGGCGGCCTTCAGCTGCGGAATGGACGCCGAGATGTTCGGCAGCTTGATGATGTTGGCCGCGGGGGTCTTGGCCAGCTCGCCCAGCTCGGTCAGCGCGTCGGGGATGCGCTGGTCCTCGTTCAGGTACTCCGGGAAGACGGCGATGATGCGCCCGGCCAGCGAGATGTCCCGGGTCGTCACGGGCACACCGGCCTGCGAGGCGTACGCCTGGATCACCGGCAGGAACGAATGCGTCGCCAGGGCCGGGGCCTCGTCTGTGTAGGTGTAGATGATGGTCGAGTCAGTCACCGGGTGCTCCGCTCCACGTCTGCAACATTGCTCGACATCAAGATATCTCGTGACCGGGGTCGGCTCGACAGGGGTCCTGTCCGGAAAATGTGCCGTCCGTCATCTCACGCGCGATCCATCTGCAGATCACCTCCACTACGTACACGTGTTCGGTGCGGGTCAGCTCGCGTCCCTTCGGGATGCCGTGCCAGCGCTCCAGGCAGGTCCGGCAGCAGGTGGCGGTCGCGTGCTGGGCCACGAACACCGGGTGGCCGCGGTACGGCGTCTGCTTGCCGTCCTTGTACGGCGCGGCCGGCGCCAGCCGCTTGGCGATCAGGTCGTACGCGTGCCACCGGATCGTGGCCGGGCCCTTCAGCCCAGCGGTCGCCCGGTCCCGCCCGCGCAGGTGGAACTTCGCCCGGAACGGCTGCCCTGCGAGCGCGTCGAGACGCGCGTCGAGGTCGGGCCGGCCGGCGTCGCGACGGCGCGGCCCGGGATCCGTGGGATCGGGGGAGACGTTCATGCCCTTCCGAGCATACGACCGCCCGCACCCGCGGGCCGGACCGCCCGGGGCCCTATTCGGCGACGGGGGATCCGGTGGGTGCGTCGTCGCCGCTGCGCTGCTGCGGGATCAGCACCGAGCCCTGCTGCAGGGCCACCGTGCGGGTGGGGGCCGGTATGCGGATGCCCTCCTCGCGGTAGCGGCGGTGCAGGCGCTTGATGAACTCGTGCTTGATCCGGTACTGGTCGCTGAACTCGCCCACACCGAGGATGACCGTGAAGCCGATCCGGGAGTCGCCGAAAGTGTGGAAGCGGATGGCCGGCTCATGGTCCGGGACGGCGCCCGTGACGTCCGTCATGACGTCCGTGACCACCTCCGCGGTCACCCGCTCGACGTGCTCCAGGTCGGAGTCGTAGCTCACGCCGGCCTGCACCAGCACGGTCAGCTCCTGCTCGGGCCGCGTGTAGTTGGTCATGTTGGCCTTGGCGAGCTGGCCGTTGGGGATGACCACCAGGTTGTTGGACAGCTGGCGGACCGTCGTCTGGCGCCAGTTGATGTCGACGACGTACCCCTCCTCGCCACTGCTCAGCCGGATGTAGTCGCCCGGCTGAACCGTCTTGGAGGCGAGGATGTGGACGCCCGCGAACAGATTGGCGAGCGTGTCCTGCAGGGCGAGGGCCACCGCCAGGCCGCCGACTCCCAGGGCGGTGAGCAACGGCGCTATGGAGATGCCGAGGGTCTGCAGGACGACCAGGAAGCCGATCGCCAGGACCAGGACGCGGGTGATGTTGACGAAGATGGTCGCCGAGCCCGCGACGCCGGAGCGGGACTGGGTGACCGAGCGGACCAGGCCGGCGACGACCCGGGCCGCGGAGAACGTCACCACGACGATCAGCCAGACCTGGAGCACCTGGTTGACGTGGTGCTGGACGGACCGGGTGAGCGGCAGTACGGCCGCCGCCGCCGACGCGCCGCCCGCGATCGCCGCCCAGGGGACGACCGAGCGCAGCGCGTCCACGATGACGTCGTCGCCGCTCCAGCGGGTCCGCTTGGCGTGCTTGGCCAGCCAGCGCAGGAGGGTGCGCGACAGGACGGCGAGCACCAGGCCCGCCGCCAGGGCGATGCCGGCGAGGACGAGGTCGTCCAGGGTCAGCGCGCGGTTCACCGGTCACCCCCGGGGCGCAGAACTGCTGCGGAGAGCCAGCTGTGAAGTCTCGTCACGTTGCCACCTGCTCGATGTCCGGAATGTGCGACCGCGCCGGCCCCGGAACTCCGGTGACCGGCGCGCTCGTTCATCCTGCCGTATCCGGCACTGCAGTTCGTACCCGGACCGGTGCTCCTCGGACGGCTCAGACGATGCCCTCGGCGAATTCGGCCTGGTCGCGGTCGCTGCCGTAGGCCGCGGTGGTGGGAGTGCCGTACGACCGGCGGGCGACGTACCACCAGACGCTGGCGAGGACCAGGACCACGGCGAGCGCCACCGACGCGTAGTTCATGGTGTCGACGGTGACCGGTGACCCCTGCGGCAGGCAGAACAGGACCGTCACGCAGGCCACCCACACGACCGCGATCCAGCCGATCGGCTTGCTCCAGCGGCCCAGTTGCCACGGCCCCGGCTGGAACCGGTCGCCCGCGCGCAGCCGCAGATACACGGGGATGGCGTAGGCGGGGGTGATGCCGATGACGTTGATGGCGGTCACCGCGTTGTACGCCGTCGCCGAGTACAGCGACGGCAGGGCGAGTACGCAGGCCACGACGACGGACAGCCAGACTGCGGCGACCGGGGTCTGGGTGCGGCCGCTCACCTTGCGCCACAGGTGCGAGCCGGGCAGCGCCCCGTCCCGGCTGAACGCGAACACCATCCGGCTGGCGGCGGCGACCTCGGCGTTCCCGCAGAACAGCTGGGCGGTGATCACGACGAGCAGCAGCGCGCTGGCGCCGTCGGTGCCGAGGCCGTCGAGCAGGATCTGGGCGGGCGGTACGCCGGTGTCCGTGGCGCGCGTGGCGTCGTAGTCCTGGATGGCGAAGGTCAGGCCGGCCAGCAGCACGAAGCCGGCGAGCCAGGACACCCAGATGGCGCGGACGATGCCCCGGGAGGCGGCCACCGAGGCGTGCGAGGTCTCCTCGGACAGGTGGGCGGAGGCGTCGTAGCCGGAGAAGGTGTACTGCGCGAGGAGCAGGCCGATCGCCGCCACGTACAGCGGGTTGTCCCACCCGGTCTCGTTGACGAACCCGGTGAACACGAAGGACGGCGACTGGTGGTGGTCGGGGACGATCGCCAGCGCGCCGACGATCAGGGCGACGCCTCCCAGGTGCCACCACACGCTGACCGAGTTGAGCACGCTGACCAGGCGGACCCCGAAGAGGTTCAGCACGGCGTGCAGCAGCAGGATGGCGCAGAAGATGAGCATGGTCTTGCCGGGCGTCGGCTCGAAGCCCCACTGGAGGTTCGCGAACGCGCCGGTGAACAGGGCGGCGCCGTAGTCGATGCCGGCGATGGCGCCGAGCAGACCGAGGAGGTTCAGCCAGCCCGTGTACCAGCCCCAGCGCCGGCCGCCGAGCCGGTCGGCCATGTAGTACAGGGCGCCGGAGGTCGGGTAGGCGCTGGTGACCTCGGCGAGCGCGAGACCGACGCACAGCACGAACAGGCCGACGCCCGCCCAGCCCCACAGCATCACGGCGGGACCGCCGGTGTTCAGGCCGAAGCCGTACAGGGTCATGCAGCCGGACAGGATCGAGATCACCGAGAAGCTGATCGCGAAGTTGCCGAACCCGCCCATGCGACGGGCCAGCACCGGCCGGTAACCGAGTTCGCGCAGACGCTGCTCCTCGTCCTGCTGCAGCACACCGGGGGAAGGGGTGGGCGAGGGATCGGGGGTGGGGGACACGTGGAGACCTCCGGGATCAACGGGTGTCGAACGGGGACGTTCAGGGGTGGTGCGGAGGGCCGTGCGGGGGTGGTGCGGAGGCGGTGCGGGTGGTGCGGAGGGCCGTGCGGGGGTGGAGCGCAGGCGGTGCAGGGGTGCGGCGGGGCGGTGCAGGGGGTGCGGTGGGTTGGGCAGGTGGTGCGCGGGGCCGTGCAGGAGGTGGCGCGCAGGAGCGTTCGGGCGCGGGTGCCGGGGCTCCGGCCCGCTGTCCGGGGCGGTCAGAAGTGTGCGCCCTCCCCGGCGGCCCGGCAGCGTTCCCGGGCCTGGACGAAGATGTCCACCGCGCGGTCCCTGTCCGGTGTGCGGTACATCCAGGGCGGCGGTGTGAAGTACGGGCCGATCGCGTCGAAAACCCGTGCGGCGTCGGGGAACTGGAGCGACCCCCACAGGGCGTGGGCCAAGTGGTTGAGGTCCAGCAGCGAGCGTTCGGCGCCCTGCGTGTGCTCGAACCACGAGTGCAGGGCGCGCCGCGCCTCGCGGGCCGCTTCCTCCACCACCCAGTGCAGGTCCAGCGCCGCGTCGTGCCCGCTGTCCCGGCGGTAACGCTCCACGCGGACGTACAGCGGCAGCAGGTGCAGCGCGGAGCCGGGCGGGGCCTGGCCGGCGGCCCACTGCGCGTACCCGGCGGCCTCGGCCGGCCGGCCCGGACCGCCACGCGCGTAGAGGAACTGCAGCATCCGGTGGTGGGCCTCGCGGTTGAACGGGTCCCGCTTGCCGGCCTCGGCCAGCAGCCCCCACGGCCCCGGCGGCAGCATCGGCTCCGGCGCCGCGGCCCGGTGCTCCTCCCAGCGCTGCTCCGGATCGAGCTGGGCCAGTGCCAGCAGACACACCCAGGGCACGGGGTCCCGTGGGGCGGCCGCGGTCGCGGACTGGGCGACGTCCCACGCCTCGATCCACAGCTCATGGGTGCGGCGGTGCCGTTCGCGCCTGGCACGCAGCGCGCGCTCCACGCCGACCCGGGCGTGCATCACCGTCACATGAGCGTTCCCCGGTTCCTCGGCGTGCCAGGCCCGCACCACGTCGGTGCCGGCCGCGGCCGCCGCGAGGACCTGGGTGCGCCGGGTCCACTGCCCCCAGTCCGTGGTGTCCGCGAGGAGGGTGCGCATGGCCATCCAGCGGCCGGTGCGCAGGTCCTGGAGGGCGGCGCGCAGCGCGTGGTCGGGGCCGGCGGGGTCGTAGGAGGGGCGGGCTCCGTCTCTGGCCATCAGCCGCCGGCCCCGGTCCACTGGCGCAGGGGCGTGGTGGCGGGGTGACGTAGCAACAGCCCTCCCCTGGGCGGTGATGGAGATCTCACGTGTGGTCGGCGGTCACTATAGAGGTGGAGGTTCCGCCGTACCATTGTTGCCAAGTCAACCATCTGCCGGGCGAGTTGACCGACCGCCGGAAAACCTTGACGCCGGGTCCGGTACGGCGGCAGGCTGGCGTGGTGATCTTCACGGCCGGAGCGGAGGACGCACGA
This sequence comes from Streptomyces sp. NPDC027663, assembly GCF_055566415.1. NCBI lineage: Bacteria > Bacillati > Actinomycetota > Actinomycetes > Kitasatosporales > Streptomycetaceae > Streptomyces > Streptomyces sp. NPDC027663. Next base: position 289,232 of record NZ_JBVHSK010000003.1, on the reverse strand, counting down.
TGACGGGGCCGGTGCTCGCCGTCGACCAGGGCACGTCCGGTACCAAGGCGCTCGTCGTCTGCCCGGAACGCGGCGTACTCGGCACCGGGTTCGCCGAGGTCAGGCCGCGGTACCTGCCCGGAGGGCTGGTCGAGGTCGACCCGGCCGAGCTGTACGACTCGGTGGTCGAGGCCGGAGGCCGTGCGCTCGCCGAGGCCGGTGAGGACGTCGTCGCGCTCGGCCTCGCCAACCAGGGCGAGACCGTCCTCGCCTGGGACCCCGGCACCGGCCGGCCGATCACCGACGCCCTGGTGTGGCAGGACCGGCGCGCCGAGAGCATCTGCACCGAACTCGCCGCCCACGCCGAGGAGTTGCAGCAGCTGACCGGCCTGCCCCTCGATCCGTACTTCGCCGCGCCCAAGATGGCCTGGATTCGCCGTCACCTCACCGGCGAGGGCGTCGTCACCACCTCCGACTCCTGGCTGGTGCACCGTCTCACCGGTGCCTTCGTCACCGACGCCGCCACCGCCGGCCGCACCCAGCTGCTGGACCTGGACCGCGTCGAATGGTCCCCGCGCGCCCTCGACCTCTACGGGCTGTCCGGCGAGCGACTGCCCGAGGTGACGGACGCCGCCCGGACCGTGGGCACGACACGGGCGTTCGGGACCGAGATCCCGGTGACCGGACTGATCGTCGACCAGCAGGCCGCCCTGCTCGCCCAGCGCATCACCGGGCCGGGTGCCGCCAAGTGCACCTACGGCACCGGGGCGTTCCTGCTCGCGCACACCGGCGACCGCCCCCGGCGCGGCAGCTCGGGCCTGGTCAGCTGCGTGGCCTGGCGGCTCGCCGGACGCACCGGCTACTGCCTGGACGGCCAGGTCTACACGGCAGCGTCCGCGGTCCGCTGGCTCACCGACCTGGGCGTCATCTCCTCGGCCGCCGACCTCGACCCGGTGGGCGGCGCCGTCCCCGACAGCGGCGGCGTCACCTTCGTCCCGGCCCTCGCCGGACTCGCGGCCCCCTGGTGGCGCGGCGATCTGCGCGGTTCCCTCACCGGACTCGGACTCGACACCACCGCCGGACACCTGGTGCGCGCGCTGTGCGAGGGCATCGCCGCGCAGGTCGCCGAACTCGCCGAGGCCGCCGCCGCCGACCTCGGCGCGCCCCTGGACACGCTCCGCGTCGACGGCGGGCTCACCCGTTCCGCGCTCCTCATGCAGACCCAGGCCGACCTGTTGCAGCGCCCGGTCGAGGTCTCCGCGCTGCCCGATGCCACGGCGCTCGGCGCCGCCGTGCTCGCCCGCCTCGGCGCCGATCCCGGCCTGAGCGTCGAAGCGGCCCTGCCCGACTGGAAGCCCGCCGCCGTGTACGAGCCCCGCATCCCGGCCGACCGGGCCGCCGAACGCCGGGCCCGCTTCCGTACCGCCGTCACGGCCCTCCTCGGCTCGTGACGGTCACGGCGGACGGCCCGCTGCCGGACAAGACGTACGACGTGGCGATCGTCGGGGCCGGTGTGGTCGGCTGCGCCATCGCCCGCGAACTCGCCCGTCATCCGCGGCTCGGCATCGCCCTCGTCGAGGCCCAGGACGACGTCGGCCAGGGCACGTCCAAGGCCAACACCGCGATCCTGCACACCGGTTTCGACGCGACCCCCGGCACCCTGGAGGCCCGGCTGGTCCGCGAGGGGTACCACCGGCTCGGCGCCTACGCCGCCGAGACCGGCATCCCCGTGGAACGGGTCGGCGCGCTGCTGGTCGCCTGGGACGAGGAGCAGTTCGCCGCGCTGCCCGAGCTGGCCGGAAAGGCCGGACGCAACGGCTACGGCGAGACCCGCCTGCTGGGCGCCGGGGAGCTGTACGCCCGCGAACCGCACCTCGGCCCCGGCGCGCTCGGCGCCCTGCACGTCCCCGGTGAGAGCATCATCTGCCCCTGGACGACCACCCTGGCGTACGCCACCCAGGCGGTCCGTGCCGGCGTCGACCTGCACCTGAACGCGGCTGTTCAGCAGACGACGCGGGCGGACGGACACCGGCTGACCACGAGCCGCGGCACCCTGCACGCCCGCCACCTGGTCAATGCGGCCGGGCTGCACGCCGATACCCTGGACCGCGGTCTGGGCCACCAGGACTTCACCGTGACACCCCGCCGCGGCCAGCTCCTCGTGTACGACAAGCTCGCCCGCCCGCTCGTGCGGCACATCCTCCTGCCCGTGCCGACCGCCCTCGGCAAGGGCGTGCTGGTCGCCCCCACCGTCCACGGCAACGTCCTGCTCGGCCCGACCGCCGAGGACCTGCACGACAAGCGGGCCACCGGCTCCACCGCCGAAGGTCTCGCCGCGCTTCGGGAGAAGGGCCGGCACATCCTGCCCGCCCTGCTCGACGAGGAGGTCACCGCCGTCTATGCCGGGCTGCGGGCGGCCACCGAGCACGAGGACTACAGAATCGTGGCCCACCCCGAGCAGGCGTACGTCACCGTCGGCGGCATCCGCTCCACCGGCCTCACCGCGTCCCTGGCCATCGCCGCCCATGTCACCGGCCTGCTGGCCGACACCGGCCTCGGTCTCGGCCCGGCGGCGGACCTGGAGCCTCTGACCATGCCCGACCTCGGCGAGGCCGCCCCGCGCCCCTGCCAGCGGCCCGATCTCGTTGCCGCCGACCCCGAGTACGGCACCCTCGTCTGCCACTGCGAGCGCGTCTCCCGCGGCGAGATCCGCGACGCCCTCGGCAGCACGATCCCGCCCCGCACCCTGGACGGCCTGCGCCGCCGCACCCGTGTCCGGGCGGGCCGCTGCCAGGGGTTCTACTGCGGTGCGGCGGTGCGGGAGTTGTTCGAGCGGGGGCCGGGTGGAGGGAACAGAGGATGACGACAGTGCGCCGCGTGGACGTTCTCGTCGTCGGTGCCGGTCCCGCCGGGCTCGCCGCCGCCGCACGGCTGGCCGCCGCCGGCGCCGGGCGGGTGGAGGTGCTGGAGCGGGAGACACAGCCCGGCGGAGTGCCCCGGTACTGCGTGCACGGCGGCTTCGGCACCTGGACCCGCCCGCTCACCGGTCCCGGCTACGCCCGTCTCCTCACGGAGGCCGCCGAGCGGGCCGGCGCCGTGCTGCGCACCGGGACGACAGCACTGGACTGGGGCACCGGGCCCGTGCTCACGGCCGTCGGCCCCGGCGGACCGGAGACGATCGAGGCCCGGGCGGTCGTCCTCGCCACCGGGGCCCGAGAACGCCCCCGCAGCGCCCGCCTGGTGCCCGGCACCCGCCCCGCCGGTGTCTGCACCACCGGCGAACTCCAGCAGGCGGTCCACCTGTTCGGGCAGCACATCGGCACCCGCGTGGTAGTGGCCGGCGCGGAGGACGTCTCCTACGCCGCCGCGGGCACCGTCCGCGCGGCCGGCGCCGAGGTCGTCGCCCTGGTCACGGAGCACCCGCGCGCCCAGACCGGCCGCAGCCGCGCCCAGGCGGCCCGGCTGGCCCACGGCATCCCGCTGCTGACCGGCACGACGGTCACCGAACTGCTCGGCCGGGGCAGGCTCTCCGGCGTCCGCGTCCGCCACCGGCACGGCCGCACGGCCGTACTGCCCTGCGACACCGTCGTGTTCACCGGCGACTTCGTCCCCGACCACGAACTCGCCCGGCGAGGCGGACTCGCCCTGGACCCCGGTACCCGCGGCCCCGCCGTCGCCGGCTCCCTGCACACCTCGCGCCCCGGTGTCTTCGCCGCCGGCAACGTCCTGCACGCAGTGGAGCCCGCCGGTACCGCGGCCCGCGAGGGCGCCCGGGCGGCCGGTGCCGTCCTGGCCTTCCTGGCGGGCGCGCCCTGGCCGGACCCGGGCGTACCCGTCACCGTCGAGGCGCCGCTGCGCTGGATCGCCCCCAACCGCGTCACACCGGCCGCCCGGCCCGCTCGCCACGTCCTGCGCACCGGCACCCCGCTGACCCGCCCGGTCCTGTACGTCCGCCAGGACGGCCGCCTGCTGCACCACGAGCGGCTCGGCCCCGGCACCGCCCTGCCCAACCGCACCCTGACCCTCCCCGCCCGCTGGCACGACCGCGTCGACCCCGCGGGCGGGGAGGTAAGGGTGAGCACGGGCTGAGCCGTGCGGCTACGCCGGGCCGGGGAGGCGGTGGCACGGAGGACGCGTGGGCTCCGGGGGTGGAAAGGTGCGCGCGAGCACGGGCTGAGCTGCCGGGCCGGGGAGGTGGCGGCACGGAGGATGCGTGGGCTCCGGGGGTGGAAAAGCGTGCGTGAGCACCGGCTGGGCCGCGCGGTTACGGCCGGCCGGGGAAGTGGCGGTGCGAGGGGTGCACGGGCTGCGGGCGGGTCACAGGTCGGTGAACGAGCCGTGGCGTCCGGAGCCCGAGGCGAAGCGGGCGGCGCCCTCCGCGCTCTGCGCCAGCACGCCGACCCCGTGCCGGAGTTCACCGAGCAGGGCCGCCTCCTCCGTCGCCCCGTCCTGGTCGAGGACCGAGGCACGGTCGCTGCGCAGGCAGGCCTGCGGGAAGCGGGCGATCTGCGCCGCGAGCGCCTCGGCCTCGGCGCGGGCACGCCCGCTCGGCACCAGGCGGTTGGCGAGGCCCGACGCGTAGGCCTCCGGAGCGGGGACCGGGCGGCCGGTCAGGATCATGTCCATGGCCCGGCTGGTGCCGATCAGCCGGGGCAGCCGTACCGTGCCGCCGTCGATCAGGGGCACGCCCCAGCGGCGGCAGAACACCCCGAAGACCGCGTCCTCCTCGGCGACCCGCAGATCGCACCACAGGGCGAGTTCGAGGCCGCCCGCGACCGCATGCCCGGCCACCGCCGCGATCACCGGCTTGGACAGCCGCATCCGCGTCGGCCCCATCGGCCCGTCGCCGTCCTCCGCCACCCGGTTGCCGCGTTCCGTGCCGACGGCCTTCAAGTCCGCGCCCGCGCAGAAGGTGCCGCCCTCGCCCCACAGGACCGCCACCCGGGCCTCGTCGTCCGCCTCGAACGCCCGGAACGCGGCGGCGAGTTCGGCGGCCGTGGGGCCGTCCACGGCGTTGCGGGCCTCCGGCCGGGAGAGGACGACCGTGGTCACGTAACCCTTGCGTTCCACGCGGACCGGCACGGTGGGGTGCTCCTTCTCGGGCGGCGGCTCGAAGGGCCCACTCTGCCTCAGATGACCTTCAGCCGCACCAGCGCCCCGAGCGTGAGCGCCCTCGGTACCAGCGGCACCCACGCGGTGGGGTGCTCCTTCTCGGGCGGCGGCTCGAAGGGCCCACTCTGCCTCAGATGACCTTCAGCCGCACCAGCGCCCCCAGCGTGAGCGCCCCCGGCACCAGCGGCACCCACACGGTGATGATCCGGTACGCCAGCACCACCGCCGTGGCCACCGCGGCCGGGCCGCCCACCGCGACCAGTGCCACGATCAGCGCCGCCTCCACGGATCCCAGCCCGCCCGGCGTGGGCACCAGGGCCACCGCCACCGTCGCGGCGAGGTAGGCCAGCACCATGTGCGCGGGCGGCACCGGCAGCCGCAGTGCCTGCCCGACCGCGGCGAGCCCCGCCGCCTGGAGCGCCGGGAAGGCCAGCGAGCCGCCCCACAGGGCCAGGGCGCGGGCCGGCCGGGTGTGCACCGACCGCGCCTCGCCGAGGGCGTCCCGCAGGAACGCGACCACGCGCGTGCGCAGCCGCCGTACCAGCGTCACGACGGCCACCGCCACCGCCAGCACGCCGGCCGCGCCGAGCAGCAGCGGGAGCACCGAGCCGTCCGGCAGCAGGGCACCGAGCCGCAGCGCGTCCGGGAAGGCGATCAGCAGCGCCGCCAGCAGACCGAGCCGGCCCACGCACTCGGCCAGCAGATACAGGGCCAGCGCGGCCGAGGAACGCGCGAGCGGCACTCCGCACACGGTCATGAAGCGCAGGTTCACGGCGCCCGCGCCGAGCCCGGTCGGCAGCAGATGGTTGGCCGCACCGGCCGCGAACTGGGTGGCGAGCAGGCGCGCTTTGGGCAGCGGCTGCACCACCGCTCCCTGGCGGGTGACCGCGGCGGCCACCCAGGTCAGGCAGGTGGCCCCGGCCGCGGCGAGCAGCCACGGCCAGGAGGCGGTGCGCAGCTGGCCGAAGCCCTCGGTGAGCACCGAACGGTGCCGCACGGCGGCCACGGCGACGAGCACGAGCGGAACCAGGCACAGCGCCTGGCGGACGGGGACGCGACGGGGGAGCCGTCGGGGGAGGCGTCTGCGGGGAAGCGGGGGGAGCGGGACGGCGGTCACATCGGCACAGGGTCGCCGTGCCGCCCCAACGGCAGGTGGCGGAATCGAGGACGGCGGCTTACGGGGTGAGGTCATCGGGGCCTTCGGACAAGGGGGCGCCGGTGCGGGTGAAAAAGCGCGGACATTGACCTCAACGAAGCTTGAGGTTCTACGTTCTGTCGCATGAGCATGGAAACGACCGCATGGATGCAGCTGCACAGCGTGATGAACGCGCAGTCCGAACGCCGTCCCCTCGCCCGCGCGACGCTGCGCCGCATCGCCGCCTTCGCCCGGCCCCACCGCGCCGGCCTCGTCCGGTTCGTGCTGCTCGGGGTGGTGACGGCCCTGCTCGCCGTGGCGACCCCCGTGCTCGCCGGCCGCGTCGTCGACGCGATCGTGGCGGGGCACGACACCGGCACCGTGGTGCGGCTCTCCCTGCTCATCGCGCTCGTCGCCCTCGTGGAGGCGGGGCTCGGCGTGCTCACCCGGCGCCTGTCGGCGACGCTCGGGGAGGGACTCATCCTCGACCTCAGAACGGCTGTGTTCGATCATGTGCAGCGCATGCCTGTCGCGTTCTTCACACGTACGCGTACGGGCGCACTGGTCAGCCGGCTCAACAACGACGTGATCGGAGCGCAGCGGGCGTTCGCCAACACCCTCTCCGGTGTCGTCAGCAACCTGGTCACCCTGGTGCTCACGCTCGCGGTGATGCTCACCCTGTCCTGGCAGATCACCCTGCTCGCGCTGGTGCTGCTGCCGGTGTTCGTGTTGCCCGCCCGCCGCATGGGCAGCCGGATGGCCCGGATGCAGCGGGAGGCGGCGACGCTGAACGCGGCCATGGGCACCCGGATGACCGAGCGCTTCTCCGCGCCCGGCGCCACGCTGGTCAAGCTGTTCGGCCGCCCGGAGGAGGAGTCCGCGGAGTTCGCGGCCCGGGCCGCCCGGGTGCGGGACATCGGCGTGCGCACGGCGACCGCCCAGTCCGTCTTCATCACCTCCCTCACCCTGGTCTCCGCCCTCGCCCTGGCCCTCGTCTACGGACTCGGCGGCTGGTTCGCCCTGCGCGGCAGCCTGGAGCCCGGTGCCGTGGTGGCCCTCGCCCTGCTGCTGACCCGCCTGTACGCCCCGCTGACCGCGCTCGCCGGGGCCCGGGTCGAGGTGATGAGTGCGCTCGTCAGCTTCGAGCGGGTCTTCGAGGTGCTGGACCTGAAGCCGCTCATCGAGGAGAAGCCGGACGCCCGCGAGGTCCCCGAGGGCCCGGTGGCCGTGGAGTTCGAGGACGTCCGCTTCGCCTACCCGTCCGCCGACCAGGTCTCGCTCGCCTCCCTGGAGGAGGTCGCCGCGCTCGACACCCGAGGCGGCTCCGAGGTCCTGCACGGCGTCTCCTTCCACGCCACGCCCGGGCAGACCGTCGCCCTGGTCGGCTCGTCCGGCGCCGGCAAGTCGACCATCGCCCAGCTCCTGCCGCGGCTGTACGACGTCGACGAGGGCGCGGTCCGCATCGGCGGCATCGACGTGCGGGACCTGACCGCCGCGTCCCTGCGGGCCACCCTCGGCATGGTCACCCAGGACGGCCACCTCTTCCACGACACCGTCCGCGCCAACCTGCTGCTGGCCCGGCCCGGTGCCACGGACGAGGAGCTGTGGGACGCCCTCGGCCGCGCCCGCCTCGCCGAGGTCGTACGGTCCCTGCCCGACGGACTGGACACCGTCGTCGGCGAGCGCGGCTACCGGCTCTCCGGCGGCGAGCGCCAGCGCATGACCATCGCCCGGCTGCTGCTGGCCCGCCAGCGCGTGGTCATCCTGGACGAGGCCACCGCCCACCTGGACAACACCTCCGAGGCGGCCGTCCAGGAGGCGCTCACCGAGGCCCTGGCGGGCCGTACCGCCGTGGTGATCGCCCACCGGCTGTCCACGGTCCGGGCCGCGGACCAGATCCTGGTCGTGGAGGCCGGCCGGATCGTGGAACGGGGCACGCACGAATCGCTTCTGGCGGCGGAGGGACGGTACGCCGAGCTGTACCGGACGCAGTTCGCGGGCACCGGCCCGGACTCGGCGGCGGTGGCACAGGTGCCGTTGACCTGAGGCGGGCCCGGCGTGAGGAGCCGCGGAAGCCGGCCGTAGGGCCGCGGATCGCCGTCTGCTGCGCGTCCGTTGCGGCCGGTCGCGCAGTTTCCGCGGCCATCGGGGCGGCCGGAGGCGCCAGTTGGTGTCGTACCCCTTGACTCGTCTGGTCCGTACCTTTAGCTTCACGCCTTAAACAAAGCCTATGGACACCCCAACGCCTCCCTTTTGCAGAGGCGTTGGGTCACCCCCCACGCGAAAGGCCGCCCGCACATGGCCCGACCTCTCCCCGCGGTGCTCTCCCTCGCCGTCCTGTCCCTCTCCGCCGGCCTGCTCACCGCCTCCCCCGCCCAGGCCGCCACCGGAACCGTCACCGGTCTCGCCGGCAAGTGCCTGGACGTGGCCGGCGCCAACTCCGCCGACGGCACACCCGTCCAGCTCTACGACTGCAACGGCACGAACGCCCAGCAGTGGACCCACGGCAGCGACGGCACCCTGCGCGCCCTCGGCAAGTGCCTGGACGTCACCGGAAATTCCACGGCCGACGGTGCCAAGGTGCAGCTGTGGTCCTGTACCGGCGGCGCCAACCAGAAGTGGACCGTCACCGCCGCCCACGACATCGTCAACCCGCAGGCCGGCAAGTGCCTGGACGTGAGCGACAACAACTCCGCCAACGGCACCCGTACACAGATCTGGAGCTGCAGCGGCGGCGCCAACCAGAAGTGGAACGCCCCCGCGGCCGACGGCGGCACCACACCGTCCGCGCCGATGGCCGTGGCGCCCTACCTCTACAACGGCTGGGGCAGCCCGCCCAGCCCCAGCACGATCACCAACGCCACCGGGGTCAAGTACTTCACCCTCGCCTTCGTGCTCAGCAACGGCTACTGCAACCCGCAGTGGGACGGCAGCCGCCCGCTGACCGGCGGGGTCGACCAGCAGACCATCGGTACCGTGCGCGCGAACGGCGGCGATGTCATCCCGTCCTTCGGCGGCTACAGCGGCAATAAACTGGAAAGCTCCTGCTCCAGCGCGGGCGAACTCGCCGCCGCCTACCAGAAGGTCGTCGACGCCTACGGCCTGAAGGCCATCGACATCGACCTCGAAGCCGACGCGTACAGCAACGGCACCGTGCAGCAGCGCACGGTGGACGCGCTGAAGACAGTGAAGGCGAACAATCCCGGCCTGAAGGTGTACATCACCATCGGCACCGGGCAGAGCGGCCCCGACACCAGCCTCATCAACCGGGCCGCCGCCTCCGGGCTGACCGTCGACGCCTGGGCCATCATGCCGTTCGACTTCGGCGGCGCCGGACAGAACATGGGCAGCCTCACCACCCGGGCGGCCGAGGGCCTGAAGAACGCGCTGAAGAACGCCTACCACTACAGCGACGACCAGGCCTACCGGGACATGGGCATCTCGTCCATGAACGGCATCACCGACCAGAACGAGACGGTCACGGTCAACGACTTCCGGACCATCCTCGCCTATGCCCAGACGCACCACCTGGCCCGGCTCACCTTCTGGTCCGCCAACCGCGACCGCCCCTGCACCGGCGGCCCGGCCGACAGCTGCTCCGGCGTCTCCCAGTCCGCCTGGGACTACACCCGCGTCTTCGCCGGCTACACCGGCTGACCCCGTCCGCTAGGAGAACCCGTGTTCCCCCTCTCACGCCGCCGCGGACTCACCGCGGCCGGACTGGTCGCCGCCATGGCCGTGTCTGCGCTCACCGCCGCACCGGCACCGGCGCAGGCCGCCGCCCTGCCCACCGGCTTCGCCACCGTCGTGAACGCGGCGAGCGGCAAGTGCCTGGACGCCAAGGCCGCCGCCACCGCCAACGGCACGGTGGTGCAGCAGTACACGTGCAACGGCACCACCGCCCAGCAGTGGAGCTTCACCGACGCGGGCGGCGGCTACGTCCGCATCGGCAACCGCAACGACACCAACCAGGTGGCCGACGTCGCCGACGTGTCCACGGCCGACAACGCCCCGGTCCACCTGTGGACCTACGGCGGCGGCGCCAACCAGCAGTGGCTGCCCGTGGACGACGGCGGCGGCGCCTTCCACTTCGTCAACCGGGGCAGCGGCAAGTGCCTGGACGACCCCGCCGCATCCACCGCCGACAGCGTGCAGTTCGTCCAGTACACCTGCAACGGCACCGCCGCCCAGCGCTTCCAGGTGACCCCGGTGTCCCAGAACTCCGACGACCCCGACCTCGGCCCCAACGTGGTCCTGTTCGACCCGTCGATGTCCTCCGCCACCATCCAGAGCAGGCTGGACACGATCTTCAGGCAGCAGGAGACCAACCAGTTCGGCTCCCAGCGCTACGCCGTGCTGTTCAAGCCCGGCACCTACGACGCCGATGTCAACGTCGGCTTCTACACCCAGGTCCTCGGCCTCGGCCTGACCCCGGACGCCGTCAACGTCAACGGTGCGGTGCACGCCGAGGCCGACTGGTTCCAGGGCAACGCCACCCAGAACTTCTGGCGCGGCGCCGAGAACCTGTCGGTCACCCCGAGGAACGGCAGCGACCGCTGGGCGGTCTCGCAGGCGGCTCCGTACCGGCGCATGCACCTGCGCGGCAACCTCGCCCTCGACGACAACGGCTGGTCGTCCGGGGGCTACCTCGCCGACAGCAAGATCGACGGCCAGGTCGGCTCCGGCAGCCAGCAGCAGTGGCTGACCCGCAACTCCCAGCTCGGCAGCTGGACCGGATCGAACTGGAACATGGTCTTCGTCGGCAGCCAGGGCGTCCCCGGCACCAGCTTCCCCCACCCGCCGCACACCACGGTCGCGCAGAGCCCGGTCACCCGAGAGAAGCCGTTCCTGTACGTCGACGGCTCCGGGAAGTACCAGGTGTTCGTGCCCTCCACCCGCACCGACTCCACGGCCACCAGCTGGGCGGGCGGCAGCCCGGCCGGCACCTCGCTGCCGCTGAGCCAGTTCCACGTCGTCAAGCCCGGCGCCACCGCCGCCCAGATCAACGCGGCCCTCGCCGCCGGGCAGAACCTGCTCGTCACCCCCGGTGTCTACCACCTCGACCAGACCCTGAAGGTGACCCGCCCCGACACCGTCGTCCTCGGTCTCGGCCTCGCCACCTTCGTCCCGGACAACGGCGTCACCGCGATGACCGTCGCCGACGTCGACGGCGTCAAGATCGCGGGCGTGCTCTTCGACGCCGGCACCACCAGCTCGAAGACCCTCGTCGAGGTCGGGCCGGCCGGTTCCACCGCCTCCCATGCGACCGACCCGACCTCCCTGCACGACGTCTACTTCCGCGTCGGCGGCGCCGGCGTCGGCAAGGCGGTCACCAGCCTCGTCGTCAACAGCAGGAACGTCATCGGCGACCACATGTGGATCTGGCGCGCCGACCACGGCAGCGGCGTCGGCTGGACCAGCAACACCGCGGACACCGGAATCGTGGTCAACGGGGACGACGTGACCATGTACGGGCTGTTCGTGGAGCACTTCCAGAAGTACCAGACGCTCTGGAACGGCAACGGCGGCCGTACCTACTTCTTCCAGAACGAGATGCCCTACGACCCGCCGAACCAGTCCTCCTGGACGAACGGCTCCACCCAGGGCTACGCCGCCTACAAGGTCGCCGACTCGGTCACCAGCCACCAGGCGTACGGCCTCGGCAGCTACTGCTACTTCAACGTCGACCCGAGCGTCAAGGCCGCCCGCGCCATCGAGGCACCGGCCAGCCCGAACGTCCGCTTCACCAGCATGGTGACCGTCTCCCTCGGCGGCACCGGCACCATCGGTCACGTCATCAACAACACCGGAGGCCCCTCCGACGCGACGACCAACGTCGCGAACCTGGTCCGCTACCCGTGACCAGCGGATGACCTTCCGGACGTGTGAGCCGGGCCGACCTGGATACGCGGTCAGCACGGCAGCACCGTCCGTCCGGAAGGTCATCCCCGCCATGACCAGCGCACCCACACCCGGCCACCACTCCCAGGTCACCCTGCGGGTCAACGGCAAACCCCACACCGTGCTCATCGACCACCGGCGCGTCCTGCTGGACCTGCTGCGCGAGGACCTGGATCTCACCGGCACCAAGAAGGGCTGCGACCACGGCCAGTGCGGCGCCTGCACCGTGCTGGTCGACGGGCGCCGCCTCAACAGCTGTCTGCTCCTCGCGGTCGCCCTCGACGGCAGCGAGATCACCACCGTCGAGGGTCTGGCCGGGGACGGCGAGGAGCCGCACCCGCTGCAGCGGGCCTTCCTGGACCGTGATGCCTTCCAGTGCGGCTACTGCACCCCCGGCCAGCTCTGCTCCGCCGTGGGCATGCTCGCCGAGGCCGCGGCCGGCCACCCCTCCCACGTCACCGACCCGCGGACCCCCGCAGGGCCGCCCGTACCGCTGGACCGGACCGAGATCCGCGAGCGGATGAGCGGCAACCTGTGCCGCTGCGGCGCCTACCCGCGCATCGTCGAGGCGATCGAGGACGTGATCTGAGTGAACGGCTTCGGATACCTCAGGCCCGCCAGCGTCCAGGAGGCCGTCGAGGCGTACGCCGCCCACCCCGGCGCCCGCTACCTCGCCGGCGGCACCAACCTGGTCGACCTGATGAAACTCGGCGTGGAACGGCCCACCGCCCTCATCGACGTCGGCCGGCTGCCGCTGGACGGCATCGAGGAGCTGCCCGACGGCTCCACGCGGGTCGGCGCCACCGTCCGCAACAGCGACCTGGCCGCCGACCGGCGGGTCCGCGCACGCTGGCCGGCGCTGTCCCAGGCGCTCCTGGCGGGCGCCTCCGCACAGCTGCGCAACGCCGCCACCACCGGCGGCAACCTGCTCCAGCGCACCCGCTGCCCCTACTTCCAGGACCTGGACAAACCCTGCAACAAACGGGAGCCGGGCAGCGGCTGCGGCGCCCGGGACGGCGTCCACCGCGACCACGCCGTCCTCGGCCACTCCGCGCAGTGCATCGCCACGAACCCGTCCGACATGGCCGTCGCGCTGGCCGCCCTGGACGCCCAGGTCGAGCTGTACGGCACCGAGGGCCCCCGGCGCCTGCCGGCGGCCGACTTCCACCGGCTACCCGGCGAGCACCCCGAACGGGACACCTGGATCCGCCCCGGCGAACTGATCACCGGCATCGTGCTCCCGGCCGCTACCGCCGGCGTCCCGTCCGCCTACCGCAAGGCCCGGGACCGGGCGTCGTACGCCTTCGCCCTCGCCTCAGTGGCCGTGCTGCTGCGGGTCACGGACGGCGTCGTCCACCAGGCGGGCATCGCCTTCGGCGGGCTCGCACACCGCCCCTGGCGGGCCCGGCACACCGAGCTCGCCCTGCTGGGCGCCCACGCCACCCCCGCCGCCTTCGAGGGCGCCGTGGCCCTCGAACTCGCGCACGCCGAGCCGCTGCGGGACAACGCCTACAAGGTGTCCCTCGCCCGCAACCTCGCGCTGGACGTCCTTAACCGTCTCGCCCCGGCCCCCGCCCCGGCCTGAGCCGCCCCCGCAGGAGCAGGAGGATCCCCATGACCGGCACGACCGGCACGACCGGCACCGCCCTGGGCGCCCCCGCCGAGCGCCGCGAGGGGCGCCAGAAGGTCACCGGCGCCGCCCGCTACGCCGCCGAGTACACCCTGCCCGGCCGCGCCCAGGCCTGGCCGGTGCCCGCCGCGGTGGCCCGCGGCCGGGTCCGCGCCGTCGACACCTCGGCCGCCCTCGCCCTGCCCGGCGTCCTCGCCGTCCTCACCCCCGCCGACGCGCCCCGGCTCGCCGAGCCCGAGGACCACACCCTCGCCGTGCTGCAGGGCCCGGACGTGCCGCACCGGGGCTGGTGCGTCGCCCTGGCCGTCGCCGAGACCCTGGAGCAGGCCCGCGCCGCCGCCCGGGCCGTCCGGGTCACGTACGACACCGCATCCCACGACGCCGCGTTCACCGAGGACCACCGGGACGGCTACGCACCGCAGGAGGCGGGCGGCGAGCCCGGCCGCGTCGAGCACGGCGACCCCGAGGCCGCCTTCGCCGGGGCCGACGTCCGCGTCGACGTCACCTACCGGGTGCCGCCCCTGCACAACCACCCCATGGAGCCGCACGCCAGCACCGCCCACTGGGACGGCGACCGGCTCACCGTGTACACCTCCAGCCAGGGCGGTACGACGGTGCGGGCCACGCTCGCCCAGCTGTTCCGGCTGCCCGAGGAGCGGATCACCGTGGTCGCCGAGCACGTCGGCGGCGGCTTCGGCTCCAAGGGCACCCCGCGCCCGGACGTCGTCCTGGCCGCCATGGCCGCCCGGCACACCGGCCGGCCCGTCACTCTCGCCTACGCCCGCCGGCACCTGCCGACCGTCGTCGGTTACCGCGCCCCCACGGTGCAGCGGCTGCGGCTCGGGGCCGGCCGGGACGGCCGGCTCACCGCCCTGCTGCACGAGACGACCAGCCCCATCTCCCGGGTGAAGGAGTTCGTGGAGTACGCCGCGGTCGTCTCCCGCGTCATGTACGCCGTCCCGAACCTCCTCAGCTCCCACCGCGTGGTACCGCTGGACGTGCCCACACCGTCCTGGATGCGAGCCCCCGGCGAGGCACCCGGCATGTACGCCCTGGAGTCCGCCGTGGACGAACTCGCCGACGTGCTCGGCCTGGACCCGGTGGAGCTGCGGGTCCGCAACGAACCGGCGGAGGAGCCGGGCAGCGGCAAACCGTTCAGCAGCCGGCACGTCGTGCAGTGCCTGCGCGAGGGCGCCCGCCGCTTCGGCTGGGAGGGCCGGGACCCGCGCCCCGGCGTCCGCCGCGAGGGCCCCTTCCTGCTCGGCACCGGCGTGGCCGCCGCCACCTACCCCGTGCAGGTCTCCCCGTCCACCGCCACCGCCCAGGCGCTGCCCGACGGCGGCTTCGTGGTCCGGATCAACGCGGCGGACATCGGCACCGGGGCCCGTACCGTCCTCGCCCAGGTGGCCGCCGACGCCCTCGGCGTGCCCCTGGACCGGGTGCGCACCGAGATCGGCCACAGCGACCTGCCCCCGGCCCCGCTGGCTGGCGGCTCCATGGGCACCGCCTCCTGGGGCTGGGCCGTACACGAGGCCTGCGCCGCACTGGCGTCCCGGCTGGCCGCGCACACGGGACCGCTGCCCGCCGAGGGCATCGAGACCCGCGCGGACACCACCGGAAAGGCCGACGCCGACAGCCCCTGGGCGCGGCACGCGTTCGGCGCCCACTTCGCCGAGGTCGCCGTCGACACCGTCACCGGGGAGGTCCGGGTCCGCCGGCTCCTCGGCATCTTCGCCGCCGGACGCATCCTCAACGCCCGCACCGCCCGCTCCCAGTTCACCGGCGCCCTGGTCATGGGGCTCGGCATGGCCCTCACCGAGAGCAGCACCCTGGACCCGGCGTTCGGCGACTTCCCCGAGTCCGACCTGGCCTCCTACCACGTGCCCGTGCACGCCGACATCACCGACATCGAGGCCGACTGGATCGACGAGGACGACCCCCACCTCAACCCCATGGGCAGCAAGGGCATCGGCGAGATCGGCATCGTCGGCACCGCGGCCGCCCTCGGCAACGCCGTCCACCACGCCACCGGCATCCGCTTCCGCGAACTCCCCCTCACCCCCGACCGGGTCCTCGCCGGCCTGCTCTCCGAGCGGTGACGGTGACCGGGCCCACCTGGGAGTACGACGGCTACCGGCCGGCCGAGGAACGCCTGCGGGAGTCCCTGTGCACCCTCGGCAACGGCTACTTCGCCACCCGCGGCGCGCTGCCCGAGTGCACCGCCGACGACGTCCACTACCCGGGCACCTATGCGGCCGGCGGCTACAACCGGCTCACCTCCGAGGTCGCCGGGCGCCGGGTCGAGAACGAGGACATGGTCAACCTGCCCAACTGGCTGCCGCTGCGCTTCCGGCCCGCCGGCGGTCAGTGGCTCACCCCGGACACCGCCGCCGTCACCGAGCACCACCAGCTCCTGCACCTCGACCCCGGACTGCTGGAGCGCCGCACCCGCTACGCACTGGGCGACGGCACGCTCCTCGTCCGGCAGCTGCGCCTGGTCCACCTGGGTGACCCCCATCTCGCCGCTCTGCGCACCGAGTTCACCGCCCCGGAACACCCGGTCGACCTGGAGGTGGAATCCGCGCTCGACGGCAACGTCAGCAACTCCGGTGTGGCCCGCTACCGGGACCTGGACGGCAGGCACCTCACCCATGTGCACACCGGCACCGGCGCACCCGGCACGGTGTGGCTGCGCTGCCGTACCCGCACCTCCGACCTGGGCCTCGGACTGGCCGCCCGGCTCACCGCCGAGGGCCCGCTCACGCACGCGAACGAGACCCACCGTGCCGTACAGCGGCTGCGCCTGCGGCTGCCGACCGGCGTGACCGTCACCGTCGACAAGACCGTCGCCCTGCACACCTCCCGCGATCCCGCCATCAGCGACCCGCTGCGCGCGGCCGTCGACCGGGTCCGGGCCGCCCCCGGGTTCGACGAGCTGCAGCAGACGCACCGGGTGGCCTGGGAGCAGCTGTGGCGCCGCACCGCGCTCGACGTGCCCGGCGAGGCGGGCAGCATCCTGCGCCTGCACCTCTTCCACGTGCTGCAGACCCTCTCGCCGCACACGGCCGACCTGGACGTCGGAGTCCCCGCCCGCGGACTGCACGGTGAGTCCTACCGGGGCCATGTCTTCTGGGACGAACTCTTCGTCCTGCCCTACCTCAACCTGCACCTCCCCGAGGTCTCCCGGGCGCTGCTCCACTACCGCCACCGCCGCCTGGACGCCGCCTGCCGCGCCGCCCACGACATCGGCCGGCGCGGCGCGCTCTATCCGTGGCAGAGCGGCAGCGACGGCCGCGAGGAGACCCAGCAACTGCACCTCAACCCGCGCTCCGGCCGCTGGATCCCGGACCACTCCCGGCTCCAGCACCACGTCGGCTCGGCCGTGGCGTACAACGTGTGGGAGTACTGCGAGGCGACCGGCGACACCGAGTTCCGGCAGGGCGAGGGCGCCGAGATGCTCCTGCAGATCGCCCGCTTCTGGGCGGACTCGGCGACCTGGGACGACCACCTCGGCCGGTACCGCATCCGGGGCGTGGTCGGACCCGACGAGTACCACGACGCCTACCCCGGCGCCGCCCGGCCGGGCCTGGACGACAACGCGTACACCAATGTCACCGCCGCCTGGGTGCTCAGCCGCACCCTGGAGGTGCTGCACGGTCTGCCCGAGCCGCGCCGCCGCGAACTCACCGAGCACATCGGCGTCGCCACGGACGAGCCCGCCCGCTGGGAGGACGTCTCCCGCAGGCTGCACGTACCCTTCCACGACGGGGTGATCAGCCAGTTCGACGGGTACGGCGACCTCGCCGAGCTGGACTGGAACGGCTACCGCGAGCGGTACGACGACATCCGGCGCCTGGACCGGATCCTGGAGGCCGAGGGCGACACCGTCAACCGCTACAAGGCGTCCAAACAAGCCGATGTGCTGATGCTCGGGTACCTCTTCTCGCCCCCCGAACTCCGGAGCATCTTCGAGCAGTTGGGCTGCCCGCTCGACGAGCACACCTGGTCCGCGACCGTGGACCACTATCTGCACCGCACCAGCCACGGCTCCACCCTCAGCGGTCTGGTCCACGGCTGGATCCTGGCCCGTGCCCGTCGCACGGACGCCTGGGCCTTCGTCCAGGAGGCCCTGCGCGGCGACATCGCCGACCTCCAGGGCGGTACCACCGGCGAGGGCATCCACCTCGGCGCGATGGCCGGCACCCTCGACCTCGTCCAGCGCGGACTGACCGGCCTGGACACCCGGGGCGGCGCCCTGTGCCTCGATCCGGTCCCGCTGCCCGAACTCTCCTCCTACGGCTTCTCCCTCCGCTACCACGGCCACTGGGGCGTCCACCTGCGCCTGCGCAGCGGCCTGCTGGAGATCGAGGTGCCGGACTCCGACCAGTCACCCATCGACGTCCGTCTGCGGGACCGCGTGGTACCGGTCGGGCCGGGGGAGACGGCCCGGCTGGTGCTGCCGGAGTGAACGCCGCCGATGAGGGCGCACCCCGGACTCGCTCCTCACTTGAGGCCGCTGAGCATGACCCCGCGGATGTAGTGCTTCTGCAGCAGGAGGAAGAGGATCAGCACGGGCAGGATGCTCAGGACGAGGCCGGCCATGACGATGGGCATGGTGCGGGTCGGGTCGACGTAGTCCTGCAGGAGCTGGATGCCGACGGGCAGGGTCATCACGTCCGGGTCGGCGGTCGAGACGAGCAGCGCCCAGATGTACTCGTTCCAGGCGTCGACGAAGGTCAGCAGTCCGAGCGTCACCAGCACCGGCTTGGTCTGCGGTACCACGATCCGCCACCACACGGTGAACTCGCCGGCCCCGTCGATGCGCGCGGCCTCCAGCACCTCGTCCGGGATCGCGACCATGAACTGGCGCATCAGGAAGATCCCGAAGCCGTTGACGAGGAACGGCATGGCGAGCGCCACGATGCTGACGGTCAGGCCCGCGCCGCCGCGCCCGGACAGGTCGTTGCCGCCCGCCAGCGGCCAGTGCACCAGGATCAGGAAGTGCGGGACGAAGAACAGGAACGGCGGGAACATCATCGTCGACAGCACCAGACGGAAGACGAAGTCCCGCCCGCGGAAACGGAGTTTGGCCAGCGCGTAGCCGGCGAGGGACGACGTGAGCAGCACCGACCCGGTGATCAGGGCGGTGGCGACGACGCTGTTGCGGAAGAGCACCGGCAGATTCAACTGGCTCACTGCAGCCCGGTAGTTGGACAGACCGAACGCCTCGGGCAGGAACCGGTACGGCAGCCTGCCGGCCTCGCCGGGCCCCTTGAAGGACGTCATCACCATGTCGAGGAACGGCACCACCGTGAGCACGGCACCGGTCACGACCACCAGATACGACAGCCACGGGAAACGGCGGCGCTTCACGCGTCCTCCCCCTTGCGACGGAAGATCCACAACTGCACCAGGGTGACCGTGAGGACCACCACGAACAGCACGAACGCGGCAGCGCTCGCCGTGCCCCAGTCGCCGTGGCTGAAGGCCTGCCGGTACATCTCCAGCGCGGCCACCTCGGTCGCGTCCCCCGGACCGCCCTTGGTCATCACGATGATCAGCGCGAACGACTGCAGTCCGGTGAGGAACTGGGTGATGCACACGAACAGCAGGGACGGCCGCAGCAACGGCAGGGTGATCTTGAAGAAGACGACGAGGGGCCCGGCGCCGTCCAGCGCGGCTGCCTCGTAGTACGAGCCGGGGATCGACTTCAGACCGGCGGTCAGGATGAGGATCGCCGAGCCGACCGAGGCCCAGGCCTGCACGACCACGACCGAGGGCAGCGCGGTGTCCGGGTCCTGGAGGAACGCCACCGAGCCGAGACCGGCGGCGTTGAGGACCCCGTTGACCAGTCCGCCCGGCTCGTACATGTACTTCCACACGTTGCCGACGGCGACGACGGTCGTGACGATCGGCAGGAAGTACAGCGTGCGCCACAGCCCCTGGAACCGCAGCTTGTCGATGCAGGTGGCGACGAGCACGGAGCCGGCCAGTGCGAGGGCCACGGTGCCCAGGGCGAACAGCAGGGTGTTGGTGAGGACCGGCGTCAGGAACGTCGAGCCGTCCGCGAAGAGCCCGGCGAAGTTGTCCAGGCCGACCGGCTCGATGTCACCGAGCCTGAACCCGGCCCAGCGGGACATCGACAGCAGCAGTGCGAAGCCGAGCGGCAGGACCAGGAAGACCGCGAAGAACAGCAGTGCCGGTGCCAGGAAGAGATACGCGACGACAGCCTGGCGGCGCCGGGCCCGGCCGCGCGCGCCGACGGCGGGCCGCCCGGCGGACTCCGGTCCGGGCGCCCGTTCGGTCGCCTCCGGCGCCAGGACGTTCACCATGACCGTGACACCTCCTGGTCGACCTGGCGGCAGGTGATGCGCAGAGCCTCGTCGACCGACCGTTGACCGGTCCACAAGGCCTCGATGTTCTTGCGCAGCAGCGACTTGGCCTGCTGCGCGCCCGGCGTGTTCGGCTCGGGCACCGCGTACGCCAGCGCCTCCAGGAACGGACGCAGGTTCGGATCGCCGCCTTCGCCGAGGAGCGTCCGCATGTCGTCGGCGCGGCCGGTCAGGGTGCCGACCGACACCTGCAGGCGGCTCATCCGGGTCGCTGTCGCACCCTTCGCGCCCACCTTCTCGGTGTTGAGCCAGCGCAGGAAGTCCCAGGCCTCCCGCGGGTACCTGCTGGCCGCGTTGACCCCCAGCATGAAGCCGGTGGAGAGTGTGGCGCGCTCGTCGTCCTTCCCGGGGACGGGCACCGGCGCGACACCGACGTCCCGGTAGTCCTTGCCCATCAAGGTCCTCAGGCTCCCGGTCCACCAGCCGGCGCTCACCACCATGGCCACCTGGCCGGACGGGAACGCCCGGTAGACGTTGACGCCGGGGGCGCTGGCTCCCGCGGCGACGAGGCGGTGCTCGAGGTCGAACACGGCCCGGCCGGCCGGCGAGTCGATGGCGGCGCTCCTGCCGTCCGCGGAGACGAACCGTCCGCCGGCGGCGTTGAGCAGGGCGAGCGTCTGGCCGACGGTGGTGGAGTCGTCGTAGACCGACAGCCCGAACCCCTGGACCAGCGTGTTGCCGTACCGGTCCCGCTTGCTGGTGCGGTACGCGGTCTCCTCCAGTTCCCGCCAGGTGCGCGGAGGTCCGCCGACGCCGGCCTCGCGCAGCAGCCGCTTGTTGTAGTAGAGGGCGTACGTCTGCACCTCGGTGGGGTAGCCGTAGACCTTGCCGTCCACCGACGCGGCGCGGACCGTGGCCTCGCTGTAACCGCGTCCGATCTCGGCGGCGTGCTCGGGCGGAGCGGGCCGCAGGACACCGGCCCGGACGAGCTGGCCGTTCCACAGGCAGTACGGGTGGATGATGTCGGCACCCTGGCCCGCGGCCTGGCGGACCATGAACGTGGTGAGCAGGTCGGAGAACTCCACGGCCTTCGTCCGCACCTTCACCCGGTCGTGCCCGGCGTTCCACTCGTCGACCGGGCCCTGCAGGGCCGCTTTGAGTTCCCCGCTCGCATAGTGGGAGAGCAGCGTCAAGACGATCGGATCACCGGGCCGCCCGGTGCCCTGGTGCGGCGCGGCGCATCCCGAGGCCAACAGGGCGGAGGGGACACCGAGGGCGAAGTGACGGCGGCTCAGGCGGCCCTCGCGCCGGCGGCCCCGGCCGTCCGTACGGCGCGCGGGCGTCATCACGCGGCCTCCCGGCGCAGCACGCGGAACAGCCGGGTCGTGGTGAAACCCGCCTTGCGGTACAGCCGGCCCGCGGGCGAGTGCTCGCCGGTCCACAGGAACCACGCGGAGTGCGCACCGCGCGCCCGCATCCGCTCCAGGACCAGGTGCAGCAGGACCTCGCCGAGCCCGGTGCCGCGCGACTCCTCCAGCACGCCGAACGGGCCGAAGCGCTCCACCGCCGACTCGTACGCGCCGTGCATCGCCCAGCCGGCCAGACGGCCCGAAGGGGCCCGGGCGACGATGATCCGGTCGAGCGGCGCGCCCGCGGTCAGACACTGCCGGATCGCGCGCGCCCAGTCCGGGTTGAAGTGGTTCCCGGCGAGCGCGACCAGGTCCACCAGGTCGTCGTCGGACGGCGTGGCGAACCGGTGGCCCTGTGCCGTCAGCCCGTCCAGCCGGCCCGCGACGTCGTCCGGGAAGCGGTAGCCGACCAGTCCGCGGTCCATCGCCGCCGCCTCGTACAGCGTGCGAAAGCCCAGGGAGCCGAGGAGCGCGGCCGCTTCCGGGTACGCCTCGGGGTCGAGGCCGGGCAGGATGTAGTTCGGGGTGTACGAGGAGAAGTCCACCCGGGTGCGCCCGTGGCCGTGCAGCCAGTCGAGGGCGTCGGTCAGCAGCCGGCGGCCGAGCCCCCGGCCACGGGCGGCCGGGTCGACGAAGAAGAACGGGATCCAGCCCTGCTCCGGTTCCAGGTCGGTGCCGGTCACCGGCGTCAGCCGGCGCACCGCGTAGGCGGCGCCGACGACACGGCCGCCGTCGACGGCGACCCGGAGCCCCTCCGGGTCGAAATTGGCGTCGAGCAGCACCAGGGAGCGGAAGCGGTCCGGGCTGATCGGGTCGGCCGGTGCGCTTCTGCGCCACGCCTCCACCACCTGCGGGCCGTCGCCCGGGCGGAAGCCACGCACCGCCACCCGGGCTGTCGTCGTCGTGCGGTCGGTCATCGACGGGGTCGTCCTTCCATGCGCAGGCCGCGCGGCGGGCCGGAGGGCTCAGCGGTAGAGCAGTACGTCGTCACCGGCCCAACGGCCGGGCGGCGCCGGCGGAGCGCACAGCGGCAGCGGGTCGTCGCCCGCGTCGACGGCGCGCCGCAACCGGTCGGATCCCCACAGCAGGTCGATGAAGTGCCGGTGGCCGGTCCCCTCCGCGCCGCCGTCGTCGGTGTGCCAGGCGAAGTCGTCCGGGTAGAGCCGCCGTAGCGTGGCGAGCATCGCGACGGCGGTGCGTACGGGAGCGAACGCCTCGCGATCGGTGATGTGGAGCTGGACCCCGCGCAGCGGCCGTCCGGCGTGTTTGTGGAAGGTCGGTACGTACCGCAGATCACGGAAGTGCACTCCGGGCAGGGCGAGTTCGGCGAGCGCGGGTGCGAACCGCGCGTCGATGTACGGGGCCCCGACGATCTCGAAGGGCTGCGTGGTGCCTCGGCCCTCGGAGAGATTCGTGCCCTCGAAGAGGCAGGTGCCGGGGTAGACGCCGGCGGTGGCCGGTGTCGGGATGTTCGGCGAGGGCGCGACCCAGGGCAGACCGGTGGCGTCCGCGTCCATGGCGCGCTGCCACCCGAGGGCTTCGATGACCGTCAACTCGACAGGTGCGCCCGCGACTTGCGGCACCGTCGAAGCGTTGAGCTGCCGGGCGAGTTCACCGCAGGTGAGGCCGTGCCGGACCGGGACCGGGGCGCGCCCGACGAAGCTGGAACACGCCGGGTCGAGCAGCGGGCCCTCGCTGACGAGTCCGCCGAGGGGGTTCGGCCGGTCGGCGACCACGAACCGTACGCCCGTACGCGCCGCCGAGACCATCAGGTCGAACATGGTCCACACATAGGTGTAGAACCTCGCTCCGATGTCCTGGAGGTCGTACACCAGGGCGTCCACGCCGCTGTCGGTCAGCAGTCCGTCGAGGCGTTCGCCGCTGCACCGGTAGGTGTCGTGGACCGGCAGACCGGTGGCGGGGTCGGTCCGAGCGGCCTCGCTCCGGCCGGCCTGGCCGGTGCCGTGCAGCCCGTGCTCGGGGCCGAACAGGGCGACCAGCCGCGCACCGGCCCCGAGCAGCGCGGGCGCGGCCGGGCGCAGGTCGGGGAGGACGCCGGTGTGGTTGGTCACCAGCCCGAGCCGGCCGGGTCCGGCGAGCCGGGGCGACGCGTGCAGTCGCGCGATCCCGGTCGTCACCGTGACGCGGTCGTGCGTGCTCATCCGTGGGGCCCCGTCTGCCGGTGACATCTCCAAGCGATTGCCCGAAATTTACTGGCATGTCTGGGAATTTGGCAATGATCTGCCGTCGGTGTACGCCCGGGCGTGTGCCGTGGCTCTCATCTGCGGAGCATGGACATGATGACTCGGCCCTGTGAAGATCCTTTGAACTCTGTCGAGTATCTGTGCATCGAGGTCCCCGTACATGAAGAAGGCTGCGGCTCTGGCGGTCCTGGCAACGGCGGTGGTCACGTGGTGGCTCCTCCGCGACCCTGCCCCCTACGCACTGAGCGGGACGCCGGCGGTGGAGGTCACCGTGCACGCCGTGAAGTCGGACTATCCCGACGCCGAGGAGGTCGCCGACGAGGTCGATCTGCTCCTCAAGGTGTACGTCCAGCGGCTGGAGGCCGGTGACACCGCCGGCCTCTCCGATCTCGGTGCCCCCTGGTACACCGGACGCGACCGGGCCGCACGGAAGCTGATCAGCCGCTACGGCGCGCACGCCGGCGAAACGGTGGACGCGGTCGTGCAGGACCCCGCCGTACCGGACCTGGCCGCTGTCGAGCTGCGCTTCGGCGACGGGCAGCGGCAGACGCTCGGGCTCAGCCGTGACCACGACGACGTGTGGTGGCTGCAACTGGGTGACGGCGATCCCGTGGCGCCGTAGCACACCCGCTCTCCGTGACGGAGCACGGGCCACGGCAGGAGCAGCTGCCCGCGAGCTTCCTCGCGGGCAGCTGCTCGCCGGCTCTACCTGGTGTTGCCGCCCCCCTGCTGGCGCCCGCTGCGCGACGGGGACTTCTGCTTGCCCGGCTGCCTCTCGGCGCCCGAGCGCTCGGGGGTCTCGGCGTTCTCGGCGATCTCGGCGTTCTCGGGAGGTTGCATGTCGGGCTTGGCGGTCGCCTTGGAGCTGCTGGGCGAACCCTTGCGGTTGCCAGGCTGGTTCTTCTTTGCCATGACGTGATTCCTGCCTGTCAGCCTCCGGCTCGGATGCGCGGAGGCGGGGAGGGCGCCGGACATGACACGGCGCATCACCACTCAATCCTGAGGACGCTTCGGTCACCCGGCATCTCCGGACCGCCCTCCCTTGCGCCGTTCAGGTGAGGATGGAGCATGATCGGGCATCGGAGTGACCCGCACGGCGGAACCAGCGCTCCGGACGATGGTGGCGGACGGTACGGCCTGGCGTGAGGCTCTTGCCCGGGTCCCCTGGTCACCCGCACAGTGATGGGCCCGACACCGTCCCTCACCACTCGCCGGGACGGGTGGTGGCCGAGGGCGAGAGGAGCTGCCGGACATGAGGGTGATCGACGCGCCCTTGCGCGTCCTGGCCGTGGACGACGAGGAACCCGCGCTCGAAGAGCTGCTGTACCTGCTGGGGGAGGACGAGCACGTCGGCACCGTCGTGCCCGCCCAGGAGGCCACCGAGGCACTGCGCAGGCTGAGCCGGGCCACGGAGGAGGGCCCGGACGGCACGGAGGCCTTCGACGTCGTCTTCCTCGACATCAACATGCCCGGCCTCGGCGGACTCGAACTGGCCCGTCTGCTGGGCAGGTTCGCCACCCCGCCGCTGATCGTCTTCGTCACCGCCCACGAGGACTTCGCCGTACGGGCCTTCGACCTCAAGGCCGTCGACTATCTCCTCAAGCCCCTTCGCAAGGAACGCTTCGCCGAGGCCGTACGACGGGTCGCCGAGCTGGTGCGGGCCGGTCAGGGGCCCCGCCCGGCCGCCGCCCCGACGACCGCACCCGCTGCGGTGCCCGTCCACGGCGACCAGGTCCCGGTGGAACTGGGCGGGGTGACCCGGTTCGTGCCGGTCGCCGACATCGCCTATGTCGAGGCGCAGGGCGACTATGCGCGGCTGCACACCGGCCGCGGCAGCCATCTGGTGCGGATCCCGCTGTCCACCCTGGAGGAACAGTGGCGCTCCCGCGGCTTCGTACGGATCCACCGCAGCCGACTCGTCGCCCTCGGCCGGATCGAGGAACTCCGAGTGGACGGAGGCAACCTGACCGTCCGGATCGGCGACCGGGTCCTCGCCGTCAGCCGCCGTAACGCCCGGGAGCTGCGCGACCTGCTGGCCAGCCGAGCGGGCCGCTCCTGAGTCCAACGGGGCGCCACACGCCCCGTGTTACGTTGAACCCATGGACGCTGCTGGTCACCTCACGCAGACGCACACCGGGGAAGCCGGTCAGGCGGAAGCAGGCGGAGGGGCCCTTGGCGCACCGCCCGGTGACCCGGCACCACCCGCACGGCACGGCTCCTTCTCCCTCGGCCTGGACTTCACGGTGCCGCGGGCCGAGGTCTTCCAGGGCTTCGCCGACCCGGCCCTGCGCCGACGCTGGTTCCGGCTCCCCGGCAGCTCCGCCGGCGCCGAGCACCAGCTCGACTTCCGGGTCGGCGGTGGCGAGACCGCCCGCAACGTCTTCGTCTCCGGGGAGACCGAGGAGCGCCTCGCCTACCGGTCACGGTTCCTCGACATCGTGCCGGACACCCGGATCGTCCACGTCTACGAGGCCGAGGTCGACGGACGGCGCCGCTGGATCTCCCTCGTCACCGTCGAACTGGCCGACGGGGCCGCGGGTTCCCGTCTGACCTGGACCGAGCAGTACACCTGGCTGGTTCCCACCGGCGACGGCAGCCACGACCTCGCCCACCTGCGCGGCGGCACCCGGCTCCTGCTCAACGGCCTGACCACCGTGGTCGACCCCGACCGCTACCGCGCCCCACGCAGGGAACAGGCACCGGCCCCCGACGGATCAGGGTCCCGGTGACCTGACCTGGTGACCGGTGGCCCGGTGACCTGACCCGGTGCCCCGGCGGCTCGGCGACCCACGGCCTGGTGCTCCGGCGGCCCGGTGCCCGGGGCCCGCTAGTCGGCCGTACGGGTTCCCGTGACGACCGTGCAGTACATCTCGTCGTTCGTCGACACGCGCGGGACGAGGCCGTGGTCGGCCATCGCACGCGCGGTGAGCGGCGCCTGTTCCTCGCTGGTCTCGATGAGCAGGGTGCCGCCCGAAGCCAGCCAGGTCCGTGCGCCGGCGGCGACCCGCCGGTGCACCTCGACACCGTCCGCGCCGCCGTCGAGCGCGTGCTTCGGTTCGTGGTCGCGTGCCTCGGGCGGCATCATCGCGATCTCGTCCGTCGGCACGTACGGGGCGTTGACTACCAGGACGTCCACGCGGCCGCGCAGCGAGTCCGGGAGCGCGTCGTAGAGGTCGCCCTCGTACACCTGCGCCTCGGGGCCGACGTTCAGCCGGGCGCAGCGGACCGCGTCCGGATCGACATCGGCGCACGACAGCTCGATCCCGGGGACCCGCGCGGCGACGGCGGCGCCGATCGCGCCGGTCCCGCAGCACAGATCGACCACGACCGCGCCCGGCCGGGCCAGTTCCGCCGCGAGGTCGACAAGGAACCGGGTGCGCTGACGCGGGACGAACACACCGGCGTCCACGCGGACCCGCAGACCGCAGAATCCGGCCCACCCGAGGATGACTTCGAGGGGTTCACCGACGACGCGGCGGTGCACCAGCACGTCCAGCTCGGCCGATGTCGCGGCGGCTTCGAGGAGCAGCTCCGCCTCCTCCTCGGCGAACACGCATCCGGCACCGCGCAGTGCGGCCACCGTGCGCGACTGCAGCTCATCGGCGGGAGTGATCGACATCGAAGCCTTTCGCGGAGAGCCCCGCCGGCCGGATCGATCCGCCGGCCACGGACGTGTCACGTGCCGACAGGCCGGGGGACGGGGCGTCCTGGACATCGGCTCACGGCGACCGACGGACGGTTCGGTCAGCTTAACAGGGAAGGATCAATGGATTCTGTGACCAGGGAAGTTGGTCCCCGCGACGTCCCGGCCCCGGACACGAGCCGGCCGCCGCGGAACGGGACGCCGGGCCGGCCCGGACGCCCGGGCGGTGTTCGCACGCCTGCCGGAGGTGAGGCCGCCTTGCGCACGTGGCTCGATCCGGTGCACAGGACCGCGGGACGGCCGCCCGCGACACGCCCTTACTGTCCATCGGGCGTCAGAACCTGGTAGTCATCCCCGAGACACTTCGCCGACACCACTCCGATAACATGTTCGACCATGCGGTGATCACCCTCATCGCGCGTCTCCACCGCAATACCGTCCGGCACAAACAGTGACCTGGTCAACTAAATAAAACACATCGGCCAAAAAATTGACATCTATAGCATCGCGGGTGTTTTCGCGAATAAAGGGAAGAATCACGTCCGTCGCCTGGCGTGAACCGCGGGTCGTTCTGTGGGGCGCGGCGGTTTTGGTGACCCTCGGATTCCTCGTGGCGCTGGAGTTCGCAGCGCGACGGTACGGCGTGCCGGGGCCGATCACCAACCAGGCGAAAGAGGTGATTTTTGCCCCTAAATCAGGGCCGCTGCTGTACGCCAGCATGGCGCTGATGATGGTGGTGTTCACCTGGCGGCAACGGTTCATCGCGCTCGGCGCCGCGGTCGGCATCGACGTCGTGTTCGCGCTGGTGCGGTGGGCGGTCGACGCCGAGGTCCCCCATGGGTACGGCCACCCCTTCGGCAACGGCGCCCTCTGGGTGCTGCTGGGCTGTGCGGTCATCGCCGTCACGCGCCGCACCGGCCGCGAACGCGTCCTGCTGCTGAAGGGCGTCGGGCTCGGCCTGCTGCTGGTGGCCGGCCGCAAGACCGGCGACACCTGGCTGCTCATCACCTCGAAGACCCGCCCCACGGTGCTCGACCAGTACGTCGCCACCGCCGACCACGCACTGGGCAACCCGTCGTGGATCGCGGGCCGGATCGTCAGGGCCACGGGTTCCGTCGGCGCCCACGTGCTGGACTACGTCTACATCCAGCTCGCGGTGGCCGCGGTCGTCGTCACGCTCTACCAGCTGCGCAACGTGGCGGTGGAGCGCCGGTTCCCGCGCCATCACCTGGTGCGCACCTTCCTGGTGATCGGCCTGCTCGGACCGGGCATCTACATGATCTTCCCGGTGGTCGGACCGATCTTCGCCTACGGCGCCGACGGCGGGCACTGGGCGGTGGCCGACCTGTGGCCGGACACGCCGCCGGGCGCCGTTCCGCATGCCATGCCGTTCGACGAGTTCACCCCGCGCAACTGCATGCCCAGCCTGCATACGGCGTGGGCCACCGCGATCTTCATCCATTCCCGCCGGGGCCCCCGCATTCTGCGATACCTCGGCACGTTCTGGCTGATTGCCACACTCGGCGCGACGCTGGGCTTCGGTTACCACTACGGCGCGGACATCGTCGCCGGTGTGGTGTTCACCCTCACGATCGAGGGTGCTCTGCGCTCGCTCGCACGCGGCTGGGAGCGGTCCGGAATGCAGTTGGTCGCCCACGGTGCAACGGTCTTCGTGGCGCTCCTGGTGTCGTATCGCTTTCTGCCGGTGCAGATGGCCGCATATCCCTGGTTGTTCGGACCGCTTGTCGTTCTGGCGATGGGATCGGTGATCCACAGTTATGTGCGGACCACCAGACTCTGGGAACCGAAGGCCGCACTCGTGCCACAACCGGAACCGCAGCCCGAGCTGGTTTGAGCCATGTTTGCCGCTGCGGTGGAGGCCGTACGTGCGGTCGGCCCCGTTCACCCCGAGGGGACTTCTCGCCCGACCGCTCGTCCCGTCGGCCACAGTGCGGACCCGTTCGCCAGCCCGGCCGGGTCCAGCCCCAGCGAGGCGGCGGCCGTGGCGCCCACGTCGGCCAGGCCGGCCGCTTCGGGCAGGAACTCCGGCCCGGCGGACTCCGGCCGGCGCATCAGCACGGGCACGAATTCGCGCGTGTGGTGGGCGTGCCCGATGGTGGGATCGTTCCCGTGGTCACCCGTGACGATGAGGCGGTCACCGGGCGTGTCCAGGAGGGCGATGAGCTCGCCCAGTCCCGCATCGACCTGTTCCAGGACGGCGCCGTAGCGCGCCGCGTCCTGCTGGTGTCCGGCCAGGTCCGTCTCCTGGACGTTGGCGACGACCAGGGCGTCCCTGGTGGCGCGGAGGGCGCCGAGGGTGTGCGCGAGCACGTCGGCGGTCCGCACCGCCGGGCGGCGCACCGCCGCCTCGCACGCGAGGATGTCCGCGGCCTTGCCGACCAGCGTGACGGGGATCCCGGCGCGGGCCGCCACATCCGGCAGTTGCCGGGTGTGGTCCAGCGGCGCGCCCAGGTGCCGCACTTCCAGGCCGCCGTTGCGGTAGAAACCGGACGCCGGGGTGTCGAGCCCGACGGTTCCGCCGTCCCCGGCACGCACGAAGGCGGTCAGCGGAGCATCCGTGTGCCCCCCGACCGCGATGACGCGCGCGACCGGGGCGACGGCCCGGACCTTCCGGGCGATGGCCACGATCCGGTGGAAGGGCATGTCGTCCAGGCGCCCCGAGACGTTCCAGTTGACGCCGGGGTCGGCCTCCAGGTTGTCGTGGACGAGTGCTGTTCCGTCCACCACCAGCACCGGCTTGTCGTCCAGCGGCTCCACCGAGTGCCCGGCGGCACGCAGGGCACCGGTGATCTCGTCGAGGTGGTCGCTCAGCGGGGCCACGGTCACGTCGCCGAAGTCGGCCCCCATCATGGTCTGGTGGCCCGCGTAGGTGTCGGCGCCCGGGTAGCCGAGGGGAGCGAGGCCCACGGACACCGGCAGACCGGTCCGGCCGGCGAGATCCGGGTGCGGGTGGACCAGGCCGAGGCCGAGGGCGCCGAACGCCCCCAGCCGCAGTGGCCGGCCGTTCGCCCGCCGGCAGTGGTCGAGGACGTGCCCGCAGGTGTCGGCTCCCTGATCGCCCGGGCGCAGCGTGCCCGCATCGGGCATGGCGCCGACGCCGAAGCCGTCGACGACGACGATGACGGTCCTGGTCATGAAGCGTGCTCCTCAGACGGCCCGGCCGAGAGCGTCGTACAGACCGACGGGCCGCCCTCTGCCGTGGGACAGCCCGGCCACGACAGCGACGTAGCTGCGTGTGACGAAGATCTGCGTGCGGAAGGCGAGGACGGCGGTGTCGCCGAGCCGCGCCTTGTGGGCGCCCGCGGGGGCGTCGAGTGTCCGGTAGTAGTCGATGTTCTCGGCGGGCGCGGCCTGCACCGCCAGCCGCACGCCCGTACGCGGCAGCAGGGCCTCCCTGACGCCGGACCGGGGGTAGAAGCCGCCGCCGTGCAGGGCCGGACGGCCGTCGGCGAGGGTGTGGGCGACCTCGCTGACGTAGACGTACGCCGGCTGCTCCGGCTGCCGCGGGTCCACCGCGTGCAGGGGCGTGGTGCCGGTGAGACAGTGGCCGGGTTCCGCGTGCGTGGCGCCGAGCTGCGCGAGCAGGGGCAGGGAGGCCATCGACGTCGCGCTGGGGGCGCTCAGTTTGAGGTCTGTGTGGCCACGGGCGGCGAGCATGTCGCGGGCGGTCAGCGCGAGGCCGAGGTTCGGCGTGGGCCGCGGAGTGCCCGAGGCCGGGTCGCACAGCACACAGGGAAATGCGGTGACGCCGGCGACCCGTACGCCGGGCATCCGTTCCACCTCCGTGGCGAAGGCCGTCAGCCCGCTCAACGGGACTCCGCCTTCCTGCCCGGGGTGGACCGCGCCCGGCGCCCCCTCCAGGCGGACGAGCACGTCCTGGACGATGCCGAGCCGCTCGGCCGCCGCGGAGACGGCGCGGGCGTTGGCCGCGTCGTAGACCGTGACGGCTTCCGGGCGCCACGCGAGGACCTCGTCCAGGGCACGGCCCGGGATCTGGACCAGGTGGCCGACGTTCCCGGCCGCCGCTCCGGCCGCGTGCAGGACGCGTGCTTCCGGGGGGTCGATGGCCGCGTACCTCGGGATGTGCCGGGCGATGGCCTTGATCAGTTCGGGGTTGCGCCCGACGTGCTTGACCACGAACCAGAGGGTCAGACCCAGCCGTTCGGCCTCCACGGCGAGCAGGTGCGCATTGGCTTCGACGGCGTCGAGGTCGATGACGTAGGTGTTGGGCGGGATCGCGCCACGCCGGTGCAGCGCGGCGGCGGTCTGGACGAGCCGGGGGTTGCGGGTGAGCACGGTGTCGAGGAACACGGTCAGTCGTCCTTGCCCTGGTGCAGGTCGGTCAGCGAGCGGCGGAGGATGTCCAGCACGAGATCGGCGCCGGCCCGCATGGGGTTGATCCGCACGGTCGTGTCGGCGAGTTCCGGGGCGGCGTCGAGCACGGAGCCGGACAGCCGGTAGAACAGCGGGGCCACCTCGTAGCGGGAGTTGCAGCCCACCGGATAGGGCGCCGCACCGTGCCGGGCCGCGGCTCGGGGAACGTGACGGGCGACGGGCCGGTCGAGACGTACGAGCAGGCAGCGGTCCTGTGCGTTGGCGACGCGGACCTCGGCGACGCCCGGCACCTCCCCCGCGGCCAGCCGCTGCGCCGCATCGGCGACGACCTGGGACTGCACCGACCACATGACGGGGACGTGGGTGAGGGCGCGCAGAGCGTCGAGTGCCTGGTGGCCCTGGACCTGCCCGCCGCCGGAGTAGTTGTCGGCGCGGACCCGGTCGACGACGTCGCGGGTGCCCAGGACCACGCCGATGCCCTCCGGGCCGTGCAGTTTGAAGAGCGAGAAGCACGAGGCGTCGGCGCCGAGTTCGACCCCGCAGGCGGGCACCCGCAGCACCGCGTAGTTGTCGTCCACGATGGTCCGCACGCCCGCCGACCGGCAGGCGGCCAGCACCACGGCCGGATCGTAGGAGTCGGTCAGGCGCTGACGCGTGTGCTGGACGTACGCCCAGGAGAACCGCGCCGAAGCGAGGGCCGCGTCCAGCGCCCGCCGGTCGTTGAAGTCGACCTCCGCCGTCCTGACGCCCAATGCGCGCAGCGTGACCTCGGTGCTGCGGTAGACCGGTGCGCGGTGGATGAGCAGCGGATCCCCCGACCGGACCGTGGCGGTGAGGGCGGCACGGATGGCACCGGTGCCCGCGCCCTGGACGAGGGCCGCCGCCTCGCAGGAGAAGAAGTCGGCGAGGACGGCTTCCACCTTCGCCGTGGTGCGGGGCCGGCCCAGACCCGGTACGACGCCCGAGTCGGCCGCGAAGAGCTGCTGCCCCTCGAAGTGGCGTGCGGTGCACTCCAGCAGCCGGAACTGCGTGGCCGTCGCCTCCTGCAACGGCACCGTGGGCAGGGGGAAGGTCTGCGGCAGACCGGCGTCGATGCGGTGCATCCCGGCTCCATCCATCGGATCAGGCCTTCCCGTCCCACGCTCCGGTCAGGAAGCGCAGCGGATTGCGGCGGGTCATCAGGTCGATCAGCTCCTCGTCGACGCCCCTCGCACGCAGACCGGGCAGGAAGGAGCGGAACAGATGTCCGTAGCCGTGGCCTCCTTCGCTCAGGAGGTAACGGTGCCGGGAGATGTCGCAGCTGAGCAGCACCCGGTCGGCGTGCCCGGCCTCCAGCAGGGCCAGCAGCAGCCGCAGCCGGCTTGCGTCGCTCTGGTAGTCCTGCTTCCCGATGGTGTCGAAGGCGACGTAGGCGCCGGAGGCGGCCAGCTCGCGGTGGGCGGCGGGGTCGTCGAGCAGGTCCTGGTGCCCGATGCTGATCCGGTGGGCTGGCAGGCCCGCGCCGACGAGCACGCCGAGCTGGCCCGGACCGCCCACGCCCAGCTGCGCATGGGTGGCCACCGACAGCCCCGTGGCCACGGCAGCGCGGGCAGCCGCGACGAGGACCCGCACCTCCGGCTCGGCGGGCTGTTCGCCGTGGCTGCCGACCTCACCGATGACGCCGGGCCGGACGCCGGGGGGTCCGATTCCGTGGTCGATGTCGCGCACCAGCACGTCGGTGAGTTCCTCGACACCGGCACGGCCGAGCCCGTCCGGGTGGAACCGCTCGTAGTACCAGCCGGTGCCGGCGACCACCGCGACTCCCGACGCGGCGGACATACGGGCCAGTGCGCGAGGGTCACCTCCCATGCCCCGGCAGGTCAGCTCGATGACGAGGGCGAGGCCGAACTCCTCACGCAGGGCTGCCAGTTCGGCGACGACGGACGGGCCGTGCGTGGCGGGGAGCAGCACCGCGTCCGGATCGGTGTCCCGGCTGAGGTCGAGGGCCAGGTGTTCGTGGGCGAGTACCGGGCCGCGGATGCGGGACGGGCAGACCGGTCCGGTGACCGTGTGGACGTGGCGGGTGGAGGGGCGTTCCTGGGCGGTCGTGGAGAGGCATTCCTGGACGGTCGGGGAGGGACATTCTCGGGCGGTCGTGGAGGCGCAGCCTCGGGTGGTCGTGGAGGGGCATGCTCGGGCGGTCGTGGAGGGGTGTGCCCCGGCCGTCGCGCAAGGGCGTGCCTCGGCGGCCGCGGAGTGGTGTCCCTGCGTGGCCGCGAAGTGGTGCCTCCCGGCCGTCATGGAGTGGCTTTCCCCGGTGGTCGCCATCGCTCAGCCCTTGAGCGGCGTGAACAGGTGGGACCAGTACCCGACGTTGAGCAGCAGCCCGGTGCAGATGATCGCGACGGGCGCGGCGGCCAGCCGGATCACGGGCCGGCCCATGGCCTCGTTCAGTACGTACATGCCTCCGACCAGGGCGATCCCCGTCCCGCCGGCCATCCGCATGCCGGCCAGGACCGAGCCGAACAGCACCCCGAGTTCCAGGACCTGGTTGATCGCGTGGCGGATGTGGTCGGCGGCGTCCTGGACCGAGGGAACGTGGGCGAAGAACTTTCCCAACTGGGTCAGAGCCAGCACTTCGACGGTGAAGACGGCGGCTCCGGCCAGCGCGGCGATGATCACGTTCGGTGCGATGTAGCCCGCGGCGTAGACGAAGTTGACGCCGTTGGTCGCGAAGGTACCCGAGGCGAGAGAGGTCAGACCGATCAGCGGAATGAAGCCGAACGTGCGGTAGAAGTCGACCTGGGCCGCATTGACCATGTCGCCGTGCTGCACGAGGTAGCTGGTGGCTTCACCGCCGGCGAAAGCGCCCGTCGCGCACAGCGTGCCGACCAGTCCGCCCAGTGCCATCAGCCAAGGCAGGTGGGTGCGGAGGCGCTTGGCGTTGGCACCGAAGAGGGAATCGGCCGCGGAGGTGTCCGGAACCGACTGCTCCGCGCCCCGGGCCCGTGCCTCCTCGCGTGCCGCGCGCCGATGCACCAGGTCGCGGCGGACGGCGAGACCTACGAGCAGCAGCATCCCGACAGCCATGGAGAGCGCGCCCGGGAAGATGCCCTTCCAGACGTGCGCGGAGGCGAGCATGAGAACGCCCTCGACGGCGAAGGCGACCGCGCCACGTGCCTTGCCGAACTGGTACGCGACAGCGACCGCCGGGAAGAAGGCGAACAGGTACATCACCGGGTCGGACAGCGACTGCATGGCCGTGAGGAAGTCGACAGGCAGTGACTGTGCCGCCTGGGTCGCCTGGGAGAGACCGAACACCACCAGCAACGCCCACACGGCACCCAGCACGAGTGCCATCCATCGCCTGGACGCCAGCAGGCCGAGGACGTCCGTGGGGAGGAAGAGGATCCAGGG
Source organism: Streptomyces sp. NPDC027663 (assembly GCF_055566415.1). Lineage (NCBI taxonomy): Bacteria > Bacillati > Actinomycetota > Actinomycetes > Kitasatosporales > Streptomycetaceae > Streptomyces > Streptomyces sp. NPDC027663. Next base: position 254,135 of record NZ_JBVHSK010000003.1, on the reverse strand, counting down.
GTTGAGCACTCCGGTGGAGAACGCCATCGGCGCGCCCAGGCCGAAGACGAATCCCGCGGAGAGGCTGAACGCGAGGGGAGTGATCTCCCGGCGCTTCATCCGCCCTTGCCGGTGGTCGAGCATGAAGGGGCGCACGCCGTCGTGGAACACGGCGACCGCCATGTTGACCAGCAGCGCCGACAGGGCGCAGACCGCCACGACGAGCGCGATCTGGAGCGGCGTGAGGCGGAGGGAACTCTGGCCGGCGGAGGCGAGGAGCGCCGATGGGTGCACGGTGACAGGCCTTCGTGGTACGCGGTTGCGTCGGTGGGCGGCTACGCGGTCCTGGCCGCAATGGCATGGACGAGGACGGGTGCGATCAGATCGATCTGGTCGACTGCGAAGCCGAAGACCTTCTTGCCGCCGACGAGCAGCTCCCGCACCTCCTCGGGGGTGGGGACGGAGCGCCCGAAGGTGTGGCAGGTCTGCCGGCCCAGGAGGCCGACGAGGACACCAAGAGAGGCGCCGGCCCCGGTGTGGCAGGTGCCCAGGAAGTAGTCGGCCTGGCCGGCGCGCAGCTTCACGGCCGCGTCCATGTCGTTGGAGACGCTGACTTCGACGCCACCCAGGGCCAGCTCATCGACGGTCCGGGCAACCTCGGCCTTGCCGACGCCGCCAGTGAGGATCTTCGCCATGGTGTGTCCTGTTCTCGTGCGCTCAAGAGGCCAAGAGGCCCAAGGAAGCCGGAGCGGTTGACGTGAGTGAAGAGGTTGAAGCGGCTGACGAGGGGGCGTGGAGGGGGTCAGGAAGCCGGCGAGTACTGCGCCAGGACGGCGAGGTGCAGGCCGAGGAAGTTGATCTCGGATTCGGGGAGTGCGGCGCCGAGCGTGCGCTCGGCTCGTGCCGATACGGAGCGGGCGCGGGACACCGCCTCGGGGTGGTTGTCCAACTCCGAGGCGACGTACCTGTCGGTGGGGAACCGCTCGACCGCCCGGCCGTCCAGCAACCGGGTGAGGGCCATCATGAGATGGCTGGTCAGCATGCCGGCGGTGTCCTCGGTGACCGTGGCCCCCTCGGCGGCCAGTGCCTCCAGCTCGGTGGTGACGAAATCGGCCACCTGCGGGCTGACCTGACCGGTGTCCCGGAACGTCCGGATCCGGAGGGCGAGCCTGGCATCCATGACCTGTCCTTTCTGGGCACCGCCACGAAACGGATGATCAGGATTGTGGCTCCTCGTGCCGCAGAACCCCTGCCGCCGCACGGGATCTCAGCCCAAGGCAGTACAGCGGCGCGCAACTGGCGGCAGTGCCGTGCGGCGGCAACGACGACGACGTACAGCACCTGGCCGTCGTGTCCGAGACCGATGCCGCAGGGGTCAACCGCCGGAGACGGGATTGCCGGGGTCGCGTGAGGCGAGGGCTCCTGTGCCGTTCCGCACAGTGGCGTCCGTGCCGAATCCCCGCGTTCAGCGGGTATCAGCACAGATGGCTCCGACCTGAGGCAGACCCAGACCGTGGGAGGTGACAGACGGTGGATCGGCTCGACGGCAATCAGCACGCGCTCATGATTGACTGGCTGCTGGCTACCGCCTCCGTACGCGAGTTCCTGCAGCACCTCGTGGACGACGCCGTCAGCAGCTCGGGCGCAGATGGCTGCGGGGTGACGCTGCAGCGGCGTCGGCGGCCGCTGACCGTGGTCAGCACCGGGGGAGTGGCGGACAAACTGGACGAGAAGCAGTACGGCCAGGACGACGGCCCCTGCCTCCAGGCCCTGCGCACCGGCCGGGTCGTGCACGTCCCCGACACGGTGCAGGAAAGCCGCTGGGGTTCCTATCCGTCATTCGCGGCCGACCTCGGCATCCGCTCCTCGCTGTCCCTGCCGATTCCGGTGGGCACACACACCGCCGGAGCTCTGAACTTCTACGCTGCCGGTCCGGACGCCTTCACGGAAGAGGACCGGCAGACGCTGGCATCGTTCGCCGCGCAGGCCGGTGGCGGTATCGCGCTGGCGCAGCGGCTGGCCGACACCGAGGACTTCACCCGCGACCTGCAGACCGCACTCGCCTCCCGCCATGTCATCGACCAGGCCATCGGCAGCGTCATGCAGCAACGCAAGTGCACCGCGGAAGAAGCGTTCGACCAGCTGCAGCGGCTGTCACAGCAGACCAACCTCAAGCTCCGCGACGTGTGCACGCGTCTGCTCACCGGCCTTGCCGGCCGACCGCCTGCGCCGCGGCCACCGCTGCGGCCCCGACCGTGATGATTCTGGCCGGTGGCCCGGTCGATGCGGCAGAACGCGCTGCTGCTGCCGGTCCGACCGATGCCGATGACATCCGCCACCGCCTCCCTCTCGCCACAACCCGAAATGGCCTGACGAGAGATGACGGCATCGGCCGGAAATGCCGGAACGGGCCTTCCGGTTCGGGAAGGCCACGCCCCTTCCACCGGGCAGGCGGGAATGTTCCCAGGTGGTGGGGGTAGGCGGCTTGTCGTCGGCTCGTGGCGGGCCGGCTGAGCACGGGGGTACGAATGGGGAGGGCAGCAACATGGCGACAGTGACAGCGTCCGGTACGGACACGGAGACAGCGAGCCTGCCGGAGGTTGCCGACCCGACGAAGGTGGCACCCAAGGATGCCCGTGAAATGTCCCGACTGTTCTTCGACCAGCTGGCGACGCTGGAAGAGGGCACGCCCGAGTACAGCTACGCTCGTAACACGCTGATCGAGATGAACATGTCCCTCGTCCGCTTCGCGGCCGGCCGGTTCCGCAGCCGCGGCGCGGAGGAGATGGAGGACATCGTCCAGGTCGGCATGATCGGACTGATCAAGGCGATCGACCGGTTCGAGCTGACACGGGAGGTGGAGTTCACCTCCTTCGCCATCCCCTACATCGTCGGCGAGATCAAGCGGTTCTTCCGCGACACCACCTGGGCCGTGCACGTGCCGCGCCGCCTGCAGGAGGCCCGCGTCCAGCTCGCCCGCGCCACCGAGGAACTCCGCAGCCGTCTCGGCCGCACGCCGACGGTGAAGGAGCTGTCGGAGCTGATGAGTCTTCCCGAAGAGGAAGTCGTGGAGGCCCGGCTTGCCTCCAACGGCTACAACTCCACCTCGCTGGACGCGGCCCTGAGCACGAGCGAGGACGGGGAGACCGCCCTGGCGGACTTCATCGGCGTCGACGACCAGGCGTTGGAACTGGTCGAGGACTTCCACGCGCTCGCCCCGATGATCGCCGCGCTGGACGAGCGTGACCGGCAGATCATTCACATGCGGTTCGTCGACGAACTCACCCAGGCACAGATCGGCGAACACCTCGGCGTCTCCCAGATGCACGTCTCCCGCCTGCTCTCCCGCTGCCTGGCCCGGTTGCGCGAAGGCATGCTCACCACCAGCTGACACCCCGGCAGGCCAGGCCCCTCCCCGCAGGCCCGTCGTCGCAGGGAGGGGCGTCACCATGTGTCGCCGGCCGGTTCCCGGCGTCCCAGGTCTGCGAGGATGAACCGTGTGGACGTGCGAAGCAGGAACCGGGTGCGGGTGTCCGGGCAGCCGGACGGGCCTGTGGTGATGCTTGCGCACGGGTTCGGATGCGACCAGAACATGTGGCGCCTGGTGGTGCCGGCGCTGGAGCGCGAGTTCACGGTGGTGCTCTTCGACCATGTGGGGGCGGGCCGCTCGGACCTGTCGGCGTGGAGCGAGGAGCGCTACTCCAGCCTGGACGGTTACATGGACGACGTGCTGACGATCTGCCGCGAGCTGGACCTCGGCCCGGTGACGTTCGTGGGCCACTCGGTCAGCGCGATGATGGGCGTGCTGGCCGCAGCCCGGCACCCCGAGTACTTCGCGGGGCTGGTGCTGCTCGCCCCCTCGCCCTGCTTCATCGACGATCCCGCGGCCGGGTACCGCGGCGGATTCAGTGCCGAGGACATCGAAGAGCTGCTGCAGTCCCTGGACGCCAACTACTTGGGCTGGTCGGGGGCGATGGCCCCGGTCATCATGGGCAATCCCGAGCGCCCGGAACTGGGGCAGGAGCTGACCAACAGCTTCTGCGCCACCGACCCGGACATCGCCCGGGTCTTCGCCCGCGTGACGTTCCTGTCCGACAACCGCACCGACCTGGCACAGGTGGCGGTGCCCACCCTGGTCGCCCAGTGCTCCAGCGACGCCATCGCCCCGCCGGAGGTCGGCGCCTTCGTCCAGGCCCGGATCAAGGGCAGCCGCCTGATCACCCTGAACGCCACCGGGCACTGCCCCCAGCTCAGCGCCCCCGAGGAGACCGCCCAGGCGATCGCCGCATTCGCAAGGACACTGCGATGATGAGCCGCACCGACGGCGACCAGGACTCCGACCCGGACCCCGAAGAGCGCCCGGACGACGACCAGACCTTCTCCGCCCTGCTGGAAGACAGCACCGAGGACCTGTACGAGAACGCCCCGTGCGGATACCTCTCCACCCTGCTGGACGGGCAGATCGCCAAGGTCAACACCACCCTGCTGAACTGGCTGGGCTACACGCGCACCGACCTGGTCGGCCGAAGGAGCTTCTCCGACCTCCTCACCGTCGGCGGCCGGCTGTACCACGAGACGCACTTCGCGCCGCTGCTGCGCATGCAGGGCGAGATCAGCGGCATCGCGCTGGAGCTGGAAGCGGCCGACGGCAGCCGGCTACCGGTCCTGGTGACCTCCACCGTCAAGACCGGCAGCGACGGACAGCCACTGCTGATCCGCACCACCGTCTTCGACGCCCGTGACCGCCGCGCCTACGAGCAGGAGCTGCTGCGCACCCGCCAGGAGGCCGAGCATGAACGCGAACGCCTCCAGCAGCTCGCCACCACTCTGCAGAAAACGCTGCTGCCACCGGCACTGGAGAACGTGCCCGGTCTGGACGTGGCCGCGTACTACCACATCGCCTCCGCCGACGAGGTCGGCGGCGACTTCTACGACCTCTTCCCCCTGACCGCCGGAACCTGGGGACTCTTCCTCGGAGACGTGTGCGGCAAGGGCGCCGAGGCAGCGGCCGTCACCTCCCTGGCCCGCTACACCCTGCGCGCCGCCGCCGTCTACGACCCCGACCCGGCCGCGGTCCTGCGCAACCTCAACACCGTCCTCAACCACGAGTACAACGGAACCGACCCCCGGTTCTGCACCGTCATCTTCGGCCTGCTCACCCCCGACGGCGACCAGGGCGGATTCCGCATCACGCTCGCCAGCGGCGGCCACCCTCCGGCGCTGCTGCTCCGCGCGGACGGCACCGCCGACTACCTGCCCACCCCTGGCGGCCAGCTCATCGGCGTACTGCCCGACGCCTACATCGCCACCACCACCTTCCGCCTCGATCCCGGCGACACCCTCCTCCTGCACAGCGACGGCCTCACCGAAGCCCACACCGCCATCCGCGGCGACCGCTACGGCGATGAAGCCCTCCTCGACTTCGGCCGCGCCCTGGCCCCCACCACCGCCCGGCACACCATCGCGGCCGTCCGCGACCTCCTCGACACACTCGGCACCGGAGTGGACGACGACACCGCCGTCCTGGCCGTCCACGTGCCCCGCACCGACGGTGAAGAGCAACACGGAGCGAGATGATCACCCCGCACGCCATGCGCTCCTTCCGGCCCGGGCACCATCGGCGAGCGCGCGGCAGCACCGCGACGGCGGCGGCACGTCCGACGGGCTCGCGATGTGAGGGGGCGGCGCACCGGAGCCAGGAGCAGGCTGGATAGGGGAGGTGGGTTGCGTGGCGCACAACGAAGCCGTTCCGCCCGTCGACGGTGCGGCAGTACTGGAAGCCCTGTTCCACCAGTCCCCGACCGGCCTGATGGTCCTGGACACGCAGCTGCGCATCCTACGGATCAACGTCAGCACGCCGGTCCTGCACACAGCGCCCCTCGAAAAGATCGTGGGCCGGCGCTTCACCGACGTGTACGACCTCTCCGCGCCCGGTGAGGTCGAGGCGATGCTGCGCGGCGTGCTGGAGAGCGGCGCGCCCGCACGGGGGCGACTGGTGGGGGTGCGCCCGAGGGGCGCGCCGGGGCTGGAGTACCTGTTCTCCGTCTCGGCGTCCCGCCTCGAGGACGCGCAGGGGAGGATCCTCGGGGTGCTGGCGGAGATACTCGATGTCACCGAACGCGAAAGGATACGCGTCCGTCTTCGTGTCCTCGGCTCGGTGCGCGAGCACGTGGGACAGACCCTCGACGTGGTGGCCACCTGCGAGGAACTGGTGCAGGCGGTGGTGCCGGACCTCGCCGACATCGCCGTGGTGGAAGTGGTGGACGCAGTCGTGCGTGGCGAGGAACCTCCGCCGAGTCCTCTCGGCCGGGAGGTGCCGCTGCGCCGTGCCGCTTTCGGCCGCAGCGGTGGTGAGGAGCAGGTTCAGGCACATCCGGTGGGTGACGTGCGCGCTCTGCCGTTCCCGACGCCTTACGCCCAGACGCTGACCGACCTCAAGCCGCGCCTCGTCACCCTGGAGTCCGACACGCCCTGGCTGGCGGCCGACCCGACGCGCGCCGAGGCGATCCGGGCCTCCGGTGCCCACAGCCTCATCACCACACCCCTGACACTGCGGGGAACGGTGCTGGGACTGATGAGCCTCTACCGAACCGGCCAGGGTGACCTCTACGACAAGGGCGATGTCACCCTCGCCGTCGCGGTGGCCGCTCACACCGCGCTGTGCATCGACAACGCCCGCCGTTACACCCGCGAACACACCATCGCGTTGACGATCCAGCGCCACCTGCTGCTGCCCCAGCCCGCGACGCCGACGACCGTGGAAACCGCGCACATGCACGTCCCCTCCGAGGCGGGCGGAGGCGGCGGGTTCGACACCTTCGCCCTGTCCGGCGCCCGCACCGCACTGGTGGTCGGCGAAGTAGCCGGCCAGGGCATCCACGCGGCCACCACCCTGGGACAGATACGGACCGCCACGCACTCCCTGGCCGCGCTGGGCCTGGAGCCCGACGAGCTCCTCGCCCACCTCAACGACACCGCGACAACCCTGGCCCAAGAACGCGCGGCTGCACCGCTCGGCGACCCCATGCCGCTCATGGGAAGCTGCGTGTACGCGGTTCACGATCCGCTCGCCCAGACCTGCACCATCGCACTGGCCGGCCACCCCCCACCGGTGATCGCTCACCCCGACGGGCGTACCGAGATCCCTCACCTGCCGAGCGGACCTCCCCTGGGGAGTACCGAAGGGCCCCCCTTCGCTGCCACCACGGTCCCCGTCTCCGACGGCAGTGTCCTCGCTTTCTACACCCCGTCCCTCCTGCACGCCTCCCAGTCCCCGGACAGCCTCCAGCAGGTGCTGGCCCACGGTGACCGGCCACTGCAGGATCTGTGCGACGACGTGTTCTACCGGCTGCGGAACGACACCCACCACGGCGACGTCATCCTCCTCCTCGCCCGCATCCACGAATTCCCCGCCGACCAGGTCGCCACGTGGCATCTCGACCACCACCCCGAAGCTGTCGCCACGGCCCGCGCCCACACCCGCCGCCGGCTCACCCGCTGGGGAGTGGATGAGGAAACCGCCTACACCACGGAAATGATCGTCAGTGAACTGGTGACCAACGCGATCCGCTACGGCGTACCGCCTGTGCAGTTGCGGCTCATCAAGGACCGCACGCTCACCTGCGAAGTCCACGACGGCACTTCCCTCACGCCGCGGCTGCGCCACGCGAAGACCATCGACGAAGGCGGGCGCGGCCTGTTCATCATCGCCCAACTCGCACGGAACTGGGGCGTCCGTTACTCCGGCGACGGCAAGACCGTCTGGGCCGAGCAGACGCTCCCGCCCGCGACCTCGCCCCCTCCCCGACAGCGGTCATAGCGTCACCGGGGTCCGGCCGGGTCGTCGCGGGTGAGCCGTATGCCTCCCGCCGCGACCCGTGGCATCGCACCCAGCCCTCGCGCCGGGTCACGGTGGATCCCGTCAGCCGCTGACCGAGTCGCCTCGGCGGGCGAACTCCGCCACGGCCCTGCCGAGGTCCCGTTCGAGTTCACCGGGCGACTGGAGGCCCCGGTCCGCCAGGTGGTCCAGGCGCTCCCGGGTCTCGGGCAGTGCGACCAGGCCGAGGAACGTGGCCGAGTCGGAGCGGACGTTCGCCGGGTGGGGCAGCGTGAGGTCGTTGATCGCGCGCTTCGCTGCCTTGACCCCCGCGGGCGGAAAGCCGGCGATGCGCTTGGCCAGCCGCTCGACGAAAGGGTCCAGTTCGGCGTCGGGCAGGGCGCGGTTGATCCAGCCGTAGCGTTCGGCGAGAGCGGCGTCGAAGTCGTCGGCGCCGGTGATGGCCTCGATGGCGCGAGTCCTGCCCAGGCGCCGGGTCAGGTGCTGTACTCCGCCGGCGCCGGGCAGGGCGCCGGTGCCGGACTCGAACTGTCCGAAGACCGCGTTCTCGCGCGCGGCGAAGATCATGTCGCAGGCCAGGGCGAGTTCGTTGCCGCCGCCGCGGGCCCTGCCGCGCACCTTGGCGATGGTGATCACCGGGACGTGTGCCAGCCGGTGCAGGAACATGCCGAGCGAGGCGTCTCCGGGGCCGCCGGCCTTCGCGGCCTCTGCCGTGTACTGCGGGATCGCCGTGAGGTCCACGTGCGCCGAGAAGAATTCGGGGGAGGCGCTGTCGATGACGACGACTCGCACGTCACCAGGATCGGTGTACAGCGTGCCGACGAGTGAGACGAGGTCACGGACGAGGTCGACACCGATGAGGTTGAGGGGGCCGGTCCTCCCGGGTCTGAATCGTCGAATAGGCGAAGCGCATGATCATTCCTTCGGGTGAGGGCTGCGCGAGGGAGCCGGGCAGGGGAGGAGACCGCGCCCGACGTCATCGGCTACGTCGCGCCGGTCGGCGAGCACCAGGAGACCGTCGAGCGCGCCCTGCGCGCCGTCCACGTCCGCACCCGGACCCAGGAGCGGACGGCGATGCCGAGCCGACCCGCTCACGCAGGCATCCCGGCTCAGCACCGCGCAGTGCCGTGCTTCGACACGTCCCGGCCGGCCGACGAGGGCCGGCCGGGACGTCGGGCTCAGGCGAGGTCGAACCGGTCGAGGTTCATCACCTTGTTCCACGCCGCCACGAAGTCACGTGCGAACTTCTCTCCCGCATCCTGCGCCGCGTAGACCTCCGCGATGGCTCGGAGCTGGGAGTGCGCACCGAAGATCAGGTCGACGGCGGTGGCGGTCCACTTGACCTCGCCCGTGACACGGTCCCGGACTTCGAACACGTTCTCGTCCGTGGCCGACGCCTGCCACTCCGTGCCCATGTCGAGCAGGTTCACGAAGAAGTCGTTGGTCAGCATTCCCGGCCGGTGGGTGAAGACGCCGTGCGGGGACCCCTTGAAGCCGGTGTTCAGTGCCCGCATGCCGCCGATCAGCACCGTCATCTCGGGAGCGGTCAGTGTCAGCAGGTTGGCGCGGTCCAGCATGAGGGTCTCCGGGGACAGCTTCTCGCCCGCCGGAAGGTAGTTGCGGAACGCGTCCGCCTTGGGCTCCAGAACGGCGAACGACGCCGCGTCGGTCTGCTCCTGCGAGGCGTCCGTACGCCCCGGTGTGAACGGGACCGCGATGTCGTACCCGGCGTTCTTCGCGGCCTGCTCGACGGCCGCGCACCCGCCGAGGACGATCAGGTCGGCGAGGGAGATCCGCGTGGCGCCGGTCTGGGAGAGGTTGAAGTCCCGCTGGATCCGCTCGAGCGTCCCCAGCACCTCGGTCACCTCCGGGAGGTCGTTGAGCTCCCAGTCCTTCTGCGGCGCGAGCCGGATCCGTGCCCCGTTCGCCCCGCCGCGCTTGTCGGTGCCGCGGAAGCTCGCCGCCGACGCCCAGGCGGTGGTGACCAGTTGGGAGAGGGAAAGACCCGAGGCGAGGACCGTGCCCTTGAGGGCGGCGATGTCCTCGTCCCCGACCAGCTCGTGGTCGACGCCGGGGACCGGGTCCTGCCACAGCTGCGGCTCGGGAATCCACGGGCCGAGATAACGCGAGACGGGTCCCATGTCGCGGTGCAGCAGTTTGTACCACGCCTTGGCGAACGCCACCGCCAGCTCGTCCGGGTTCTCATGGAACCGCTTCGTGATCGGCCCGTAGACCGGGTCCACCTTCAGCGCCAGGTCCGTCGTCAGCATCATCGGGGCGTGCCGCTTCGACGGATCATGGGCGTCGGGCACGGTGTTCCCGGCCGCGGGATCCGTGGGAGTCCACTGGTGGGCGCCGGCGGGGCTGCTCGTCAGCTCCCAGTCGTACCCGTACAGGTTGTCCAGGTACCCGTTGTCCCACCTGGTCGGCTCGGTGGTCCATGCGCCCTCCAGGCCACTGGTGAGCGTGTCGGCACCCTTCCCGCTGCCGTACGTGTTCCGCCAGCCGAGGCCCTGCTGCTCGATGGGGGCGGCCTCGGGTTCGGGGCCGATGTAGCTGGCGTCGACCGCGCCATGACACTTGCCGAAGGTATGGCCGCCGACGATGAGCGCGACCGTCTCCTCGTCATTCATCGCCATGCGCCCGAACGTCTCACGGATGTCCCGGGCGGCGGCCATCGGATCCGGGTTGCCGTTGGGCCCCTCCGGATTGACGTAGATCAGTCCCATCTGCACGGCGGCGAAAGGACCGGTGAGTTCCCTGTCGCCGCTGTAGCGTTCATCTCCGAGCCATGTGTCCTCGGGGCCCCAGAAGATTTCCTCGGGTTCCCAGATGTCCTCCCGTCCGAAACCGAACCCGAACGTTTTGAACCCCATGGATTCCATGGCACAGTTTCCCGCGAAGACCAGAAGATCGGCCCAGGAGATTTTCGGGCCGTACTTCTGTTTGACCGGCCAGAGCAGGCGGCGCGCCTTGTCCAGGCTCGCGTTGTCCGGCCAGCTGTTGAGGGGGGCGAAGCGCTGTGCGCCGCTGCCGCCACCGCCGCGGCCGTCCGCGGTGCGGTACGTTCCCGCGGCATGCCAGCTCATCCGGATGAAGAGCGGCCCGTAGTGACCGTAGTCGGCAGGCCACCAGCTCTGGGACGTCGTCATCACCTCGAAGACGTCACGCTTCAGCGCGTCGACGTCGAGGGTCGCGAACTCCTTCGCGTAGTCGAAGTCCTCGTCCATCGGATTGGCCCGGGGCGAGTGCTGGTGGAGAACCTGAAGGTCCAGTTGGTTCGGCCACCAGTCCCGGATCGACTTGGGCCGCCGAGTCGGTGTGGGCGTCGGTGAAGGGATTGCTGGATTCTCGCTTTCACTGCCGGACATGCCCGTCCTTCTTCCTGTCTCGGTGTTCCTTCTGCCGGCTGCCGCTCTACGTCGTTGGCTTTGCTGGTGTCGAACACGTCGAACCGCACATCAGCGCGCCCGGGCGCCCACCGGCTGGGAAATGTGCTGTGCCGCGTCCGTATGGTCGCGCACCGCAGACCACACCTCCATGAAACACGCAGAGCACCCCGGTATGACAGACAGGAGAGAAGGGGCGGCTTTTCTGTACCCGTGCCGATTTCCGGCGCAGGCCGAATCGAATACGGCAGCCCGGGATCCGCCGGAGCCCTGGTGCGGACGTGCGGGGCGTCGCGGTCAGGAGGCTGCTCCGGTCAGGCCGAAGACGACGGGGGCGGGCGGACGGCTCGTGCTTCGCCTGAAGTCGAGACTCACCGGCCATCGCAACCTGCACTGATTTCACCAACAAACGTTGGTTTTATTGCGTGGTGATGTCAAGACCCGCAGCACACAGCGAGTGGAGAACGCTTGTGCCCACGCCTATGGGAGTTACCGTGGTCGTGTGGCTTCCGATCCGCGCGCGCAGGCCGACGCGGCCGACAGCGCCATCGACTCCGTCAGCGTCCTCAGTGAGGACTCGCGCCGGCGCATGTTCACCTTCATCCGGCGAGCCCACCGCGCCGTCACCCGCGACGAGGCCGCCGCCAGCGTCGGCATCTCCCGCAAGCTCGCCGCCTTCCACCTCGACAAGCTCGTCGACGCCGGCCTCCTGCGCGCGCGCTACGAGACGCCCGGCGGGATCCGCAAGGTCGGCAGGCGACCCAAGGTGTACGAACCCAGCGACGCCCAGATCACCCTGAGCATCCCCGACCGGCGCCACGAACTCCTGGCCGACCTGCTCCTGGACGCCGTCCTCACCGAGGGCGCCGACGAGAACGCCACGCAGGCAGCCATGCGGACCGCCGAGCAGCGCGGCCGGCAGCTGGGCGAGGCGGCTCGGGACGAGGCCCGTCCGGGCCGCCTGGGCCCCGAGCGCGGGCTGACTGCCTGCGAGCGGCTGCTGGACCGGTACGGCTACGAACCCGTCCGGGAAAGCCCCACCTGGCTCCGGCTGCGCAACTGCCCCTTCCACCCGCTGGCCGCAAAAGCCCCTGAACTGGTGTGCGGCATGAACCAGGCCTTCCTCTCCGGCTACCTGCACGGCCTGCAGGTCAACGGGGTCCAGGCCGTCCTGGCTCCCGCGCCCGGGGAGTGCTGCGTGCGGCTGGGCCCGAGCGACCCCGATCGTGATGACGAGATGGCACAGGACCGCTGACGCGACGCCGGCCGCCTGCCCGCGCGGGCCACCCCAGGGCGCACGACGCTGCCCGAGCGGAAGCATCGCGCAGGGGGAGCACCCTGCCGTGCCGCGCGGGGCTCACTCATCACCGGTTGCTCGATGTCCGTACGAGCTGGGGGAAACGCCCGTTCTTGCGTTCGACCGGAGTTCTGCCATGTTGCTCAAGCGCATCCTGAACCGTTCTGCGCCGTCCACGGAACCGGCGGCGCATCACACCGACACCGCCTCCGACAACCGCGCCGCGGTGCCGACCGCCGCCGATTTCGGTCTGCTGCTTCTCAGGCTGACCTTCGGCCTCTTGATGGCCGCCCATGGTGCTCAGAAGGTCTTCGGGTTCTTCGGAGGCCGGGGTCTTACGGCAACGGGCAAGGGGTTCGAGGCCCTGGGCTATCACCCGGGCAAGCTCTTCGCCGCGATCGGGGGACTGTCCGAGCTGCTGGGCGGCCTCGGTCTGGCCCTCGGCCTGCTGACGCCACTGGCTGCAGCCGCCCTGATCGGCGTCATGATCAACGCGATGGCCACGGTGACCGGTGCCCACGGCCTGTGGGAAACCGACGGTGGGGTGGAATACAGCGTCTGCATCGCCGTCGTCGCACTGGCCCTCGCCGCCACCGGTCCAGGTCGGCTGGCGGCCGACCGCTTCTTCCGCTGGGGTGACGGCGGCTGGAAGGCAGCCGGCTTCGCCCTCGGTCTCGGCGGCTTGGCCGCTGCGCTCACACTCAGCCTCTGAACGTGACGCGAAGGAGGGTGGAGCCGTGGTGAAAAGGCCGCCGGCGCCGCAGGGGGGACGCGGTGGCGGGACCGGCCGGCACGGCGGCACCGGCCGGTCGCGGCGCGAGGACCCCCGGCACGGCGTCGACTCGTACGCGCCGCGCACCCGTGGGGAGTTGCGGCCGACCGGCTGGGCCGGAATGAGCGCCCATGCGTGCCCGTGGGGTGGGTGGTGTGGAGGAGGTGTGTGTGGCTGACGATGTGTGATCGTTCGCAAATCCGGTGCGTGTTAGCCTGCCCGCGGTCACGATCGAACACGTACGGGGGAGGCATGGTGGGCTCGGACGGCTACCAGGTCAAGGCGGGTATGACCGGCCAGGCTCAGCAACTCGACGACGCCGGAACGGGCATGGACGGCGTCAGTGCGGCCGTCAAGTCCCGCACGAGTTACTCGTACGGCGATGCCGGCGGCGATGACGCCGCGTCCGCGCTGAACGCGTTCGTCAAGGCCTGGGAGGCGGAGGCCAAGACACTGGCGTCGGCGTTGCACGAACTCGGCGGCAAGGTGCAGTTGGCCAAGAAGACCTACCACAGCACCGACGGCCTGGTGAAGACGCGCGCGGACAGCGTCCCCGCCGGTGGCACGAGCAGCCTCACCGGCACATCGGCGCAGGGCGGGCGCACCTCGGCCCTGTCGGGCTACTGAGGAACGGGCCGGTGTCCTTCTTCTCCTCTCCGCTCGACTCACCTTCCTTCCGCCTCGCGTGGCTCGCCGGGCTGTCCAAGAAGATGCTCGGTGCCGGCAGCAAGAACGAGCTCCTCGACCTGATCGACAACGCCCTCTCGGTACCCGAACCGGGCGGCGACCAAGGCGTACTGGAAGGCCTGGCAAGCCTCTACCGCGGCCAGGTCGACCAGGTCGGCAGCGTCTTCGACCAGGTCGACAAGGTGGGCCGCAAGGGTCTTCCCGAGGTGTGGGTCGGCGACACGAGCGTCCTCGCCTCGGACGTGGTGAACGCCGCCGGACGGTCCGTGACCCAGATGAGCGAGGCGTTCCAGGGCTGCGCGACGGTGCTGCTGACACTGGCCGACGCGATCGGCGCCGCGCAGCGCAAGGACGAGCAGGGCCGCGGACAACTGCTGGAGCAGAAGAAGACGCTCGGTGGCAAGGACGGTTTCTTCGACGACCTGCACGAGAACGACGAGGAGGAGTGGGACCGCAAGAACGCCGCCCACCTCGGCTCCTACGCGGTCGACCTGATGCACGCCGCCGTCTCCGACGCCCAGGAGGCCACCCGGGTCGCGGCCCGGGACCTGAACAAGTGGGCCGCCGAGGCGCGGGCCGGGAAGATGGAGACCAGCGAACTCACCGCCGTCGACAAGCTGATGCTCGCCGACACCGGCGTCGCGGGCGCCGACACCGAGCTGAACGAGATCCTCACGGCAGGCGACCTGACGCGCGCGTCGGCGCGTATGGACCTGCTGAGCCTCGACGACGAGACGGCCATGGAGGGGATGCTGGCGAAGTCGGGCACCCCGCAGGAGCGGGCCTACTTGATGAAGGCCCTGGCCGCCGGCCACAGCGTCGCCGAGATCAGGCAGTTCCAGGCCAAGATCCACGGCAAGGACCCCGACTGGCTGCGCCGGCACCTCACTCCGGTGGTCACCGCCGCCGACAGCATGAACGACGAGGGCCTGGCGCCGGACGGCTCGAACAACAACAAGGACTACGCCACCTTCGACGGCCAGCGGTGGATCCAGGGCGGCGACGGCTCCGAGGGCACCTGCGTGGCCTCGTCCACCGTCACGTCCCGCGCCATGGTCGACCCCCTGTACGCGCTCGACCTCACCGGCGGCCCCGACGGGCAGCAGGACGACCCCAACGCCTTCAAGCAGCGCCTGGTGGCCGAACAGCACCGGCTGCACACGGAAGGCGACGGCGGCGAGAACTGGGGCGGCATGGGGCCCGAGGGGCAGGAACGGATCAACGACACCGTCGTCGGCAGTGCCACCGGCAGTGACTACGAGCGCCAGGACCTGAACAGCGCCGCCGACCGCAGGGCCGTCCTCACCGAGGTCGAGAAGTCGGTGGCGCAGGGGCGGCCGGTGCCCGTCGACGTCTCGGGCAAGGAGGGCGCCCACGCGATGACCATCATCGCCCAGGAGGGCGACAAGCTTCAGGTGTACAACCCCTGGGGCTCGACCACCTGGGTCAGCGAGGACGATTTCATCAACGGTCACATGGGCAAGGCTTCCAAGAGTGAACTCCCCAATGCGTACAGTGTCTATCTTCCGCGGTAACAGGGGCGGTGCCGTGATCGCGGCGGCCGCGCTGCTCGCTCTCGCCACGGGCTGCGGCCCGGGCACCGACGAACCGGCCGGCGGCTCCATCAGCACCTCGAACCACTCCACGGGCACCGCGCATCACCCCACGGGCACCGCGAGGCACCCCACCAGTACCGCGAGCCGTCCGACGAGCCACCCGGTGAAGGACACCAGCATCACCGCCGAGCCGGGCGAGCGCTTCACGCTCACCGTCGACCAGAACGCCTCCACCCGCGAGTACTGGTACCTGGTCGACCCCGAGCCCGACAGCTCGGTGCTGGTCAGCCGCGGCCAGGACTACGTGTCGGACTCCGGCGACGAGCCGGTGGCCGGTGCCGGCGGCCGGCTCACCTTCACCTTCGAGGCACAGGGCAAGGGGACCACCCGGTTCACGCTGCTGCACTGCACCTTCACCACCTGCCAGGGCAACACCGCCACCCTGCCCCCCGAGACGACCGGCGCCTCCGCCACCCCGACCACCGGGGCAGCCACCCCCTCCCGGGCCCCCGAGCGCATCACCTACACCGTCACCGTCGACTGAGCCGCCGCGTACCAGCCGGATGAGACGAGACACCCAAGGCCCCGCCATGAACGACGACGCCCCTCACCCGCCGGACCGCACGGACGACGAGCTGGCCCGGCTCGACATCACCGTCCTGCTGCGTTACGGCCTCACCGCCGAGCCCGGCACCCGGCGCACCGCACTGTTCGGCGACGGCGCCGCGGCCGCGGCCGTCATCCTCGACCGCCTCGGCACCGAGCCGCGCTCGGTCGCCTTCCTCGCCGACACCGTGCGCGCCGGCGGACTCGCCCGCGCCGCGGAGCTGCCCGAGCCCCTGCCCCGCCGGGAGGCGGCCGTCCTCGCACGGGAATGGCTGCGGGCCGGCGCCGGACTCGCGGGCGGGGTCGCCGCCGACGACACCGCGGCGACCTGGCTGCGCGCCGTCGCGACCATCATCGAACTGAAGCGGATGACCCGGGGGCGGGGCCGGAGTACGGGATCCCGGTAGCCGAGCCGAGTACGGCGGCGGGTGCGGGACCACCGGTCGGCTGCCCGGCCTCATGGGAACGCATCGGTCCGGCTGTCGCTACTCGGTGCCGAGACCGGCGTCGTCGACCTTGTCCTTGCCCTCGGCCCTGCGGACCTTGTTGAGCAGAGCGAGGTCGTAGATGCCCTTCAGGCTGGGCTTGTCCAGCAGGCCGGCCGTCACCGCGTGTTCCGCCTCGGTGGTGAGAGTCGAGGCCAGCGGGTCGTCGAGGAAGGTGATGGACTTCCAGGCCGGGTCGATGACGTCCGCGGGCAGCGCCTTGCCCGACAGCTGCTCCAGCGCCGTGTTGGCGGACGCCTTCGCCTTGTCCGGATTGTCGTTGATCCACTCGTTGGTCTTCACCGAGCCGCGCAGTACGGCCTCGACGACGTCCGGGTGCTTCTTGAGGAAGTCCTGTCGCACCACGATGTTCGTGATCACGAACTTCTCCGCGGGCCACAGTGTCGACTCGTCGAGCAGTACCTTCGCGCCCTCGGCGACCAGCTTGGACGCGGTCGGCTCGGGCACCCAGGCCCCGTCGATGGAGCCGGACTTGTAGGCGTCCGGAGTGATCTTGTTGTCGGTGCGGACGACGGAGACGTCGCCCTTGCCGCTCTCGGCGTCGACCGTCCAGCCCTGGCCGGCGATCCAGTTGAGGAACGCGACGTCCTGGGTGTTGCCGAGCTGCGGCGTGGCGATCTTCTTGCCCTTGACGTCCTTCAGGGACTTGATCTTCTTCGGGTTCACGACCAGCTTCACGCCGCCGGAGGCGGAACCGCCGATGATCCGCAGGTTCTTGCCGTCGGACTTCGTGTAGCCGTTGATGGCGGGGGAGGGGCCGATCCAGCCGATGTCGATGGACCCGGCGTTGAGCGCCTCGATCTCGGAGGGACCGGCGTTGAAGGTGGAGGGCTTGACCGTGGTGCCGCCGAGCTCCTTCTGGAACAAGCCCTCCTGGACGCCCACGAGCGCGGTGGCGTGCGTGAGATTGGGGAAGTAGCCGATCTTCACTTCGTCGGTGGAGAGCTTCTCGGCACCCGCCGCGACCGCGGTCTTCTTCCCGTCGTCGGTGGACTCGGAACCGTACCCGCAGGCGGTCAGCAGGACGGGGAGCGCCGCTACGACGGCGATGGTGCGCAGGGTGGTGAGCGGTCTTGCGTCAGACACGTGGGTGTCCTCTCAGGGAGCGGATGATCAGGGAGGTACGGCGGAGCGAGGCGGGGCCATGGGCGGTCACCTCTGCCCGACGTGCCGACCCGCGGCAGCGCATGCCGTCTCGGGTCGGCGAGCGAACCGGTGGGCGGGTGTTGCGCCTCCGGCACAGCCGTGCCGCACCTCGGGCATGCGGGTGGGGAACGCGGGCGGTGTTGCCAGGCGCAGGACACCCGCCCGCCGAAGCCGGCGGGCGGTGGGGGAGCACCGGGTCTTCCGTGCGGTGCCTGCGGGTTGCGGACGGCTCAGGCAGGCTGACACATGGCGCTGGAGGTGCGGCCGAAGTCGATGTGGCGGCGCGAGGTCAGCAGGGGCAGCAACAGGAGTGTGCGGTCCGGTGATCTCATGACCTCACCCCCCATTCCCTAGTTTTCCTACCTGGCTGCTAGGGATCGTGGCAGAGGGTGGCGCCCACCCCAAGAGGGTGTTCGCATGATGGACGGCTGCATCCCGCATTCTGGGACGAGGAGGACGGCTCGGCGGTGCCGATGGACCCGGCGGGCCCGGCCGGCCGGTGGCCGCCGCTGCCGCCGCGTCGGCTGAGGACGAGACCGCCCCGGCGCATGTCGTTCAGGTTGCTTTCGGGGAACTTGTGCGGGATGCCGCTGGTTCGGCGCTCTGGGGCGGCGACCGGTAACGGTCAGACAGGCAGGACGAACGGCGGATGCGCGCCGTTGAGGAAGTAGTCCCCCACATCACGGAGCCGGTGAGCGACGGGCTCGTACAGGGTGTGGGTCCGGGCGTTGCGCCAGAAGCGGTCGAAGCCCAGCCGCGAGGATGCGGAGTGGGCGCCGACGATGTCGAGGGCGCGGGCGGTGGACTCCTGCGCGGCCCGGGAGGCGGCGGCCTCGGCCATGGCCACGAGGACGGAGATGTCGGCGTACTCGTCGTAGGTGAGGTCTTCGCCGCGTGTCAGCCCGCGGCGCACGGCTTCCAGAGCCTGATCGGTGAGTGCGGACGCGGAGCGGGTGAGGACGGTGAGCTCCCCGTAAGCGGCCAGCACCTGCGGGTCCTGGGGAGAGCCGCCCGGCCAGGCTGAGTTCCGGGACGAGCGACTCGCCCGGCTGTACTCCCGGGCTTCGGCGAGTACTCCCTCGGCCATGCCGAGACGGAGCTGGACGGAGAGGAGACGCCCGACCGGAGAGGCCAGGGCTGCCAGGGGAGACAGGATGTCCTCGTCCGCGGACAGGGAACCGAGTATGTCGTCGGCGGCCACAGGCACGGCGTCGAACACCACACTTGCGCCGGCCGCGAGGCGCTGGCCGAACGTATCCGCGTCGCCATCGATACCGACTCCGTGGTGGGCGGGATCGACGACGACGGCGAGTGGTTCGCCGGTGTCGGCCCGCACGGCCCGTACGGCGAGGCGGTCGGCGACCAGGACTCCGGTGGAGTAGCTCTGCCGGCCGTGGAGTACATGGCCGCCGCGAGCCCTGGTCAGGGTCAGCGGGGATTCCTGGCGGCCCAGACCGCCACCCCAGCACCACTGCTCCGCCGCGTACTGTCGTTCGAGCCGGGCCGCGCGGGAGGTCTCGGTGAGGAACCGGGCGCTCCACGACAGGAAGTAGTGACAGCCGAGCAGTTGGCCGATGGCGCCGTCGGCTGCGGCGATCTCCCGGACGACGGCGTAGGCCGTGGGCCAGTCCGCGCCGCCTCCCGCAGACTCGGCCGGTACGAGGAGTGTCAGCAACCCCGCCTCGCGCAGCCGGAACACCTCGTCGAACGGGGCCTTGCCCGCCTGCTCCCGGGCCGCTGCGTCCGTGGCCAGGTCGTCCGCCGTCTCGCGGGCCACACGCAGCCAGTGCGCACGGCCTGGCCCGTTCCGGTCGGACTCCGAAGCGGGGCCGGGCGGCGCAGTGGCAACGGCCATGACGATGGTCTCCTCAAGGTCACTGGTGTGGTGGGGGGTTGGGGCTCTTCTACTGGTCAGGCACGTACTTGTAGCCCACGCGCCGTACGGTGACGATCTGGTGGCGGTGAGCTGCGCCCAGCTTGCGGCGCAGGCGAGCGACATGCACATCGACGGTACGACCGTCACCGATGTGGTCGTAGCCCCATATGCCGACCATCAGCTGCTCGCGTGAGTGCACTTGGTGGGGATGCCGGACGAAGTGTTCCAGCAGCGCGAACTCCAGGTAGGTGAGGTCGAGTTCGCGTCCGTCCACCGCCGCCGCACGTCGCGCGGAATCGATGCGGACGGTGTCGCTTCCCCTCTGCCGCAGGAGAGACGAGTCCGTGGGGGCGACCGGCCGGATCTCCGGCCGTTTCACGTCCTTCGCGAAAAGCTCGGTGGGATCGGTGCCCTCGGGGACGAGCAGGAGGTAGCCGACGAGAGGGGCGGCACCTTGTCCCTCGTCGTTGCCCCACGCGTTGTCCCCGACGACACGGAGACGGCGCATGTCGGGGAGGGGTGAACCCGATGGGGCGGTGGTCTGAGCTGGAAGTGCCGTGGTCATGGCGGTCGTCCTTCGGAAGACGTCGGGACATCAGGGGCAGCGGAAGTGGCTCGCCTGATCGCCCGGGATGGGAGAGAAGGAGCGGAGCGGCACGCTGCTACGTGTCAGCCGTGTGCCTTACGCGCGACAGCAGGCGGCGCTGACGACGTGACCAAAGTCGACATGCCGACGACGAACGAGTCGTTGCTGCGCGGGGGACATGTGCCTCATCCTGCGCACCACTCTGAGGGAACGTCAACGCTTCCCTAGTAAACCGATAGGAAATGTAGGGAACGCCACACCGGCAGATGCCGCTGTCAGTAGACGTCGCGGACGTAGCGTTTGTCCGCGGACAGGCGTCTGACGTAGGCGGTGGCTTCGTCGGTCGCCATGTTCCCGTGGGTGGCGATGATGTCCTTGAGTGCCTGGTCGACGTCTTTGGCCATGCGGCCCGCGTCGCCGCAGACGTAGAAGTGGGCGCCGTCCTGGAGCCACTGCCAGAGTCGGGGACCGTGTTCGCGCATCCGGTCCTGGACGTAGATCTTGTTGCGCTGGTCGCGGGAGAAGGCGAGGTCGAGGCGGTCGAGGTGGCCGGACGCCTGGTACGCCTCCAGATCCTCGCGGTGGTAGAAGTCGGTGGCTTGGCGCTGTTCGCCGAAGAAGAGCCAGTTGGGGCCGGTGTGACCGCGGGCCTGCCGGTCTTCGAGGAAGCCGACGAAGGGGGCCACGCCGGTCCCGGGACCGACCATGATCATGGGAGTGGTGGGGTCGGAGGGCGGGCGGAAGTGCGGTGAGCGCTGGACGAAGACCTGCACGGGGCCGTCGTCGGCGCAGTCGGCGAGGTAGGTCGAGCACACGCCCTTGCGGTCGCGGCCGAAATCGTTGCTGTAGCGGACGACGGAGACCGTCAGGCGGACCTCGCTCGGGTGCGCGAGCGGGCTGGAGGATATGGAGTACAGACGGGGCTGCAGTCGTCTGAGCACGCCGGCCCAGTCCGTGGCGGAGGCGCGGACGGGGAACTCGGCGACGACGTCCGCTGCCTGGCGGCCCCAGCTCCACCGTGCGAGCGCGTCCCTGTTGTCCTGGCGCAGCAGGCGCTTCAGGTCGTTGTTTCCGGTGCGGTCCGTCACGAACCTGAGCAGGTCCGTGGTGACGCGGGAGATGTCGAGGCGGGTGCGCAGTGCCTCTTCGAGGCAGAGGGGTGCGCCGTCGCCGAGGTCGACGGGTTCGTCGGGGCCGAGGCCGGTGAGGGCGAGCCACTCGGCGACGAGTCCGGCGCCGTTGACCGGCCAGACGCCGAGGGCGTCACCGACGTCGTAGGCGAGTTCGCCGTCCCGGGTGTCGAAGGCGAACTGCCGTACCTCCTTCTCGGAACCGGGCAGACTCAGCAGCCTGTTGCCGATGAGCAGGGTGGCGAACGGTGACGCCTTGGTGTGACCGGCCGGTGCAGGAGCGGACGCCGGGGTGCCGACGACCGGTGTGGCGGTGCCGGAGGGGTCGGGCGCGGTAGCGCCGGCTGGAACCGGCCGGCGGCCGCCGGCCGGTTCCAGGGCGGCGGTCACCTCGCCGAGCCACTGCTCGGCGGTTTCCTCGAATTCGGGTTCGCAGTCGGCGCGGGGGACGAGGCGGGTGGCGCCGAGGGCGTCGAGGCGTTCGTCGAGCCGGCGGCCATGGCCGCAGAAGTCGTCGTAGGCGGAGTCGCCGAGGGCGAGGACCGCGTACCGGACGCCCTCCAGGCGCGGGGTGTCGGGAGCGGACAGGGACTGCCAGAAGTCGGCGCCGTTGTCGGGGGCGTCGCCGTCGCCGAAGGTGCTCGTGACGAGAAGGACGTCGGTGTCGGTGGTGAGCTGGGCCGGTGTCGCCTCGGCCATGGGCAGCAGTTCGGGGGTACGGCCCGCCTGGGTGAGGTGTGTGGCGGCGCCCGCCGCGAACTCCTCGGCATTGCCGGTCTGCGAGGCCCACAGGATGACCAGACGGCGGGCCGGTACGACGGCTTCGGGGGCCGGTGCGCCGGTCTGCGCGAGTACCGGAGCGGGCGCGTCGGTGGCGGTGGCGGTGCGGGAGAACATCCCGGCGAGGACGCCGTCGACCCACAGGGCGTGGCCCGGGTCGAAGGGAGCGCCCGGCGGCAGGACGGGGACGCGCCCGTCGGGAGGGGCGGCCACGAGGCCGGAGAGGTAGCCGGAGAGGTACTGGCGCTCCGGCTCGGCCAGGGCCGCGGGGGCGAGGTCGGTGATGCCGAACAGCGTGGCGAGGGCGTGGACGGGGGAGTCCGCCGGGGCGGTCGCTGCGGAGGCCGGTACGGGCACGGGTGCGGGGGCCACCGGTGTGACCTCCGGCTGGGTGCTCGGACGGGCCGCTGGGACAGGGGCGGCAGTCTTGGCGAGGGCGACGGCACAGATTTTGAACGCGGGCTGGAAGGAGATCGGGTCGATGGCGTCGTTGGTGACGGCGTTGATGCTGAGGTATTCGCCGAACAGGTCGTTCCAGTGGAAGGGGGCGAAGCAGGTGCCGGGCCGGACGCGGTCGGTGACCACAGCGGGCAGTACGGCACGTCCGCGGCGGGAGGCGACCTCCAGATGGTCGCCCTCGACGACGCCCAGAGCCCTGGCGTCCTCGGGGTGGACCTCCACGAACGGACCGGGGTCGAGTTTGGTGAGCTTGGCGACCTTGCCCGTCTTGGTCATGGTGTGCCACTGGTGCTGGAGGCGGCCGGTGTTGAGGGCGAACGGGTAGTCGTCGTCGGGGAGTTCGGACGCAGGCAGGTGCGGGCGTGCGAAGAACTGGGCGCGTCCGCTCGCGGTGGGGAAGGCCAAGCGGGGGCGGGTGCCGTCCTCGTGTTCCAGCAGGGTCTGGCTGACACCGTCGTTGAGGTAGCGAATGGGGTTGCGGTCCGGGCCGTCGGCGGTGGCTGCCGGCCACTGGACGGGGGTGGTGCGCAGCCGGTCGTAGGTCACCCCGCGCAGGTCCCACCCCGTCCTGGGATTCCATGCCTGCTTCAGCTCTTCGAAGACCTCCTCGGCGGAGCCGTAGGTGAAGCCGTCGGCGAAGCCCATCGCGCAGGCCACCCGGGCGATCAGCTGCCAGTCGGGCAGCGCCTGTCCGGGCGGGTCGACGACCCCTTGTACCAGCGTGAGATTGCGCTCAGAGTTGATCATGATGCCGTCGGACTCCGCCCACAGCGTCGCGGGCAGGACCACATCGGCGTAGGCGTTGGTCTCGGTCTCGGCGAACACGTCCTGCGTGATGACGAGTTCCGCGGCCTCCAGACCGGCGATGACCGTCTTGCGGTTGGCGACCGAGGCGACGGGATTGGTACAGATGATCCAGCACGCCTTGATGTCCCCGGCGGCCATCTGCTCGAACATCTCGACCGTGCCGCGCCCGACGTCGGTGCGCAGGGAGCCTTCGGGGATGTTCCACAGGTTCTCGACGAAGGCGCGTTCGGCGTCGACCAGGACGGAGCGCTGACCGGGCAGACCGGGGCCCATGTAGCCCATCTCGCGGCCACCCATCGCATTGGGCTGGCCCGTCAGCGAGAACGGGCCGGAGCCCGGGCGGCAGATGGCGCCGGTGGCGAGGTGCAGGTTGACCAGGGCGTTGGTGTTCCAGGTGCCGTGCGTGGACTGGTTCAGGCCCATGGTCCAGCAGCTCATCCACTCGCCGGCCTCGCCGATCCACTGCGCGGCCTTCCGGATGTCGCCCTCGGGAATGCCGGTGATCTCCGCGACCTTCTCGGGCGGGTAGTCCGCGAGGAAGGCGGGCATCTCCTCCCAGCCGTCGGTGGACCGAGCGATGAACTCCTCGTCGGTGTGGCCGTTCGCGACCAGCAGGTGCAGCAGACCGTTCAGCAGGGCGAGGTCCGTGCCGGGCTTGATCTGCAGGAAGAGGCCGGCCTTGTCGGCGGTGGCGTTGCGGCGCGGGTCGACCACGATCAGCTTGGCGCCCGCCGACTTCACGCGGTCCATCATGCGCAGGAAGAGGATCGGGTGGCAGTCGGCCATGTTGGCGCCGATGACGAAGAACACGTCCGCACGGTCGAAGTCCTCATAGGAGCCGGGCGGGCCGTCCGCGCCCAGCGACAGCTTGTAACCGGACCCGGCGGACGCCATGCACAGCCGGGAGTTCGACTCGATCCGGTTGGTGCGCACGAAGCCCTTCGCCAGCTTGTTCGCCAGGTACTGGGCCTCCAGGGACATCTGTCCGGACACGTAGAAGGACAGGGCGTCCGGCCCGTGCTCGTCCAGGATCGCTCGCAGTCGCCCTGCGAGCGATGCCACGACCTCGTCGACATCCGTCTCGACCGCCTCGGCGCCCCGCTCGGGACGCACCAGAGCCTTCCCCAGCCGTCCGGGGGCGGCCATCATGTCCGCGCTGGTCGCCCCCTTCGTGCACAGGCGCCCGAAGTTGGTGGGGTGCGCCTTGTCCCCGGACGCCTTCGCGGCACGTCGGCGGCCGTCGGCGGGTTCCCGCTTCAGCTCCAGCACGATCCCGCAGCCGACCCCGCAGTACGAGCAGACCGTACGGACACTGCCGTCCCTCGAGCCAGATGCCACTGCAACTCCACCCCGCGGTGTGTGTGCCTTCCCGGGCGGGGGCTGTCCCGCCTGTGGAGGGCAGCCCCATGACCAGCACCGTAGGAAGATCGAATTTCCGGCCCGTCACACGTCAGGCGCGTTGAGGGTTACGCCCCTCGCACACGCCGCAGCGGGGTCGTGTGAGGTGAGCGGGCCGGCGTTCGAGCGGGGGACGCGCCGCCGCGAACGCGGCAGCGCCGCGGCCCACCCGTGCGGTGGCCGGCCGCGGCGCCGGTCCTGCGGAACGAGGTCACGGCTTGAGGAAGCCGGCCTGGCTCAGGACCTTCTGACCCTCGGCGGACTGTACGAGGGCGATGAACGCCTTGGCGGTCTCGGCGTTGCCCGCATCCTTGAGCAGGGCGATCGGGTAATCGTTGATGGCCTTGGCGGCCTCGGGGAACTCCACGCCCTCCACCTTGTCACCCGCCGCCTTCACATCGGTCTTGTAGACGACCGCTGCGTCGGCCTCCTTCAGCACCACCTTGTTCAGGGCGGACTTGACGTCCTCCTCGTAGGAGACGGGAGTGAGCTCGAGACCGCTGGCGTCCAGGGCCTTCTGCGCGGCGGCACCGCAGGGCACCGTCTTGTCGCACAGGACGACCTTCAGACCGGGCTTGGTGAGGTCCTTCAAGGAGGACACCTTGTCGGGGTTCCCCGGCAGGGCGGCGATCTCCAGCTGGTTGCGGACGAAGGTGGCCGGGGTGCCCACCACGTCCTGCTCGTCCGTCACGATCTTCATCGTCTTGGGGCTGGCGGCGGCGAAGACGTCCGCCGGGGCGCCGCCGGTGATGCTTGCGGCGAGGGTGTCGCTGCCGCCGAAGTTGAAGGTGACCTTGGTACCCGGGTGGGCCTGCTCGAACTCCTTGCCCAGGGTCGTGAAGCTCTCCTTGAGCGAGGCGGCAGCGAAGACCGTCACCGTGCCGGACAGCTTCGGCGACGAGGACGCCGAGGAGCCGGACCTCTCCGGCGAGGAGCTGTCGGACGAGGAGCAGGCGCTCAGGGCCAGCAGGGCGGCGGCACCTGCGCCGGTCGCTTGAAGCATCCGGCGGGTCCGGCACGCGGAACGGGTCATCAGGGGTCCACTCCCTCTGGTCCTCAACGGACTCATCTACGGTCTCTCGACGACCACATGGGTCGACTTGATCACGGCAATCGCCGGAACACCGGGCTCCAGCTCCAACTCCTCAGCCGACTCGCGGCTGACCGTCGCCACCACCCGGAACGGGCCGGCCTGGATCTCCACCTGCGCCGACACGTCCCCGAGGATCACGTCGGTGACGATGCCGGTGAACCGGTTGCGGGCCGAGGAGCCGGTGGACTCCCGTTCCGCCCGGTGCAGCTGCCGGGCGTAGGCCGCGAGGGCCGGCCCCGGGATGATCCGGCGGCCCAGCCCGTCGCGTTCGGCGGTCGGTTTTCCGCCGTCGACCAGGCGCCTCACGGTGTCGGCGCTGACGCCGAGTAAGACGGCCGCGTCCCCGATCCGGTAGGTGTGCATACGCCGAGAATACTGCCGCAGATGCAAGGGGAAAGTCTCTTGTCGCTTCGCATGAGCCGAACCATTCATCCACTGGCATGGCATATGCGTTTGTACATGACGGGCGTACGGGTACGGTCGTCCGGGGAGGTGGTGGCCCGTGAGTCAGTCCCTCGCAGCCGCCGGTACGGCCGCCGGACAGGTGGCGGAACTCGTCCCCACCGGCGACCCCGCCCGTCCGGCCCGGCTGAGGCTGCCCGACCTTCTCGCCCGGCCCCAGCACCGGGCCGAGGTCGCGTTCTGGTGAGCCGGCGCTGCCACGGGCGGCGCCGGAGGCCGAGGTGCCGGTGCTCGGGGTGTGCCCGGGCGCACGGCTCAGTTGCTGCCGGACGCGTCGGCCTCGCCGTCGTGCGCCGCCTCGCACCCTTCGACCCGCAGCCGGCTCCCGCCCGCGGTGTCGTCCGCACGGCCCTCCCGGGCCGTCGGTCAGCCGAGGAGACGGAGCAGCGCGATCAGGGCGGCCATCACCACGACCGGTGCCAGGACCAGGGCCAGGAGGCGTCCCGACCCACCGCGGGGCTCCGGTTCCGGTGGCAGGGGCGGCGGAGCCGGAGCCGGGGCCAGCGTACTGGCGCCGCCGCGCCAGAGCTCGTGGCCGCAGATCTCGCAGCGCACCCGGGTGGTGGGGTTGCCATGGTGGCAGGCCGGACAACGCGGACCGGGCACCTGCCTCTTCGGGACCGGCTGCGCTCTTCCGGTGCCGGGGCCGTCGGACTCTCCGCCACCCGGGCCGCCACGAGGACGGCGCAACGCTCCGTCGTACGGGTCGCTCATCACGTGCCTCCGTCGCGAATGGACAGGCTGTAGCCGACGCCGATCGGCAGCTCGTTCTCGATGACGGCCCGGATCTGCCGTTCCGACAGCCGGCCGACGTGGTCGAGCCTGATCCGTACCGTGGAGTCCGGTGCGGGGACGGGGTCGTCGGGACCGAAGATCCCACCCGAGTCCGACACCTCGGCCCGGCCCCCGGTCAGCGCGGCGAGCAGCGTCTCGAGCCCGATGGCCGTGCCCCGCCGGCCCAGGCTCTCGCCGACCGCGCGGATCAGCCGCCGCTGGCCGACGCGACCCTCCTCGCTGTCGGCCGCCACGCTCAGGGCCTGCAGCTCGATGCCCAGCCAGCCGGCCAGGTAGGCGATCATCTCCGGCGACGCCAGCTCGATGTCCAGTTTGTACTCCAGGTCGTCGAGGTGCTGCACGACCGAGTCCACGGTCTCCTCGCACCCCAGCACGAATCCCGCGAGCACCTGGTCGCGGACCATCGCCTGCGGGAGCTGGGCCAGCAGCCAGCCGCTCACTGGCTCACCTCCACCTCATGCCGGTCGGACATGAACAGCGCGCCCGGAGGGAGCTGGGCCTCCTGCCCGGCGTTCACCGGTGCCCGCTCACCCCACAGATCGGTCTTGAGCATCTCCACCGACCCCACGCTCCTGACCCCCTGCACCGCCCTGAGAACCGCGTAGACGTCGCCGATGGACAGCCCTTGGCCGAACGGCCAGCCGCTGCCGTCCGGGCCGCCGCTGACCGGGTTGATGAACCGGTACAGCTCCTCCTCCGCCGCCGACCGGAGCCAGTCCGGCTGTACCGTGGCCGCGGCCCGTACCACGGCCTTGACCGAGATGCCCTGGTAGAACGGCGCCTTGATACGGACCTGGGTGGTCAGCAGCCGCCGGCCGTCCAGATGGCGCTTGATGTCCTCGCAGACGTCCGGCCCGGGCTCCAGCTGATCGATGTTCAGAGAGCGCGGAGAGTCGAAGACCTTGGGCACGACGAGCAGCCGCACCGGCTCACCTGCCCTCTCCGGAGGCAGACAGCGGGCGCGCGCCACCCCCGGCGCGCCCTCCAGGGTCAGCCGCTCGAAATCATCCGCGGTCACGGCCCGTTGACCGCCCCGAAGCTCCAGGGGCCCGCGGAGCTTCGCGTTCTCCACGGTCTCCGCGTCGACGCCGCCGGTCGCCGGATCGACGTTGCGCACGGATCCGACCTGCGGGACCGAGGTCAGCAGGACGGTGAGCTTGCCGACGCCGACATTGCCGCGGCTGCCGCCGCCGTAGCGATAGCCGGTGACCGTGATCTGCGCGTTCTCGGGAGGGACGGCGCCGTACTGGCGTGTCTCGCCGTTCTTGGCCGTGACCCGCGGGCCGAACCGGATCTCGCCGGTCGCCCCGGACCAGGTGAAGACCCGGTCCTCCTCGCCGGCGCCGGTGAAGTCCCTGACCTCGTACCAGATCTGCGCCGCCCCGTCGGACCGGCCGGCGATCACCTGCACCGTCTCGTCGGGCGTGCGCGGCAGCACCGGAGCCCGGCGGACGACGAAGTGCTGGCCCGGACGGCCGGTGCTGATGCCGAGAAGTTCCGCGGGCGCGGTCTCGGCGTGATGGGCCTTCACCACGCCGCCATGACTGCTCACGGTCAGCGACTGCAACAGCGGGGAGGCGTGGTAGGCCGGCTGCCCGTCGTCCCGTCTCAGCACACATCGCAGCCAGTACGCCGTCACGCCACCGACCGCGAGCTGCTCGTGCGCCTCAGGCAGCAACAGGCTCACCTGGCCCGTGCTGTTGAAGCCGCCGCTGGTGTCGGTCAGCACCCGTGTGTCCCGCCACGCCTTGCCGTCCCAGGTCTGCCACACCCGGGGCGGACGGTCCGGGTCGATGCCCGCGCCGTGGGCGTCGGCCACCGTGACGTCGAGCCTCACCAGATTGCCGGCCAGGCCCTGCCGGAAGCCCAGATACAGGGCGTCGCCCTCGGTCACCGCCGGGAACACCGCGATCTCCGCCCCGCTGCCCAGCGCGGACGTGCGGTCCTCGTCGCTGCCGCCGCCCCTGGTCCGGCAGGCCACGAGCTCCGGCGGGACGATCCCCAGATCGGCCTCGGTCATGAAGACGACCTGGTCCCCGGTCTGGTCCCGTTCGGTGCCGACGCGGGTGCCCTTGCGCACCACGATCGTGTCCTTCGCCGGGCCGGTCAGTTCGAAGAGCAGATCGGTGCGGGCGGGAGCGGCCGAGTAGAGGGAGACGCCCACCAGCTCCAGGAACTTCAGATAGAGCCGGTCGGGCACCTGGTTGAGGCGATACAGGATCATCTCGGTCATCCAGGCGAACAACTCGATCAGAGCCACGCCCGGGTCCGACACGTTGTGGGCGGTCCAGTCGGGGCAGCGCAGGGCGATCCGCCGCTTCGCCTCGTCGACGATGTCCTGGAAGCGCCGGTCGTCGAGATGGGGCGCGGGCAGGGTCACGGAGCTTGCTCCTCACCGGGAATCACATAGAAGGGGTACACGAGATTGCGGTGGTCGTTGGTGGCCCGCACGCGGTACGCGACCTCGATCCGGACCATGGAGTCGCCGTCGCTCATGGCGGACACGTCCTCCAGGACGATGCGCGGCTCCCACCGGGCCAGCGCCTCCCGGACGCACTGCTCGATCAGGCCGAGCGTGGCGGAGTTCATCGGGGCGAAGACCTGCTCCCACATCGCACACCCGAAATCGGGCCGCATCACCCGTTCCCCGGGTGCAGTGGCCAGGATCATCCGCACGGCCGCGTCGATCTCCTCACCCCCACCGACCAGCCGCACCGTGCCGGCCGGGGTCAGCGCCGCCGGGAACGACCAGCCTGAGCCGATGAGGTCGGTCACGCGACCACCACATTCGGCGAGCCGGCGGTGATCAGGGACGGCGGACCCGGCAGGTCGAAGCAGCTCAGCACCTGGTCGCCGACCCGGGCCAGCGGTTTGCCGTTGACGAGCACCGTGGGGGCGCCCATCTGCACCTGCCCCTGGTCGGTGGGCGGGACCACGAGGCTGGTGCCCGGCGGGATCGGCAGATGCGGAGCCTGGTTCCGGGCGACGCTGCCCACGGTGGCCGCCGGTTTGTCGTTGATGAGGACGTCGGTGGACAGATTCGACACCAGTGTTCCGCTGAACCGCAGCGGCTGGGGCACCTGGGCCGGTGCCCCACCGGGCGTCGGCACCCACACCAGGTGCATATCGGTCCCGGTCACCGGGTCACCCTGCCGGGCGGCAGGCTGTGGCATGCGGCGCGCCTTTCTCGTCTGTGGCGGATTCCGGTCCGGCCGGATCCGGCCGGACGGGACCTAGTTGAGCCGGATCGGTCTACCGCTGGCCTTGAGCTCGGACTGTGCGGAAATCTCGATCTGCGGCGCGCTGAGCACCAGCTTCCGTGTCGCCGAGATCTCGATCTGCTGCGCGCTGACGGTCAGTTTCTGCTCCGCGGCGAGCGAGGACTCCGACTTCTCCAGCGTCAGCGCGCAGTCGGCGTCGCCCAGCGACAGCTCGATCGCGCTTGCCGGGTCGTCGGTGAACACCAGACGGTGGTCCTTGCGGCTGGCCAGCAGCCGCTGGGTCACCTGCCCGCCCCGGGTGGGAGCGGGCTCGGGCGGGGTCTCCCCGCGGTTCCACAGGCCGCCCAGGACGAACGGGCGTGTCCGGTCGCCGAATTCGAAGCCGACCAGCACCTCGTCGCCGACCTCTGGCAGCCATTGCACTCCGCGCTCAGGGCCCGCCCCGGGAGCGGCCACCCGGGCCCAGGCGCTCTCGTCCTCCGCGGACAGCGTCGGAAACTTCACCCGCACCCGCCCCAGTTGCTCCAGGTCGTCGTTGCCGGTGACGATTCCGACGATCAGACCCGCGCCGCCGGGCTGCCCGCCGCCGGGCTGCCCGGCAGCCCCCGGGCCCCTCCCGCCGAGGAGATCGGCCAGTTCACCGGCGTCCTTGGCGCCGCAGACGAACCGGCTGGTGTACGGGCGGCCGCTGCCGTAGTCGTGTTCGACGCTGGTCACCCGGTACGTGCCGGCCAGCCGGTTGCCCACCCGTTCCAGAGTGATGTCCGCTCCGGCGGCGATCAGCGGATTGCCGGCTGCCTCGCCCCGCAGCACCACCTCCGCACCGGAGGCGCGCAGCAGCAGCGAACGCGCGAAGGCGTCGGCCTCCGCCTGGCTCGACGCCGGGACATGACCGGCGCGCCGGGACACCCGCCCGAAGGCCCGGCGCGCCGCCTCGGCCATGCCGGTGGCGACGGGGGCGTCGGTGCCGTGGTCGGGCTCGGTGGCACGACCGGTGATGGTGCGCTTGTCGACGGGGTCCCAGGCGGTGACGATCACCTCGTCGCAGTGTTCCGCCGAGGCACAGCGCACGGTGAAATCCAGCAGGTTCTCGCCCCAGCGCAGGGCCGGAGGCGAAGTCCTGCTGGACGGACGCCGCTTGAAGTGCAGCTTCCGGTCGCTCACCCACAGGTCGAAACCGATTCGATCGGCCAGCCCGCGCAGAAACGCGTAGTCGGTCTCGGCGGCCTGCAGCACGTATTCCCTGGTGTCGTTCGTGGAGTCCACGTCGGTGTCCAGCCCGTACTCACCGGCGATACGGATGGCGATGTCCGCCTCCGACATCCGCAGAAAGCTCCTCGTCTTCGGCCCCCGGGCCAGCCGGTGAGTCAGATCGAGCCCGTTGAGCACCAGTTCATGGCGGCCGGAGACTCCGGGCGTCACCGATACCGCGGTCACCTCGCCCGCCGTCACCACGACCGGATCGCCGTCGGCGCGGAAGGCGATCTCGATACGGGTGCCCAGCCGGAAGCGGTCCTCGTCGAACAGCTCGAAGTGGGCGTCCTCGAAACGGATGGTGAAGGCGTCCGGCAGATGCACCGACTCCTCCACCCGCACCTGGGTGATCCTCGGATACAACGCCGCCGTGAGCGGCGCGCCGTCCACCGTGATCACGACACTGTCGAGGCTCCGCGGCTCAGGCACGGCGGCGCACCGGCTGCTCGGGGATGATCAGGGGAGTACCCGCGGTCAGGGCCAGCGGGTCGAGGATGTCATTGGCCTCCGCGATCAGCCGCCACCGCGTGGGGTCGCGGTAGCGCGCGGCGGCGATCCGGTCCAGGGTCTCACCCGGGCGTACGACATGGACGGAGTGCAGCGTCGGCGTGGAGGAAGTGGGGTTCTGCAACGGCTGAATGCCCTCGTCCTGCCACTGTTTGAGGGTCAGGTCCGCCTTCGCCCGCAAGGGCTTCCCGGTGCTGGCGAAGTATGTGAACCGCACCTGGAGCCGGTCCACGACCGCTTTGAAGGAGTGCAGGTCACCCCAGTGGAACTTCACCCACGGCGGCCGTCCGGATCCCCGGCTGCGGTCGGAGGCGGGCAGGTCCTCGTCGACCTTTAGCAGATCGAGCAGCCTGGAGGTGTGGAACGTGACGTCCTTTCCGTCCCGGGTGGTGTCGAACATCAAGGTGAGCGCCAGTGTCGCGGACTGACCGGCCTGGAACCGCAGTGCCGGCGCGTTGACGCCTTTGGCGTCGCCCGCCTGCCAGGAGTTGGACTTGCTGATCGTCAGCTCCGCCGGGTTGAACAGACACTCGATCTTCTCACCGCTGCCCTCGACCTCGAGATAGGCCTTGGACGGCTGCTCGTTCATCTCACTCATGGACCTGCCCCCTCAGAATGTTCCCGCGTACCGGCCGCCGCGCCGTTCGAGCTGAAGCAGCACCCGTTCCTCGACCGCCCGCACGATCTCCTCCAGCGACGGCTGTCCGGCGGGGCCGGCGGAGCCGCCCGCCGTGCCGGGTGCAACGCCTGGTCCCGTGGTGACCGCGGCCGTGGGCGCGCCCTGAGGCGCCGTGCGGCCGTCGGGCACACCGCCCGCATACCCGTCGGCGCCACCGAGGGCCGGCATCCCCGCGGCCGCCCCCGTCCCCGCCCGGTCCGCCACGGACAGCACCCGCTCCACCTCCTCGCGCACCGCGTCCCGCGCCACCCGGGTCGCCGCGTCCACCAGCGCCGTCGCGCCCGCGGAGGCCCCGCCGACCGGCAACGTGCCGGCCAGGCCCCCGAGCCCGTCGTCGACGGCACGCCGCACAGCGAACCCCGCCGCCTGCGCGGTGCGTTCGTCCGCGTCGGCGGCGCCGACGGGGGCCCGCAACGAGAACCTGGGCCTGACCAGAGCGCTCCGCGCGTGGCTCAGCTCATGGGCGAGCAGGGCGGGATCGGTCCGGCCGGGCTCGGCGGGCAGGTGCACGGTCGTCCGTGTGGTCGCACCGTGCGCCCCGGCCGCCGCCAGGGCCAGCCGTGTCGCCGGGCCGGTGGTGTAGGTGGCGGTGGTCGCGCCGGTGACCGCCTGGACCAGTGGAAGCAGCCTGCCGGGGAAGGCCCGCGGGGACTCCAGTGGTGAGCGGGCCACTGCCGCCTTCCAGCGTGCTTCCGGGATGCCGGCCGCGGACGGCCGGGCGGCGCCCGGGGAGGACGAGGAGGACGCGGAGGACGCCGCCGAGGCCGGGCCGGTCATCGGCTCCGCCGCATGCCGGGAGGCGTACGAGCGTGTGTGCGGGTGCATCGGCAACGGGTGCACGGCCGATGGGTGGATCGCTGATGGGTGGATCGTCGAAGGCCCAGGGGACGCCCCCCGGGCCGGACCTCGGGCTGGGCCCGAGAACCGTACCGGCACAGACTGCGATCCGAGTCCCAGGAGCGTGGCCGGGGCCGCTCGTCCCGGCCACCCTCCCGCACCCGACGCGGCGTGGTCCGTACCCGGCGCGGCGTGGCCCGTGCCGGACGCGGACCCGCGCCCGGTCATCCGTCGCTCGGCCGCCGCGGGCCCCGTGGACACCGTGGACATCGACGGGCCCCATCGTGCGGCGGGCACCGGTGGGGCCCATCGTGCGGCGGAGCCGCGGTCCCCGGAGCGTGCAGCCCGCGACAGCGGCTGCACGCGTGGCACGGTGGCAGGCGGCCCGGCTCTGTCCGGCCGCAAACCCGTCATGCCTTGCTGACGCTCGGTCAGGGGATGCCGCGCCACTGCCACGGGACCGGCCGAGGCGATGGCAGGCGGCCTGCTCTGCGGTGGTCCTGGTACTGAGGAGGGTGAGATCGGGCCACGTGACGGCGGTGTCGGCACGATCTCCGGGTGGAAGCCGCCGTGGGCGGGCGAGACCGCACCCCCGCCCAGTACCCGCAGATACGCCACATCGCTGACCCCGCCGACCACGGGCCCCGGACCCGATCCTCCGGTCCTGATCAACGCGACCCTGGCCGGGCCCTTCGCGGTCGTCGGCGCCCACCTGCGCCCCCGGCCCAGACCTGTCGGACTCCTGCGCGTGCTGTCCCCGAGCCGGGGCAGCGCGCGTGGCGCGACGGCGTACCGGGTGGCCGTATGAGCCCCGGCGCCCGCCGTGAGGCCGGGCCGCCTGCGGAGGAGGAGCACCCGGCGGACGCGTAGCCACCACGGGGAGCGCACCGGCAGACCGGGCACGTCCTGCCCGGTCGGCACCGGTCCGGCCGGCCTCAGCGTGAACCACCGGGCGGTCCGTACCGGGCGCCGGACCAGGGAGGCTCGTCGGTCCGGTAGGCCGCTATCGG
This sequence comes from Streptomyces sp. NPDC027663, assembly GCF_055566415.1. Classification (NCBI taxonomy): domain Bacteria; kingdom Bacillati; phylum Actinomycetota; class Actinomycetes; order Kitasatosporales; family Streptomycetaceae; genus Streptomyces; species Streptomyces sp. NPDC027663. Next base: position 219,466 of record NZ_JBVHSK010000003.1, on the reverse strand, counting down.
TGCCCCTCCATGCGGAATCCACAGTGAGCCACCTCCAACTCCTCGACAGCGAGGTCCTTGGAGGTCGCGGCGAGCCGCGGTCCGGTCCACTTCACCGGGTAGGCGCCAGTGAACTTCCACGTCGCGACGGACCGCCCCTTGGCGTCCTTCAGGGTGATCGCGCCATTGCGGTGCGTCAGCTTGTTGCCCGCCTTGGCGAACCCCTCGCCCGAGCTGGCGGCGAACCAGGCGAACAGGTTGTCCGCGTTGGTCATTCCGCGTTTGAACACCAGGTTGGGCCATTTCATACGCCCCGGCAGCTTGTGCGTGTACTGGTTCTGCCCGCCCTCGGCGTACTCCTCCACCTCGATCGACACGGTCAGCCCGCCGACCTCCGTGAAGGTCCCGATGTCCAAGTCGTCGACGGTGAACACGAACCGGCCGCTCCAGGGCGGATCCATGGTCCGGTCCTCGCTACCCATTGATGACCCCCTCCCAGGATCGTTCGTTCAGCACGGCGACCTGCCGGAGAAACCGGATCCGGTCGCCGTGTTCGAGTCCGAGCAGTTCGTCGAGGCTCCAGTGCAGGTGGTACGCGAGGTACGTGATCTCCTGCCAGAGCTCGTCCTGCGCGTATCTGCCTAGCCCGCCTCCAGCGATGCCGGGGGGAAAGGGGCGCCCGGCTCCAGCTCCTCCAGCACGGAGGGATCACCGAAATTGATCACGCGGTAGAAGTCCTGGAGATAGGCGAAATCGCTGGCGAACATGCGCTCCACCACGCTGGTGTTCACCCGGGGCAGCGTGCCCAGCTCGGTGATCACCCGGGCGAGCACGATGACCGTGCCGTAGGACTCGTTCTCCTTGACCCGGGGGTCACGCAGCGGCTCGATCTCGTCGCGCGCGCAGGCCAGCCGCATGATGCCGGTGCGGTGGAGGGTGCCCTCCTCGTCGACGTACCCCTTGGGCAGCATGAACGGGTACTCGGTGTGCAGGCTCATTTGACGCGGACCAGACCCTCGTGGGTGATGACGACCTTCTCGGTGGCGATGTCGTTGGCACCCGCGTCGAAGTCCGCGCCGCTCCACTTCGACGGCCATCCCGCGACGAACTCCCAGCGCGCCACGGTCTCGCCCTTGGAGTCCTTGGCCAGGATCGCGCCGTTGCGGCGGCCCTTGTCGACATCGCCCTGGATGATCTCCTTGCGCCAGTTCCACAGCACCTGGGAGACATCGATCCGGCGCTCCAGGGTGATGTCGGACCACTTCATCGCACCCGGCTGCTTCCGGATGATCATCTTGCCGTCCTTGTTGACTTCCTTGTACTCGATCGTCTCGGTCTCGGACTCGATACCGGAGACCTTGCGGAAGCTGCCGACCTCGACGCTGTCGATCTCGAGGACGAACGTGAACGTGGTGAGCAGATCAGACATGCCGCAGTCCTTTGTCCACTGGTGTCTACTGGCCTTCTTCTACCGGGGATCCCGTGCCGGTCATTCGCTGGTGGTGGCGCCGCCCTGCCACTGGCTGATCCTGAAGATCACGTACTCGGCGGGTTTGACCGGCGCGATGCCGACGTCGACGATCAGCTTGCCCTCGTCGATGGAGCTCTGCGGGTTGTTGGTCTCGTCGCACAGCACGAAGAACGCCTGCTCCGGGGTGGCGCCTACGAGCGCGCCGCGCATCCAGAGGTTGTGCAGGAACGCACCGATGGTGCGGTTGACCCGGCCCCACAGGTCGCTGTCGTTGGGCTCGAAGACCACCCACTGGGTGCCCCGGCGGATGGTCTCCTCGATGTAGATGAACAGCCGCCGTACGTTGACGTAGCGCCAGCTCTGGTCCTGCGACGCCAGGGTCCGCGCCCCCCAGATGCGCATGCCGTTCGCGCCGAACGAGCGCAGGCAGTTGACCTGCTCGGGATTGAGGGCGTCCTGCTCTCCGGTGGTCACCTCGGTCTCCAGGCGGGCGATGCCCCGGATGACCTCGTTGGCCGGCGCCTTCCAGACACCCCGCGCCCCGTCGGTGCGCGCCCACACGCCGGCCACGTGACCGCTCGGCGGGATGGTCAGGAACCGCTCACCGTTGGTCGCGCCGGGCCGGGCCTTCGGATTGGCGACCACGACGTGCGGGTAGTAGGCGGCGCCGAACGCGCTGTCCACTCCCAGCCGTTGCCGCCAGGCCAGGGCCTGCTGGGCGTTGAGGCCGGGCGGTGCATCGACGATCGCCATCATGGAGCGCTTCAGCTCGCACCAGTCGACCAGCTTGCGCTGGGCCGCGAGGTAGAGCTCCTCGTCGAGGGTCCCGTCGTCCCGGCGGCACACCGTGATCAGGTCCGGGACCGCCACGATGGACACGTCCTCGGCGATGGCCAGCCCCTCGTACCCGGTGCGGGTCGTCTCCGAGCCGGCCAGATCCGCCGGGGTGGCGGTGATGACGGTGGGGGCGCTCGGTTCGATGGCGTAGACGCCGGGGGCGGGGATGCGGTCGGCGGGGGTGAGGCCGGGAATGGTGCGGGTCTCTACACGGATCAGCTCGGACTGGTCGTTGACGACCCTCACGACATTCTGGGTTCCCTTGCCGAGGGTGAGGCTGGGAAAATGCTCCTTCGTCGTGCCGTCCCGGTTGACCTTGAGGGCGAAGCTCTGCGGCTGCTCGCCCTCGGCGGGGGGTTCGGACTCCACGACGACGTCCAGCACGCCGCCGGCCTTCCGGGCCGCCACCACCATCGACTCGACCTCGGGCCGCCCGGCGGCGGGGAGCGCGCGCTGGGCGGTGCCGGAGGAGCCGGTCGGAATACGGACGATGTAGCAGCTGCTGCCGCCGTTCTCGAAGAACCCCTTCACGGCGTGCGGCAGCACGATGTCCGGCGCGAAACCGCCGTAGACCCGCTCGTACTGCGGCCAGCTGGTCACCAACTGCGGCTTGACACCCTCGGGATCGGTGGCGTCACCGTTCTCCTGGTCGTACGTCTCGGTGAACCCGACGAACGCGGCGACGGCGGTACCGACACCTTGCAACGGCATGGAACCGCTGACCTGCTCCTCGACGTAGACGCCGGGAGCCCCCCCAACTGCCATTTAATCCACTCCTGTCTCGTACTACTGGTCGTTGCATCCTGCGACTGGCTGTCAGTCGTCGTCCCTTTTTCTCGGCAATCTGCGGGTGATCACTCCGATGTCCTGCAACTGCAGGTCGAGAGCGCGGCGCAGATCCGCGCCCGATGGGGTCGGCGGCTCGGGCGACGCCTGTCCACGGGCAGCTCCGTTGAGGGCGTTTTCGGCGGCGACGCCCGCTCTGGCCCGGTGCAGGGCCTGCCTGCTCATGGTCATGAGCTGTTCGAAGACTTCCTCCTGCATTTCCACGAGGATGTTGTCGGCCTGGTTATCGAGCCGTCCGCCGAACTTCGATACTGGACCGGAAAACCCTTCGATGGCTCGGCGCTTGGCTGCGTCGGCGTCGATGCGCTGTTTGAACTTCTCGATTTCCGCCAGGTCGCCCGCGCTGCCGTGGGTCTTCTTGTCCGAGGCGCCCTCGTACATCAGGATTGTGGTCATGTACTTGTCTTCGTCGGGGTGATCGTCACGTTCTTTGACGTCGAAACCGGCGGCGGCGTACACCTTGAAGATCGTTGAGAACGGCAGGACGTGCTCGGACTCCATCGCCCACAGCGGTACTTCTGGTGCGTTCGGCGATCCCTTCTTACCGTCGACTGATTTGGTCAGCCTGAGCTGCTGGTCGCCGTGCCTGTCTATGGTGCCGATCCCCGGCGCACTGGCTCCCGGACGGTTCGGATCGAAGCCCTTCAAGGTCATGATCGTGCGGATCACGGCCTTGAGTGACTCATTGACCTGCTTTTTCTTCTGTCTTGCCTGGGCTGTCAGTGCTTCCTGCGCTGGCCCTACTGGCGCCGGGCCTACTTGCGCTGCCTCGCGCTGCTGTACCGCTGTCTTGAAGTCCACGACCGCCGTGCAGTACTCCGTGTATTTCGTCTGTAGCTCCGCTGACGCATACTGCGTGATCAACACGGTGATGAGCACCGGGCTCGAGTGGACAGTGAGCTGGGCCGGGTCGACCCCCGCGACCAATGTGTGGTGCTCAGGGCCCAGGTCGAAGCCCTCGTTCTGCACGATGTCATCGACTCGGATCTCCTCGCGCTGTCCGCTCGCACCAACGCCGACTCCCAGCGCATTGAGTGCGGCCTGGCCCAGCCGCATCGCCTTGTCGAACAACCACTCCAGCGCCTCGTCCACCAGTTTCCGCAGGCCCTTGATGATCTCCACGACCTGTTCCGGGACGTTCCCCAGCCCCACCTGGTTGGCCAGGAAGCCGATCGCCACCGGGACGGCCTCTGCGAAGCCCTTGGTGATCTTTTCGGCGCCCGGCTGGATGTTGCCCTTCGCCACCTGCGCGACGGTCTGCGTGTACTGGTCGACGATCTGGAGGATCTCGCGGATGTACTCGACCGCGGACTGCACCGCGTTGAAGAAGGCCTGGCAGCTGCGGATGACCGCCATGATGCCGGTCGGGTCCAGCATGGAGACGAGCCGGGTCACGGCCTTCTCGATCACCTGCTTGGTGACCCACTCCACGGCCATGTCCAGCACGGTCTTCCACAGGTCGCCGAGCTTGTCGGCGACGTAGTCGTAGAGCGCCGGGACGCCCCTGTCCTGGACGTCCTTGACGAAGGCCCAGGCCCCGGTCAACGCGTCGATGCCGGCGCGCAGTTGCCGGACCTTCTCCTCGCCGATGCGGGCGCCGAGCTTCTGCCACAGGGTCTCCGGGCTCACCCCGAGCACCCGGAGCGCCACGTCGAGCATGGCGGAGGCATTGAGTTCGGCGGGAACGGCGATGCCCATCTGGCCGAGGCCGCGCGTCAGCCACGTGCCCAGGCCCTGCAGCAGGTACGTGCCGATCCCGTCGATGAAGCCCAGGAAGCCGGTCTTGAGCGCCTGCAGCATGTTGAGCAGGAACTGGACCGGGTCTTTCTTGATGTCCTCGATCGCCTGCATGGCGTTGCCGATGATGTGCCCGACCAGCTCGGCCGGGAAGTTCATCGACTTGATGATCATCGTGACGACGACTTCGAGGACGACGCCGACGAACTCGACGATCCGCGAGAGCGGTTCGCCGAACTGGTGCAGGATCCGCTGGAACGCCCCGACGGGGTCGAGCAGATCCTCCAGGGTCAGGGTGTTCCAGATGCCGCGGAAGGTGTTGACGATCAGGTCGGCGGAGATGCCGAGCCGTGCCAGCTCGCCCTCGATGCGGGCGGCGGCCTGGCCGATCACCCCGGACTCGGCGAGCCGGCTGTAGGTGGCGTCGCCGTCGGGGAGCAGGCTGATGAAGCCCCGGATCAGGTTCTCCGCGTTGCGCGGCACCGCCTCGCCGGTGAACGGGTCCTGGCCGATGATCACGGTGAGCAGGGGGAAGCCGTGGATGAGCCGGGCGTGTGCGCCGAGCGGGCCGAGGAGGGCCTGCTTGACCAGTTCCAGGGCCTTGGCCATGATCGTGGCGCCGAAGCCGAGGATCCGGCGGGCGAGGGCGACGGCCCGCCCGGCCAGGCCGGGCAGGGTGTCCAGCAGTCGTGGCAGGTTCTGCGGCTGGATCGCCTGCCAGGCGTCGGCGAACAGCTGCACCAGGTCGTTCTTGATGCCGATGAAGGTCGCGAACTGTGTGTCCAGCCAGTCGGCGGCCTGCTGGAGAGTGCCGCGTTCGCGCAGTTGCCCGAGCGTCTGTTCCTTGCCGATGAGCTTCAGGAAGTCGGCGAGGATCTCCACCGTCGGCGCGTTGACCTCGGTGCCACGTAACGGGTCGTAGTGCAGCACCTTCTTGACCAGGTCCCACACCGGCCGCACCTCGGGCCGCTGCAGCAGTGGTTCGGCCACCTCGGCGATGACCGACCGCACCGCCTCGATGACCTGGTCCACGAGCTCGGAGACCGCCGCGCGTGCGTCGGCGAGGACGGCGTCGAGATGGCGGCGGACGACCGCGACGTTGCCGTGGATGCCCGCGGTGACCGAGAGCTCGTCCCAGGCCTTCTCGACCTCGGCGACGATCCTGCTCAGAGTCAGACGGTGTGCGGCCAGCCGGGCCTGGACCGCGTCGAGCACCTCGTCGACGACGCCGACGGTGCGCAGCAGCCGCCCGGTCGCCTCGCCGAAGGGCCCGAAGGTCAGTACGGACTCGACCAGTTGCTCGGGACCGGCCTGCACCGGCTGGTGAGTGATCGGGTCGCTGCCGATGACCTGGGTGAGCATGGTGTAGCCGGGGATCGCGGAGACCGCCGACTTCACGCCGTCCACGACGAAGTCCGGTATGAGGTCGTCGAGCAGTGATGTGTCGCCGCTGCCCTCCCGCGCGACCTCCACCAGCCCTGTCACCGGTGCTGTCACCGGTCCCTCGGCCGCCCGCTGGACCACGGGTGCCGCAGGAGCCGAAGTCCCGGGCGCGACCGCCCGGTCGACCACCCGGCCCGCGCCCGGCCCGACGGCCGCACCCGGACCCGCACTCGCACTCAGCCCCGCGTCCGCCGACTCCCGTGCGCTGCGCAGCACCCGCGCGGTGGCGTACGCGACCTGCTCGTCACGGTCCTGCGGCTCGCTGACCAGCAGCCCGGGAGCCGCCGCCCGCCCCTGCACGGGGCCCGACGACTGCTGGAGGGTGTGGGTCAGCTCGTGCGCCAGCAGTTCGTACCCGTCCGGCGTGGACGGCTTGTACTCGCCGGTGTTGAAGAAGATGTCGCTGCCGCTGGTGAACGCGCGGGCTCCCAGCAGACTCGCCAGTTCGGCGGCCTCGGCGTCGTCGTGCAGGCGTACGTCCCCGAGCGGTTGTCCGAATCCGCTCTCGGCCTCCGCACGCAACTCGGCGGGGAGCGGCTTGCCGCCGCCCTTCAGCGCGGTGATCCGCGCCGCGACGTCGGGGCTCGAGGCGGGTGCGGATTCGCCGGATTCCAGCAGCCGCGCGACCATCGCGTTGCCGCTCCCCGACGCCGGCAGCACGACGTGGGCCGCACCGGCCGGGGCGCCCCCGGACAGCAGTCGGCCCACCGCCCGCATCGACACCACCGGCGTACTGCTCACGCGCGAACGCGCACCTGCCGACCGCTCATCAGCGACACAATCAGGTGTTAAAGACAAACGGCGTCCAACCGGCACAGGGCCAGTATGACCATGTCTCCTGACTCTTCGCAGGACTTCATGCAAGGTGCGTTTTCGTCCGTTTGAACGGGACGCGTGAGCACCGGTTGAACGGGGCGCGTGAGCACCGGCTCCCGGCTTTGGGATCAGTCGTCGGAATCCCCCGGATCCCGGGTCCAGATGACCGGTCCCCGCTCCGGGACCACGCCTTGCCCCCGCTCGGTCGACACCTCGTCACCGGGATGGCCCGGCACGAGGAACGTCTGCTTGTCGCTCACCCTGGCGGTGCCGCGCGGTGTGGTGATCAGCGTGCCCTCGGGCTCGTCGGTACAGCCGGCGACCAACTCCCGTTCCTCCGCGGGGACACCGTCCTGCGCGGTGCGGATGACGTAACGGTGCACATCGGGTGCGGCTTCGGCCAGTACGGCGGCATCGACGGTGGCGGTGACCAACACGTCGAGTCCCGGCTTGAGCTGGCCGCCGAGCGCGGACCAGAAATCCGAGTTGTCCTGGCCGTCGCCGGCCGCGATCTCGACCGACGGCAGCGGCCGCAGCTGTGACAGCGCCCCGGGCAGATGCTCGGCACCGATCTCGTGGTGCGTCAGCAGCGCCGTCATCACCCGGCCGAGCAGCGAGTGTTCGTCGCGTACGTCACTGGTGAAAGCCGTGATGAGATACCGGCAGTCGACCCTGGGCAGCGGCCGGCGGCGGTGCTTGCGTCCTTCGTCGTCGACGACGATGTCCATTCCGCCCTCGCGCTGTCCGAGGTTGCGGCGGACGTCCCAGAGATACAGATCGATCGTCGGCCTGCCGGATGTCCTGGCCGCCCATTCCCGGTCCGGCGCCTCGAACGCGATCGCGATGTCCTTGCCCAGCGGCACCGTGGCCCGGAGAAACGACTCCAGGGCCCGGTCGAGCAGATCGAGCAACGGATCCCTCCCCCTCATTCATGTGCGGCGTCCACCAGATCGAAGTACCTGCCGAACTCCGCCTCCGTGCACAGCCGTCCGATCTTCTGGAACTCCCTGCGCAGGGCGAGGACCACCCGTTCCATGGTGATCGGCCCGTCGTCCCCGGCGGCCCGGAACGCCGCCCCGAGCGCGGCGTTGCGGATGATGCCGCCCGTGATCCGGAACTGCCCGGCCAGGAAGTCCAGATCCAGTTCCGACACCGGGGCGGAGCCCGGGAACGCCCGCTGCCAGATACGGCGCCGATCGGCCTCGTCGGGAGCCTCGAAGTCCACCCCGACCGAGATGCGCCGCAGAAAGGCGTCGTCGATGTTGCGCTGCAGGTTCGTCGCCAGCACCACGATGCCGTCGTACGACTCCAGCCGCTGCAGCAGGTACGCCACCTCGATATTGGCGTAACGGTCACGCGAGTCGCTGACCTCGGAGCGCTTGCCGAACAGCGCGTCGGCCTCGTCGAAGAACAGCACGAGGTCGCCCGCGGCCGCCGCCCCGAAGATCCGCTCCAGGTTCTTCTCGGTCTCCCCGATGTACTTGCTGACCACCGACGACAGACTGACCTTGTACAGATCCAGCTGGAGCTCGCGCGCGATGATCTCGGCGGCCAGTGTCTTGCCGGTCCCCGACGGCCCGGAGAACAGCGCGACGACACCGCTCGACGGCAGTGGCGAGAAACCCCACTCCTGGTAGACCAGGGAGCGTTGCTGGTGCCGGGTCACGATCTCGCGCAGCCGGCGAGTCTGGTCGGAGGGCAGCACCAGGTCGTCCCAGCCGCGCTGCGGACTCACCCGGACCGCGAGCCGGTCCAGGTGTCCGCCTGCCAGCCGGCGGATACCGGCGGGCAGCTCGGCGACCCGGCCCCCGGCCGCCGCCGCGACCAGCCCGAGCTGGTCACGGGTCAGACGTACGCCCGCTTCCGGGCCGGTGCCGAACGCGGCCGCCCAGTCGGCGGCGTCGGCGGCTCCGGAGTCGACCGGCAGCTCCGTGAAGGCGCGGTGCGGCAGCACGTCCAGCGGCAGCTCCGTACCGGAGCTCAGCACCCAGGTCAGATGGCCCGCGCGGTCGATCCGGTCACAGATCTCCCCGTCCGGCGGCCCGGTCAGCTCCAGCACCACCGCCAGTTCACCGATCGTGGCCTCACGCACCAGCGCCTCCCAGGCGGCGGGGCTGCCCGGTACGGGACTGATCAGCAGGCCCTGGCCCGGGCGGTGACCGGTCACCGCGCGCAGCCGGCTGGCCGTGTCCGGGCCCGACACCAGGAGCAGTTCCGGCGCTGCGGACCGGGGAGCGGTACCGGGAAGGCGCCGGGCGCCGGGCGGCAGGCCGGGATCGGGTGTTTCGTCCCCGGCCAGTGCCCAGATCACCCGGTCCGCCGGGACGAGCATCCGGGTGGCCCACGGTCCTTCGGCGCCGACTCCGACGAGCGCGGCCGTGAGCAGCCGGGAGCCGTGCGCCGCGGCGCACGCCGAGCCGAACATGCGCGTCACCGTGGACAGGGTCAGCCTCGGCAGCTGCACACTGTCCTGGACATAGGACAGCAGCTTCATCCGGGCCGGGGACACGTCCACCGCACAGACCACGGCGAGCAACTCCGCCTGAGGGGCCGTCAGCCCGGCGCGGCGTACCAGGGCGGTGAAGGTGTCGCCGCCGTCCCCGTCCAGTGACGCGGCGAACAGCTTCCTGGCAGCGGCCAGTCCGGGCGCCAGGTGGTCGCGTACGCCGCGCACCGCCGAACGGTCGGGGCCGTCGAGGCCGGGCAGCGTACGCAGCACACGGTCGAGGTCCTCGCGGGCGACATAGAGCCCGGCGAAGTCGTGTGGTACCGCACCCTCGCCCACCCGGCAGATCAGCGCCTCTCGCTGCAACAGCGTGTCCGCCAGCACCTTCCAGGGCGCCACGGCCTCGGACTCGTGCGCCTTGTGCGCCTCGTGCGCCGCGTCCTCAGCCTCGTCCGTCTCGTCCGCCGGAACCACTCTCCTGAGTCCGTCCCCAGCCCGTACCCCGTCGCACGTGAGCTCGTCACGTCCGCCGTGGGGCCGTCATCCTAGCGTCGGCCATCGACGGTTATCGTGAGAAAGACGGACTCATGGGCGGAGTGTCCGTCACGGCCGTACTCTGGCGGCATGCCCCGCTTCTCCGCAGAGCAGATCTACGCTTTTGCCCGTCAGGCAGGCTTCTCACCCGACCAGGCCACCACCATGACCGCCGTCGCCCTCGCGGAGTCGGGCGGTGACAGCCGGGCGCACAACCCGGTCGGTGAGGACAGCAGAGGGCTGTGGCAGATCAACGCACGCGCCCATCCGGACCTGGCCGAGCGGTTCGACCTCTACGACCCGGTGGGCAACGCGAGGGCCGCCTTCCAGATCTCCCGGCACGGCGGCGACTTCTCGCCGTGGACGACCACGCACCATGGCCCGTCCGCGCGTTATCTGCGCTTCCAGGAGGAGGCCCAGGCGGCCGCGGTCGCCCACGGCGACGGAGCCGGGCTCGGCGTGTGGACCGGCACCTCCGGCTATGGCGACCGCCGGAGCGCCGGGTCCGACGACGGGCAGCAGGCGATGCCTGCGGACGCCGGCACCGCGCAGCCCGCGGTGACCCCGGCCGTGGACCACGCCACCCCGGCGGACACCGGAGCCGGCGCCGCCCCGGAGCAGGCTGTGCCGGCCGGCCGCCTGGGCGCCGAGTACGGCATCCCGCTGGAGAGCGGCGTGCCGGACACCGGCCGGGAGTACGGGCTGCCCCTCCGGGCGGCGGATGGCCACGATGCCGCAACCGCGCAGCCGGGTGTGCCTCCGGCCGGCCGGCCGGGTGGGTCTCCGGCCGGCCGGCCGGGCGGCGCGACCGAGACCGGGACGGTGCAACCGGCAGCACACGCGGACGACGGCAAGCTGGACCGGTTCGTCGAGGCGGCGCTCGCCCAGAACGGGGACCAGTACATCTACGGTGCCGAGACACGCCCGGGCGATCCGAACCCGAACGCCTTCGACTGCTCCGAACTCGTGGAATGGGCGGCGCACCAGGCCGGACTGCAGATCACCGACGGCTCGTCGGCGCAGTACCGGCAACTCCACCGGGCGGGCACCGAGATGTCGGTCGAGGACGCCATCCACACCCGGGGGGCACTGCTCTTCAAGTTCTCCAGCGACCCGCTGACCGGCGAGCCCTCGGGTCAGCACGTGGCGATCAGCCTCGGCGACGGACGGACCATCGAGGCGGCCAACCCCCGTGACGGCGTGCGCATTTTCGAGGCCGGCACCAGACGCTTCAACTACGCCGGCATGATTCCCGGCACGGCGGGCGGTGGCTCACACACCGCCGCACCGGCCGATCACGCAACCGCCGTGGCGGCACAGGAGGAGCACCGGGCAGCGGAGCCGGCCGAGCCCGCTCACACGGCGGGGCTCGACGCGCCCGCCCCGGCCGCCGAGCCCACCGCCGCCGCCGCGTCGTCCGATGTGCAGGCGGACGGCCACGAGTTCAGCGCCGGGCCCGCGGCCGCGGAGCCCGACGACTTCGATCGCCGGCTGGCCGCCGACCCCTTCTCCCTGGACCAGCACACGCTCCCGGCCAGCCTGGAGTTCACCGGCCCGACGGCGCCTGCGGTCGTCCCGGGCCTGCACGATGCGCCGGCGGCGCCGGACCCGCACCATGCGGCCCTGGCCGACGCGTCGTTCACGGATGACGCGGGGGCCGGCGGGTTCGACGAGACGGGCGGCTTCCACGACGTACCGCAGCCCACCGTCATCCACGTCGATCTCGGCACCCACCACCATGGAGCCGATCCGGACCCCGGCCATGACGTCACGCACGGAGGGCACTGACCGCACCGTGACGACGACCGATCAGCAAGCCCACCGGCTGCTGGCCGAGGCCATCGGCGAGGCACACCGCAACGGCAGGCCCGACCTCGCGGCCCGGCTCACCGCCGAGGCCCGCGAGCTGAGCGCGGGGCCGTTCCAGGTGCTGGTCGCCGGCGAGTTCAAGAAAGGCAAGAGCAGCCTGGTCAACGGGCTGGTCGGGGTTCCGGTCTGCGGTACCGACCCGACCGGGTTCACCACGGTGCCGGTGCTGGTCGGTCACGCCGCCACCGCCCGTGCCGAGCTGGTCACCTCGGTGGACGCCGAGCGGACCACCCCGGTCGACCCTCGCGAGGTGGCCGGGTACTCCACTTCGGGGCTCGACGGCGCCGGGCGCCGGCTGGCGGCGATCGAGGTCGGGCTGCCGCGCGCCCTGCTGTCGACCGGCCTCACTCTCGTGGACAGCCCCGGTATGGGGGGCGGGTTCGCCTCGGCGCAGGCGTCCGCCGCGATGCGGGCCGTGTCGCTGGCCGACGCCGTGCTCGTGGTCACCGACGCGAGCCAGGAGTTCACCGCGGCCGAGGTCGACTTCCTCCGGCACGTGATCGAGACGTGCCCCAACACCCTCTGCGTGCTGACCAAAACCGATCTGTACCTGGACTGGCGGCGCATCCTGGAGATCAACCGCAGGCATCTCGCAACGGCCGGGCTGAGCGTGGAGATCGTTCCGGTGTCCGCCCGGCTGCGGGAGCTCGCCCTGGACTCCGGGGACGCCGGGCTCAACGCCGAATCCGGTTTCCCCGTCCTGGTGGAGCGGCTGCGCTCACGGCTGGCCGGCAGCAGGGCCTCGGCGTCCGGGCGGGCGGTGGCGGTCGTCGCCGACACCCTCGGGCAGATCGCGCACACGCTGTCGGCCGGACAGCGGGGAGAGGACCGCTCCCGGGCCGAGCAGGCCAGACAGAAGGCCGTGCAACTGGCCGCCCCGACGGCACGGTGGATGAACCTGGTCAACGACCGGTTCGCCGACGTCAACGCCCGTACCCGCAACGAGCTGCAGGACCGGATGCTCCGGCTGGAACAGCAGGCGGTCGCCCGGGTCAACGCCCTGGACCCGCTGCGGGAGTGGGACGAGTTCGTGCCCTGGCTCTACCAGCGCACGAACGAGGAACTGACCGACTGCCACCAGCGCACTCTCGCGGCGATCGAGGACCTGGGAGCGGACGTGGCCCAGGCGTTCACCGACGAGTCCGGTGAGATCCTGCGCGCCCACCGCCCTGGACTGGTCGGAGCCAGCGCCAGCGTCCAGCTCGGCACCCCGACCACGAAGGCCGCCGGCCGGATCGAGGTGGGCATGCAGGCCGCCCGCGGCTGGTCGCTGAGCAGTTCCGTGATCACCACCTTGCTGATCACCACCATGCATCCGGCGCTGTGGGTGCTGCTGCCCATCACCGCGACGTTCGGAACGGTGTTCGCCTTGAAGTCCGTACGAGACCAGAAGACGGCACGCATGGAACAGTCCCGGCGTGAGGGTGTCGCCGCGGTGGTCAACTACCTCCGCCAGCAGCACAGTTTCGCCGCCAACGCGGGCGCCGACCTGATCCGCACCTGCCAGGTCCGACTGCGTGACTACTACCTGGACCGCGCCGCCGAACTCCGTGAAACCACCGAACGCAGCTACCGTGCGGCCACCTCCGCCACCCCGCCCCCGCCTGCGGACCTGAGCCGGGTACGGACGCTGCTCGACTCCGCGACCGCGGCGGCGGCCCACTCCGGGTTCCCGAGGAGGCGGCACCCATGAACCTGATCACCGCCGTGGGCGAGCTGCTCAGGGAGGCACGACTGGTGTACCGGGGCCGACCCGGGGAGCCGGCCGTCGAGGCGGTGACCGCGCATCTGGCGGAACCGCTGAAGGTGGCGATCGCCGGGCGGGTGAAGGCCGGTAAGTCGACCCTGCTCAACGCGCTGGTGGGACAACGGGTCGCGGCGACCGACGCCGGCGAGTGCACGCGGATCGTCACCTGGTACAGCCACGGCGACCACCCCGCGGCCTGGGCCGATCCGAGGACGGGTGAGCCGATTCCGCTGACGGCGACGGCGCCGGTCATGCTGCCGCCGCGCACCCGGATCGAGGAACTGGACCGGCTGCGGGTGCAGTTGCCGGCACCGTGGCTGACGTCGATGACGCTGATCGACACCCCCGGCACAGGGTCCCTGACCCTGACCGCGGGCGCTCGCACCGAACGGTTCTTCAGCCGGCCCTCCGACGGCGGCACGGTGGACGCGGTGCTGTATCTCATGCGCCAACTGCACTCGTCCGACGTCGACTTCCTCCGTATGACGGCCGAGGCCGGAGCCAACGGCGGCAGTCCGGTGACCGCGATGGGCATCCTGTCCCGGGCCGACGAAATGGGCGGCGGCGACGATGACGCCCTCGCCCACGCCGACCGCGTCGCGGCCGACTACCGCGGCAACAGCCGCGTACGCTCACTGGTGCACACCGTCGTCCCGTTGGCCGGACTGCTCGCGGAGGCGTCCGGGACGATGGAGCCCAAGGAGTTCGCCGGACTGACCGCGCTGGCCGCGGCGGGCCCCTCGGTCACCGTGCCGCTGCTGGTCTCCACCTCGCGTTTCCTCGACCCCGCCAGACGCGCCGTCCTTTCCGGCGCCGACCGGGAGGCGTTGCTGCGCCGCCTCGGCCTGTACGGGATCCGCTTCGGCCTGCGCCTGCTGTCGGACAACCCGCGCCTGACCCGGGACGAGCTGTGCGTGGCGCTCGCCGAGCACAGCGGACTGACCGGACTGCGCGCCCTGTTGTCGTCCCAGTTCGCCGAGCGGCGCGACGTGCTCAAGGCGGAGTCCGCGCTGCGCGTGATCGACGCGGTGACCGGCGCCGATCCTGTTCCGGAGGCGGCCGCGCTGCGCAGGCGCATGGAGCATGTCCGGGTGAACGCCCATGAGCTGACGGAGATCCGGATGCTGACGTATCTGCGCACCGCCCGTATCCCGGCCAAGCCCGCCCAACTGGCCAGGGTGGAACGGCTGCTGGGAGGCGAGGGCACCGGCGTCACCGCCCGTCTGAACCTCCCGGCCGCCGCCGCCGGGGACCGGATCCGTGAGGCCATCGGCGTCGAACACGCCTACTGGGGGCGGCTGGCCCGCCACCCCCTCACCAAGCCGGACCTCGCCCGCGCGGCCAGGGTCGCGGTCCGCAGCTGCGAGGTGCTGGCCGCGCGGCACGAGGACGAGTCATGACGAGGACCGCACAGGGGGCCGGTATCCG
The DNA here is from genome assembly GCF_055566415.1 of Streptomyces sp. NPDC027663. Classification (NCBI taxonomy): domain Bacteria; kingdom Bacillati; phylum Actinomycetota; class Actinomycetes; order Kitasatosporales; family Streptomycetaceae; genus Streptomyces; species Streptomyces sp. NPDC027663. Next base: position 204,313 of record NZ_JBVHSK010000003.1, on the reverse strand, counting down.
GTCCTCGCTCAAGGGGCGACGGGCGACGGGAGTCGTATGGACCCATGTCTCCGCACCGGGCCCGGGCGTCGTGACGGCCGTGGGCGTGCACACCCACGGCCGCCGGTGGCTCGGATTCCTCCCTCGGCGACCGAGCGGTCAGTGAGGACGGCGTCCCGGTCCTCACCGCCGGACGGGAGGTGCGGGGCGACGACGACGCCGGACCTCTCACGCCGTGCGGGCCCGGAAGGCGAACAGCGCGATCAGTACCAGCACCGCCAACACCAGCAGGACCACGACGAGTACGCCGAGCCCGCCGCGTCCGGTCCCGCCGTCCACCGTCCGGACCGTGACGGTCTCGTTCCCGGGGATGATCCATGGAACGTTGCGGAGCGGAGACTCGGGTACGTGCACCTTGGTGTCGGTGGCCGTCGTCAGGCCGGTGCGCTCCAGGTCGGTGACGACGGTCAGCTCCGGGCCCTGTTCGGGCGTGCCCTGGGGTTGGGGCGGGCGTACCGGAGGGATGAGTACCTTCGGCTCCGTCACCGTCTGCCGGGGCGCCGCGGCGATCGCAGCACCCAGGCTCACCACGTGCTTGGAGTGCGCGTCGGTCTTGACGGAGACTCCCAGCTCGGTCTCCAGCAGCCGGGCGACCAGGGGGATGCGGCTGGACCCGCCGACCAGCAGCACGGCGTCGAGCTGATCCGGCCGAACGCCCGCCTGGTCGAGCACATCGGCGAACATGCCGATCGTGCCCATGAGCATCGGCCGGATCAGCGCCTCGAACCCGCTGCGGGTGACCTCCACGTCCCGGGACACACCCGGCAGCCGGACATGCACCACCGCCTCCGGCACGACGGACAGCATCTCCTTGGCCGCGATCACCTCGGCCTGCAGCCGCAACAGGTCGGCTTCGACGGCGGGGTCGTCCGGGTCGAAGCGGCCGGCGGCTCCGGCGATCTCCTCGACATGGTCCATCAGCAGCGCGTCGAAGTGGATGCCGCCCACATGGTCGTCACCGGCCGGTTCGCCGTTGATCTCCACACCGGTCTCCGACTTGCGCACCAGGGTGGCGTCGAAGGTGCCACCGCCGAGGTCGTAGATGCCGATCAGGGCGCCGGGGCGCACCGGCACTATGCGCTGCTGGGACACGTAGAACGTACCGGCGGCGATGGGCTCGGGCAGCAGGCCGACATCGCTGAGCCCCGCGATGGAGGCCGCGTCGACCAGCGCCTGACGCCGGTGCCCTTCCCACCCGGCGGGGTGGGTGAGCACCACATGGCCGGGCCGGGCGCCTTCGAGGCCGGACACGGTGTCCAGTACCCAGCGCAACAGGTGGCCGGTGAGTTCATGGGGCGGATATCCCGCCCCGCCCATGAGTACCGGATAGTCCTCACCCATCAGCGGTTTGAAGCGCTGGGCCATGCGCTGCGGGTCGGTGGCGCCCTTGAACCGGGCGCTCTCCCCGACGAGGAGTGTGCCGTCCGCGGCCCGGTACAGCACCGACGGTACGAGGTCGGAGCCGTGCGAATGCTGGCCGAGCGGCACCGTCTCGGCACGACCGCTGCGCCACAGCGCGGCGCCGGTGAAGGTGGTGCCAAGATCAATTCCGAGAGGAAACATTCCGACCTTTCCTGAGCCCTGCGTAAATGGCTAAGATGAATCGGTATACAGCCTGAACTGCCATCATATTGGCTGTGACCAGGGGGTATGGGCGGAGTTCGGAGGACCGTGACGGCGGCCGGGAACTCCGACCGCGCCCTACTTCTCGCCACGGGGCAACCGCGGCGCGGACAGGCGGGCTCAGAGCACTTGGGGGACGGCTCTCATGGAACAGGAACGGTGGGGCAGGGGCGCGGTCACGTCGACGGTTGGTCTCCCCCTGGCCGCCTGGGGCACCGACTGCGGTGACGGCCGTCCCGACAGCTCCAACTGGAACATGACAATCCGGTGGATAACCAGCAAGTCCGCCTGAAACTCCCACAGTTGGCTCAGTAGTGAAGTAGCCTGCGGGCGGCCGCGGTCGGCTTCTCGGAAAAACCCTGTCATCACTGCTTGCACAGTCCGCAAGTCAAAAGGGGCACCTATGTCAATGCCCGTTGACCCGGGGGCGATCGACGCCTCCTGGGTTCAGCGTCGGGTCGACGACCTGATCCGTAACATCGAGCAAGTCGTCCATGGCAATGCACAGGTCGTGCGCAATGCCGTCGTCTGTCTGCTGGCCGAGGGTCACTTGCTCATCGAGGGGGTGCCCGGCGTCGCGAAAACCACGCTGGCCAAGGCGATAGCGCATTCGATCAGCGGGCAGTTGCGCCGGATCCAGTTCACTCCGGACCTGCTGCCCTCGGACGTTGTCGGCGTGAACATCTTCGACAACAGCAAGCAGAAGTTCGAATTCCATGCCGGGCCGGTATTCGCCAATATCGTGCTCGGCGACGAGATCAACCGGGCCTCGCCGAAGACACAGTCGGCACTGCTGGAGGCGATGGGCGAACGACAGGTCACCGTGGACGGCGAGACCTACGAACTCAATTCGCCGCACTTCGTGATCGCCACCCAGAACCCGCACGACCATCAGGGCACGTACACCCTGCCCGAGGCGCAACTCGACCGCTTCATGATGCAGTTGCACCTCGGCTATCCCAGCCCGGAGCAGGAGGCCAGAGTCATCGGCGACGCCATCGCACGGCGGCTGCCCGAGCAGCTCACCGCGGTGACCAATGTCGCCGAGCTGACGAAGATGATCCAGGTCGTCCGCAGCACGCATGTCGCCGACGCGGTCCGCTCGTACATCGTCACGGTCGTCGGCGGCACCCGCGCCCTCAGGGAGAAGGTGCGCCTCGGCGCAAGTCCCCGAGCCAGCAACGCCCTTGCGGTGGCCGCCCAGGCCAGGGCCACGGTGGACGGCCGCTCGTACGTCACCGCCGACGATGTGAAGGCGATGGCTCACCCGGTGCTGTGCCACCGGATCATCCTCACCCCGGAGGCTTCGATCAAGGGTGTGACCACGTCCTCGGTCGTGGACGAGATCCTCGCCTCGGTTCCGGTGCCGCAGGCGTCCGCAGGTCTGTGAGGCCACGATGCTGACCCGATCCGGGCTCACGGTCTCGCTCGCGGCCGTCCTTCTGCTGGCCGCGGGCGCCCTGCTGGACTACCCGGAACTGGCGCTGCTCGGGTTCGCCGGCCTGATCGCGATCCTCGCCGCCGCCCTGTGGATGCTCGCCAAACCGGATCTGCTGGTGCGCCGGCAGATCCGTCCCAACCGGGTGACCGAGGGGGAGGCTGCGGTCGGCGTCATCACCGTGACCAACGAGATGTCCCGGCGCTGCCCGCCGATCACGGCGGCCGAACGGGTGGCCGGCCGAAGCATCGGTGTGCCGGTCCCCAGCCTCGCCCCCCGGGCGAGCCACACCATGACCTATGAACTGCCCACGTCCCGGCGCGGGGTCTACCGGGTGGGCCCGCTCACCATCGGGCACACCGATCCGCTGCGGCTGATGGCGGTCGCCAAGCAGTACGCGACCGAGTCGACTCTGTACGTGCATCCGCACACCGATCCGGTGCAGCCGGTGCCCACGGGTCAGAGCCGCGATCAGGACGGCCCCACCTCCAGCCTCGCCCCGCAGGGCGGCATCGCCTTCCACAGCCTGCGGGACTATGTCGCCGGCGACGACTGGCGGCTGATCCACTGGAAGTCCAGCGCCCGCACCGGTCAGTTGATGGTCCGTCACAACGTCGTCCCGAACGAACCGCGGCTGATGATCGTGCTGGACACCAGCGAGAGCCCGTACACGGAGAAGTCCTTCGAGGACGCGGTGAGCGCCGCCGCCTCGCTCTGCGTGGCGGCGATCCGCTCCGGGTTCCCGCTCGAACTGCGCACCACCGGCGGCGGAACGACCGCCGCCGACCAGACCGGCGAGGGCCTCACACCCACCCTCGATCTGCTGGCCGGTGTCGAGCGCGGCCGCCAGGACCCGGGGCTGGCCGCGCTGCCCTCGATGGTGCCCGAGCAGGGCGCCGTATCGCTCGGTGTGATCACGGGACAGCCCGAACCCGCGCTGCTCACCGCGCTGCCACAGGTGCGCTCCCGGTTCATGATGATCAGTCTGGTGCAGTTCGCCGACACCTATGCGGCGCCCCCGAGCGCGCTGCACGGCGTGGTGTCGATGAACGTCCGCAGCCGCGAGGAGTTCGCCGCCACGTGGAACGAGCTGGTACGACGATGAAGGCCACCGTGAGGACCGGCGAGCCGGTCACCGCCCTGCACTACGCCGAACTCACCCTGGTGACCCTCTCGGTCGCGGCCACCGCACTGGTCTACGGCGAACTGTTCGCCACCAAGGGTCATCTGGTCCCGCTCCTGGCCACCACGGCGAGCGCCGCGGTGCTGGCCACCGTCACGGCGCTGCTGCGCCGTCGGACCCCGACAACCGTGCTGGTCGCGGTCGTCGGGTTCGTCGTGGTGGCGGTCTACGCGGTACTGACGCCCACCCTCCGGCACGGCATCCCCACCCTCGACACCCTGGACACCCTGCGTTCCGGCGTACTGCGCGGCTGGGCACGGATGCTGAGCGTGGGCCTGCCCGCCGATGTCAGCGGCGAGCTGCTGATGACCCCGGCGCTGGTGCTGTTCACCGCGGCGTTCGTCACGGTGAGCGTGACCCTGCGTACCCGTTCGCTGCTCGGCCCCCTGGGAGCGCCGGTCCTCTCACTGGTCGTCGCGCTGCTGCTGACCGCGGCACGCCCCGACGACGAACTGACACTGACCGGCGTCCTCCTGCTGCTCCTGCTGCTGCTCCTGCTCATCCGGGCGGTACGCCTGGACCAGGCCGACGTCATGACCGGGCCCGAAAGCGGCGGCTCGGTGCGCGGCAGCGCGGGACGGGCCCTGTTCGGTCTGCCCGTCGTGGTGATCGTCGCCGTGGTGGGTGTCGCGCTGGCCCAGGCGGTGCCGCTGGCCACCGGGCAGAACCGGTTCGACCCCCGGGACGCGGTGCCCCTGCCGGTGGAGGTGGAGGACACCCTCACCCCCCTGGCCACCCTCAAGAGCCAGCTCGAGGAGAAGAAACCGCGCGAGCTGTTCACCGTCCGGGTCGACAGCAACCCCTTGGGCGGACGGCTCGACCGGGTACGCACCGCGGCACTGGACACCTATGACGGCGCTCTGTGGACCTCCACGGACCAGTTCCTGGTCGCCGGGCACACCCTGGCGCCCGACCCCGGGCTCACCCCCGCGGCACGGGTCGCGCTGCATGTCGAGATCAAGCAGCTCGACCATCCGTATCTGCCCGCCGTCGGCTGGCCCGAGCAGGTCACCACCGGTGGAATCGGCTTCAGCGCCGACTCGGGCGTGCTCGCGGCGGGAGCGCGCACGCGCAACCGCCTCACCTACGACCTGGTCGGCGCGGTGCGGCCGCGCGACAGCGGTGCCAGGCTGGCGACGCCCCGTCTGACGCCCGACACCACGCGGTACACCGCCGTGCCCGCCGAGCTGCCCCCCGAACTGACCCGGGCCGCGGTCGAGATCACCGGCCGCGCCGACGAGCCGTACGCCAAACTGGTCGCGCTGGAGAAACGGCTGCGCTCCTCCCCGTACAGTCTGTCTGCCCGGCCCGGACACTCCCTGGACGCCCTGCGCAGACTGTTCGGCGACAAGCCGGAGGACGCGGTCGGGTACGCGGAGCAGTACGCCGCCGCGTTCGCGGTGCTGGCCCGGTCCCAGGGTTTCCCGGCCCGCGTCGCCACCGGCTATCTGCTGCGCCCCGACGAGCGCAAGGGCCACACGTACACGGTCCGCTCCAGCGATGCCTACGCCTGGGCCGAGGTCTGTATGACCGGCTACGGCTGGATGGCTTTCGACCCGACCGACCCCACCCGCAAGCCGACCGACAAGCGGGACGAGAAAAAGCCCGACCGCGCCGGCGGCCGGACGCCCGACCCCTCGGACAGCGCGGCGAACGACCAGGGGACGATCCCGAACATCCCCGTCACCGGTGGCGGACGGTCGGCGCGGGACTGGGCGCTGATCGTCGTCGGGGTTCTGATCGCCCTCGCGATCACGCTGCCCACGCTGATCGCCCTGGAGAAATGGCGCAGACGGCGGGGACGGCGCACCGGTCCGCCGTCGCGGCAGATCGTCGGGGCGTGGCGCAACAGCACGGACCGGCTGAGGGAGACCGGCATGGCGGTGCCCCCGTCGCTGACCGCCCTGGAGGTGGCAGGCCGGGCGGAACGCAGGCTCGGCGACACCGCCGCACCGGTCGCCGTGCTCGCACCACTCGTCACCGAGGCGGTGTTCAGCCCGTCGGAACCCTCGCCCGAGGCGGTCGCCCTGGCCTGGCAGGCGGACACCGCGCTACGGGACGCGCTGCGCCGCAAGCGGGGTACGGCGGCCACGGTGGCGGCGTGGTTCGACCCACGCCCACTCATCGTCGGACGGCAGGGGAACCGGCGGTCACGACAGGCGCTGAAGAGACTCCAAGGGGGATAGGACATGGCCAGGGCACGGATTACGAGGGCATGGCGGGGTAAGGGAGCCCGGTCGCTGCTGCGCGGCCGGCACGCGGTCATGATCGCCTGGACGCTCGCCGGGGCACTCGCCCTGGGCGTGGTGGCCGTCGCGGGCGCCGACGACGGCTACGCCGCCAAGCGGCCCCGGCTGCTGTCCGGCGCGGCATGGCTGCCGTCCACGAAGGCGGGCCAGCTCGCACTCCTGGACGGCTCGACGGCAGAGGTCGCCGCGCAGGTGAAGGTCTCCTCGGGCGGCGACGACCTGGACGTCGTCCAGCAGGGTTCCCACGCCTACGTGGTGAACACCTCGCAGGGGTTCGTACGGCGCGTCGACGGCGCCACGCTGGCGGTCACCCCCGCCCTCACCCGTGGCGCAGCGGGCGCCAGGCCCGTTCCCGACGCGGGCAGGGGACTGCGCGTCTTCGCGGCCCCGAACGCGGTGTACGCGGTGGACACCGAGCACGGCGTTCTCGCCCGGACCGACCCGGTGACCCTGGCTCGTCGCGGTGATCTGCAGCCCCTGGCGGCCGATGCGGCCCCGGAGTCCACGATGCTCGACGAGGACGGCGCGCTGTGGGCCCTGGACGTCAGGACGGGCGACCTGAACATCGTCGAGGCCGGGCACCGGGTGACCCGGCGCGGGGTGAAGGCGCCGGGTCCGGGCCGGCTGGTGGCGGCGGACGGTGTGCCGGTACTGGTCGACATGGCCACACGTACGGCGTCGATGCTGGACCGGGAGTCCGGTGCGCGGGCCTCGACCGTGCCCCTGGAGCTGCGCGACGGGGACGAGGTGGCGATCAGCGGCTCGCCGCACTCCACACGTCTGTACGTGGTGTCCCGGGGCGTGCTGTCGATCTGCGAGCTGCGGTCCTCCCACTGCGGCCGTGCGATCACGCTGGGCCGCTCCGGTGACGGATTCGGGGCGGCGGTGGAGAGCGGTGAGCGATTGTTCGTACCCAACTACGCCACCGGCCGGGTCTGGATCGTCGACCTCGCCACCTCGAAGGTGATGGCCCAGCCGCAGGTGCTCGACCCGCCGACCCGGTTCCAGTTGCTCACTCGTGACGGCATGGTCTTCTTCAACGATCCCGCCAGCGAACGGGCGGGCGTCATCCGGCTGGACGGCGATGTCCTGAAGGTGCCGAAGTACGACCCCGAAAACCAGGACAAGGGCCTCACCGAGCGACCCGACGACGAAGGCGGCTCCTCGTCCGAACCGCCCACCGAGCGGCCCGACGACCCGGAGTCGGAACCGGCCCCGACACCGTCCTCCAACTCGACCATGCCCCCCGGCGGCTCGCCGCCGCCGCACTCCGGCGGGACACCCTCGTCACAACCGTCCACCGCAGGCCCCTACCCCGGGCCGTCCAACCCCCTGCCGTCGACCGGTCCGTCGGGCCCGTCCACCCCGCCGCCGACGACCTCACCCCCGCCGACGACCCCACCGCCGTCGGGCCCGCCGACCGTATCCGTCTCCCTGTCCGAACCGACCGCGAAGACGGACGAACCGGTGACGCTGCAGGCGACCGCCCCGGCCGGCAAACCGGCCCCGACCGGCGCCGCGTGGACCTTCGGTGACGGCAAGACCGGCTCCGGAGTGCGCACCAGCCACGCGTGGACGACACCGGGCACCTTCCAGATCAATGTGACCGCGACGTTCCCCGGTGGCCGGACGGCGGTGGCCGCCGCCTCGGTCCAGATCACGGAGCGCCCGGTGCTGACCGTGCAGACGCCCCTCGGCGGCAAGGTCACCGGCGGCGGCATCGACTGCGCACCTACGTGCACCAAGGCCGCCGAGCCGGGGCAGACGATCACGCTCACCGCCCAGCCGTCCGCCGGATTCCGGGTCCTCGGCTGGGGTGGCGCCTGCTCGGGTACGGCGGCCACCTGCGCGGTGACGATGGACGCCGACAAGACGGTGTCGGTCCGGTTCGCGAGGAACTCTCTGGCGCTGATCCCGCTCGCGCCCACGGCCGCGTGGCGAACGGGGGCGGGCACCATCCCCTGGAGCGGCACCTCCGACGTCAACGGCGGCCCGGACGCCAACCCCGACGGCTTCGCGCTGCTGCGTCCGGCCGGCAGCTTCCTGCTCGAGGACAACACCAACCCCGAATACATGGAGACGCATCCGCAATGGGTGAACAACGGCTGGATCGAGGGCGACTTCACCCTGCCCGTGCCGGTGGTCCCGGGCGACAGGTTCCGGACCACGCTCGGTTTCATGGCGGTGGCCGACCCGCCGTCGGCGGGCGAGGCCGACTTCGTCGTGCAGGCGGTGTTCCCCAACGGTTCCGTGCTGGAGGTCAGCCGCACCCACGACCGTGGTGACGACGGGACCATGCGCCCCCTGGACGTCGATCTGAGCGGAGCGGCCGGTGCGACCAAGATCCGCCTGCGGGCCGAGGCGGGCGCGAAGGCGGACCAGGACTGGTGCTCCTGGGTGAACCCGAGGATCGAGGGCTAGCGCGGTGGCCGGAAAGATCCCGGAAGGAGGCGCCGGCCCGATGGCCGGCACGCCGACGGTGACCGTGGCACCGGCGGAGATCACGGTGCGGCCGGGGGAGTCCGTCGACGTCTCCGTGAGCGTCGTCAACACCGGCAGCCTGGTCAGCCACTACGAGACCACCGTCGTGGGACTTCCCGGCACGGAACACTTCCGGGCCGAGCCGCCGCAGGTGGAGCTCAACCCCAAGCAGACCGGTACCGTCTCCGTGCGGATCGTGGTGCCTGCTCAGGGAGAGCCGTTCGCGGGGCGGCACGTGCTGGGGATCCTGGTGCGCGCGGTCGGGGACCAGCCCGCTTCCCGGTGCGAGGAACTGGCCCTGACCGTGCCGCCCGTTCCCGCCCTGACCGCCGCGGTACGCCCCGAGATCGCGGAGGGGGGCCCGTCCGCCCGCTTCACGGTGGACGTCCGCAACACGGGGAACACCGCGCTGCCGGTGACGCTGAGCGCGAGTGATCCGGAGAACAAGGTCACCTTCACCTTCACCCCGCGCGCCGTCAGCGTGCCCCCCGGAGCCGGGGTCCCCGTGGACATGGCCGTGGAGGCCGCGGCGCCCTGGTCCGGTACCCAGCTGCGCCGGACGCTCAAGATCACCGCCGCCGCGGCCGAGGCCAGGGCCGAGCAGCAGGCCACTTTCGTACAGAGCCCCAGGATCAGGGGCGGACTGCTCAAGGCCGCCGGACTGGCCGCCGGCGTGCTGATCACGGCCGGCTCCGTGCTCGGCGCCGCGCTCCTGGTCCGAGGCGGCAGACCGGCGGCCCTGCCCACCCCCACGCCCTCGCCCCCGGTGTCCCGTCCGCCGACTCCGTCGACGCCCGCGGGCAGGGCCACGATCGTCGACTTCAGCAAGGAGCGCGGGGACCAGCTCGTCCCCGCCGACCGCTACACCAAGCAGGGCATCACCCTCTCCACGGTTCTGGAGCAGGCCCCCGAGCAGTGCGCAGACGCCTCCGCGCTGGCCCTGCGGACGGTCACCGGTCTCGGCAGCTTCCTCACCAGCGCGCGCCCTGTCGGGGTCGACCTCTGCAACACCATCCCCGTCGAGGTCGACCTCGCCAAGCCCGCCGGCACCGTGCGCGTCACCTTCTCGGGCAAGGGCGCCCAGTACGCCCTGGTCGCCCAGCTCTCCGACGGCAGCAAGGCCGCTGCCGACGGCAGGTCCCAGGCCGGTGCCGCCACCCAGCTCACCTATCAGGCGCCGCCGGGTCTGGCCGTCGTGTCGTTCACCTTCGGCCACGCCGACCCCAGCCCCACGTCCAAGGACCCCACGGTGATCAAGCAGATCGCCTTCACTCCCGCGAAGGTCTGAGCCGTTCGGTGCCGTGCCGGAAACGGACGGGGCCGCGCGTGATGAACACCAGGCGCCAGGCGTAACAGTCGGACTGTCCAGCGAATTGGAGTTCATCGGCGCCGAGGACGCCGCCCTCGGACGCGATGCCGCCTCGGACGGTCGCGATCTCGCCGTGAGTATGCCCCTGTTGCTGGGAGGTGTGTGAGGCGGTCACCCCGGTGATGCGTCGGCGGATCTCGGTGAGTTGGGAGCCTGGACCAGGTATGCCGGAAGGGGTGTCGGATCGCGACGGGTTGTCGATGCGGGAGGGGTGATCGGTACCACGGCGCGTTGTTGTGCCTTGTGTTAGTATCACTCGTTTGCGTGGTCGTCGCGGTGGGCGATTCTGCCTGTTCGGTTCCGCTTGTGCGGGCCGTTCCATCCTGCCGGGCCTTCCTCGGTACGTTTCCCTGCGGAAGGCTGTCCATGAAGCATCCCGATGACTCCGGCACCGCTCACGGCGGTTCCGCCCAGCCCGCGGCCGCGACCGCGGCGCTGCCCCCGGCCGTCTCCTTCGCCGGTCTGGAACTGCCGGTGGAGGTGCTGCGGACACTGAGCGGACTCGGGGTGCGCGAACCCTTTCCGATCCAGGCGGCCACGCTGCCCGATGCCCTGCAGGGGCGCGACGTCCTGGGACGCGGGCGTACCGGATCGGGCAAGACGCTCGCCTTCGGCCTGCCGCTGCTGACACGTACGGCCGGGCGACGCGCCGAACCGAAGCAGCCCCTCGCCCTGATCCTCGTGCCCACCCGGGAGCTGGCCCAACAGGTCACCGAGGCGCTGGCGCCGTATGCCGAGGCACTGCGGCTGCGGATGGCCACGGTCGTCGGCGGCACGTCGATCGGCCGGCAGATCGGCGCGCTGCGCCAAGGAGCCGAGGTGGTCGTCGCCACCCCCGGACGCCTGCACGACCTGATCGAGCGCAACGCCTGCCGCCTGGGCCGGGTGAGGATCACCGTGCTGGACGAGGCCGACCAGATGTGCGACCTGGGATTCCTGCCGCAGGTGGTCGACGCGCTCGACCAGGTGCACCCCGACGGTCAGCGGATGCTGTTCTCGGCCACTCTGGATCGCGACGTCGATCAGCTGGTGCGCCGCTACCTCCACGACCCCGTCGTCCACTCCGTCGACCCGCCCGCGGGCACGGTCTCGACGATGGAGCACCACGTTCTGGTCGTCCACGGCCCTGACCGCTACGCCGTCACCACGGAGATCGCCGCCCGCGACGGCCGCGTACTGCTGTTCCTCGACACCAAGCACGCCGTCGACCAGCTGACCCGGCATCTGCGGGCCAGTGGGGTGAACGCCGGGGCCCTGCACAGCGGCAAGTCCCAGCCACAGCGCACACGGACCCTGGCGCAGTTCAAGAACGGCCAGATCACCGCTCTGGTGGCGACCGATGTCGCGGCCCGTGGCCTGCACGTGGACGACCTCGATCTCGTGGTCAACGTCGACCCGCCCACCGACGCCAAGGACTATGTGCACCGGGCGGGCCGCACCGCCCGCGCCGGTGAGTCCGGCAGCGTGGTCACGCTCGTGTCGGCAGGCCGGCGCCGCGAGACGAGCCGCATGATGGCCGGGGCCGGCATCGAGCCGACCGTCACCAAGGTGCGCTCGGGCGAGGCGGAGCTGAGCCGGATCACCGGCGCCAAAACTCCCTCCGGGATCCCGCTCGACGGCGGGCCCGCCGCGCCCCGGCCCAAGAACACCAACGCTCCCTTCCGTGGCCTCGGCACCAGCAAGGACACCTCCCGGGGCGCCGGCGGCAAGTCACGAAAGGCCGGCGAGGCCCGCAAGCTCGCCGAGGCCCGCAAGGCCGCCCTCGTGCGTCGCAACAGCTGAGAGCCGTTGCCCTGGCAGTGAATGTCCTGGCGACGGGCTCGACGATCCCCGGCCCGGCTCGAGGGCCGTCCTGCGCATCCACCTACGGAGCGAAGCCCTCGACCGCGAGAGGATGCCCGTCGAAACGGAGGAGGATGATGTTGCCGGCGCCCGCACTGCGCCCGGCATGACAAGCTGTGCTTGCCCACCCCCCCCGAACCCAGGAGGTCACCATGACCGCAGAGCCCGTATCCACGGAAGGTTCGGAGCCGGCTGCCCCGGAGACGTCCCCTCTGGCGCCGGACAGCGACGGCAACTACGACCTCAAACGCAAGTTCCGGGAAGCCCTGGCGCGCAAGCGCGGTGCGCAGGCGGACGCCGCTGATGTCGCCGCCAACTCCGATGCGTCGAAGGTGCGTGCGGCGCACGGCCCGGCTGCGAGCCAGCGGTCGTTCAGGCGCAAGAGCGGCGGCTGAGTCGGTCAGTCCCGAGATCCGGCCGCTTCGCAGCACTCTGAGCGCTGATCACTCGCGCGCCCCGTGCAGTGGCCCGCAACGTGCGCAGACCCCTGTGCACGTTGCGGGCCAGGCGTAGCCGGGGGTCTCGCCTGTGGGAACGGCGGCAGCGACGACAGAGGGGATTTGTCACTTCCCCGCCTCCGCGCCGAGGCTCCGACCGAGAACATGATGCTGGATACCTGCCGGATGGCTCGTCCTGGTCGTACCGCCGACGAGGCATGGGGTCGAGAGCACGAGGCATGGGGCCGAGAGGGAGGCCGTTGCCTGACGAGGTCGGCAGCCGCGTCGATGCGCATCGTCGGACCGTGAAAAGGCTGGTGTGGCCGCGGGCCGCTCCGGGTCGGCCGGCCGGGCCGTGCGCCGCGGGCGGGCAAGGACCTGCGCTTTTCCCGGTGGGGGAGCGGCATTTCGGTGTGGGGAACTCGTGAAGGGGGACCCGGGGTGTAGGCCGCGTTCAGCAGCGTATCCATGGGGCTGGCTCGACTCAGGCTCCTCCGGTTCAGTCCAACGAGCCGGGGGAGTCGCTGCACACCCGGCGGGCGGTCGCTGTACACGGAAGAGCCGCTGCCGAAACTGGCTCGTGCACGTGTTCAGGCAGAGCCCGGCTTGGAGAGAGCAGCCTTCAGGGCCTGCCGGATGTCCTCGGACAGCTCTTTGCTGGCGGGCCAGCTGACAATTTGCTCCGCGACCTCCCGCAGCTTGATGTTCGTTGTCTGGGAAACCGACCGCAGAACACCGAAGCCCTGATCGGGAGGAAGGCCGCCGACAGATACGATCACGCCGATGGCCTGGTCAATCACCGCATGCGAGACCACGGCTGTTTGGAGCTGGCCGATTTCCCGCTGCAACTGGCCGATCTTTCGAGCAAGCTCTTCCGGCCCCGGGTGGTCGGCGTCGAACTGTGAAGAATCGTCCTGCCCCTGCTCCGGCATGCTCGCCTCCTGACCGGCTGCACCCGGGCATCAAGCACCTGATGCCACTGGTCAGCCGGTTCTTTCTGCGTGATGTGTCATTTCGTTGCAACGAGCGGCCGGGATCTCATGCGGGGACCGACGGCACGTCGACGCGAGCGGGCGACAGCCCTGTCGTCGCCCGACAATGCCGGCGACCGTGGAGAGGGCGGCGCTGACGTCCCAGGCCAGGTCCTGTCGGCCGTCACGCCTTCCGATTCCGAGTACTGGGAGTGCGAAGGACGGGTGAGGGGGGTCAGGTACCCGTCCTCCGCCGCTGTTCAGCCCTCGTCTGTCCGGCTCAGCCGGAGATTTCCTTGCGGCCGGATCCGACGCCGATGGAGATCTTGCGGGGCTTGGCTCGCTCGGCGATCGGGATGCGCAGGGTGAGCACGCCTGCGTCGTAGTCGGCCTGGATGTGCTCGGTGTCGAGGGTGTCGGCGAGCACGATCTGGCGGGAGAAGACGCCCAGCGGCCGCTCGGACAGTTCCATCTGCACGTCGTCGGCCTTCGCCATGGGCCGCCGCTCGGCCTTGACGGTCAGCATGTTGCGCTCGACGTCGATGTCGATCGCGTCCGCGCTCACGCCGGGAAGGTCGAAGGCCACCACGTACTCGTCGCCCTCGCGGTAGGCGTCCATCGGCATCGGGGACGGCCGGGACCAGGTGCCCGGGCCCATCAGCTGCTGCGCCAGCCGGTCCAGCTCACGGAAGGGGTCGGTGCGCATCAACATCGTGAAAACACCTCCAGCAGGTTCAGGCAGTTGCTGCCAATGCGCCTCACTGACACCGTTGTAACATGTCATCCATTGGATGACAAACTCGATGTCATCCAGAAGATGACCGCTCAAGGGAGGTGCCCATGACCCCGGCCGACCCGCCGGCAGCGTCCAGCGCCGACGCACCCAGCCCGGCGTCGTTCCTCGCCGCCGCGACAGCTCTGCACGCCATAGACGACGCCCTGCGTGCCGCCCGGCGCCAAGCCCCCGGCACTGCCGAGACACACGACGTCGACGCCGAGACACACGACGTCGACGCCGAGCAGGCCCTGGCCTCGCTTCTGCTGCTGCGGCAGGTGCGCGAGCAGCTCGCCGGCTGGGAAACCGGCCTGATCGAAACCGCCCGCCAGGCAGGCGCCAGCTGGGCGGACCTCGCTCGCCCGCTCGGGGTCGCCAGCCGCCAGGCCGCCGAACGCCGCTACCTGCGAGGCCGGCCCGGCCCCGCCGGAACCACCGGCGAACAACGCGTCCAGGCCACCCGCGAACGCCGCGCCGCCGAACGCACCACGGTCACCTGGGCCCGCGACAACGCAGCCGATCTGCGCCGCATCGCCGGCCAGATCACCGCCCTCACCGACCTGCCCACCGCGGCCCGCAACCCGCTCAGCCAGCTCAACGAAGCCCTCGCCCACGACGACCCCGCCGAGCTCATCCACCCCCTCAACGCCACCCGCCCCCACCTGGCCACCACTCATCCCGACCTCGCCGCGCAACTGGACTCCCTCACCCCGCCCTGAGCCGACGGTCCGACCCGAAGCCGACCTCGCCCGCCGCATCAGCCGACGACGAACAGCGAGCACCGAGAAGCACCAAGAGGTCGGCGGCGCCCCGAACACCCCGATCAGGACGCCAGCCGTCGTGCCGAGATCGCACCGTCCCAACAGCCCTTCGCCGTGCTGTTCGGGTGCTCCGACTCGGTCCACCGACTCCGTCCACGGACCCTCACGCAAGATCGAGGCCAGGCATCCGCCAAGCGACTACCCTCCGCGCAGCCTGAGCTTCATGCTCTCCGCGCACGCAGACACGGTGCCGCCTTGGAGATCGGTGGTCGGGTGAGCTGCATCACCGCGCAGGCCGGGGTGGCCGGTCAGGAATGCGGTGGTCTGAGACCAGCCGGCCGGTGGTGTCTGTGGAGGCGGCGTGTGGACCGGGGGGAAGTGAGCCCGCTGCCGTGGCCTGTCGATGAGCGGGGCCTGCGAGACTGGCCGGATGGATATCAGCCGCAGGAACAACGTCAGCGTCGTGGGCAACCCGCAGGGGCGGACGGTGGTACTGGCGCACGGCTTCGGCTGTGATCAGAACATGTGGCGGCTGACGGTGCCGACTCTGGTCGAAAATTATCGGGTGGTGCTGTTCGACTACGTGGGTTCGGGCCGTGCGGATCCGTCCGCCTTCTCGGAGGATCGTTACGCCTCGCTGGACGGGTACGCCCGGGACGTGGTGGAGGTGTGTGAAGCGCTCGACCTGCGCGATGCAGTGTTCGTGGGGCATTCGGTCAGCGCGATGATCGGCGTGCTGGCCGCGGACACGGCTCCGGAGCGGATCGGTGCGCTGGTGATGGTCGCTCCGTCGCCGCGGTACATCGACGATGACGGCTACCGGGGCGGGTTCAGCGCCGAGGACATCGACGAGCTGCTGGCCTCGCTGGAGTCGAATTATCTGGGCTGGTCGGTGGCGATGGCTCCGGTGATCATGGGCAATGCGGAGCGGCCGGAGCTGGGGGAGGAACTGAAGAACAGCTTCTGCGCCACCGACCCGGACATGGCGCGCGTCTTCGCCCGCACCACCTTCCTGTCGGACTCCCGGGACGACTTGAAGAGCGTGCAGGTGCCGACGCTGGTGCTGGAATGCACCCAGGACGTCATCGCCCCCCGGGAAGTCGGCGCCTTCGTCCACCAGGCGATCCCCGGCTCGACCCTGGTGACTCTCGATGCGACCGGGCACTGCCCGCACCTGTCCGCGCCCGAGGCCACCAACCAGGCCATCCGTACCTTCCTGGCGGCCCTGCGGTGATGCGCGGTACCGGGCAGCAGCCCGACCCGACCGACGCCGACGGCGACACCGCAGAGGCGGCTGCTTTCGCGGCGCTGCTGGAGGACAGCGCTCAAGGTGGATCAGCCATGCGCTGAGCCTGCCACGGCGGATCTTCCCGAGACGGACAGGGGTTTCCCGGTGGCAAGGGCCTTGCGGGATGCGGTCCGCTTCACGGAACGACCTCGTCGGGGGAACAGGCTTTGAGAACCTGCTGGAAAGCTCCAGGCGTGATCAGCGACCGCCGGAAGTCCGGCGTGCGAGACGTTTCGGTCAGATGGGTTCGGGGACACGTGGGGCGGAGGCCGCGTCGCGTGCGGGTTCGGAAGTGAGCTGGCATTCAATTCGTCCGCCCGCCCTGCCGTCCGGCTCAGATCGCGGGCGGCAGGGCTGTGCTGTGTTCCAGACGAACCGTGCGCTGGCCAGTGCCTTGCGTAGAGCGGTGCGGATCTCGTCGGGCAGCTGTTCGCCGTGGACCCAGTTCACGATCAGTTCGGAGACCTGCCGCATTTTCGTATCGGTGTGCTGTGAGACCTCTCGTAGCACTTGGAACTCGCTGATCCTGTTCAGGAGCGGTGTCCCTCCCGGAACCAAGTGCCCCTCGAGCCGGGTGCCGTTTCGAGAGTCTTCCATCATGATCACATCCCAGAGCGGTCTCCCGTAGTCCGGGGGCCGGAAAGTGGTCAGCGTTGAGGCGCTCCCGGCGGTGGGCGGGTGTCGTTGCGTTGCTCGCGGACCTGAGCGTGCACTGTGGGGTGTGCGTCACCGCTGGGCGCGCCCAGGCCCGCGAGCAGGCGCAGCCCGTCCTCGGCGGGGCTGCCGGGGGCCGCGGACAGCACCAGCAGCTCCATGCCTGATTCGTCCGGTAGTGCGAAGTTCTCCTGGTGCAGTTCCAGCAGTCCGACCAGCGGGTGCCGGTACGCCTTGCGTCCATGCGTGCGGGCGCGCACGTCCGCGCGGGCCCAGAGGCGGCGAAAGCGCTCGCTGCCCATCGCCAGCTCGCCGATGAGCGAGGCCAGTCGGGGGTCCTCGGGGTATTTCCCGGCGGCCAGGCGCAGGTGCCCGACCACGTCGAGGGTGCATTTCTCCCAGTCCGCGTAAAGGCCGCGCTCAGCCTCCTCGAGGAAGATGTGCCGGGCGGTGTTCAGACCCGGCATCGGACGGCCGAAGAGGAGCCCGGCGAGCCGGTTCCCGGCGAGCACGTCCAAGCGGTGGTCCATGATCAGCGCGGGTGCGTCGGCGACCAGGCCGAGGACGCGCAGCAGCTCCGGCCGAACCCGCCCGCCCGGCGCCTTCGCGCGGCACCGGCGCTGCCGGGCGAGCCGGTCGAGGTGCCCGCGTTCGGTCTCGTCGAGGCCGAGGACGCGGGCGAGCGCGTCAAGGACCTGCTCGGAGGGCTGGGTCGCGCGGCCCTGCTCAAGGCGTACGTAGTAGTCGACGCTGACGCCGGACAGGTGCGCGACCTCTTCGCGGCGCAGCCCTTCGACCCGGCGGCGGCTGTCGGTGGGGATGCCGACGGCCGCCGGGTCGACCCGGGAACGCCGGGTCCGCAGGAAGCCCGCAAGATCGTCCATGCCCCCAGTATCGCCTCGGTGGAGCCCATGAAGGTGGCCCTGCCGGTACCAGGAAGTCCCGTCCGACGGAAGAGGCGCCCCTGAACAACGGGCGCCGCGACGCCCAGGATCGAAGGCATCCGATCCGAAGGAGTTCCCGTGAAGACGCTGATCGTCTACGCCCACCCGGAGCCGAAGTCGCTCAACGGCTCGCTGAAGGACCTCGCGGTGTCCACATTGGAGAACGCCGGGTACGAGGTACGGGTGAGCGATCTGTACGCGATGAACTGGAAGGCGATCGTAGATGCCGCGGACTACGGCCCCGACGCCTCGGCTCCGCTGAAGGTCGCCCGGGACTCGGGCCGGGCCTTCGACGCCGGGACGCTCACCCCGGACGTCCGCGCCGAGCAGGAGAAGCTGCTGTGGGCCGACACGATCATTTTCCAGTTCCCGCTGTGGTGGTACACGATGCCCGCCATCCTCAAGGGTTGGGTGGACCGGGTGTTCACCTTCCACTTCGCGTACGGCGTCGGCGAGCACAGCGACACTAAGTACGGTGAGCGGTTCGGCGAAGGCACCCTCGCGGGCAGGAAGGCCCTGCTGTCGGTGACCGCCGGCGGCCCGGAGTCGCATTACGCCGCTCGCGGGATCAACGGCCCCATCGACGACCTGCTGTTCCCGATCCACCACGGCATCCTCTACTACCCGGGCATCGAGGTGCTGCCGCCGTTCGTGCTGTACGGCACCGACCGGATGACCGGCGAGGACTACCCGGACGTCGCCAAGGCCTGGGAGCAGCGCCTGCTCACCCTGGAGTCGACCGAGCCGATCGCGTTCCGGCGGCAGAACTTCGGCGACTACGAGATCCCCTCGCTGCACCTGAAGGAGGGACTGGAGCCCGCGGGCCGCACGGGTTTCGGGCTGCACGTGCGCGACTAACCGCCGGCGAGGGGCAGGACGAACTGGGGCGCGGATCCGAGAGCAGCCCGAGGGCCGGGGCGGCGCCGGCGGCCGGCTACCTGCTCTCGGCCCGGCACCCCCCGCTCCGCAACTCGAACCGGTGCCGACCCCGAGCCGCGCCTGACGGGCAGCCACGGCAGTCACCGCAATCGGGCTGCGCCGACCTTCTTCGGGGCGGTTCACCCCTGCGCCTCCAGTTCGGAGATGAGCGTGACGGCTCCCGTCCCCGGACGCAAGCAACCCTTGCCGGCTTGCCCGCCGGCTGCACACAGTGTGCTGCCCATTCTCGTGGACAAAGCCACCCCGCCCCGGGGCGGCGGCGGAAGCGGACGCCGGCACGCCGCTGCTGTGTCCCCGGTGCGCCTCTTCGGCTGGGCAGAGTCGCGATCCGCGCTCGGCCGGCGGGTGTTGCGTCAGCGGCTCGTGCCGGTGTCGCCATCGTCATGTGGAGAATTCCGCTGTCTCCCGCCGCCCGGAGCGGAGTCGTCGCCCTTCTCCTCCAACAGTTCGAGGAGCGCGGCATCCGCCCTCTTCTGGTCTTCCTTCGTCAGCTCGACCGGCGCGTTGTTGTAGACGGTGTAGCGACTCGGATCGATGATGTTGGCGGCCCGCAGGGTGAACGTCAGCAGGCGGCGCCACCCCTTGCGGTGACCGACCCGGGCTTGCAGCTGGACCTTGTAGTCACGAGCCTCCGGCATGAACCCGGAGAACGGTGCCTCGAACTCGACGAAGAGTTGTTGCGCTTCTCTGCCGCGCACGACGAAGCCGGCCGGCAGCTTCGCATCCTCGTCCGGCCCCGGCTGGAGGCGCGAGGGTGAGGACACCCACAGAAGCGGCAGGTGGGAAGCGGGCTCGTCGGGGAACGTCAGGATGAGGTCCTGGACGACTATCGGCTTGGGGCCGGTGTTGTGAAGGACGAGAGGGAGCCGCAGGCGGGCCGTGGACGAGTGGACGATCGCTGCGAAGGCATGAGGCTCCCATGTCTTCAGGCGCCCCTGTCTGGCGTTGAGCCACCAGAACGACGCGACGGTGAAGAGCAGTGCGCAGACCGACACCACGCCGGCGCCTGTGAGTGATGAGAACGCGGCCTGATCGGCCGCGGTCATCAGCGGAACCACAGATTCAGTGTGCCAGCCCCGGCGTGGGCACGCTCATAGGACTCAGGGACCTCCGGCGCGGGTTCATGTCATGAGTGGATACCGACCAGGAGCACGAGATGCCAGGCGACCAGTGCGGCGCACACCACCGCGGGTACGAGTTTCGGCAGCCTGTCTTGCTTGCGCACATGCGTGGTCACAGCCCCGGCGAGAAGTATCAGGAGCCCGGCGCCGGCCAGCTCTCCGAACAGCGGCAGGACCGGTCCGAGGGCCACGCCGACGGCGCCTGCCAGCTCCAGCGCACCGACCACCCGGTAGCCCGCGGGGGTGAAGCCGGCGTGGGCGGCCAGCCCGGGCATCGGGCCGAGCGCCATGATCTTGGCCCCGCCGAGCAGGGCGAAGATCAGCACGATGAGACAGGCCAGGGTGGCGGAGAGGCTCATGAGGCGTCCTTGGCGGTGTGCGGGTGGCGGGCCTGGCGGCGTTCTGTTCCCAGGCGGGCGAAGTAGGCGACGAGGTCCGGGTTGTCGACCGCCGAGGGATTGAGGACCTTCTCGGCGGGCGCGCCCTGGAGGAGGCGCTTGACCGGGACTTCGAGTTTCTTGCCGGTCCTGGTGTGCGGGATGGCCGGCACCGCGATGATCTCGTCGGGGACGTGACGGGGGGAGGCGCCGGTGCGGATGGCGTCGCGGATCCGGTCGCGCAGGGACTCGTCCAGTCCGACCCCGTCGGCAAGGACCACGAACAGCGGCATCCAGTAGCCGCCGCCGGGTTCCTCCGTGCCGATGACGAGAGCCTCGGTGATCTCGGGGAGGCGTTCGACGATGTCGTGGATGTCGGCGCTGCCCAGGCGCACGCCGTTGCGGTTGAGGGTGGCGTCGGAGCGGCCGTGGACGATCACCGAGCCGTGGGAGGTGAGGGTGATCCAGTCGCCGTGCCGCCACACGCCCGGGTACGCGCCGAAGTAGGTGTCGCGGTAGCGACTGCCGTCGGGGTCGTTCCAGAAGTACAGCGGCATGGAGGGCATGGGACGGGTGACGACCAGTTCGCCCACCTGGTCGACGACCGGCCGTCCCGTGTCGTCGTACGCCGCGAGCGCGACGCCGAGGTTGGGGGCGGACAGTTCGCCGGCCCAGACGGGGGTCGTGGGGGCGCTGCCGGCGAAGGCCGAGACGACGTCGGTGCCGCCGCTGGTGGAGGCCAGCTGGATTCCCGCGCCCACGTGGTCTCGGACCCAGGGGTAGGCGGAGGCGGGCAGGGCGGAGCCGGTGCTGCCGATGGCGCGGACGGCCGACAGGTCGTGCACGGTGGGTTCGAGGCCCAGTTTGTTCATGGCCAGCAGGTACTGGGGGCTGGTGCCGAAGACGGTGACCTTGTGGCGGGCCGCCAGCTCCCACAGGACGTCGGGGCGTGCCACCGGGGCGGGGCTGCCGTCGTAGGTGCAGGTGGTGGCGCCGGTCAGCAGGGTGGAGACGACCAGGTTCCACATCATCCAGTGGGTGGTGGTGTACCACAGCAGGCGGTCCCCGACGCCCAGGTCGCAGTGCAGGCCGAGGATCTTGAGGTGTTCGAGCAGGACGCCGCCGTGCCCGTGGACGATGCCCTTCGGCAAGCCCGTGGTGCCGGAGGAGAAGACGATCCACAGGGGGTGGTCGAACGGCACCGGGGTGACGGTGAGGTACTCGGTGCGGGTGGCGGCGTCGTCCCATGGGACCGTCAGGCCCGTGTGCCGGGTCTCGGGCCGGCCGAGACCCAGGTGGTCCACGAGCACCGTGGCCTTCAGCGTGGGAAGGGCTCCGGCGAGGTCGAGTGAGGCGGCGCGGCGGTCGTGCCGGGTGCCGTTGAAGAGGTAGCCGTCCGCCGTGATGAGCACCGTGGGTTCGAGCTGGGCGAAGCGGTCGGCGGCGGCCCTGGGTGCGTAGTCCTGGCCGCACACCGACCACACGGCGCCCAGGCTGGCGGTGGCGAGGAAGGCGATGACGGCATGCGGGGTGTTCGGCAGGTAGCCGACCACCCGGTCGCCCGTCCCCACCCCCAGGTCACGCAGGGTGGCCGCGACGGAGGCGACCCGGGCACGCAGCTGTCGGCCCGTGATCTCGTAGCCGGAGCCGTTCTCGTCCAGCGCGGTGATCGCGGGAGCGTCCGGGTGCAGGTTGCGCAGCGCGTGGTGGGCGTAGTTGAGGGTGGCGCCGGGGAACCAGCGCGCGCCGGGCATGGTCTCCTCGGCCAGTACCCGCTCGTACGGGGTGGTCGCGTCGACGTCGAAGTACTCCCACACCGCGGCCCAGAAGCCCTCCAGGTCGGTGACGGACCAATGGTGCAGGGCCCGGTAGTCGGTGGGGTCCTGGATCCCTTCGGCACGCTGTTGCCCGGCGGCCCAGCGGGCGAAGTCCGCGATGCGGCTGCCGGCGGCCCGTTTCGGGTCGGGCGACAGGAACGGTTCCGGATACGGCGTGGGGTGCTGGGTGGTCATGGCGCGGTGCTCCTCGGCAGGGGGACGGTCCGGGCTTCGGTGGTACGGCGGGCCGGGTGCAGCAGGGAGGCCCAGGCGGTGGAGTCAGGGAAGGCACCGGTGCCGGCAGGGACGGTGCTCATCACGACGCGGTCGGGCCGCAGCAGAACCGCATCCGCCCGGCCCCGAAGCAGCCAGTCGGCCAGGGTGCCGTCGTCGAGGTCGTCGACGTGGACCGTCGGTGCGTCCAGCGCCATGGCCACGGCCGTCATCTGCGGGGTGGGCGGGACGGCGGTCAGGACGGTGAAGGAGTCTCCCAGTACGTCGTCCAGGCGGACTCGCCTGCCGTCGGTGATCACCCAGGGCTGTGGGCAGAGGGTGCCGGCCGGCCCGCGTCCGATGAGCCCGGGGCGGTGCCGGACGAGCGGGCCGGCGGTCAGCGCCGGGCTGAGGTCACGGCTCACCGCAGAGGTCACTCCGGGCACGCGGCAGGCCATGCCCACGGCGGCCCGGCGGAGCGCCGCGGCGTGGTCCTGTCCACCCGTCATGGCCCAGCCCATGGCCACCGCGAGCCGGATCACATGGCGGGCGTGCGGTTTGCGCTCGCCCTCGTATGTGTCCAGCAGCCTGTCGTCCGCGCCCTGCCGGAGAACGCGGGCGAGTTTCCAGGTCAGGTTGCGGGCGTCGCGCAGGCCCGCGCACAGGCCCTGCCCGATGAAGGGCGGGGTGAGGTGGGCGGCGTCGCCGAGCAGGAAGACGCGCCCCCGGCGCCACCGGTCGGCGAGGCGGGCCCGGAAGGTGTACTGCGCCTGCCGGATCACCTCGAAGTCGTCGCCCCCCGAGGCGTCGGACGGCACGTCCACCCAGGGGGCGACCAGCTCCCGCAGGAGTCCCCGGCCGTCCGGGCCGTCCAGGTGTACGTCGGCGGGCAGCCGGAACTCCCAGCGGTAGCGGTCCTCGCCGAGGCGCATGAAAG
Source organism: Streptomyces sp. NPDC027663 (assembly GCF_055566415.1). Lineage (NCBI taxonomy): Bacteria > Bacillati > Actinomycetota > Actinomycetes > Kitasatosporales > Streptomycetaceae > Streptomyces > Streptomyces sp. NPDC027663. Next base: position 180,855 of record NZ_JBVHSK010000003.1, on the reverse strand, counting down.
TGGCGGGCTGGGTGGGGCAGCAGATCTGGTCGACGCCCTCCCAGGTGCGCACCGGGCGGCTGGTGCGTACGTCGATGACCCGCCAGCTCTCCTCGAAGTGCAGGTCCTCCCACACGGCGCCGATGGCGTCACGGGTGAGACTGCCGGCGCCGTCACAGCCGAGGACGGCGTCGGCCCATACGTGCTCCTCGTCGGTGCCGCCCTCCCGTCGGAAGGTCACCCGGACCGGAGCCGTACCGCCGGTGTCCTGGGTGACGGACAAGACCTCCACCCCGCCCCACAGCTCGCACTGCGGGCGGCGGGCAAGAGCGGCGCGCAGCAGGCGCTCCAGCTCCGGCTGGTCGAACATGCTCGTCTGGGGGAAGCCGTGGTGACCGTGCTGCGACCGCGCGAACTCGGCGATCACGCGGTGCCGGGAGTCCAGCAGCCGCAGGCCGCGTGCCGGTCGGGCGAGGGCGGCGAACTCCTCGTGGATGCCGGCACTCTGCAGGATCCGGCGCACCTCGTCGTCCACGACGACGGCGCGCGGCAGGGGGTAGACGTCCTGGTGGCGTTCCAGGACGAGGCTGGGCACCCCGTGCCGGGCGAGCAGGAGCGCGGCCGTGACGCCGACGGGCCCCGCACCGATGATCACCACCGGTCGCCGGGACGTGGCGCTCACGTCGCGTCCGCCACGGTGGTCCGCTGCTCGCCCAGGTCGATGTGGCCGTCGGGGGTGGAGATCGTGGCCGTGACGAGGTCGCCGTTGCGCAGGTACCGGGGGTTCTTGGCCTGGCCGTTGAAGAACGCCTTCCACTTCAGCGCGGGCGGTAGCAGAGCGGCGATCTTCTCGACCGGCTTGGGTGGGGCCTTCAGGGCTGTGCCGCCGGGAGTGCCGGTGAGCAGCAGGTCACCCGGGTCGAGGGTCTGGAAGCGGGCGAGCAGGGTGAGCGCCTGCGCCGGCCGTACGATCATGTCCGCGAGTGTGCGGTCCTGACGCGGCACGCCGTTGACCGACAGCCGCAGCCTCAGGTCGAGCAGACGGTCGAAGTCCTCGGGCTCCAGCAGGGCCAGGTACGGGCCGGTCGGTGTGAAGGTCGGGTAGGACTTGCTCTCGTAGAACTGCGTCTTGGTCAGCTGCACGTCGCGGGCGCTGACGTCGTTGGTCAGGACCAGACCGGCGACATACGAAGGCAGGTCCCGCTCTTCCACGACGGTGCCCACCGGCAGCGGCGCACCCATGACGAGGCCGAGTTCCACCTCGTAGTCGAGGAACCTCACGTGCGCCGGGCGGACGATCGCCTCGTGCGGGCCGCTGACCGAGCCGGACGCCTTGCGGAAGAAGGTGGGCGGGATGTCCCCGGTGAACCCGGAATCCTTTGCGTGACTGCGGTAGTTGACCATCTGGGCAACCACACGGCACGGGGTCGTGACAGGGGGCAGTGCCACCAGGTCGGCGACGGGCGTGCCGCTCTCGGCGGAGGCGGCGGCCTCGCGGACCGCGTCCCGGTCGGCGAGCAGGTCGGCGGTGGTGACCGCCTTGGTGTCGATGCGGACGGCGCACCCGGTCGGGGTCTCCCCTGGTCGAGCGGAGTCGGGAGCTTGGGGAAGGACGACCCACCAGCCGTCGGTGGTGCGCAGAACGTTGGTGCTCATGAGCTCATCGCTTTCATCAGGCCCAGCAGGCGTGCGGGGTCGAGTTCGTTGTCGTCGCGCAGGGCCGTCATGACCTCGCGGAGCTTGGCGGGGGAGGGGTTGGTGCCCAGGAAGTCGCGGGTGACGGGCGGGCCCCACTGGGCCAGACCGCTCGCCGACATCGGCGCCCATCCGGGTTCGAGGTCGCGGGAGAACAGGTCGCCGTCGGCGAAGTGCTCCAGCATGAAGCGGTCGGGGTCGCGCCAGTAGTCGAAGAGCTGGCTGCCCTGGATGTGCCGGCCGATGCCCCAGCTGCGCCGGTAGCCGCGCTCGGCCAGGTACTCCCCGCCGGCGGCGATGGCGTCGAGGTCGGTGACCTGGTAGGCGGAGTGGACGTAGCCGGTGCCTGGTCCGAGGTGCAGGGCGAGGGTGTGGTGGTCCACGGGCGTGCTGCCCTGGTCGCAGCGGATGAACGCCATGGTGGGACCGCGCTCGCGCTGCCCGTCCAGGAACAGGAAGTCGGACACGATCATGCCGAGGGTGTCCAGGTACCAGTCCAGGGTGCGGGTGAACGTCCGTGTCTCCAGCACCACATGGCCGAGACGCTGGATGCGGGACGGCTCGCGGGGCGGACGCTGGGTGGCGTTCGTACGACGGTGACCGGAACCGAAGTTGAGGACCAGCGGCTCCTGCCCGGGCAGTGCGGGCAGCGGCTCGGCACAGTGCACCACCCGGACCGGCAGGCCCGACGGATCGAACAGGGCGACCGACCGGCCGCCACCCGGTACGTCGATGTCCCGGACGGTGTGCCCGACGGCCGCGGCCAGCCGGTCCACATCGGACGGCTCGGCCGCACGGAACGCCGGTCCGAGGAAGCGGGAGGCACTCCCACGCCGGATGACCATGCAGGGAGAACCCGCGAATGTGCCGCGCAGCCACAGTTCGTGCCGGGTGCGGGCGGCGATCGCGAACCCGAAGTCACGGGCGAACACCTCGGCCCGGTCCAGGTCCGGCTTCTCGAACTCCAGCCAGGCCAGGTCCGCGACCTTGACCACGGGGTTGCGGGCTCGTCCGGGATGCTCTCCGCGCAGGGCGCCCTGCTCGCTGTGGAGGTCTTGGTGGGGCGTCAGAGGACCGCCCTTGTCAACGGGGATGTGGGACATGGTGTCCTCCAGGCAACACTGCTGTAATGAGGAAATCATCAACTCTGCTGTTTCTCATCGTCAATAGGTGCAGCCCAAATAATTGAGGATCTCATCAGTAATGGCGGGGTCATCGTCGCGGCGGTTACACTCAGCCGTATGCCGACGTCAGCCCCACCCAAGAACCGATTCGAGCGGCGCCGCGCCGAGACCCGTCAGGCGCTCGTCCGTGCGGCCCGGCAGATCCTCGCGGAGACCGGGGACACCAGCGCCAGCATCCAGGCCATCGCCGAGCGCGCCGATGTCGGTTTCGGCTCCTTCTACAACCATTTCGAGTCCAAGACGGAGCTGTTCGACGCCGCGGTGACGGACGCCCTGGAGGAGTTCGGGCAGGTCATCGACGAGCGCGTGGAAGGCATCGACGACCCGGCCGAGCTGGTCGCCGCCGGTTTCCGGCTCACCGCCCGGATGGCCGACTCCCATCCGGAACTCATGCGGATCCTGCGCGACCGCGGCCTGTCCCACATCCACTCGGACAGCGGTCTCTCCCCGCGTGCCTTGCGCGACCTGGAGATCGGCATCGCGTCGGGCCGTTTCACCTGCGGCAACGCGACCACCGCCCTGTCCGCCGTGGGCGGCACCCTGATGTCCCTGGTGGCGCTACGACTGGCCCGCCCCGACCTCGACGGGGACGAGGCCGCCTCCGACCTGGCCGAGATGGTCCTGCGCATGCTCGGCGTCCCTCCGGACGACGCCCATGAGGTCACCCGACGCCCGCTGCCGGACCTCGCCTGACAACGTCCTGCACCTGGAGCGCAGCCGCCTGCGGTGCCACGCCGGCGGCGACGGGGAACGCGGTGGCGGCGGCCTCACCTTTCCGGCGAGCGGCCGCGAGGATCCGTCTGCGGTTCCAGTGAGCGTCCCTGCGCTGCGGAGTGCTGCCCGGGGTGTCGTTCGTCCGCATGGCGCCGTCCCTGCACGGTTCTGCTGCCGGAAAACCGTGGGCGCCGGTGCTCCCTCACGCACCGGCGCCCACTCACCCCTGCCCGAGGTGGCTTGGTGTCCTGCTGACGGGTGTCAGGGGACGAGGATGAGGCGGATCGGGTCGCCGATCTTGTTCTCCAGGCGGCTGACCGCGTCGGCCGCGTCGACGAGCGGGATGTGGTCCGTGATGGAGGGGGCCAGGTCGAGGCGTCCGGCTGCGGCCAGCCGCACCAGCTCGGAGACCGACTCCGGGAAGCCGCCGTAGTGACCGCGCACCTGCTTCTGCAGGTAGTTGAAGGTCAGGCCCTCGGTGATGGTGAGCGGCCTGGGCGTGATGCCCACCAGGATCAGGGAGCCGCCCAGGCCGAGCACGGAGGCGGCCTGCTCGCGGACGGCGGGTACGCCGGCGCAGTCGAAGGCGAAGTCCAGGCCCCGTCCGTCGGTGGCCGCGCGGACCTGCTCGGCGAAGTCGGGGGCGGCCGGGTCCAGGGCGTGGTCCGCGCCGAAGGCCAGGGCGCGCTCACGGGCGCTGGGCAGCGGGTCGACGGCGATGATGGGTGCGGCGCCGACCAGGCGGGCGAGGCGCACGTTGTGCGCGCCGACTCCGCCCACGCCCCAGATGCCGACCGACTGCGCGGGACGGACGCCCGCGGTGGCGACGACGGCGGCGTAGGGGGTGGACACCGCGTCGGGGATGATCGCGGCCTGGTCGAAGGGCAGGCTGTCCGGGATGGGGATGAGGGTGTCCTCGCGGGCTGTCACGTACTCGGCCCAGCCGCCGTCGTAGTCGATGCCGGCGGTGAGCATCTGGGTGCAGGGGCGGCGGCGCACGCAGCCGGCGCACCTACCGCAGGTCTTGCCGGCCTCCAGGGTGACGCGGGTGCCGGGGGTCAGGCCGCGCCGGAGGTCGGGGCCGAGGGTGTGGATCACACCGGAGACCTCGTGGCCGACGGTGACCGTGTCGGAGGTGGCGAACAGCGGGACGAGGGAGCCGTCGAGGAGGTGGACGTCGGAGAGGCAGACGCCGGCGGCCTTGACCTCGATGAGTACCTCGCCCGGGCCGGGTACGGGGATGGGGACCTCCTCCACGGCGAACTTCTTGCTGTCCAGGTGGAAGCGTCCGGCGAGCATGGTGTCCATGAGTAGCTGCTTTCTGTGAGCGGCACTCGGCGGTTCGGGCCGATGGGTGCCACGGGGTGTCCGAGGGGCTTGTGGTGGCCGGGAGGCGTACGGCCGGCAGCGGGGATGCCGCACGCCTCCCGGCGGCTGGGCGTCGCACGCCTTGACGGCATGCGACGGTCAGGCGAAGACGTCCTGCTGGTAGCGCTCGTCGGCCTCGAGCTGGGCGAGCCACTGCTGGGCGACCGCGTCGTCGCTTCCGGTCTTCTGACGGTGGATGGCGGCGAGGGCCTCGCGGACGGCGGGGGCCATACGGCGGCCGTCACCGCAGACGTAGATGTACGCGCCGTCCTCGATGGCCTGCCACACCGTGTCGGCGGCATGGGCGATGGCGTTCTGCACGAACCGGGCCGGGTGGCCGGTCACCGCGGAGAAGGCGGTGTGGATCCGTGCGATCCCGGTCTGCTCCCAGTCCTGCATCTCCTGCTGGTAGAAGTAGTCGTGCTCCGGGTGGCGGCAGCCGACGAAGACCTGCGACAGGCCGACCTCGGTGCCGTTGGCGTGCTGCCAGGCCCGCTCCTCCAGGAAGCCGCGCAGCGGCGCGATGCCGGTGCCGGGGCCGATCAGGATCAGCGCAGTGGCGGGGTCGGCCGGCGGGGCGAACGTGGGGGAGGGCACGCGGACATACCCGTAGACGACGTCACCGGGCTCGAGGCCGGCGATGTAGGAGGAGCAGGTGCCGCGGTACTGGCCGTCGCCGGACAGGGCCGGACCCTCCAGCAGGCCGACGGTCAGGCGCACATGGCGCGGGTTGGCCGACGGGGCGGAGGAGATGGAGTAGAAGCGCGGACGGATCGGCCCCATCATCTCCAGGAACACCGCCAGCGGCAGCTCGACCGCGGGGAAGCGCTCCAGCAGGCCCAGCACCGAGACCCGCTTGCCGAGGATCTCCTTCTGGTAGTGCTCCTCGGCCTCCTGGGTGTCGGCCGCGTACGCCTGGAGCTGCGGACGGGTCCACGGGCACTGGGTGTACTCGGCCAGGGTCTGGATCTGGGAGCGGGTGGCCACGTCCTGCAGCTCCAGGAACTCGGTGAGCAGGATGCCGGCGGTGACGGGCACACCGACCGGCAGGTGCGTGCGGCCGCCGCCGGGCTGGTCGAGCCGGAGCACCTGGCCGTACTCGACACCGAGCCGCCGCAGTGCGCGCTCCACCAGGGCGGCTTCGTTCTTGGCGAAGACGGCCAGGTGGTTGCCGGTGTCGTAGGTGACGCCCTCGGGCAGCTCGACGGTGATGGACTTCGCGGACGGGCGCGGCGGCTCGATCCGGAAGTCCCACAAGCCGGTCGCGTCGGCCACGAGCTCCTCGTTGGCGACCACCGTGAGCGGGTATGCCTGCTCGGAGACGATGGCGGGGCGCACGTCGGACTCGGTGAGCAACTGGACCTGGTAACGCGGGCCGCTCGCCGCGGAGGTGTCGGCGGCGTACTCCTCGGCCAGGGTGGCCCACAGCGTGTCCATCCAGCGACTGGCCATGCCGTCGAAGTCACCGGCGGCGTCCGCGATGCCGCGCTCGACGACGGGCGTGGCGCCGGCGGCCAGCAGACCTTCCTCGATCCGCTTGGGGAATGCCTGGAAGGTGGCCACCCACTGGGTGTTGCCGGCACCGAGCAGCGCGAACCGCACGTCGGACAGTGAACCCTCGGGCAGGCCGGCGGCGAGCAGGTCGTCGAAGCGCTGGGCGTTGTCGGGGGCCTTGCCGTTGTAGCTGGCGGCGACGACGACGAGCAGGCCCTCGGTGGGCAGGTTGTCGCCGAGGTCGTCCAGGCTCGTCAGCGTGGTGCCGAACCCGGAGCGCTCACCGCGGTCGGCGATGGTCCGCGCCAGGTCCTCGCAGGAGCCGAGGCTGGAGCCGTAGGCGACGGTCAGGTTCACCCCGACGCCGCTGACCGCTGTCTGCGCCTGTGTGTCGCCGGCCTGCAGGTCGGCGGCGCCGAAGACGGTCCGCTGGTGCTCCTGACGCCTGCGGACGACCAGCTGGAAGTCGCCGGGCTTGCGGGTCAGCGCCTCGCGGACGTCCATCCGGTAGTCGGTGGTGTCGGAGAACCGGAACTTCTGCAGTACCAGCGCGAGCGCCAGGCGGGCCTCGGTGAGCGCGAACTGCCGGCCGATGCAGGCACGTACACCGTTGCCGAACGGCTTGTAGGCGTGCGGGTGCTGCTCGGCGCGGTTCTCCGGCAGCCACCGGTCGATGTCGAACTCCTCCGGGCGGTCCCACGCCTTGGGGTGGGAGTGCAGTGCGCCCATGAGGATGTTGGCCCTGGTCCCCTTCTTCAGCTCGTACCGGTCACCGATGACGGTGCCGTCGATGGGCGCCTTGGCGATCATCGGGATGGGGGCCCACAGGCGCAGGGTCTCCTCCAGGATCCGCGGGATGACGTCGAGCTGCATGATGGTGTCGTAGTCCGGGACCGTGTCACCGGGCAGCAGGCGGTCCACCTCGGCGTACGCCTGCGCCAGGACGTGCGGGTTGCGCATCAGCGAGTACGTGGCGAACGACAGCAGGCCGCTGGTGGTCTCGTGACCGGCGATCAGGAAGGTCACCACCTGGTCGCGGACGTTGTCGTCCGCCAGCAGCTCGCCGGTCTCCGGGTCGGTGGCCTCCAGCATGAGGCCGAGCAGGTCCTCCTCGCCGCTGCCCTTCCCCTCACGGCGCTCCTTGATCACGCTCTCGACCAGGTCACGCATCAGCCGGATGTTCTCGCGGTACTTCCTGTCGTCCGCCTTCCGGAGCCTGGTCATCACCGGCAGCTCCTGGGAGCGCCGCATCGACTCGGTCAGCGCCTCCAGCAGCGCGTTGAGGAAGGGGTGCAGCTCCTCCTTGCCGAAGGACTGGAAGCGGTAGCCGAACCCGGAAAGGGCGATGGTGTCGAGGGTGAGCCGCGTGTAGTCGTCGGTGATGGCGACCGGCTGACCCTCCCGGCTCTCCCATTTGCCGACCAGGTTCTGGGCGATCTCCAGCATCTGCCCGTAGTAGGTCTTCATGGCTCGCTGGCTGAAGGCCGGCAGGAGGATCCGGTGGGCCATGGCCCATTCCTCTTCGTGCTGGTGGGCCGTGAACAGCCCCGCCCCGGTGTAGTCCCGCACATGGGTCAGCGGCGTCTTCTCGATCTGCTTGAAGAACCGCGTCTCGTCGCAGACCTCGGCCACCAGGTCCGGGTCGTAGACGAAGACCTGCTCGATGCCGGCGATGTCCATGCCGTAGATGCCCTCGGGGAACTGCTTGGACAGCTCGTTGAAGTACTCGACGGGGTTGGTGTCGGGGATCTGCGGTGTGTGGCCGAGCAGGGGTACCCCGCGCGGGGACCGGATGGGGCGGAGGTCGTTCGCGGAGTTCGTGGTCATGGCTCGCTCCTGTGTGGGAGGGGGTGGGCAAGGGCGCGGTGCGCTGGTCGATGCCGTGGCGCCGCACGGAAACATACGCCGTATGGAATTGGTACCGTACGTCGTATGGAAACTCGGTGCAACCCTGGTCGGCGCGGCCGACCGCTGTGATCAAGGTCATTTCCGTACGACGTACGAAACTGGTACCGTACGAGGTATGGAAAAGAAGGTGAGGCGTCCCCCGCGGGGAACGAGGAAGAGGGACGTGCCGCTGACCGAGGCCGGGATCCATGCCGCCGCGCTGCGGCTCATCGACGAGGAGGGGGTCGAGGCGCTCACCATGCGCAAACTCGCCACCGTGCTCGATGCGAACCCGATGTCGCTGTACCACCACGTGCCGAACAAGGAAGCCGTGCTGCGCGGCGTGGCGAGAATGGTCGGCGCCCAGTTCCGCACCGTGACGCTTCAGGATGCTCCCTGGCAGGAGCGCATTCGCCTGCTCGCCACGGATTTCCGGACCCTGGCGCACCGTCATCCCAACCTGATGGCCTACTCGTTCAGCCACCAGCCGGACTTCATCCAGTCCGACGATCCGTTCTGGACCGCGCTCACGGCGATCGTGGCCGCCGCGGGAGTGCCGGAGCCGGAGGTCTCGGAGGCCGCCGCTCTGGTGGTCGCCGTCGTCGTCGGTGTCCTCACCGCCGAACTCAACGGCTCGCTTCACCAGTGGGCGAGCCTCAAGCCCCCCGGTCTCGCCGCCGGCGAAGACGAGTCCACCGACGCGGACCCGTCAGGGTCTGTCCAGGACCGCAGGTTTCGCATGGTGATGGACACGCTCATCGCGGGCCTGGAAAGCCGGCTTGCCGCCGGACATGACAGCCAGGGCCCCGGCTGGGCACGCAGCTGATCGCCTCGGTCATCGCAAGGGCGAGTCGGCGGTGGGCGTCAGCACGGACTCGGCGATGCCGACGATCTGGGTGATGTCGAAGCCTTCCATGTCCGCGCGGAATTCAGGGCTCGACAAGTACGCCTCCAGTCGCTCCTGCATGTCGTCGGCGTCCCTGTAGGAAACGAGGGCGTACAGCTGGGGAGCCTCGCTCGCGGGCGCTGCGGGCACCGTCCAGACGCCGTGAGTGGTGATCCGGTGCTTTGCCATACCGGGAATGTGCTTGGCCCAGATGTTCTCGTAGGCGGCGAGCGACTCAGGGCTGCGCAAGGTGTAGACACGAAGCTGGTACTGGGACATGAATCTTCGTTCCTTTTCTTCGGGGCGTGGATGGATGGCGGTCAGCCTTGCGAGAGGAGGAACGCCAGTTCGGTGTCCCAGTCGATGCGTCCGGACTCGGTGCCTCGTGGCACCAGCGCCTCCGTGTTCTCCAGGAAGGACCTGATGTCCTGCGCGGGAACCTCGAGCAAGGCGGTACCCGCGGAAGACCCGAGGGTGATGTGCATCGCCTCGAGGCCGTGATCAACGGCCGGCCGGGCCCGGACATCTCCCTCGCCTGCGGAACCCGTCAGACCGTTGCTCAGAAGGTCGCGACCGAGGACCCATTCGACCGGCTCATCACCGTGGACGAAGAAGAGGGCACGGACGACATAGGGGTCGGTGGGTTCGTAGCACAGGCGCATACACAGGGGCAGGGAGTGCTCGTGTGAGACGACAAGCCGCGCGGCCACATCCCGCACGACGGTCTTCAAGGATGTCATCGGCATTCACTCCTAGGCCCCTCCGCCTCGGCCGCCGCGCCGCCCGGCCGGCGACGAAGAGGCGGCGGAGGAAGGGGTGTTGCAGCAGGGCCCGGGCGGGGGTCAGGGACCGCTGATCCCTGACCGGCGAGCGGTCCCTGTCGCCGACGGACTTCAAGGCGGCGGAAACGGCCTGGGCCCCTGGCCGCGAGCGGATCCTGCCTCACCACTCACCGTGGTTCCGGCTGTATTCCTGGTGCCGGCCGCGGATCGCGTCGCAGGAGTAGCCCTGTTCGAGCAGGTAGCCGACTCCGTGGTCCCACCGGTGGTCGGCGGCCTTGACGCTGACGGGCGGGCGGTGGGCGTGTGCGGACGCAGGAGTCGCGGCCGAAGCGGTGCCCCCGGCACCGAGCACGGCGGCACCCGCGACCGCCATGGAGGAAGCGGTGACAGCGATGCGCTTCGTGAGCTTCTTCATGATCTTTCCTTCCCGGCCGGCGTGAGGTGTGCCGACCGGTCGTACAGGCAGGCGATGTGACGCCTGGCGTGGTCCGGGTCAGAGTTTCCATACGTTGTACGGAACCTCTCTTTCATTAATACCATACGTTGTATGGAATGGTCGAAGTGGCATGGGTCACGGAGCTGGCCGGAGCTGACCGGGGGCGACAACGGACGCTTTTCTCAGGAGAGTTGGCGATGCTCGCCTCATCGGTGCGCCGGAGTGTGCGTTCCGCAGCCGCGACGTGCGGGCCTGTGATTCCAGGCCCATGCTGGAAACGAGGGGGGAGACAACGGAGGAAGTGGTGGATATGCGGACCGTTGTCGACCTCACGCGCTGCCAGGGCTATGCACAGTGCGTGTTCCTCGCCCCGGAGATGTTCGAGCTGCACGGCGAGGAGGGACTGCTGTACGCCACGGCCGTCCCCGACGACCAGGTCGAACGCGTGCGTCAGGCCGCGGCGGCGTGCCCGGTCCAGGCGATCCTGCTCGGGGAAGAGGTGAGCACTGGTGCACGATGAGCTGAAGCACGGCCGTATCGTCATCGTCGGCGCGTCGCTGGCCGGGTTGCGGGCAGCCGAGGCGCTGCGCGAGGAGGGCTTCACCGGTTCACTGACCGTGGTCGGCGACGAACCCCATGCGCCCTACGACCGGCCGCCATTGTCCAAGCAGGTGCTCCTCGGCCAGGCGACGGCCGATACCACCGAGCTGCCCATGCGCCGGGACCCGGACGCCGAGTGGCGCCTCGGCGTCCGCGCCACAGGTGTTGATCTGCTGGCGAAACAGGTGCAGCTGGAGGACGGGGAGTCACTGCCGTACGACCGGCTGCTGATCGCCACCGGCACCCGGGCGCGGCCCTGGCCCAACCGGGAGGAAGCCGACCTGGACGGGGTGTTCACCCTGCGCACCCGGGAGGACGCCGCCGGGCTGGCCGAACGGCTGGATGCGAGGCCGGGGCGGGTGCTGGTGATCGGCGGCGGCTTCACCGGCTCGGAGATCGCCTCGGCCTGCCGGGAGCTGGAGCTCGAGGTCACGGTCACCGAACGCGGCCCCGCGCCCCTGGTCGGCGCTCTCGGCGGCACCTTGTCGAAACTCGCCGCGGTGATGCAGCGCAACCACGGCGTGGACCTGCGCACCGGGGTGACGGTCACCGCCCTGCGCGGGAACGGCGGCTTCACCGGCGCGGAGCTGTCCGACGGCAGCCGCGTGGACGCGGACGTGTGCGTCGTCGCGCTGGGTGCGATCCGCAATGTCGAATGGCTGGCGGACTCCGGCCTTGCGGCAGGCCCGCGCGGGATCGCCTGCGACGCCGGGTGCCGGGCCTTCAACATGTACGGGATCGTCACCGACGACGTCTTCGTGGCCGGCGACGTCTCCCGATTCCCCCACCCGCTGTTCGGCTATCAGATGCTGTCCCTGGAGCACTGGGGAAACGCGGTGGAGCAGGCCGGGGTGGCGGCCCACAACATGGTCAATCCCGGGCCGCTGCAGCGACCGCACCTGGCCGTCCCGTCGTTCTGGTCGACCCAGTTCGGACTCAACATCAAGTCCGTGGGCGTACCCACCTACTCCGACCACGTGGTCATCGCCCAGGGCTCCCTGGAGGCACGTCGCCTGGCCATGGTCTACGGCTACCAGGGGCGGGTCACCGCCGCTGTCACCGTCGACATGGCCAAGTCGCTCGACTACTACCGGCACCTGATCGAGACGGCGGCTCCCTTCCCGCCGCCGCCCGGCGCGCAGGACCGGGCGATCGCGGCGGACATTCCGATGCCCTCTCTCGTACCGGACCCGTCCGTGCTGTCCCACGGCCCGACCGTCGCACTCACCGGCCATCTTCCCGACCGCAGACTGACCGTGGTGTAGCCCACGTCCCGCCGACGACGAGGATCCGTCATGGAATCCGAAACCCTGCTGGCCCGGATCAGCGACTACGCCAGCCGCCCGAACCCCTACCCGCTGTACGCGGAGCTCCGCGGGGCCGGTCCCGTGGTACAGCAGACGAATGGCAGCTACCTGATCGGCACCTACCACGAGATCGCCGCTCTGCTCCACGACCCCCGCATGAGTGCCGACCCCCGCACCCGGGGGCAAGTGACCCACAAACCTCCGTTCCTCCGGCTCGACGACCCCGAACACCACAGACTGCGCACCCTGGCCATGCGGCCGTTCGGACCGCCGCACAGCCCCGACCGGGTCGACTCCATGCGCGGCGAGATCGACCGGATCACCAGCGAACTCATGGCGTCCTTCGAGGCCGGCCGGCAGATCGACATCGTCGACGACTTCGCCTACCCGCTGCCCGTCACGGTGATCTGCCGGCTGCTCGGCGTGCCGCATGAGGACGAGCCGCTGTTCCGGGCCTGGTCCGACGCGCTGGTCGCCGCCGCCGACGTCAGGCCCGACGACGACTCCACCGAGACGGACAAAGCCGGCGACCAGGCACGGATGGAGATGGGCGGGTACCTGGTGAACCTTGCCGAGCAGCGTCGCGGCGATCCGGGCGACGACATGCTCTCCGCCTTCATCAACGAACCGGACCCGGCCCTGCGACTCACCCAGGAGGAACTCGCGGAAACCGCCGTACTGTTGCTCATCGCCGGGCACGAGACGACGGTCAACCTGATCACCAACGGGGCGCTCACCTTCCTGCGCCGGCCCGAGCAGCTGGACCTCCTGCGCCGCGAACCGGACCTGCTGCCGCGCGCTGTGGAAGAGCTGCTGCGCTACGAGCCTCCGGTCCACATGCGCGAGCGCATCCCGCGCGCCGACATGGACGTCGCCGGCACCAAGATCCCGCAACACGCGTCCGTCATCCTGGTGCTGGCCTCGGGCAACCGCGATCCCATGCGATTCCACGAGCCCGACCGGTTCGACCCCACCCGTGCGGACAACCAGCACCTCGGCTTCGGCAGTGGTATTCACGTGTGCTACGGCAGCCCCCTTGCCCGCGTCGAGGCGTACGCCGCGCTCGGCGCGCTGCTTCCCCGCCTCGGCAGCGCCCGCCTGGTGGAAGACCCGCCCCCGTACCGGCAGAACGCCATGCTCCGCGGACCCCGCCACCTGCCCGTCCAGTTGTGAAGCCGCCTAGCCTCGGCGCCTCGTCCCGCCGCGGCAGGACGAGGTCCCCGGATCGGGGTGTGGTCTGTGCGGAAAGGACGGCGGCGGTGTGGTCTGTGCGGAAAGGACGGCGGCGACGTGGTGGAGGGCTTGAGGTCCGGCGGAGAGCACGAGCGCCGGCTGTCGGCGGTGGAGCCGGCCCTGTGGCAGCAGGTGGTCGAGCAGCTGGACACGGCCCTTGCCGTGATCGACCCGGCCGGGCGGATCGTCGCGGTCAACCCGGCAGCCGAGCGGCTACTGGACCGCGCGGCAGCGTCGGTGTACGGGCAGGACCTGCACGACCTGTGCCATCGGGACCCGGGAGGTGCCCTCATCCCGCGGGAGCGCTGCCCGCTGCTGCGGGCACTGGCCGAGAGGCGTTCGGCACGCGGGGACGACGACAGGTGCCTGCGGGGTGACGGACGGCTGGTCCCGGTCTCCTGGTCGGCCACCCCTCTGGCGGACGACGGCGTCTCCGGCGCCTGCCCGGGCATGGTCGTGCTGATCGTCGAGACCGCGGCGGACCGCCGTGCCGGCAGGGAACGCGCGGAACGTGCGGAGCAGTCCGAGCGGCTGGAACAGGCGGAACGAGCCGCTCGTACGAGCGCTCTGGAGAATCTCACAGAGCGGTTGACACTCGTCGCGGAGATCACCGACGTGCTCGGTCAGACACTGGAGGTGGACGAGGCCCTCGCCCGGTTGAGCCGCGTCCTGGTTCCCCGCCTCGCCGACTGGGCCGCGGTGGACCTGCGGGTCGGCTCCCGCCAGGTGCACCGAGTGGCCGTGACCGGTCCGGAGGGCCGAGAAGCCGGGCAGGAGGACTGGCGCGGTCAGCTGCCCCCGGCCGGGGAGGCGACCCACTCGGCCCTGGTCCAGGTACTGAACGGAGGCGGTCCCGTCCTGCAGGAGCGGGTGGACCTGGACGCACCGCCCGACTCCCCGCTGGCCACCGTCCACAGCGCCTTCCTCGGAGCAACCGGCGCGGCATCCGTCATCACGGTGCCGCTCGGCAGCACACGGCAGGTCACCGGTGCGCTGACACTGGTGCGCACCGACCCGGCACGGCCCTTCGGCCCCGGCGATCTGGACGTGGTGAGCGACATCGGCCGCCGGGTCGGCCTGGTCATCGACAACGCGCGCCGGTACGGCCGGCAGCGCGCGGTCGCCGAGGCCATGCAGCGCAACCTCCTCCCCCCGCTGCCCGCGCACGGCCGGTTCCAGCTGGCCGCCCGGTACCAGCCCGCTCCGCCCGGCTCCCAGGTCGGTGGTGACTGGTACGACGCGTTCCCGCTGAGGGACGGCACGCTCGCCCTCGTGATCGGCGACGTCGTCGGCCACGATCTGACCGCCGCGGCCGGCATGGCACAGCTGCACGGCATCCTGCGCTCCCTCGCCTGGGACCATTCCGGGCCGACCGGTGCCGTCGTGGACCGCCTCGACGACGCCATGCACGCCATCACCACCGTGTCGATGGCCACCCTCGTCCTCGCCCGGGTGGAAGGTCCGGAGACCGGCCCATGGACGCTGCACTGGACCAGTGCCGGGCACCCGCCGCCTCTGCTGCTGACCCCCGACGGGAACGCGCAGTACCTCGAAGCCGGGCAGGGACTCATCCTCGGAACCCACCCGGGCGCCGGCGATCCCCGGCCGAGCGCCGCCCACGCCCTGCCGCCGGGGTCCACGCTCCTGCTCTACACCGACGGCCTGATCGAAGTCCGCGGCAGCGACCTGGACAGCGGACTCGGCCGGCTGCGCCGCCACGCCCTCGCCCTCGCCCACGAACCACTGGACACCTTGTGCGACCAGCTGTCGGCCCGGATGCTCCCTGGCAGCACCGACGACGTCGCCCTTCTCGCCCTGCGTCTGCCCGTGCCCTGACCGGGGCCGAGGCGTGATCCACGACGGGGTGGCTGCTCACGTCCCCGGAGCCAGGACGGGGCGGCTGCTCACGCCCCCGGAGCCAGCACCAGGATGCGGAACGGACCGGGCGGCACGGCCTGGAGGGCGTCGTCTTCGGCACACCGCCAGCCCCAGGACCGCATCGTCTCGACGGTCCTGTCGTCCCGGACGTCCACCAGCGCGACGCCGAGCGCAGCGCCGTGGTCGGCGAGCAGCCGTCGCTGCAGGCGCCGGGCGAGGTTCCAGACATGGTCCCGGTACTCCCGGCGCACGCGGGCCGGGACGACCATCCCGGAGACGACGAAGAGCCGACCGGAGGTGGCGCGGCGGAGCAGATTCGCCCGAATACGCCGGTCGAAGCCCGCCCACCATGGACCTGCGCCACCCGCGGGGAAGCCATAGGCGTATCCGGTCAGGGCGGTGGTCTCCGCGATCAGCAGCGAGAACCCCGGCCGTCGTGTGTCGGCCGCGAGATGGCCCAGGAAGGCGCCACGAGCCTGGTTCCACGCCCATGGGTCGCCACCGGAGGTCTCCGCGTACAGGTCACCCAGCTCCTGCAGACGGTCCGCGACCTGACCACGCGTCAGCGGGCGGACGCGTTCCGCGACCTGGGGCGACGACCTGCACTCGCTCTTCGGCGGGCCCGGCACGCACGTACGCGGCCTGCCCCGTGCGGGCCGGAGAGCGGGGAGGGCCAAGGTCGTCGGGAGGAACACCTGCGCGGTCATGGCCAACCCTGCCCCGGGGGCGGACGAAAGCCGCCCCGGCGTCGTCGATCCCCGAGAACGGCACCGGTGCCTGAGGCGGTGCGCGGCGTGCCCTCGGTATCTCCACCGTACTCCGGGCCGGGCCCGCCTCGGCGGCCCGGCGGTCGCCGACGCCGGGAAAGGCGCCGGCCGTCCGCGAGCGGTCGCTGTCCTCCGGCCCAGGCCGGCTCGCGTGACCACCGGGCTCGGCCGGGCGACCGGAAGGCGGCCGGTCGCCCGTACCCGGCATACCCTGCGCGAACGCAATCGCCCCGAGGCCAGCGGGTCGGTGCTCCGCGCCGAACCGGGCGACGAGGACCTCTCGGCCGCCTGCGCCCATCCGGCCGACGAGAGCCTTCGGGACGGCAGAGAAGACGGACCCGGACGACCGACCCGTCCGATTCTCCTCGGCCCTGGAGTAGCCTGACCGTACCGAGAGCTTTTCGTGCAGCGCTTCCGGCGGTGCCGTTCCCGGCGAGGCACGAAACGGGCAGTCGTCCTACGGCTCCCCGGACGGGACCGCACGATGGAACCCACCAGAACGCCGGCCGAAGGCGTGTCCGGTGCCGACGCAGGCGTCTACCACATGCCCCTGCCCCGCCTGACCCTCACCCCGGACGTCAGCCACGGCCCGCTGGACGGGGCCTGGTGGCCGCGCAGCGATGCGCTGGAGCTCGAACTTCCCTCGCTCGTCGGCTCGTTGGAGCCGGACCCGTGGGCCGCGATACGGGTCACCGTGGACCCCGCCGAATGGCCCGGCGCCCCGCACACGGTCATGGCGCCCGGCCGGATGATCGCGGTGGAGCCGGCCGGACCCGGAAGTGACGCGCACGTGATCACCCTGGACTGCGGCACCGTGGGACGCTGGGTGCTCCTGGTCGTCCCGCCCGAGGAGCCCGCCGGAACCGCCGTCCGGCTGCTGGCCGCCGCCGCAGACCCCGAGAACCCGCTGACCGCCGCGCGCATGCTGGCGCTCGCCGAAGAAGGTCGCCCGGTGGGCGCGGCCGGGGAGGTGGAATGAGGCACGGGCCCCCCGGAAAGTCCACGGCAGAGACGACCGGCCGGCCTCAACCCCTACCCTCGCGCGGGCCGTTGCCCGCTCAGGGTGAAGCGCCTGCGCTCTTCGAGGAGTGCCGCATCGTCCGCGCACACGGCGAACTGGACACGCGGACCGTGGCCCGACTGGTCCGCGCCCTGGCCGAGGCCCGCGCGGCCAGGCCCGGACGGCTCCTCCTGATCGTGGACCTGAGCGGGGCGACCTTCACCGACTCCGGCATCCTGCCGCCCCTGTGCGAGGCGTGGTCCGACTGCCGCGCCCGCGGCGGCTGGATGCGCATCGTGTACGACAACCACAGGACCGGCCTGGACGACCGCCATACCGGCCTGCTCGACCGCTTCCCCGTCTACGCGAACGCACAGGACGCCTGGGAGGGACGAACGGCCGACGACACCCCGATCCACCCGCCCCGCCCCACCGCGAGCTCGCTCCTTGCCGCCGGGACGCACCGTCCGGCCGAGGACGACATGCCCGCGCCGAACCACCCGACAGGACACCTCATGAGCAACCAGCTACGGCGCCCGCCGCCGGCCCCGCCCCTCCTTCGTCTGTACCTCGCGCCCGAGAGCACCGTGCCACGCCGTATCGACGGGGCCTGGTGGCCGCGAACCTTCGACCTCCTGGCGGAACTCCCGTCCTTGCTCTCCGGTCTGCCCCGTGCCTGGGGCCAGGTCGTCAGTGTCCTGGTGAACGGCACAGGGTGGGCCGGGGCCCCGGGCCGCATGCTCGTCTGCAACGAGGTCGTCCGGCTGCGCAGGACCACCACGGCCCGCACGCCGAGCACCATCGTTCTGATGGCCCCCGCCCATGGGCGCCGGGATCTGCTGGTCGTGCCACCGGAAGCCACCGAGCAGGCCGCGGAATCGCTCATGTCCACAGTGGGACTGACGCCGGAGCAGGGTCACTTCGCAAGTTGAGCCGCCCCGCACGGGCACGGCGGCTCACGGCTGCTGACCGGTGGCCCTCGGTGCGGGCGCGGGGCGTTGCGGCGGTCGCGGTGCGGTCATGTCGAGCAGGAGGAGGGCGTCGTGGTCGGGCGTGCCGGGTTCGGCGGTGTAGACGCCGATGCGCTGGCCGGGTGTGCCTTCCGCGTGCAGGGACTGCGAGGTCAGGGTGACCGTGCCGACCTGGGGGTGGTGGAAGGTCTTGCCGGCGGGTCTGCGCAACTGCTGGGCCGGGCACTGAAGGGCCGCCGGGACAAGGTGGTGCTGGCCACCAAGTTCGGCCTGGTCTCCCACGGCGGCGACGGCGCGTGGAACCTGGACTCCGGCCCGGCCAACATCCGCACGACCGTCGAGGGCTCCCTGAAGCGGCTGGGCACCGACCACAGCGACCTGTACTACCAGCACCGGGTGGACCCGGACACGCCGATCGAGGAGACCGCCGGTGCCGTCGGCGAGCTGATCACCGAGGGCAAGGTCCGCGCGTTCGGCCTGTCCGAGGCAGGCCCGGACACGATCCGCCGCGCCCACGCCGTCCAGCCGGTCACCGCGGTGCAGTCCGAGTACTCGCTGTGGACGCGCGGCATCGAGGAGCGCATCCTGCCGGTCCTGCGCGAGCTGCACATCGGGCTGGTGCCGTTCTCCCCGCTGGGACGCGGTTTCCTGACGGGCACCGTGCGTTCCACCGAGCAGTTCGACGAGGACGACTTCCGGCGCGGCAACCCGCGCTTCACCGGCGAGAACTTCCAGCGCAACCTTGCAAGCGCCCGCCTTGCCGCCGCCCTCCACGACGGCCGGCGTCTCCTCGTCTCAGCGCCGACGCCCGCATTCCCGGAGAGATCGCCGCGCTGCTCAGTGACCCCGGCTCAGATCCTGTCCGATGGGTCGGGTCAGGTGAGCCCTCCGACCTCCCTCAAATGATCGGTGATCGCGTCCCGGGTCCTCATCAACCGCCGGGCGGGCTCGACCAGAGCAGAACTGTCGCGCGACCGCGCGACCTCAGCGAGCAGCCGGTAGACGGGGGCGACCTGGTCCTCCAACGACTTGACGAGGTCGAAGGCGCTACGCGGCCCCACCAGGCGCACGACTGTCCCCTGCCGCCGCACTTGGCCTATGTGGCCGTCGACAACCGCGACAACCTCCTGCATGTCGACCTCGCGACCCTCGTCCAGCTGCTCAGCCGTCTGCCGGAGCGTACGTGCGATGTCCGTGGCCGCCTGCAGCAGGTCGGTGTACGACTGGAGCGACCTGGCTTCCTGCTCGGCGTACCGAGCCCGCCGCCACTTGCTGCGCTCCACGTACATGTTGCCTGCGAGTGTCAGGGCGACTGCCGCAAGCGCGGAGGCCACCGGCACCACTTGAGTTGTTATGTCAGCCACGGGGCAGGAGTGTGCCACCCCGGAAGCAGGCGGTGCGGCTGGCCCGGTCCACGGTGATGGCACAATCTCCCCCACCTCAGCCCGGCCCGTCACTCCGTCAAGGACTGTACGGCGGATCACGAGCGAAGATCGAGGCGATGTGGCTGGTCGTCAACTGACGGTATGCGGCCGAGCGCTACGCCACCGCCAAGGAAGCGCCGCTCCTTCCTCGGCAGCAGCGGTTCGATCCGCTCCCGCAGTTCGTCCGACACGACCCACGGAGACGCCCTCATGCCCCGACCGACCGATGAAGGCCGGGCCGGGACAGGATGATCGGGTCGGATACCGTCCGAGCGATCAGACTTCACCAGGGGGATGGGATGAACGCAGAAACCGTCACCGCGATATGCGCGGTCGTGATCGCCGTCGCGTCGCTGATCGTCTCGGTCTACCAGACGCATGCCATCCGGCAACACAACCGCCACTCGGTGCGCCCGATACTCCAACTGCACCGTGGCTGGCCGCCGGGAGGCAGGGCAGGGATCCGGCTCACCAATTCCGGACTCGGGCCGGCGGTCATCGTCGACAGCACGCTCACCGTCGATGACGAAGTGCTCGGCGCCTGGAACGCACCCAGTGTCGACCGCGTTCGAGGCCCCCTGTCGGTGCGCCCATCCGCTGTGACCTTCAACCAAGGAGAGGTCATCGCCACCGACTATGAGCAGTACTTGTTGAGTGTGGCGAGCTACGACCCGCAAAGTCACGCCGAAGTCGAGGACCTGATCAATCGTCGGCTCACGCTCAAGATCCGCTACGAGTCCCTCTATGGCGGAGAGAACTACACAGCTGTCCTGGGCCCCGTCCGATGACAGGGGCGCTCCGCACCATGCCGCCGAGCATTCTGTGAGAGCCTGCACGCCGGCGAGGAGGCCGGTGAGTGCCTTCGCATCGCTCTTGCGACGCATCCCGCCTGGCGGACGGTGGGACCCCGCTGCACCGGCCGGCCTACGGGGTCGCCGTGTGAGAGGGGAGCGGGACGTCCGTCATCCGGACGGTGAGGCGGGACGCGTCGGGCCGGGCAGGCCACAGGGCGGGAAGCGTCGCACCCGCGCTTCCCGCCCTTCCCCTGTCGTGCCGCGCGGGAACCCTCACCCCCGCGGCGGCGCGGGCCCCTCAGCCCGCGCTGTACCAGGTCCTCGGACCTGGTCGTAGGAGTGGAACCCCCGGCCGGTCTTCCGGCCGAGCAGTCCCGCCTCGACCATCCGCTGGAGCAGCGGCGGCGGCGCGTAGAGCGGTTCGCGGAACTCGTCGTACAGCGACTCGGCGATCGAGGCGACGGTGTCCAGGCCGATCAGGTCCGCCAGCTTCAGCGGGCCCATCGGGTGAGCGCAGCCCAGTTCCATGCCCGTGTCGATGCCGGCGGCCGTGGCGAAGCCGGACTCCGCCATCCGTATCGCGGACAGCAGGTACGGGATGAGAAGCGCGTTGACGACGAAGCCGGCCCGGTCCTGGGACCGGATGACGGTCTTGCCGAGCACGCGAACTGTGAAGTCCTCGACCGTGGAGGCCGTTGCGGCCGATGTGTGCAGCGAGGTCACGACCTCCACGAGCGGCAGCACGGGGACGGGGTTGAAGAAGTGCAGTCCTACGACCTTGTCCGCGCGGCTCGTGGCCATGCCGAGTCGCATGACCGGGAGGGAGGAGGTGTTGGTGGCGAGAACAGCGGCAGGATCCTCGACGATCTTGTCGAGGGCGGTGAACACCTCCAATTTGACGTCCGGGTTCTCCACTACGGCTTCGACGACGAGCTGCCGGTCGGCCAGGTCCTCCAGATCCCCGGTGAAGACGAGCCGGGCGAAGGCGTCCTGCGCGGCGGCCTTCGCCAGCTTGCCACGCTGTACGGCCCGGTCGAGCGATGCCGCCACCCTGCCCCGCGCGGCCCGGGCCGCCACCGCGTCCACCTCGCACACCACGGTGTCGAGCCCGGCCCGTGCGCAGACCTCGGCGATGCCGGCTCCCATCTGACCGCCGCCGACGACGCCGACGCGCCGGATGTCCCCGCTCATGCCCCGGCCTCCGTCCGGCGCACGAGGTGGCGGGTGTAGGCGTCCGGGGTGAAGAAGAGCGGCAACTCACCGGCCAGCGCGCTTCGTTCGAAGAGTGCGCGGATCTCCTCGACCGGCGCCCAGGGATACTCCGAGCCGAGCGCGGCGACCTCGTCTTCGAGCAGTGCGAGAACCGTCTCCCGGTCGATCACCCGGTGCCGCAGCCACTGCCAGATCTGCACGCGGGCGATTTCGGCGGTCGCCGCGTCCTCCATCAGGCCGTACAGGGCCACGGCGCCCTGTCCGCGCAGCCAGGCGGCGAAGTAGCGCAGGGCGACGGCGATATTGGTGCGGACGCCCTCGGGGGTCGGAGGGCTGCTGATGCGGCGTATCGACAGCAGATCGGCCGCCGTCACCTCCACGTCGTCCCGGGTCCGGTCGATCTGGTGGGGCCGTTCGCCGAGGACGCCGTCGAAGACCTGGCGGCAGACGGGGACGAGTTCGGGGTGGGCGACCCAGGAGCCGTCGAAGCCGTCTTCTGCCTCGCGCTCCTTGTCCAGCCGGACCTTGGCGAGTGCCGCCGCGTGGGCGGCCGGGTTTTTGCCGGGCACCTGTGCGGCCATGCCGCCGATGGCGTGGGCGCCGCGCTTGTGGCACGTGCGCACGAGCAGTTCGGTGTAGGCGCGCAGGAAGGGGGCGGTCATCGTGACCTCGGCACGGTCGGGCAGCAGGAAGTCGGTGCGGTGGCCGAATGTCTTGATCAGGCTGAACAGGTAGTCCCAGCGGCCCGCGTTGAGGCCCGCGCTGTGTTCGCGCAGCTCGTAGAGGATCTCCTCCATCTCGAACGCGGCGGTGATCGTCTCGATGAGGACGGTGGCGCGGATGGTGCCGCGGGGGATGCCGAGGAGTTCCTGGGCGGTGACGAAGATGTCGTTCCACAACCGGGCTTCGTAGCGGTTCTCCAGCTTGGGCAGGTAGAAGTACGGGCCGTACCCGGCGTCGATCTGCCGCTGGGCGCAGTGGAAGAAGTACAGGCCGAAGTCGGCCAGCGCGGCGGGCACGGGACGTCCGTCGTACTCCAGGTGCTCCTCGTCGAGGTGCCAGCCGCGCGGCCGGACCACGATGGTGGCGAGCCGGTCGCCGAGCCGGTACTCCTTGCCCTCAGGTGTGGTGAAGCCGATGCGGCGCTCGATGGCGTCGAGCAGGTTGAGCTGGCCGCCGATCACGTTGTCCCAGGTGGGTGCGGTGGCGTCCTCGAAGTCGGCCATCCAGACCTTGGCGGCGGAGTTGAGGGCGTTGACAGTCATCCGGCGGTCCGGTGGGCCGGTGATCTCGACGCGGCGGTCGGTCAGCCCGGGGGCGGGTGGTGCGACGCGCCAGGTCGGGTCGGCACGGATGGCGGAGGTGACCATCGGGAAGTCGAGCGGGGAGCCCGATGCCAGTCGCAGGACCTGCCGGCGGCGTTCTCTCATCAGGTCCAGCCGGCGTGTCCCGAAGGCTGCGGTCAGACGGCCGACGAAGTCCAGGGCGGCGGGCGTGAGGATCTCGTCGTGCCGGTCGCCCAAGGGCGCGAGGACGCGGACGTGGTGGGTCGGAGCACTGGTGGACATCGCTTCTCCTGTGGGGCGGGGCAGGGCGGCCGCGGGAGCGGGAGCGGGGACCGGACGGGGACGGTCGTACGACCCCCGCTCGCCCGCAACGGACCGGCAGGTGCCGAAGGGCCGGCCTAGTGGAACTGCTCCTCCTCCGTGGAGCCGGCCAGGGCGGTCGTGGAGGAGGCCGGGTTGACCGCGGTGGAGACCAGGTCGAAGTAGCCGGTGCCGACCTCGCGCTGGTGCTTCACGGCGGTGAAGCCCTGCGCCTGCGCTGCGAACTCCCGCTCCTGCAGGTCGACATAGGCGGTCATGCCGTGCTCGGCGTAGCCGCGGGCGAGGTCGAACATGCCGTGGTTGAGGGAGTGGAAGCCGGCCAGCGTGATGAACTGGAACCGGTAGCCCATCGCACCCAGTTCGCGCTGGAACTTGGCGATCTGGTCGTCGTCCAGCGCGGCCTTCCAGTTGAAGGACGGGGAGCAGTTGTAGGCGAGCATCTGGTCGGGGTACTGCGCGTGGATCGCCTCGGCGAACTCGCGGGCCTGCGCCA
The DNA here is from genome assembly GCF_055566415.1 of Streptomyces sp. NPDC027663. Taxonomy (NCBI): domain Bacteria; kingdom Bacillati; phylum Actinomycetota; class Actinomycetes; order Kitasatosporales; family Streptomycetaceae; genus Streptomyces; species Streptomyces sp. NPDC027663. The sequence goes on along the minus strand of NZ_JBVHSK010000003.1, from coordinate 157,144 downwards.
GGTCGGGCGTACCCGTCTCCACCCAGATCAGGTCGGCGTACGGGGCGTAGGCCAGACCGCGGGCGATGACCGGCGCCATGCCGTTGCGCACTCGGTAGAAGCCCTCGGCCGTCCGCTCGCCGGTGACGAACTCGGCGTCGCGCTCGTCGACGTCGCTGGTGAGCAGGTTGGCGGCGAGCGCGTCGGTGCGGGCGATGACGACCGTGGGCACGTCGGCGATGTCGGCCGCGAGGCGGGCCGCGTTCAGGGTGCGGATGTGCTGCGAGGTCGGCACCAAAACCTTGCCGCCGAGGTGGCCGCACTTCTTCTCCGAGGCGAGCTGGTCCTCGTAGTGGATGCCGGCGGCGCCCGCCGCGATCATCGCCTTGGTCAGCTCGAAGGCGTTCAGCGGACCGCCGAACCCGGCCTCCGCGTCGGCGACGACCGGCGCCAGCCAGTCCGTCGTGTCGCCCGCGTCCTCGGCGGTGGCGATCTGGTCGGCGCGCAGCAGTGCGTTGTTGATCCGACGGACCACCTGGGGAACGGAGTTGGCAGGGTAGAGGCTCTGGTCGGGGTAGGTGTGGCCGGCCTGGTTGGCGTCGGCGGCGACCTGCCAGCCGGACAGGTAGATGGCCTGAAGGCCCGCTTTGACCTGCTGGACGGCCTGGCCGCCGGTGAGCGCGCCGAGTGCGTGGACGTAGTCCCGCTCGTGCAACTGGCGCCACAGCCGCTCGGCGCCGCGCCGGGCCAGGGTGTGCTCCTCACGGACGCTGCCGGAGAGCCGGACGACGTCCTCGGCGCTGTAGGTGCGTTCGATGCCCTGCCACCGGGGGTCGGTGGCCCAGCGCCGCGCGAGTTCCTCGGCCGCCTGCGTCCTTGCCTCTGCCATGACTGTCACGTCTCCTCGATCTGTGGCGTCTGCCAAGCCCGTGCTGCTCGAGGTGGGGATGGCACTGTGTGTCGTCTCGTTCAGATGCGGCCCGCCGTCACCTCGAAGGGCGACAGTGAGCAATGCTGCCGGTGCCGGACGCCGCCACTGCCGGGATCTCCGATGTCAGGGCGATGAATCGGGCCCCGGTTCCGGGCGGTGTCTGCCGGGTCCGGCGGGCCGCACTGAAACTCTGGCACTGGCACTGAGTGCCAACAACCGTGGACGTCTGCCAACTTCTGCGAATCTTCCCGCCGCCTTTTGCCAACCTTGCGAAGGGCGTCGTGGGGCCGGACCTGGCCTACACTCGCGGTCACCCGGCCACGGAGGATCACACGGTGAGCAAGACCTACGCGGGAGCGCGCCTGCGGCGGCTGCGAGAGGAGCGCCGCATGAGCCAGGCCGAACTCGCCCGCGTCCTGGGCATCTCCCCGAGCTACCTCAACCAGATGGAGCACGACTCCCGCCCGCTCACCGTGCCCGTACTGCTCCGGCTGACAGAGACGTTCGGCGTCGACCCGGGCTTCTTCTCCGAACGCGACACGACCCGCCTCGTCGCCGACCTGCGCGAGGCGCTGACACGAGAAATCGCCACCGCCCGCATCTCCCCGTCCGACCTCGCCGAACTGGCCTCGCGCCTGCCCGAGGTCGCGCAGGTCCTCCTCGACCTCGGCCGCCGCAACCAACTCCTGACCGAGCGGCTCACCGGGACAGCCGACGGCCGCGACACGGCAGGGGAGACGCCCCACTCACCCCACGAGGAGATCCGGGACTTCTTCTACCGCCGCCAGAACTACCTCCACGACACCGACCTCGCGGCCGAGCAGTTGGCCGAGGAGGTCGGCATCCGGCCCGGCGAGGTCGTACAGGCCCTGACGAACCGCCTGGCCAAGGCCCACGGCATCCACCTCTCGGCCGACACCGGCGACCACCTGCACCGCTACGACGAGGCGAGCCGCACCCTCCGCCTGTCCAGTCGCCTGCGTCCCGGCCAGCGAGCCTTCCGCATGGCGACTCACCTCGCGCTGCTCGAGTACGGCGACGAACTGGACCGTCAGGCCGCCGAGGACTTCGCATCCGGCTCACCGGCCCACCACCTGGCCCGCATCGGCATCGCCAACTACTTCGCGGCGGCCCTGATCCTGCCGTACGGCGCATTCCACGCGGCAGCCGAAGAGGTGCGCTACGACATCGAACGCCTCACCGACCGCTACGGGCTCGGCTACGAGACCGTCTGCCACCGCCTGAGCACCCTCCAGCGCCCCCGGCTGCGCGGCGTGCCCTTCTCCTTCGTCCGCGTCGACCGCGCCGGCAACATGTCCAAGCGCCAGTCAGCGACCGGCTTCCACTTCTCCCGCGCCGGCGGCACCTGCCCGCTCTGGAACATCTACGAGGCGTTCGCCGCCCCCGGCCGCATCCACGTACAGATCGCCGAAATGCCCGACGGGCAGCGCTACCTGTGGACCGCGCGAGCCGTCACCCGGCACCGCGGTGGCTGGGGCGAACCCGGCAAGACCTTCGCCATCGGCCTCGGCTGCGAGATCCGCCACGCCCACCGTCTCGTCTACTCCGAGGGCCTCGACCTCACCAACGCCTCCGCCGCCACCCCCATCGGCATGGGGTGCCGCGTCTGTGAACGCCTCGACTGTCCCCAACGTGCCGCGCCACCCCTTGGCCATCCGCTCCGGATCGATCAGAACACCAGCACGTTCGTGCCGTACCCCGTGACAGGGAACATGACCTGACCAGGCCGGCTCTCGCCTTGTCCTTCCGCGACCATCCTGCTGGGGGACGCCTGCGGCCGACCCCGAACGCAGGGGCCCCGCCGCTTCGGTTTCCGGGCGGGCGGCGCCTGGCGCCGGCCGGAGGTCAGCGTCGGCGTCCGTCGCACTGCACCCGAAGCTCGCGCGAGGGAGCCTTGTACCGCTGCCTGGTGCCGGATCAGATCCCCTTCGGTATCGACTGGAAGGAATGGGCACCGAGATCCCGTGACGCACTTCTCCTGCTTCTGGCGCGGCATGAGAAAGGTCAGCAACGGGTCAGTGTGAGTCCTCGAACACCCGGCGACAGCTGACCACACATGCGAAACGATGTAGCCTCCGAAGACCGCCCTTGACCTGCAGAAGCAGGCAGGGAGCAGACAAACCGGGAGCTTCTCCGTGCTTCGTACAATGTTCAAGTCCAAGATCCACCGCGCCACGGTCACCCAGGCCGACCTGCACTACGTGGGATCGGTGACCATCGACGCCGACCTGCTCGACGCCGCCGACCTGCTGCCCGGGGAACTGGTGCACATCGTCGACATCACCAACGGCGCCCGTCTGGAGACGTACGTCATCGAGGGCGAACGCGGATCCGGGGTCATCGGGATCAACGGTGCGGCGGCCCATCTCGTCCACCCCGGCGACCTGGTGATCATCATCAGCTACGCTCAGGTCACCGATGCCGAGGCACGCGAGCTGCGGCCCCGGGTCGTGCACGTCGATGCGGACAACCGGATCGTGTCCCTCGGTGCCGACCCGTCCGAGCCGGTGCCCGGTTCCGACCAGCAGCGCAGCCCGCAGGCCGTCGCGACGGCCTGACCGGCGGAGCAGGACCAGGAGCGTGCGTGCCCATGAGCGAGATCGAGATCCGCGACGACCGGGCGGCGGGGCGCCTGGAGGCCGTCGGCGACGGTGAAGTCGTCGGGCACATCGAGTACTTCGTGCTGGAGTCGCCCGCGCGCGCCCTGGTCCCCGTCCACACGATCGTCGAGCCCGCCCACGAGGGCAAGGGCATCGCCGGTTCCCTCGCCCGCGAGCTGTACGCCCTCGCCGAGGGCGAGGGCGTGCCGGTGGCCCCGCTGTGCCCGTACGTCGCCAAGTGGGCCGAACGCCACCCCGAGACCGCCCCGCCGGCCGATCCGGACCTGCTGTCGGCCGCCAAGGACTGGCTGCGCGCCCACCCGGACCGGTTCTGACCGAGCGGTCGGGCATCGGGTTCCCGTCGACCCGGCAGGACCCGAGCGGTCGGGCATCGGGTCCCCGGCGGGCCCGGTCGAACCCGCGCGGTCGGGCAGCGGGTTCCCTGCGACCCGGCCGGATCCGCGGGGTGCGCCGTCGGGTGAGTGGCAGCGGTCGGGTACGCGGCTGGACCCGTGCGGTGCTGCCGTCGGGTGAGTGGCCGCGCGGCGGTCGGGTACGCGGGGGAGTAGTCCAGTGGCGACGACCCGTAACTGCCGGAGGACACTCATGACGAACCCGTATCCTGACCCCGCCCCGCCCGGCCCGGCACCCGGTCCCGGCCCGACCCCGCCGGACCCGTATCCCAGCCCGGTCCCGCCCCCGGAACCGGGCCCCCAGCCCACCCCACCACCGCCGGGCCCCGACCCGGCCCCGCCCGCGCCGGGCCCGGACCCGACCCCGCCCCCGGCCCCGCCCGCCCCGGGCCCGCCGGAACCGTCCCCGTCCCCGATCCCCCCGGGCCCGGAGCCCGTACCGAACCCGGAGCCAGGCCCACCCCTCACCTGAAGAGGGCACCCCTCACCTGAAGAGCAGGGCGCGAAGCGCCCGCTCTTCAGGGGCGCGGGGAACTGCGCGACAAGCCATAACGGGCCCGCACCCGCACACCGCCCGGGCGGACTGGATCGGTGGGCGAGCAGGCCCCCCGGCGCACCGCCCGCCAGGCGCCCAGGCCCCGGCGAACCGGGGTTATGGTCGCCAGGGGACCGGCCTCCTGGGCGCATCCCCGGCTACGACCGCCGGACGAGCAGACTCCCGGACGCATCCCGGCTACGGCCGCCGGACGAGCAGACTCCCGGACGCATTCCGGCTACGGCCGCCGGACGGCCAGGCCCCGCACACACCGCGGGGGCGTTCGCCAGGCGACCGCCCCCGGATATCACTCCGGCCACACTCCGACCGCACTCCGACTACGCGGAGACCTCCGAACGGTCCCCGCCCCACAGCGTGTGGAACGCACCGTCCCGGTCGACCCGCCGGTACGTGTGCGCCCCGAAGAAGTCCCGCTGTCCCTGCGTGAGCGCCGCAGGCAGCCGCTCCGCGCGCAGCGCGTCGTAGTACGCCAGCGCCGCCGCGAACCCGGGCGTCGGCACCCCCTGCCGCGTCGCGGCGATCACGACCTCTCGCCAGTCGTCCTGCGCGGCGGCGATCTCCTGCGCGAAGGTCTCGTCCGAGAGCAGGCTGGTCAGGTCGGCGCGGGCGTCGTACGCGGCGCGGATGCGGTCCAGGAAGGCCGCGCGGATGATGCAGCCGCCGCGCCAGATGGAGGAGACCTTGCCGAGGTCGATGTCCCAGTCGTACTCCTCGCTGCCCGCGGCGATCTCGTGGAAGCCCTGGGTGTACGACACGATCTTGGACGCGTACAGCGCCTGCTCCACCCGGTCCGCGAAGGCCCCGGCCTCCGACTCGCTCAGCGCGGCCGGTGTCGGTCCGGCCAGTCCTCGCGAGGCCTCCCGCAGGGCCGCGTGCCCGGACAGGGAGCGCGCGAAGACGGCCTCGGCGATGCCGGACACGGGAACACCCAGGTCGAGCGCGATCTGCACGGTCCAGCGGCCGGTGCCCTTCTGCTCGGCCTGGTCGACCACCACGTCCACGAACGGCTTGCCGCTGGCCGCGTCCACGTGGGACAGCACCTCGGCGGTGATCTCGATCAGGTACGAGTCCAGCCGGCCGGTGTTCCAGGTGCGGAAGATGTCCGCGATCTGGGCGGGGGAGTACCCGGCCACGTCGCGCAGCAACTGGTAGGCCTCGCCGATCAGCTGCATGTCGGCGTACTCGATGCCGTTGTGCACCATCTTCACGAAGTGCCCGGCCCCGTCCGGGCCCACGTGCGTCACGCACGGTGCGCCGTCCTTGGCCTTCGCCGAGATCTTCTCCAGCATCGGGCCCAGCGACTCGTACGACTCCTTCGAGCCACCCGGCATGATGCTCGGCCCGTGCAGCGCGCCCTCCTCGCCGCCGGAGATGCCGGTACCGACGAAGTGGATGCCCCGCTCACGCAGCTCCCGCTCCCGGCGCCGGGTGTCCGCGAAGTGCGCGTTGCCACCATCGATGATCATGTCACCGGGCTCGAGGAGCGGTGCGAACTCCTGGATCACCGCGTCCGTCGGATCGCCGGCCTTGACCATGATCACCAGGCGGCGCGGGCGCTCCAGGGCCGCGACGAATTCCTTGGCGGTCTCTGCCAGGACGAAGTCGCCCTCGTCCCCGAACTCCTCCACCAGCGCCTGCGCCCGCGACACCGTACGGTTGTGCACGGCGACCGTGTAGCCGTTGCGCGCGAAGTTCCGGGCAAGGTTGCGGCCCATGACCGCGAGCCCGGTGACGCCGATCTGCGCTGAAGTGCTCATACCGCCTGCTCCCTAGCTGCTTCGTGACTACGGCTCCGTCAGTACGGGCCCCTGCCCATCCTGACGTGCCGCTACGGCGAGCGCACATCCGACCCGCCACGCATGTGTACGCAGCGAGGGCGGCATCTGCCTCACTCACCGGCCCACCGGCTCAAGGAGGGTCCGTTCCCGGCCACTTGGCCGCACGCGCAGTCCGAATACGTGTCTTGTCATGGCCTGTTCGCTGCGCTTACTTTTGCCCCTCCTGACGCATGCCGAGGGGATTCCGCACATGGCCGTACGCGGCCGGCACCGCCGGTACCAGCCGAACAGGATCAACCGCGCCTCACTCACCGTCACGGCGGGCGGCGCCGGCCTCGCGATCCCGCTGGTCGCCGCCGGCACCGCGAACGCAGCCGACGCGGCCACCTGGAACAAGGTCGCCGCCTGCGAGTCCAGCGGCAACTGGAGCATCAACACCGGCAACGGCTACTACGGCGGGCTGCAGTTCACCCTGTCCACCTGGGAGGCGTACGGCGGCACCCGGTACGCCCCGCGCGCCGACCTGGCCACCCGGGACCAGCAGATAGCGGTCGCCGAGAAGGTCCTGGACGGACAGGGACCGGGCGCCTGGCCGGTGTGCTCGGTGCGGGCCGGGTTGGCCCGTGGCGGCGGGAGCCCCGACGTGCACCCGGATTCCGGATCGGCACGCCCGGCGCAGACCACCACCAGGAAGTCCGCCACGCCGAAGTCCGGTTACGTCGAGGACGTGCAGCCGCAGACCACCCCGCAATCCCGCGCGGGCCGGGCCGAGATGTACACGGTCGTGCACGGCGACACCCTGTCGGGCATCGCCGGTGACCAGCATGTGCCGGGCGGCTGGCGCGCGCTCTACGCCGGCAACCGCGCCACCATCGGTGCCGACCCGGACCTGATCATGCCCGGGCAGCGGCTCAGCATCGGTGGCACCCCCACCAGGCCCGTGCCGCCCCAGTCACCGAAGAAGCCCAAATCACCGAAGCAGAAGACCCCTTCGGAGCACCCCACCACCCACCACACCACACCCGCGACGCACAAGCTGGTCGCCCCGGTGACGGCTTCCGTCGGCACCGGCTACCACGTGGCGGGGGCGCACTGGTCGAAGGGCTACCACACGGGCGTCGACTTCCTCGTACCGACCGGCACCTCCGTGAAGGCGGCGGCCGGCGGGCAGGTGGTGGCCGCGGGCTGGGGCGGCTCGTACGGCTACCAGGTGGTCCTGCGGCATGCCGACGGCCGCTACACGCAGTACGCGCATCTGTCGGCCATCTCCGTCCGGATCGGCCAGAACGTCACCGTGGGCCAGCGCCTCGGCCGCTCCGGCTCCACCGGGAACGTCACGGGCCCGCATCTGCACTTCGAGGTGCGGACGGGGCCCGGATTCGGCTCGGACATCGACCCGCTCGCCTATCTGCGGGCCGGCGGCGTCAGGATCTGACGCCGGTGCGCTGCCGGTCGAGGACCGGCAGCGCACCGGGAGCGCCCACGGGCAACGCGGTGTACGAGGCGGAAGACGCACCGCAGGCCGGCGGCTCGGCCCCGCCGCCCTGGCTCGGCACCAGCAGTCCGCGCAGGCCGGAACCGGCGGCGGTCTCGCCACGCCCGGCCAGGTCCGCCCCGGCGCCCAGGTCCTCGCTGCGCCGCGGCAGGGGAAGGAACACGCCTGCGGCATCCGGCAAGACAGCCGTTCCGACCGACGTCGCCTCGCCCGCCGGCACTCCTGCCCTCGCACCCGTGGCCGACGGCACCAGGACCATGGCCGCCTCGGCCATGGCTGCCTCGATGGTGGTCTCCTCGCTCGTCGGCATCCCTGCCCTTGCACCCGTGGCCGACGGCACCAGAACCATCGCCGCCTCGGCCATCGCCGCCTCGGCCTTGGCCGAGTCGCCCGTCGGCACTCCTGCCGTCGGATCCGCGGTCGTCGGCTCCAGCCGCTCCGTCGTCAGCATGATCAGGCCGCCTGCCGCCACCACTCCGCAGGCCAGGGCGAGCACGGAGCCCGTGGTGCCGTGGCGGAACGTCTCGCCGAACATGAGAATGCCGACCGCGGCGGCCAGCACCGGGTTGACCACCGTCAGGGTGGCCAGCGGGGCCGCGAGGCCGCCGCCCCGGTAGGAGGCCTGGGACAGCAGGACGCCGGCGACCGAGAACAGCCCGATCACCGCGAGCGAGGGCAGCTCGGCGAGGCCGATGCCCTTGGTCCAGTCGACGGCGACGGTCTTGGTGAACACCGAGGACATGCCGAACGCTATGCCGGACGCGACGGCGAGCAGCACACTGCGCACCGCCGGATGCCGGTGTGCGGCGAGGCCCGCGCACAGCAGCGCCACCACGGCCCCGCCGGTGACCAGGGCGACGGCGACCCGCTGAGCCGGGGCGAGGGAGTGCGCGTCGGCGGAGCCGACCAGGGAGAGCAGACCGGCGAGACCCACCGTGGACATCAGGGCGCCGCGCCAGGCGGTCACACCGGACCTGCGGCCGACGAACAGCGCCGCCATGGGCAGCGCGAACACGATGGTCAGCGCACCGAGCGGCTGGACGAGGCTGAGCGGTCCGTAGGCCAGCGCCACGACGTGCAGCACACCGCCCAGACCGTTGAGCGCGAGCGCGCCCCACCAGCCCGGGCGGCGCACCGGCAGGTACGCGCTGTCGGAGGAGGACACGGCGACCTGCTCCTGCACGATCGCTCCGCCGGCGTACGCGAAGGCGGAGACGAACGACAGGAGCACGGACAACGCCAGGGCGCTCATCGCTGTCTCCTCGACGTGCGACGGGCGTCCTGGGCCCGGCGCGGCGGACGATCGGCTTCCATGGCGAACACTCTGCCCGTCCGCGGCCTTCCCGTCGTCGTTCCTGAGCACGCATTGCGTCCTACTGCCGATGGAGTACACCGGCCGGGCGATCATCCCCTGGGCGGGCGACACAGGGTGGAGCCCCGCGCAAACACCGCCGGAACGCGCCTGGTACGAGTACCTGTCGTGGACCTCGACCCCGAACTCGCCGCACTCCGCCCGCTCGGCGGCTTCTTCGTCCTGCGCACCGGGCCGTCCGTGCCGCAGGACACGGACGGCGGCTCCGGCCCGCGGCGGCCGCCGACCCTCGAACAGACCTACCGCGGCGTCACGGACGAGTGCCGCGAAGGCCTGCCGGCGGAGGTCTTCCGCGATGCGGTGAACGTGCGCGTCGCCACGGTCGCGGAACGCCTGCGGACCGCCGAGCCGCGGGTCGCCGCCTCCATCGCCCAGCAGGGCCTGGCCGCCCGGCTGTGGTCGGCGGCGCTGGGCTGCGCCGTCCTGTACGGGAAGGTGCCCGACCTGGACCCGCGCCTGCTGCGCTGGGACGCCCTCGCCCCGGCCCCCGACGACCTGTGGCTCACCGAGCTGCGTCCGCTGCCCGGCACCGCGGACGCCATGGCCGGCACCGTGCTGCACGCCCACCTGGAGCCGCTGACGGCCGCCCTGCGCGCCCGGTACGGCGTCGCGGCGGGTCTGTTGTGGGGCAACGCCGGCTCCGCGCTCGCCGCGACCGCCCGGGAGCTGAGCCGCTGGGCCCGCACCCAGGGACGTCCCGAGGTCGCGGCCCGCACCCGCATCCTCACCGGCGAACTCTTCGACCACCCCCTGCTGCGCACCACCGGCATCCGCACCGGAACGTCCTTCCGCCGCCGCAGCTGCTGCCTGTACTACCGCGTCCCCGGCGGCGGACTCTGCGGCGACTGCTGCTTCGCCCGGCCGCCGCGCTCTTCCCCGCGGGCCCCATCTGAGTGACCATGAGATGAACCTGCCGCCGGAACCAGGGGGTTGCCAGGTGCGTGTGGGACTGCTGACCCGGGAGTACCCCCCGGACGTGTACGGCGGCGCCGGTGTCCACGTGGAGTTCCTCGCCCGGGAGCTGACCTCACTGGTGGACCTGGAGGTGCACTGCTGGGGCGAGGGCCGCGGCGTCGGTGTCGTACGCCACCGCCCCTGGCCCGTCCTCGACGGCTCCAACGACGCCCTGCGCACCTTCTCCGTGGACCTGTCCGTCGCCGCCGCCCTCGAAGGCCGCGAACTCGTGCACTCCCACACCTGGTACGCCAATCTCGCCGGGCACTTCGCCAAGCTCCTGTACGGCGTCCCGCACGTGCTGACCGCGCACTCGCTGGAGCCGCTGCGGCCCTGGAAGGCGGAGCAACTGCGCGGCGGATACGCGCTGTCGAGCTGGGCGGAGCGCACCGCGATCGAGGCCGCCGACGCGGTGATCGCCGTCTCGGGCGCCATGCGCGAGGACATACTCGGCTGCTACCCGGCACTGGACCCGGCCCGGGTCCACGTCGTGCACAACGGCATCGACACCCGGCTCTACCGGCCCGACCACGGCACGGACGCGCTCACCCGGCACGGCATCGACCCCGCCCGCCCGTACGTCCTGTTCGTCGGCCGGATCACCCGGCAGAAGGGCGTGCCCCATCTGCTGCACGCGGTACGGGACATCGACCCCGGAGCCCAGGTCGTGCTGTGCGCGGGCGCGCCCGACACCCCGGAGACGGACCGGGAGTTCCGCGCACTGTTCGAACAACTGAGCCGGGTGCGGGCGGGTGTGTTCTGGATACCGCAGATGCTGCCGCGCCCGGAGGTGATCCAGCTCCTCACACGGGCAGCCGTGTTCGTGTGCCCGTCGGTCTACGAGCCGCTCGGCATCGTCAACCTGGAGGCCATGGCCTGCGGCACGCCGGTGGTGGCCTCCCGGGTGGGCGGCATCCCGGAGGTCGTCGCGGACGGCCGTACCGGGCTGCTGGTCGATGCGGACGACGACCCCGACGCCTTCGCGGCGCGCCTCGCCGCGGCCCTGGACACCGTGCTCGGTGATCCGGAGACGGCCCGGCGGATGGGGGAGGCCGGACGGGCCCGTGCCGTCGGCGAGTTCGGCTGGGACGCGGTGGCCCGCCGCACGGCCGGGCTGTACGAGGAGATCCTCAAGCAGGCTTAGTCCGCCCCGCTCGGGGCAGCCATGGTTCTACCGGGGTGAGGGGAGCGGCCATGCGTCGATGGGGGTACCCCCTGAGCGAGCGGAGTCGGGCTCTTGGGGGAGGGCCGTCGGTTCTCGGGATCGTCCTGGCGGGAGGCGAGGGCAAGCGTCTGATGCCGCTCACCGCGGACCGTGCCAAACCCGCGGTCACCTTCGGCGGCACGTACCGCCTCGTCGACTTCGTCCTGTCCAACCTCGTCAACGCCGACGTGCTGCGCATCTGCGTACTGACCCAGTACAAGTCGCACTCGCTGGACCGGCACATCACGACCACCTGGCGGATGTCCAGCCTGCTCGGCAACTACGTCACCCCGGTCCCGGCACAGCAGCGCCTCGGACCGCGCTGGTACCTGGGCAGCGCCGACGCGATCCTTCAGTCCCTGAACCTCGTGTACGACGAACAGCCCGACTACGTGGCGGTGTTCGGCGCCGACCACGTCTACCGCATGGACCCGCGGCAGATGCTGCGGCAGCACATCGAGGGCGGAGCGGGGGTGACGGTGGCCGGCATCCGGGTGCCACGCGCGGAGTCCTCCGCCTTCGGGGTGATCACGCCGGGCCCGGACGGCCGTACCGTCGAGCGTTTCCTGGAGAAGCCCGCGGACCCCCCGGGCCTGCCGGACGACCCAGCGTGCGTGTTCGCCTCGATGGGTAACTACATCTTCAGCACCAAGGCCCTCATCGAGGCGCTGCAGCGGGACGCCGAGGACGAGCAGTCCGTGCACGACATGGGCGGTTCGATCCTGCCCCAGCTGACCGCGCGCGGCGAGGCCCGGCTGTACGACTTCAGCGACAACCACGTGCCCGGCGAGACCACCCGCGACCAGGGCTACTGGCGGGACGTGGGCACCCTGGACGCCTATCACCAGGCCCACATGGACCTGATCGCCGAGCGCCCCGCCTTCAACCTCTACAACCGCCAGTGGCCCGTCTACACCCACTCCAACCAGCTCTCGCCGGCCCGCTTCAACGCCGGCGGCATCGCGAGCGAGTCCATCATCAGCGCGGGCTGCCTGATCCGCGGCCAGGTCAGCCGGTCGGTGCTCTCCCCGGGCGTCCGCGTGGACCAGGGCGCGGTCGTCCAGGGCTCGGTCCTGCACGACAACGTCCGCATCGGCCGGGGCGCGGTGGTCCGCGGCGCCGTCCTGGACAAGAACGTCGAGGTCCCGCCGGGGGCGACGATCGGTGTCAACCCGGACCGTGACGCCGAGTTGTACACCGTCTCCGAAGGCGGCGTCATCGCGCTCGGGAAGGGACAGCGGGTGTCCTGACGGACACGCCGTCAGCCGGCCTCCCGCCGCGACGCGTTCCACGCCGGCGACCTGGAATGCCCGGGTTCACACCGTTCGCCCTTCACGATGCAGGCAACGATGTCGAACCTTCGGAGGTCATCCGAGATGAGAGGGACCCGTGGCACACGGCTGTGCCTGGCCGGGGTGCTGGCAGCGTCCGCGCTGATCGCCACCCCCGTCGCACGGGCCGCCGAGCGGACCGACGGCCACCTCACCGACCTGGTCAACCCCTTCATCGGGAGCCAGAACGAGGGCAACACCTTTCCCGGCGCGGCCGTGCCCTTCGGCATGGTGCAGCTCTCCCCGGACACCGGGCACAGCACCGGCTACGACTACACGCAGAACCGCATCCGCGGCTTCTCGCTGGTCCACCTCTCGGGCGTCGGCTGCCGCATCGGCGGCGACCTGCCCGTCCTGCCCACCACCGGTGACGTCACACAGACGGACTACGCCCAGTACGCGGCCGCCTTCTCGCACGAGGACGAGGAGGCGAGCCCCGGCTACTACCGCGTCGGCCTCGCCTCCGGCATCCGCGCCGAACTCACCGCGACCGCCCGCACCGGCGTGCAGCGCTACACCTTCCCGGCCACCGACAAGGCCAACGTCCTGCTGAACGCGGCCCAGTCGCTGCACAAGGCCGTCGGCAGCACGATCGAGATCCTCGACGACCGCACCGTCCGCACCGAGATCACCGGCCACGGCTTCTGCCGGGACACCGGCCCCTACACCGTCTACGCCATCACCCGCTTCAGCCGGCCCTTCGCCGCCCACGGCACCTGGGACGGCCCGGCCGTCACCCCCGGCGCCCGCAGCGGACACGGCGGCGCCTACGTCCGCTTCGACACCACGAAGGACCGTACGGTCGAGGCCACCACCGCACTGTCGTACGTGGACTCGCGCGGCGCCGCGGCCAACCTGCGTGCCGAGGGCGGCCGGTCCTTCGACGCCGTACGCCACCGCGCCCGCGAGCAGTGGGAGCACCGGCTCGGAAGCGTCCGGGTGCAGGGCGGCACGCCCGCGCTCCGCCGGACCTTCTACTCCTCGCTGTACCGGTCGTACCTCGCGCCCAACATCGGCAGCGACGCCGACGGCCGCTACTTCGGCTGGGACCGGCGCACCCACCGCGCCGAGGGCTTCACGTACTACCAGAACTGGTCGCTGTGGGACACCTACCGCACGCAGGCCCAGCTGCTCGCGCTGCTCGCTCCGCGCGAGGCACGGGACATGGCCCGGTCGGTCGTCGCGATCGACGAGGACGGCGGCTGGCTGCCCCGATGGGGCTACGGCCCGGTCGAGACGAACATCATGACCGGCGACCCGGTCACCCCGTTCCTGACCACCGCCTACCAGATGGGCCTCCTCAAGGGTTTCGAGGAGCGGGCCTACCGGGCGCTGAAGAAGAACGCCGACGGGATCCCGCCCGCCGCGCACCCGGGCATCGGCCGGGAGGCCAACGCCGAGTACGTCGCGCAGGGCTTCGCCCCGTACATCAAGGGCCGCCCGTACGCCAAGATGGGCGACACCGACTACCGCTTCGGTGCCTCCGTCACCCTGGAGTACGCCCTCGCCGATGCCATGCTCGCCCAGATGGCCCGCGGCCTCGGGCACGACGACGACGCGGCGCGCTATGCCGCCCGCTCGCGCAACTACCGCAACGTCTTCGACCCCGGCACCGGCTTCTTCCGGGCCCGCGACACCGCCGGCGCCTTCACCGGCCCGGCCGACCCGGCCCGCGGCGTCGGCTTCCACGAGGGCACGGCCTGGCAGTACCAGTGGCTCGTCCCGCAGGACGTGCCCGGCATGGTCGGCCTGATCGGCGGCACGCGCGCGGCCAACGACCGCCTGGACGCCTTCTTCGCGTACGACCGGCTGCTCGCCGACCCCGCGAAGACCGCCCGCGAGGTGTGGGTGCACGGCGACCCGTACGGGTACTACAACGCCGCCCAGTACAACCCGATGAACGAGCCCGACCTGATCGCGCCGTACACCTACCTGTCCACCGGCCAGCCCTGGAAGACCACCGACGTGGTGCACGCGGCGCTGACCCTGTTCACGGACACGCCCACCGGCATGACCGGCAACGACGACCTCGGCACGATGTCCGCCTGGAACGTCCTGTCGTCCATCGGCCTCTTCCCGGTCCAGCCCGGCTACGACACCTGGGGCCTCACCACCCCTGTTTTCGACCGCGTCGACCTGATCCTGGACCGCAGCCACTGGCCCAGCGGCCGGCTCACGGTGACCGCCCCCGGCACCACGGCCACCGACCGCTACGTCCAGGCCGTGCGCACGGACGGGACCCGGCACGACCGGACCTACCTGACGACCCGTGCGCTGCGCTCCCTGCGGTCCCTCGCCTTCACGGTCGGCCCGCGCCCGTCAGGGTGGGGTACGTCACCCGAGGCGGCGCCGCCCGTTCTGAGGTGATCCGGCTCTGTCCTGTGTCCCGCCCCTCCCGGAGGGGGCGGGACGTAATCTGCTGTTAACTGAGCGTAGCCTGATCATACTTGACCGTAATCGCCTGGCGGGGTTTGACTGCTGATGGTCCACCCGTCGTCGACGCGTGAGGCAAGCCCTTGACTTCCGACCTGCTCGCTCCTCTCGACCTGGCGTTCTGGAACATGGAGTCCGACCGCCACCCGATGCACCTCGGCGCGCTCGGTGTCTTCGCCGCGCACTCGCCCACCGCAGGGGCCCACGCCGCCGACCTGCTCGCCGCCCGCGCCGCCGCCGTGCCCGGCCTGCGCCTGCGCATCCGCGACGTCTGGCAGCCGCTCGCCTTCGGCGGCGCCCTGCGCGAGACCGCCCCGGACTTCGACCCGCTCGACCACGTACGGCTGCACGCCCCGACCGCCGACTTCCACGCCGAGGCCGGACGGCTGATGGAGCGTCCGCTGGAGCGCGGCCGGCCGCCGTGGGAGGCACATGTGCTGCCCGGCGAGGACGGCATGTCCTTCGCGGTGCTGTTCAAGTTCCACCACGCCCTCGCCGACGGACTGCGCGCCCTCAAGCTCGCCGCCGGCGTCCTCGACCCCGTGGACCTGCCGGAGCGCGCGCCGCGCGTCATCGAGCCGCCGCGCGGCCTGCTGTCCGACGTGCGCCGGCTGCCCGCGCTGGTCCCCGGCCTGGTCAGGGGCGCACTGTCCGACGTGGGCCGGGCCCTGGACATCGGCACCTCGCTCGCCCGGTCCACCCTCGGCATGCGGCCGTCCACCGCACTGGCCTCCGCGCCCAGCGGCACCCGTCGCACCGCCGGCGTCGTCGTCGACATCGACGACGTCCACCGCGTGCGCAAGAGCGTCGGCGGCACCGTGAACGACGTCCTCATCGCCGTCGTCGCCGGTGCCCTTCGGCGCTGGCTCGACGAGCGCGGCGACGGCAGCAAGGGCGTCGCGCCCCGCGCCCTGATCCCCGTCTCCCGGCGCCGCCCGCGCACCGCGCACCCGCAGGGCAACCGGCTCTCCGGGTATCTGATGAGGCTCCCGGTGGACGAGCCCGATCCACTCGGGCGCCTGGACACCGTGCGCACGGCCATGGTCCGCAACAAGGACGCGGGACCCGACCGGGGCGCGGGGGCGGTCGCCCTGCTCGCCGACCACGTCCCGGCCCTCGGGCACCGGCTCGGCGGGCCGCTGCTCGGTCAGGCCGCCCGGCTGTGGTTCGACATCCTCGTCACGAGCGTGCCGCTGCCCGGCCTCGGTCTCCGGCTCGGCGGCCACGAGCTGACCGAGGTGTATCCGCTGGCCCCGCTCGCGCCCGGACAGGCGCTGGCGGTCGCGATCTCGACGTACCGCGGGCACGTGCACTACGGGCTGGTCGCCGACGCGAAGGCGGTGCCGGACCTGGACGTGTTCGCACGGGCGGTGTCGGACGAGGTGGAGACGCTGCTCACGGTGTGCGGCCACTGAGCACCGGGCCTGTGCCTCGTGGTTCGGATACCTGTGGGGCGGGCGTGGCCGGTGTGGCCGGCGGGCACGGTGATGTCTGTCGCGTTCTGTGACGGGGCCGAACGGGTTTGGCCGCAGGCCCGTGTGGTCCGTAAAATTCCGCGTTCGAGGGCGGGCGCGAGTCGGAGCGCTGCGCGGGTGATCAGGGAAGCGGCAGCGCGATGACGGTGACAGAGGACGGGTCTGCGTCCATGGAGGTCCCCATGGACGTCCCCACGGACGCCTCCGTGGACGAGATGGTCTACGGGCCCGGCATCGACCCGGAGCGGCTGGCCGTGTGCCTGAGCGTGCTCGAGGAACTGGACCGGATCGAGGTCGACCACCCCGACGCGATCAAGGTACGCAGGGCCACCTCGCACATCTACCGTGTGGTCAAGCAGCGCCGCCGCCAGGAGCGCCGGGCCGCCAAGACCGCGCACGACCGCGCCGTCACCGAGGCCACCGCCACCGGCTCCGCCGAGCGCATCGACGACGAGACCGAGGGCATCCTGCCCTCCTCGAAGATCGAGGCCGGCCGTCTCGCGGGCATACTCCAGCGCCCGCGTTCCTGCTACACCTGCAAGACGCGGTACGTGGAAGTCGACTACTTCTACCACCAGCTCTGTCCGGACTGCGCCCGCGTCAACCGCGCCAAGCGGGACGCCCGCGCCGACCTCGCCGGCAAGCGTGCGCTGCTCACCGGCGGCCGGGCCAAGATCGGCATGTACATCGCGCTCCGGCTGCTGCGGGACGGCGCCCACACGACGATCACCACCCGGTTCCCCAAGGACGCCATCCGTCGTTTCAAGGCCATGGACGACTCGGCGGACTGGATGCACCGCCTGGAGGTCGTCGGCATCGACCTGCGCGACCCCGCCCAGGCGGTGGCCCTCGCCGAGCAGGTGGCCGAGGCCGGGCCGCTCGACATCCTCATCAACAACGCCACGCAGACCGTGCGTCGTCTGCCCTCCGCCTACGCCGCCCTGGTCGAGGGCGAGACCGCTCCGCTGCCCGCCGGTGAACTCCCCGCCCACCACGTCATCGGCGCCTTCAACTCCGGTGCGGTGGACGGTCTCGCCGCGCTGCCCCTCGGCACCAGCGGTCTGGATGCACAGAAGGTCGCCGACCTCGCCCTGGTCGCGGGCAACGCGAGCGTCGCCCGGCACCTCGACGGCACCGCGATCGACGCGGGCGGCCTGCTCCCCGACGTCGTCGACACCAACACCTGGGTGCAGACCATCGAGCAGATCTCCCCGGTGGAACTCCTCGAGACCCAGCTGTGCAACTACACGGCGCCGTTCATCCTGATCAGCAAGCTCCGCCAGGCCATGGCCGATGCCGCGAAGAAGGCGCCGAGCGGACGCGCGTACGTCGTGAACGTCTCCGCCATGGAAGGCGTCTTCGACCGCGGCTACAAGGGTGCGGGCCACCCGAACACCAACGCCGCCAAGGCCGCGATCAACATGGTGACGCGGACCAGCGCCGAGGAGATGTTCCGGACCGACGGCATCCTCATGACCTCCGTCGACACCGGCTGGATCACCGACGAGCGGCCCCACTTCGACAAGCTGCGCCTCGCCGAGGCCGGCTTCCACGCTCCCCTCGACCTGGTCGACGGCGCCGCGCGCGTCTACGACCCCGTGGTGCGCGGCGAGGCCGGCGAGGACGTGTACGGCGTCTTCCTGAAGGACTACGTGCCCGGCAGGTGGTGACGCGGCCCGCGTGACGCGCGCGGCCCGGTCCTCGGCCGACGGCGCCACGTCAGTCGACGGCGCCGAGCCGCGCGTGCCGGGCCGCCACCAGTTCCAGCACCGTGCGCCAGTCCTCCAGTACGCCGGCGTCGAATCCCGCCGTCCGGCCCTCCTCGTCGGCCTGGCGCAACCTCAGCACATCGTCGTCGGCGGGGCCAGCGTCGCCGCGCACCAGCCGGAAGACCCGCTCGCCGAGCAGGGAGCGCACCGCCTCCGCCGTGCTCCGGGCCTGCGCCGCCTGGTCGCCCGGGCACAGCACCGGCCCGATGCCGTGCACCAGGCCCGCCACCTGGAGCTCCTTGTCGGCGGGGCGACCGCGGCGCAGCAGCGCCGCGGTCCGCAGCGCATGCTGGTGCCGACCGGCGTACAGCAGATCCATCAGCTCCTCGACGCTGCGCAGCTCCATGCGTCAGTCCTTCCGCGAGACAGCCGTTGCCGCGCCAGCAGATCATGGCGAGCTTTCCGCCCGGCCAACGGCACCTGAATTGCGCCGGGTCCGGCCGGCGGGCGGGGCCCGACTCGCAGAGGCGTTC
The DNA here is from genome assembly GCF_055566415.1 of Streptomyces sp. NPDC027663. NCBI lineage: Bacteria > Bacillati > Actinomycetota > Actinomycetes > Kitasatosporales > Streptomycetaceae > Streptomyces > Streptomyces sp. NPDC027663. The sequence goes on along the minus strand of NZ_JBVHSK010000003.1, from coordinate 138,360 downwards.
GCCTTCGTAGGCCGAGTGGGTGAATCGCCGGGCCGCGCGAGTGATGCGATTCATCGTAAAGAGCCCCATATTGGGGGGTATTGAGGGGGAGGGTGAAGCGTATTGCTTACACCATGTTTGCACTCCCTATCGAGCGGATGCCCGCTCATTTGGTTAATCTGGAGCGGACGGGCAGCAGCACCGGGGTCCCACCCACACCCACCGTCCGTCCTGGGGCGAGCCGGTCGACAACGGCCTGCTCTGCCATGAAGTGCCGGCGCCACCGCGTCCGACTGGCCTGACCCAGACCCGAGCGGGCGTCGAGCGCCGGAGCGCAGACTGTCCGGTACGCCCCGAGGGTGACCGACACATAAGGAGTGCGCGGTGACACCGGAGAAGACGAATCGCGAACAGCGCCCCAAGGAACGTGCGGAGCGCGGAGGCCGCCGGCCGGGAGAGCTCGGCAGCCTCGAGGTGTGGGCCCGGTCCGCCCCCATCCGCCTCGCAGGATACGAGGACGACCTCGCCGAGCCCCACATCCTGCCGAGCGTGGACTGACCCCCGGGCCGGACCGTCGCGATCGCCACGCATGGGCGTGACGGACTCACGCTCATGCCGATCCAAGAGAGCGCGGCCGCCAACCGGCCGCGGACCCGGCCTTTCCGGCATCGCCTCGTCACCGCCGCCGAGACCTGCGTCCTGGACCCCGACAGCATGGCCCCGGCCGCGGCCCACCGGCCCCGCGCTACGGCCGGTCCGCCACCGGTGCCGTCCGCTGCCACGGAAGCAGCCCCTCCAACTCCTCCGCCAGGCCCAGCAGAACCGCCTCCGTGCCCGGGCGGCCCACGAGTTGCACCGCGCAGGGCGCGCCCGAGGGCAGGGTGCCCGAGGGGACGGACATCGCGGGCCAGCCCGTCAGGTTCCAGGGCGGGGTGAACGGCGAATAGGCCGTGTTGGCAAGGACGTTGCGCAGCCAGCCGCGCTCGTGCCACGGCCCCGCCTGCGGCGAGCGGCGGGCCAGCGCCGGGGTGAGCAGCACGTCGTGCTCGGTGAAGAAGGGCGTCAGCCGCTCGCGCAGCCGCTCGCGGCTGTCACCGGTGCGCACCGCGCGGACGAACCGCCGCCCCACGCCCGCATGCACCCGGGTTCGCCGTGCGAGCCGCGCCGGGTCCAGGCCCTCGGCATCCACCGCCGTACCAGCCGTCCAGTGCTGCAGCGAGGTCACGCTGAGAGAGAGCGGGTACGGCGGCTCGGCCCGCCGCACCTGGTGCCCGGCCCGCGCCAGCACGCCGGCCGCCTGCCGGACCGCGGTCGTGTACGGCCGGCTCACGCTCACCCCGGCGACGGGGCTGCGCAAGGCTACGGCGATCTTCCGGGGCGTCCGCTCCTCCTGTCGTACGAACTCCGTGTCCGCCAGGACCGCCAGCATCAGCCGAAGATCCTCGACGGTCGTGGCCAGCGGGCCGTTCTCCGACATGCCGAACCAGTCGCCGTTGCCGATCCCCGCCGGCACCACCCCGTACCCGGGCTTCAGCGTGACCAGTCCGCAGTTCGCAGCCGGGATGCGCAGCGAGCCCATACCGTCGTTGCCGAGCGCCAGCGGCACCAGGCCCGCGGCCACCGCCGCCGCGCTGCCGCCGGAGGACCCGCCCGCCGTGCGGCTGGGGTCCCACGGGTTGCGGGCGGTGCCGTACGGGCCCTCCGTGGTGCCGAAGACGCACAGCTCGGGCACGTTCGTCAGGCCGACGACCACCGCACCGGCCGCCCGCAGCCTAGCCACCGTGACGTGGTCCTCGGCGGCCGGCGTGTCCGCGGTGGCCGCCGAGCCGCTGCGGTGCGACTCGCCGCGTACCGCAAGATTGTCCTTGACCGCCAACGGCACGCCCGCGAGCGGGAGTTCGGTCAGGTCGGTACGGGCGCCCAGTTCGTCGGCCTCGGCGAGGGCCGCCTCCGCCCGCACCTTGCGGAACGCGCCGATACGGCCGTCGAGCCGCTCGATCCGCGCGAGGTGCCCGGCCACCACCTCCCGTGGAGTGACCCGCTTCTCTCGGACGGCGGCGGCGATCTCGGCGGCACTCCGGCCGACCCAGCTGCTCACGGGCGCTCCTCGTTACTCGTCGGTACGGACGGCACGTACGGAGAACTCTGCCCGTTCGGGGGACCGCACGTCGAGAGGGCGGAGGCGGCCCGGCGGGTCATCCGACCGACAGGGCGACCTCGCGCAGTCGCTTTCACCCGGCCGGGTGATGGCACCAGCCCCGTCATCACAGGTCGTCCGACGATTCGGAGGCACCGCAGTCCTGCCCTCCCATGGGTGCTCGAGGTGGAGTCTCACGACGGAGCAGGAGCAGCAGGAACAGCGGGAGTGCGAGCAGCCGGAGCAGGAAGAGCAGGACCAGGAACAGCAGGAGTACGAGCAGCCGGAGCAGGAGCAGCCGGAGGAGGTCCGGCCCAGGGCGGCCGGGTCCTGCGGTGGCCGGAGGCCGGTGCGGTGCCCGGGCGTTCAGTCCGTGACGTCGACGCCGTAGCGGCCGGCCAGGGCGCCGAGTCCGTCGTCGTACCCCTGCCCGACGGCGCGCAGGCGCCAGAGGGGCCCGCGGCGGTAGACCTCGGCGAGGATCATCGTGCGCTCCGTGGTCGCGGCATCCAGGGTGGCCTGCACCAGGGACGCCGAGCTGGTGCCCGGCCCCGCACTGATCTGGACCGCGCCCACCTCCCCGAACGTGGCGTCGCCGTCGACCGCCGCCGCGACGACGACCTTGCGTGCCGAGGGCGCGAGCGCGGCGAGGTCGACGCTGATGGTCTGCTCCGTCGGGCCGTCGCTCAGGAGCCGTACCGTGCCGCCGGGGTTCTCGGGGGCGCCGTAGAAGACGAAGTCCTCGTCGAAGGAGACCTGGTCGTCCTCGTCCAGGACGAAGGCGACCACGTCGATCTCGCACGTCGACTGCTGAGCCCAGCTCGCGGTCACGGTCCACCGGCCACCGCCGGACTGCCCGGGGCGGTACGGCAGGTCGAGCACACCGCCGCGGGGCAGCACCAGCGCGCCGCCGTTGCCGGCGGGGCGCGGCAGCGGGGTGATGACGGGGGCGTCGAGCCAGTCGGCCGCGTGGGTGGGCAGACAGAGGGAGCCGATCCGCGCCATGCGGCGGTCACGCTCGCCCCCGTCGAGCAGGACGACGTCCGTGACGCTCGCGGACAGGTTGATCGCCGCGGCCCCGCCGAGTTCGACGACACGGACCCGGCCGGCCACCGCTTCCGGATGCGTACCGCCGAGCACGAGCACGCGCCGCCCGGCCAGGAGCCCACGCGGCCTCGCGGAGCACCCGCCCGGCTTCGGTCCGTCCGCGCTCTCGGTGGGAGCGGGTGTGGGAGAGGACGCGGGCGTCGGTGCGGGCGTGCGGGGTGCCGGTACCGCCGGCAGCGCGGGAGCGGTCGCGACACGGGGTTCGGGCGTCGCGTGTGCGTGTGCGGGTGCCGTGGCGGTGGGTGCGGGCGCCGGTTCCGTGGCGGTGGGCCTGCTCGCGGTCGACGCGGGCCCGGCCGTCTCGTGCGGCGTGCCGGGGCGTACGTCGCCGAGCAGTCGCAGGAAGGCGTCCTCGTCGAGAACCGGCACGCCCTCGGCCAGTGCCCGGCGGGCCTTGGCGGACCCGGACGACGTGTCGTTGGTGACCAGCGCGCTGGTGTGGCGGCTGACGGAGGTCATCATGTTCAGCCCGGCGGCGACGGCCCGTCCGGCCAGCTCGGCACGCGAGGTGCGGGTCTCACCGGTGACGGCGATCTTCATGCCCTGGACCAGGGGCGCGCCCGTCGCGAGCCGTCCCGGGTTGCGGAAGGCGCACGGCGTCTTCGGCGGCTTCGGCTCGAACCGCGGATCCTGCCGGGGAGGGCAGGCCACCAGCGGCAACGGAACGTCGAGCCGTGCCGCCTCGCGCAGCGACGCCCGCAGCACGCCGGTCAGTACCCGGGTGTCGTCCAGCGCGTCGTGCGCCTTGAGCTGCCGCACGCCGTAGTGCGCCGCGAGCGTGCCGAGCCTGAGGTCCTCGGTGGGCGGATCGACGCGCCGGTTCAACGCCAGGGTGCACAGCCGCCGGGCGACGGGCAGCCGGACCCCCGCGCGGGCGAACTCGTGCGCGAGGAAGTCGTAGTCGAACTGGGCGTTGTGCGCGACCAGCACCCGGTCCCGGAGCATGTCACCGATGTGCCCGGCCACCTGGTCGAACGTCGGCGCCCCGTGCAGTCGCTCGGCCGTCAGCCCGTGCACGTGCACGGGACCCGGATCGCAGCCCGGATTCAGCAGGGTCGAGAACTCCCCGGTCTGTTCACCGTCCGGCCCGAGCGTCACCACGGCGACGGAGAGCACCCGGTCGCGGCGCGGCACCAGACCGGAGGTCTCCACGTCCACCAACGCCCAGTCCAGGGCGTACTCGGTCAGGCGGGACGGGGCGACGGCTGAAGGTGCGAGAGACATGAAGGAAGGATGATGTGTCCTTCACGCTTCCTTCAACCTGGATGCGCATTTCTCCCGATGCGTCATCTTTCGCTCCGGAGAACGGCAAGGCGGCCGTCATCCGGACCGCACGGCGCCGGTGCTGTCGCGCTCGATCAGGCGGGGGACCGGCACCCGTACGGTCCGGGCGGGGCCGCCGTCCAGCAGGGCCAGCAGTTCCCGGGCCGCCGTGCGGCCGAACTCGGCGCTGTCGCGGGACAGGGCGGACAGCTGGGGTGTGACCATGCGGCACAGCGCCGAGTCCTCCCAGGAGACCACCGACACGTCCCGGGGGACGCGGACGCCCAGTTCGGCCGCCGCGGCCACGCCGGCCACGGTCATCACGTCGTTGTCGTAGATGAGGGCCGTCGGAGGATGCGGACCACCGAGTACCCGGCGGGTCACCGCGGCGCCCTCGGTGTCGGAGTAGTCCGTGGTCACCGAGCGGACCTCGGTCAGGCCGCGCCGCTCCGCCTCCGCGCGGAGCGTGGCGATACGGCGCCGGGTGTGGACCAGGTCGGCCGGTCCGGCGATGTGGACGATCCGGCGATGGCCGAGGGCCGTCAGCTCGTCCACCACCGAGGCCATCGCGCCCGCGTCGTCCGCCCACACGGTGGACGGCCCGGGGTGCCGTTCGTCCGGTGCGCCGCCGATCACCACGGCGGGCAGGCCGAGTTCGTCCAGCAGGCCGGGGCGCGGGTCCTCGGCGCGCGGGTCGGCGACGAGGACGCCGTCCACCCGGTGCTCCGCCCACCAGCGCCGGTACACCGCGCACTCGTCGGTCACGTCCTGCGCCATCTGGAACAGCAGGCCGAGGTGCCGCTCGGCCAGTACCTCCTGGATGCCGGAGACGAGCTGCAGGAAGAACGAGTCGACGCCGAGGGTGTGGGCGGGGCGGGCGAGGACGAAGCCGACCGTCGCCACGCCCTCGCCGGACAGGGCCCGGGCGGCCGTGCTGGGCCGCCAGCCGAGCTGTTCGGCGACCCGGCGGACCCGGGCGCGGGTGGCCTCGGAGACGCCGGGGCGGCCGTTGAGCGCGAAGGAGACGGCGCTCTCGGAGACTCCGGCCCGCCGGGCGATGTCCTTCATCGTGGGCCGGCGAGCGGGGGACCGTTTGGTCGGCACGATTCTTCCCCTTCGGAAGGGTGCTCGCTAATGCGCTTGAGTGTCAAGACCCTAAAGCGCATTAGCAATTGACCGCAAGCTCTCGGCCAAACACGTCTGACCTGCACTGATGAAGGCTGGATTTCTTTAGCTCGGACGCATGCATTGACTTCCTCCGAACGGCGGGGGCAAGGTCTTCGGCGCCACCGACAGCCCGACACAGCAAGGGAGCCGTGTCCGTGCCCATGTCCCGCAGAACCCTCGCCGCCGCTGCCGTCGCCCTGATCCTTCCGCTGAGTGCCTGCGGTTCGGGAGACGGCGACGGCGGCACGGCCGACGCCTCCGGAAAGGTCGAGGGTGACATCACCTTCCAGACCTGGAACCTGCGCGCCGATTTCAAGGCGTACTTCGAGGGCCTGATCGCCGACTTCGAGCAGAAGTACCCCGGCACGCACGTCAAATGGGTCGACCAGCCCGCCGAGGGCTACCCCGACAAGCTCAGCGCCGACGCCGGCGGCGGCACCCTGCCCGACGTCGTCAACGTCTCCCCGGACCTCGTCGCCCCGCTCGCCAAGGCCGGCCTCGCCCTCGATCTCGACAAGGCCGCCGCCACGTACAAGCCGGAGTACCTGCAAGGCGCTTGGGCCAGCCACCGGGTACCGGGCATGAGCGGCACGTACGCCTTCCCCTGGTACCTGAACACCGGCCCGCTCTTCTACAACAAGGCCCTGTTCACGAAGGCCGGGCTCGACCCCGAGCAGCCGCCGAAGACGTACGGCGATCTTTTCGCCGACGCCATGACGATGGCGCGCAAGAGCGACGGCGAGGTCGCCACCCTCGCCAACGTGCCCACCATCGAGGACTTCGGCCGCTACGGCGTCCCGCTCATGAACAAGGAGGGCACCGGGTTCGCCTTCAACGACGACAAGGGGGTCGAACTGCTCACCAGGTACAAGCAGTTGTACGACGCCAGGGCCCTCGATGCACAGGCGCTGACCGCCACCCCGGAGTCCTCCGGCAAGAAGTTCCTCACCGGTGCCGTCGCGATGAACCCCGGCAGCGCCCTGGACCTCGGCAACTTCAAGAAGAACGCACCCGGCCTGTACAAGAACATCGGCATCACCGACCAGATCACCAGCACCGGGCACGTCAACATGTACGTCATGGGCGTGATGGTCAACTCCCGCACCAGGCACGCCCCGGCCGCCGTCGCCTTCGCGCACTTCGTCACCGACGCGCAGCACCAGATGTCCTTCGCCAAGAAGGTCGCCATCTTCCCGAGCACCGCCGGATCCCTCGACGACCCGTACTTCACCAAGGAGGACGGCACCGACGAGACCCGGGTGCGGATCGCCGCCGCCAAGTCGCTGAAGAACGCCGTCAACTACACGCCCGTGCTGTTCAGCGACCAGATGAAGACCGCGCTGCGCAACGAGGTCGCCAAGGCGCTCCAGGGCAAGGAGAGCCCGGAGGAAGCCCTCGACAACGCTGTCGAGGCTGCCGACCGGCTGCTCCGGCAGGGCTGACCCGTCATGACCACGCCCCTGCGCATCAGACGCCAGCGTGGGTTCAGCCCCTGGCTGTTCGCCGCACCAGGACTGCTGGTCACCGGCGCCTTCGTGCTCCACCCCTTCGTCTCCACCCTGGTGAACTCCTTCACCGACCGCCGCACCCTGGTGCCCGGACACTTCGTGGGCCTCGCCAACTTCCGCGAACTCCTCCACGACGACATGTTCTGGACCGGACTGCGCAACAGCTCCCTGTACGTCCTCGGGGTCGTGCCGGCGCTGGTCGTGCTGCCGCTGCTGCTCGCGCTGCTGGTGCAGAAGAACATTCCAGGCATCACGTTCTTCAGGTCGGCCTTCTACACCCCCGTCGTCGCCTCGATCGTGGTCGTAGGACTGATCTGGGTGTGGCTGCTGGACGAACGCGGCCTGGTGAACTCGCTGCTGGAGACCGTGGGGGCCGGCCGGGTCGGGTTCCTCAGTGACCAGTGGCTGCTCCTGCTGAGCGCCATGGCGGTCACGGTGTGGAAGGGCCTCGGCTACTACATGATCATCTACCTGGCCGCGCTGGCGAACGTGCCGCGCGAACTGCACGAGGCCGCCGCCGTGGACGGCGCCGGGCCGGTGCGCCGCTTCCTCTCGGTCACCGTCCCCGCCGTACGGTCCACGATGGTGCTGGTCGCCGCGCTCTCCTCGGTCGCCGCCTTCAAGGTGTTCTCCGAGGTGTACCTGATGGCCGGCCCGAGCGGCGGCCCGGCCGGCGAGGACACCACCCTCGTGATGCTCGTGCAGCGCACCGGCACCGGCCTCACCGGCCGCGTCGGCTACGCCTCCGCCCTCTCCGTCGTCGTGTTCGCCGTCACCGTCGTCCTGATGCTGCTCGTGCTGCGCGCCGACCGGAAGGAGGAGCCGTGAGCGTCCTGGAGAAGGCACGGACCGAGCGGCCGGCCACCGCGGAGCGGGCGCCGCGCGTCACCGACGGACACGGCCGCCGCATCCGCATCGGCGAGCTGGCCCTGCGCTACCTGCTGCTCCTCGCCGTACTCGCCCTGACCGTCGGCCCGTTCCTCTGGCAGCTGTCCACCTCGCTCAAGGGCCCCACCGAGGACATCTACAGCTCACCGCCCACGTTCCTGCCCGGCCACCCCACCCTGCACAACTACAGCCGGGTCGCCGACACGATCCCGGTCTGGGACTACGCCCTCAACTCCCTGAAGGTCGCCTCCGCCAGCGTTGTCACCAACTGCGTCGGTTCAGCCCTCGCCGGATACGCCCTGGCCCGGCTGCGCTACCGCGGCCGGCGCGTGACCACGCTCGTCTTCGTGCTGGCGATGCTCGTGCCCGTCGAGGGCATCGTCATCGCCCAGTTCACCACCATGCGTGAACTCGGCCTGAACAACACGCTGATCGGTGTCGTCCTGCCCGGCGCGATCGGCGCGATGAACGTGCTGCTGATGCGCAACGCCTTCCGCAACCTGCCCTACGAGATCGAGGAGGCCGCCTACGTCGACGGCGCCGACGTCTGGCAGCGGTTCTGGCGGATCGCCCTGCCGTCGGTGAAGGGCACCCTCGCCGTCGTCGCCGTCTTCGCCTTCATGGGCGCCTGGGACGACTTCCTGTGGCCGCTGATCGTGCTCAGCGACCCGTCCAAGTTCACCCTGACCATCGGCCTCAACTATCTGCACGGCACCTTCGCGGGCGACGAACGCCTCGTCGCCGCCGGCACCGTGATCGCCGTGGCACCGCTCATCGTCCTCTTCGCCTGCCTGCAGCGGTACTTCTTCCGCGGGGTCGGTGAGGGCGCCGTCAAGGGCTGAACCACGTCAACCGCCTCCGCAAGGACACCCATGCCTCCTGCCGTGCGCTTCGGCGTCAACTACACCCCGAGCGAAGGGTGGTTCCACCACTGGCTCGACTTCGACCTCGACCTCGTGCGCGCCGACCTCGACGCGATCGCCGCGCTCGGCCTCGACCACATCCGTGTCTTCCCGCTGTGGCCGTACTTCCAGCCCAACCGCACCCTGATCCGCCCGCGCGCGGTCGAGCAGCTCGTGGCGCTCGCCGACGCAGCCGCCGAACGCGGCCTCGACGTCAGCGTGGACGGGCTGCAGGGCCACTTGAGCAGCTTCGACCACCTGCCCGCCTGGACCCGCACCTGGCACCGCCGCAACCTCTTCACCGACCCGGACGTCATCGCCGGCCAGGCCGCCTATCTGCGCACCCTCGCCGCCGCCCTCACCGACCGGCCCAATTTCCTCGGCATGACCGTCGGCAACGAGGTCAACCAGTTCGCCGCCGCCCCCCACCCGGACCCCGACCGGATCACCGCCGAGGAGGCCGAGCGGTGGCTCACCCGGATGCTCGCCGCCTGCGCCGAGGGCGCCCCCGGCCGGCCGCACCTGCACGCCTCCTACGACGCCGCCTGGTACCAGCACGACCAGCCCTTCACCCCCGGGCACTCCGCCCGGCTCGGCGACCTCACCGCCGTGCACTCCTGGGTGTTCAACGGCACCGCCCAGCGCCACGGCCGTACCTCCGTGCCCACCGAGCACCACGCCGCCTACCTGGTCGAACTGAGCAAGGCCTGGGCGGACGAGCCGCACCGGCCGGTGTGGCTCCAGGAGGTCGGCGCGCCCGCGCCGCTGGTGCCGGCCGAGCACGCCGCCGCCTTCGCCGAGGCGACGATCGGAAACGTGCTGGACTGCCCGGACCTGTGGGGCATCACCTGGTGGTGCTCCTACGACGTCTCGCGCACCCTCGCCGACTTCCCCGAACTCGAATACTCCCTCGGCCTGCTGACCGGCGAACGGCAGCCGAAGGACATCGCCCGTGTCCTCGCCGACGCGGCCCGCGGGGCCCGCCGTACCCCGCCCGTGCGCGGCACCGCCCTCGTCGTTCCCGCCGGCCCCGCCCACCGCTCGCGCTGCGCACCCGGCGGCCAGGTCTTCGACGCCTTCTTCCGGCTCGTCGCCGACGGCGCCCGCCCCACCACCGTGCTCGACACCCGCGCCGACGACAAGGAACACCTCGCCGCGCGCGGCATCACCGACGTCGTCACTCCCGGCCAGGTACTCCCCACCCCCCAAGGAGGCACCCGCTCGTGAACCCCACCAGACGCACCGTCCTGATCGCCGCCACCGCGGCGGCCCTCGCCCCGTCGCTTCCCGCGGCGGCGGCCCCGCGAGCCGCCGCCGCGACCCCGCCGTACGCCTCGTACTGGTACCCGGACTCGTTCCCGTCCGGCAGCCCCGGCCCCGGCATCACCTGGCGCAGCCTGAAGGCCTGGCGCGCGGCCGACGACCCCGACCTCGCCTTCAACGCCGCCTCCGTGCCGCTCGCCCCCCGCTTCACCCCGGCCCCCGCCAACACCACCGCCCGCTCCGGCCAGGCCCGCATCCAGGCCCTCGTCTCCTTCGGACCCACGTCCGCCAACCCCGCCCAGGGCTCGGCCACCGCCGACTACTACGCCCTGACCCACTGGGCGTACCTGGACGAGCTGGTGTTCTGGGGCGGCTCTGCCGGCGAGGGCCTGATCCTCGCGCCCAACGCGCCGGTCGTGGACGCGGCCCACCGGCACGGCGTCCCCGTCCTCGGCAACATCTTCCTGCCACCGGTGGCGTACGGCGGACAGCTCCAGTGGACCCGCGAACTGGTGCAGAAGGACGCCTCCGGGCACTATCCGCTCGCCGCCCGACTCGTCGCCGTCGCCGCCGCGTACGGCTTCGACGGCTGGTTCGTCAACGCCGAGACGAGCGGCGGGAACAGCGCACTCGGCACGGCCATGCTGGGCTTCCTCAAGGAGCTGAAGGCGCTCGCGGCGGCGCAGGGGCAGCGGGTGACCTGGTACGACGCGATGACCGTGAACGGCACGGTCAGCTGGCAGGGCGCCCTGAACAGCCAGAACCAGGCGTTCTTCCAGACCGCCGACGACATGTTCGTGGACTTCCGCTGGAGCGCGGCCACGCTCGCCTCTTCCGGCACGAGGGCACAGCAGCTGGGGCGCAGCCGGTACGAGCTGTGGGCCGGCGTGGACGTCGAGTCGAACGGCTCCGGTACGTACGTGAACTGGGACGCGATCGTGCCGACCGGGAAACCGCATGTCACGTCGGTCGGCTTCTACCGGCCCGAGTGGACCCGCAACCACCTCCCCGCCGGCCGGCGCGCCCCCGAGGACTTCCACGCGGCCGACGACCGGTTCTGGACCGGGCGGTCACTGGACCCGTCGCGGCCCGACGCGAGCGACCCGTGGCGGGCGCCCGCGGTGTCCGTGGCGGACCGGTCGACGGTGGCCTCGGTGCCGTTCGCGAGCGTGTTCAACACCGGGCACGGGCTGCGCTGGTACGAGGCGGGGGCCGTCGCCTCGGACGTGCCCTGGAACCACCTCGGGCTGCAGGACCGGCTGCCGTCGCGGCGGTGGGTGGTGCGGACGGCGGGGGAGCGGCCGGCGGTCTCCTTCGACTTCGCCGACGCCTGGCGGGGCGGGAGCAGTGTGCTGGTGGCGGGTGGACTGGATCAGCCGGCCGTGGTGGATCTCTACGCGACCCGGCTGCCGATCGGTGCGGGCACGGTTGTCGAGCTGACGTATCGGACCGACGCTGGGGGTGTGGACGTCGAGCTGGCGGTGGCAACGGCGGAACCGGGCGCGCCCGGGGCGACGCCGCCGTACACGTATCTGGCCGTGAACTCGGCCGACATCAAGCCGATCAACGGCTGGCAGACCGTGACCCTCCCGCTCACCGGCCTCGCCGGCACTGTCCGCGCCCTCGGCGTCCGGCTCACCGCCACCGAAGGGCCGGTGCGCTGGCGGCTGGGCGCGATCGCCGTCCGGAACGCGGTCACCACACCGTCCGCCCCTTCCGGCCCCCGCGTCACCGCGGCGAACGGCGGCGACCTCCGCCTCGCCTGGAACGCCGCCCCCGGCACCGTCCGCCACTACACCCTGCACCGACTGCTCGCCGACGGCACCCGCCGCTTCCTGGGGGCCACCTGCCAGCGGGCGTACTTCCTCACCGGCCTCCAGCCCGAGCAGGGCGAGCAGGCGGCACGGTTCGAAGTGCGCGCGGTAGGGGAGCTGTACACCTCGTCGGCCCCCGCCGCCGTCACGCACCCCTGGTAACGATCCGCCCGGTCCCGATTCCGACACAGCAACGGAGCACCCCGCATGCATGACGACCGCACTCTGGTGGAAGCCCGCCTCAGGCGCGTCCTCGACGAGCGCATCCGCCCTGCCGTGTACCCCGAGTCCGTGCCGCTGGAGGTCGCGGTGTGGCACGCGCCCGGCGAACCCGTGCCCGTCGCGGAAGGGCTCGCCGCCGAGCCCGAGCCGATCACGGTGGGCGCCCGGTGGGGTGCTCCCTGGGGCACCAGCTGGTTCCGGGTGACCGGGACCGTCCCCGAGGCATGGGCCGGGAAGACCGTCGAGGCGCTGCTCGACCTCGGCTTCGACGAGAACATGCCCGGCTTCCAGTGCGAGGGCCTGGTCTACCGGCCCGACGGCACCCCGGTGAAGGGCCTCAACCCGCGCAACCAGTGGGTGCGCATCGGCGCGCCCGTCGCGGGCGGTGAGGAGGTGCGCCTGCACATCGAGGCCGCCTCCAACCCGGTCATCCTCGACTACCATCCCTTCCGCCCCACCTCGCTCGGCGACAAGGACACCGCCGGGCGGGAACCGCAGTACACGCTCACCCGCATGGACCTCGCCGTCTTCGACGAGACCGTGTGGCAGCTGGTGCTGGACCTGGAGGTGCTCGGCGAGCTGATGGCCGAGCTGCCCGCGGACTCGGCTCGCCGCCACGACATCCTGCGCGCCGTCGAACGGGCCCTGGACGCCGTGGATCTCCAGGACGTGTGCGGCACGGCCGGCCGGTCCCGGGCCCGGCTCAGTGACGTGCTCGCCGCCCCGGCGGTGCCGTCCGCGCACCGGATCAGCGCCGTCGGACACGCGCACATCGACTCGGCGTGGCTGTGGCCGCTGCGTGAGACCGTGCGCAAGGTGGCCCGTACGACGTCCAACATGACCGCCCTCATCGAGGACGAACCGGAGTTCGTGTTCGCCATGTCCCAGGCGCAGCAGTGGGCCTGGGTGAAGGAGCACCGGCCCGAGGTGTGGGCGCGGGTCAAGAAGGCGGTGGCCGACGGGCGGTTCGTGCCGGCCGGCGGGATGTGGGTGGAGTCGGACACCAACATGCCCGGATCGGAAGCGATGGCCCGGCAGTTCGTGCACGGAAAGCGGTTCTTCCTCGACGAGTTCGGCATCGACAACGAGGAGGCCTGGCTGCCGGACACCTTCGGCTTCGCCGCGGGCCTGCCGCAGATCATCAGGGCGGCCGGCTCCAAGTGGCTGCTCACCCAGAAGATCTCGTGGTCGCAGACCAACAGGTTCCCGCACCACACCTTCCACTGGGAGGGCATCGACGGCACCCGGGTCTTCACGCACTTCCCGCCCGTGGACACCTACAACTGCTCCATGAAGGGCAGCGAGATCGCCCACGCGGCGAGGAACTTCCGGGACAAGGGCCGGGCCCGGCACTCGCTCGCGCCCTCTGGCTGGGGCGACGGAGGCGGCGGCACCACCCGGGAGATGGTCGCCAAGGCGGCCCGGCTGCGTGACCTCGAAGGCTCCGCCACCGTCGTGTGGGAGACCCCGCGCGCCTTCTTCCAGAAGGCCGAGGCCGAGTACCCCGAACCGCCCGTCTGGGTCGGCGAGCTGTACCTCGAACTGCACCGCGCCACCCTCACCAGCCAGGCAAAGACCAAGCAGGGCAACCGGCGCAGCGAACACCTGCTGCGCGAGGCCGAACTGTGGGCGGCCACCGCGGCCGTGCGTACCGGATTCCGCTACCCGTACGAGGAGCTGGACCGCATCTGGAAGACGGTCCTGCTGCACCAGTTCCACGACATCCTGCCCGGCTCGTCCATCGCCTGGGTGCACCGCGAGGCCCGGGCGACGTACGAGCGTCTGGCCGCCGAACTCACCGCGATCATCGAGGGCGCCCAGCGTGCGCTCGCCGGCCAGGGCACGACCCCGCTGGTCTTCAACGCGGCCCCGCACGCCCGCCACGGCGTCCCGGCAGGCGGTGCCGCCACCCCGGCCGCGGCCGGCCACACCGCGGTCGCGGCCCGCGAGGACGGCGGATTCACGCTGGACAACGGCCTGCTCCGGATCACCGTCGATGCCCGCGGTCTCGTCGTCTCCGCCTACGACCCCGTCGCCGACCGGGAGACCATCGCCCCCGGCGGTGCCGCGAACCTGCTCCAGCTCCACCCGGACTTCCCGAACATGTGGGACGCCTGGGACGTCGACTCCTTCTACCGCAACACCGTCACCGACCTCACCGACGCCGAGTCGGTCACGGCCGGTGAGGACGGTACGTCGGTGCGGGTCGTCCGGGCCTTCGGCTCGTCGCGGGTCACCCAGGTGCTGTCGCTGCCGCCGGGGGAGCGGCGGCTGGCCATCGACACCGAGGCCGACTGGCACGAGACGGAGAAGTTCCTGAAGCTGGCCTTCCCGCTCGACCTGCACGCCGAACGGTACGCGTCCGAGACCCAGTTCGGGCACGCCTTCCGCCCCACCCACACCAACACCTCCTGGGAGGCGGCCAAGTTCGAGGCCTGCAACCACCGCTTCGTCCATCTGGAGGAGCCCGGCTGGGGCGTGGCGGTCGTCAACGACTCGACGTACGGCCACGACGTGACCCGCACGGTGCGCACGGACGGCGACCGCGGTACGACCACGACGGTCCGGGTGTCGTTGCTGCGCGCCCCGCGCTTCCCCGACCCGGAGACCGACCAGGGCGTCCACCGCTTCCGGCACGCCCTGGTCCTTGGTGCCTCGGTGGCCGACGCGGTTCGCGAGGGCTGGCGGATCAACCTGCCGGAACGGCACACCACCGGCGCCCGCGAGGTCGCCCCACTGGTCACGGTGGACGACGACGCGGTCGTGGTGACGGCCGTGAAGCTCGCCGACGACGGCAGCGGGGACGTGGTCGTCCGGTTCCACGAGGCACACGGCGGGCGGGCCCGGGCGACCCTGACGGCCGGATTCGACGTCGCGGACGTCACGGCGACGGACCTGCTGGAGCGGCCGGACGGCGATGCGGAGCCGCCGGTGTGCGACGGCGGACGGATCACCGTACGGCTGCGGCCGTTCGAGCTGAGGACGCTGCGGCTGCGCAGGCGCTGAGCGCGCGGCTGCCGGGAGCGCCCGGCCGGCCGGCGGGAGCGCCCGGCCGGCTGCCGCCCGGAGCCGTGGTCCGGGGGCGGCGGCGACGGGACCGGACCGTCCGGGACCAGGACCGGCTCCGGCGCCGCACCACCGTCTGCGCCCTGTGGACCGTTCACAATGGCAGCATGACCGATCATCAGACCACCGCACCCGCACGGCCGTTGCTGCGTCGCGCCCAGGACGGTGAACTCATCGACGTGGCCGGCGTCGCGCACTTCTTCCGGCTCACCAGCGAGCACACGGGCGGACACTTCGCCTTCGAGGAGTTCACCCTCGCCCCCGGCGTCATCGGGGCCCGGCCGCACGTGCACGACGGACACGACGAGTACTTCTACGTCCTGGAAGGCGAGTTGACGCTGCACGACGGAGACGGCGAGGTGACGGCCGGTCCCGGTGACCTGCTCGCCGCCACCCGGGGCACCCCGCACGGCTACCGCAACGCCGGCGAGGCACCGGCCCGCGCCCTGTGCCTCTACACCCCGGCCGGCTACGAGGACTACTTCCGCGAGGTGCACGCGGCCGTCGGCGCCGGGGCCGAGGTCACCGACGAACTGCTGGCCGAGTTCCGCGGCCGCCACCGGACCCGGTCCCACCCCGCTCCCGCGGACCAGCGGCAGAACCCGTAGTCCGTCTCCGCACACCACGGGCCGAAGCCGCTCACGACCTCCGCACCGCCCCCGCCAGCCGGGTGGGCGGCAGATACTCCCGGACGTACGTCCGCTCCCAGCACGCCCCCGTCTCCCGCCACTCCCGCCAGCTCGTGTACCGGTACCGGAACAGCCGTGCCCGCACATAGCGCGGCGGCGTGTCCGGCGGGAACGGGGAGCGGCGGAGGAGCTTCAGCGTGTCGCGGTCGTTCTCCAGGAGGCGTTCCACCAGACCGCCGAACCACTCCCCGGCGTAGGCGGGCGACAGCGCCGCGAACCACATCAGCCAGTCCAGGCGCAGGTGGTACGGGGCGTACTGGCGGGGCCAGTGCCGGGGATCGCCGGGCTTGCCCTTGAACGCGTACTCCCGCCAGTCGGAGTCCTCGCGCGCGGTGTCGTCGAGCGTGCCCTCGACCACCACCTCGTACCGGACGCGGCTGACGCTGCCGAACGCGCCGTAGGTGTTGACCAGGTGCAGCGGGTCGAAGGAGCGGTTCATGACCTGGCGGCGGGAGAGCATGTTCAGCACCGGGTGGTAGCTCAGGAAGAGCAGCAGCGCGGCCACCGTGAGCACCACCACCTCGTACCACAGCGGCGCCGACGGCACGGAGGGCGCCGACGTGGGCAGCTGCAGCGCGGACAGGGCCAGCACGACGGTGATCCAGTTCAGCCAGGAGAAGTTGCCGGAGAGCACCAGCCACAGCTGGGTGACGATCATCAGGGCGGCGGCGGCCGAGGCGATCGGCTGCGGGGTGAACAGCAAGGCCGGTACGACCAGCTGGGTGACGTGGTTGGCGGCCACCTCCACCCGGTGCAGCGGCTTCGGCAGACGGTGGAAGAACCAGCTCAGCGGCCCCGGCATCGGCTGGGTCTCGTGGTGGTAGTACAGACAGGTCAGCTTGCGCCAGCAGGCGTCGCCCCGCAGCTTGATCAGCCCGGCGCCGAACTCGACCCGGAACAGGATCCAGCGCAGCAGGAACAGCACGACGACCGGCGGCGCCACCTCGTCGTTGCCGAGGAACGCGGCCAGGAACCCCGTCTCCAGCAGCAGTGACTCCCAGCCGAACGCGTACCACGTCTGCCCCACGTTCACGATCGACAGATACAGCGCCCACGGCACCAGCCACAGCAGGATCCCCGCCCACAGCGGCAGCGCCGAGTCGGCCCCGGCGAGCAGGGCCGCCGACACCGCGCAGCCCGCCCAGGCACAGGCCGCGAAGAAGCGGTCCGAGTAGTGCAGCTGGAACAGGCTCGGAGCCCGCCGGAACCGCACCCGGGCGGTGAAGCGGGGGATCGGCAGCATGCCGCGCTCGCCCAGCAGTGCCCGGAACTGCAGGGCCGCCGTCAGGAACGCGAACAGGTACAACGCGGCCAGGGCCCGCTGGAACACCAGCCGGCTCAGCCAGTAGTCGGGTGCGGTGAACCACTCCACGGCTGTGCGCGCCCTCCTGTGCGGCTACCTCGGTGCCGTCCTCGTCACGACGGTCCCCGAGTTGCCAGCCGGACGTGTGCGATACCCACCATAGGGTCTCATCACCCACAGTGAGGTGAAGAGAGCGCTGCGGATGTGCCCGGTGCGGCACTCCGGCGGCTCCGCCCGGGGAAAGCGCCGTCGATCAGGTCGAAGAATCAGGCAAATGCTGGCAAGGTGGCCCCATGGCCGATCGGGGAGCGAGCGCCCTGTCACTCCCGGAGGACTGGCCCGCCCATCCGGACCCGATCCTCGCGCTCAACCACATGGGCAGTTTCGACTGGGACCTGGACGCCGGTCTCTTCCACATGGACGCCCAGGCCTTCGAGGTGTTCGACCTCCTCCCCGAGGAGTACGACGGCCGGCCCGAATCCCTGGCCCTGCGAGTGCCGCCTCCCGAGGCCGCCCGGCTCGACGCGGTGGTCGCCCGGGCGATCAAGGACGGCAGCGAGAACTACGGCACCTACTTCCGCATCCGCTGCCGCGACGGAACCCCGCGCTGGACGCACACCCAGGGCTACATCCGGCGCGACGGGTCGGGCCGCCCGCGCCGGGTCGTCGGCATCGTCCGTGACGCCACCGAGGAACTCGCCGACAGCGCGGCCCGCAGCCTCCGGGCCGCCCAGGACGAGGCCTTCCGGCAGCAGACCAGCGTCGTGCAGGTCATCACGGCCGCCCTCGCCCATGCCCGCAGCACCCAGGACGTCATCGACGTCCTCAAGGACGCCCACGGCGTCCGCCATCTCGGCGCGGCCAGCCTGGTCATGGGCCTGGTCGAGGCGGGCCGGATCCGGCTGATCGCCGAGGGCCCCGTCGGCAGCTTCGTCCCCGGAACCCGGGTCACGCGCATCGACGAGCCCTACCCGATGAGCGAGGTCGTGCGCACCCTCAGCCCCCGGTTCATCGAGTCCCCGGAGGAGTTCGCCGAGGGCTACCCGATCCTCTGGCCGCACCTCACCGACCTGCACATCATTTCGGCCGCCTACCTGCCGCTGATCGCCCAGGCCCGCCCGATCGGCGCGATGGGCCTCCTCTACGACGACCGGCGCGGCTTCTCGGCGGAGGAACGCGCCGTCCTGGTCGCGCTCGGCAGCACCATCGCGCAGAGCCTGCAGCGGGCCATGCTCTACGAACAGGAGAAGGACCTCGCCAAGGGCCTCCAGCAGGCCATGCTGCCGCGCACCATCCCCAGCGTCCGCGGCGCCGACATCGCCGTGCGCTACCGTTCGGCCGCCCTGGGCCGGGACATCGGCGGCGACTGGTACGACCTGATCCCGCTGCCCGGCGGCCGGGTCGGCGCGGTCATCGGCGACGTACAGGGACACGACACGCATGCCGCGGCCGTCATGGGACAGCTGCGGATCGTGCTGCGCGCCTACGCCGCGGAGGGCCACACCCCGGCCACCGTCATGGCCCGCGCCTCCGTCTTCCTGCACGAACTCGACACCGACCGGTTCGCCACCTGCCTGTACGCCGAGGCCGACCTGTCCACCGGAGTCGTCCAGGTGGTCCGCGCCGGCCACATCGACCCGCTGGTCCGGCACGGCGACGGCAGCTGCCGCCGGGTCCCCGTCGAGGGCGGCCTGCCGCTCGGCCTGTCCGCCGAGTTCGGGCGGCTGGAATACCCCGTCGCCACCCTCGAACTGGATCCCGGCCACACCCTGCTGCTGTGCACCGACGGTCTGGTCGAGCAGCCCGGTGCCGACCTGGACGACGGCATGCGCAGCCTCACGGCCCTCATCTGCGGTGGCCCCGAAGAGGTGCGCGACCTCGCCGACCGGCTGATCCAGGCGGCCGAGGAGCAGGGCGGCGACGACGACGTGGCCCTGCTCCTGCTGCGCCGTCGCGTCCCGGAGGCCGCGCGGGCCGGCAGCCGGCTGCAGCAGCACGTGGCACCCGGCGACCCGGAGGCCCTCACCCAGGCCCGGCACATGATCGGCGCCGCGGTCCGCGCGTGGGGCGCCCGGGACCGTGCCGACGAGATCGAACTGGTCGCCGACGAGCTGATCACCAACGCCCTGATGCACACCGAGGGCTCCGCGATCGTCACCCTGCGGGCCCTGCACGGCCACGACCGCAGACTGCGCATCGAGGTCGAGGACTCCTCCAGCGCCCTGCCGCGCCGCCGTGAGGCGGGGGAGGACGGCGTCTCCGGGCGCGGCCTGCTCCTCGTGGAACGGCTCGCCGACAACTGGGGAGTGGAGGCACGGGGCGGCGGCAAGGCGGTGTGGTGCGAGTTCCGGGCGCCTTAGGGCCGGCCCGGACGGAACGCGGGGCGTTGTCGGTGCCGGGTGGCACTCTGTACGTATGCCGGAACTGCCCGAGGTAGAAGCGCTGACGGACTTCCTCACCGAGCACCTGGCCGGCCGCCGGGTGGTGCGGGTGCTGCCGGTCGCCGTCAGTGTCCTGAAGACGTACGACCCCCCTGTCACCGCCGTCGAGGGCGGCGAGGTGACGGCCGTGCGCCGGTACGGCAAGTTCCTGGACATGGAGCTGGACACCGGACTGCACCTCGTGACCCATCTGGCCCGGGCGGGCTGGCTGCAGTGGAAGGACCGCCTGCCGGACGGCCCGCCGAAGCCCGGCAAGGGCCCGCTCGCGCTGCGTGTGGCGCTGGAGACCGGCGAGGGCTTCGACCTCACCGAGGCCGGCACCCAAAAACGTCTCGCCGTGTACGTCGTCCGGGACCCGCAGGAGGTTCCCGGCATCGCCCGCCTCGGCCCGGACCCGCTCGCCGCCGACTTCGACGAGGCCCGCTTCACCGCCCTGCTGCAGGGCGAAAGACGCCGGATCAAGGGCGCGCTGCGCGACCAGTCCCTGATCGCGGGCGTCGGCAACGCCTACAGCGACGAGATCCTGCACGCGGCGAAGATGTCCCCGTTCAAGCTCGCGGCATCCCTGAGCGCCGAGGAGACCCACCACCTGTACGAGGCGCTGCGCAGCACGCTCGCCGAGGCGGTCGAGCGTTCCCGGGGAGTGGCCGCCGGGCGGCTGAAGGCGGAGAAGAAGAGCGGTATGCGCGTCCACGGCCGCACCGGCGAACCCTGCCCGGTGTGCGGCGACACCGTCCGTGAGGTCTCCTTCAGCGACTCCTCGCTGCAGTACTGCCCCACCTGCCAGACGGGCGGCAGACCCCTGGCCGACCGCAGGCTGTCCCGGCTGCTGAAGTGAGACCCGGCCGGGCGCCGCGGATCAGCGCTGGCTGTTGCGGAAACCGATGACCACCGCGCCCCACCAGCACACCTGGGACACGAGAGCGGTACCGGCGCCCCAGACGAGCAGGCGCGGCGGGACGGAGTCGTCACGCCGGGCCTGCATACGCCGGGTGAGCAGACCGGCCTGCAGGCCGTTGAGGGTGAGCGCGAGCACCAGGGCGAGCTTGGTCCGGGTGAGGGTGGAGCCGAGGTCGGGGTGGAGCAGGGCTCCGCTGGCCACGAGCCCGGCGAGCCCGGCCCAGATCGGCACGTGCAGCCGGTTGGTGCCGGTCAGGGCGTCCGCCAGCGTGCACCGGCCGGTCAGCCAGAGCAGGGCGTGGTAGTCGGCGGACAGCACGGCCCCGAAGCCCAGCACGAGGGAGGCGAGGTGGACGAAGAGCGCCGCGGTGTGCAGGGTGTCGTCCACGCGCAGATGCAGGGAGATCCAGGCACAGGCCGTGAGACTCAGACACATGCCCAGTGCCGCCGCTGCCACCGTCCACCAGGTGTCGTACAGGCCCAGCCGCGACGCGGAGGCCGTCGAGGCGGACAGGGAAGGCTCTGGGCGCGCGGACACGGACTGCTCCTAGGGGACTCACGGAGAAAACATAGGCAAGGCTTACCTAATGTGAATCCATGGTCAAGTCCTGGTGCGGTTACCGTGCCTCTACTGTGACCAGCCGCTTTCCGTCCTCCGTGCGGACCTCGTACCGGTCGATCTGGCCGGGGTGCATCGCGGCCGAGCCCATCGCGGTGGTGGGCCGGGTGCCGTCGCCGGAGTTGGTCCAGCCGGCGACGACCTGTTCCGTCCCGTCCCGGCCGACCGCGACCAGCCGGCAGTTGTGCGCCCCGGAGCCGTCCTTGATCTCCAGGCGCAGATCGCTGCCCCAGTCCTCGTCCGCCGAGGTGACCTGCGCCCACACCCCGGTGTCCGGATCGGTGGCAGCGGTGACCTGCGCCGTCGTCGACTGGGCGTGGCCGCTGAAGGCCACGACCGCCGGGCCGGCGACGGCCAGCACCACCGAGGCGGCCAGGCCGTACAGCAGCCTGCGGCGCCGCGCCCGGTGCCGGCGCGCCAGCTCGCCGAGCAGCCGGTCCAGCAGCCGGGGGCCGGGCTGTGCCATGGGGTGCACGAAGCGCGGTGTGGCCCGGCGGTACAGCATCAACTGCCGGGTCGTGGGCCCGAATTCGGTCACGTGTGCCGCGCACCGAGGGCACTCCATGAGGTGGTCCTCGAAGCGGAAGGCCTCCGCCTCGTCCAGCACGCCGAGCGCGTACGCGCCGACGTCGCGATGCCTTTCCAGGGACCTCATGCCGAATCCTCGTGCCGAAGGGTGGGGGAAGGGTTACTCCTTGCTCCCACCCGTACGCAGCCGACGGCCGAATCACTCAAGCCGCACACAGAATCACGGACAAGAGATTCGGAGCGGCCCGGCCCGCGGATTGGTGTGAATTCCGGAAGGTTCAGAAGAGGTGGATCGCGAGATGCCCGAGGGGCAGCCCGAGCCGCCAGGCCGGGGTCCACACCTTCGGCCCGTCGTCCTCGCCGTACACCGCGCCGCCACCCGGCACCGCGTCCAGGTCCGGCGCGAGCAGCTCGGTCTCCTCCAGCCAGCGCCAGGCGTCCGCCGCCAGCGCCAGGTCGGGGGAGGGGGCCCCGGAGGCGGCCGCGCACTCGGTCAGCTCGGCCATGCGTTCGCGCACCCAGTCCTGCCACGGCTGGTCGTAGGCGGTCAGTGACAGCCAGTTCTCCAGCTGCGAGATCACCCGGATGCCGGAGAGTTCCCCGTCGGTGTCGGACAGGAAGACGGTCAGCGCCAGCGCGTCCCGGCCGGCCCGGAACTCGAAGGACGTCGGCGGCATCAGATCGCCGGTGCGCAGCAGCTCGTCGGCGATGTACTCGGCGTACAACCAGGCCATGGGGACGGCCAGTTCACCGCCGTCGGTGCCGTCGGTGCTCTCGTGACCTCTGTGCAGCATCCTTTCCTGCCCTTCCTCCGGTGCGTGCGCGTCGCCCGGGTCCTGTCGGGCCGCAGCCCTCGCCCGCCCGGAACGCGGATGAGGACAGCCCATTGCCCGAACGGGGGCCACAGCAAGGCGCTTTACCGAGGTTTGACCAGACTTCCGGTTTCACCGCAGGTCGGCTGCATAACCCGGAAGGACCCGGCGCATGGCGCGCAGTGCGTAGTACGCACGGGATTTCACGGTACCGGGTGGAATCCCCAGGGTCTGCGCCGCTTCCGTCACACTGGCCCCGAGGAAATACACGAGTACCAGTACGTCACGGTGTTCCGGCGTGAGTGTCTTCACAGCCTCCCGGACGTCGAGCACCGCGGCGGCCCGTTCGGCGTGGTCGGCGATCACCCGCGCGTTCTCGGGCACCCCGTCGCCGACCTCGGGCGGCCGGGCCTGCCGGGCCCGCCGGGCGTCGATCGCGAGCCGCCGGGCCACGGTGAGCAGCCAGGGCCGTACGGAGTCGAAGCCGTCGGCGTGCAGCGCCTCCGGATGCCGCCAGGCGCGCACCAGGGTCTCCTGGGCCAGGTCCTCGGCGCGCTGCCGGTCCCCGTCGCAGAGCCTGAGCAGCAGGGCGAGGAGAAACCCGCCGTGCTCACGCTGGAGCGCGGCCAGCTCGTGCTCGGCGGTCGTCGTCCCGTGGGTGAGTGTGGTTCCGGCCGTCATGCCCGTATGGCAGCGCAGGACGCGGCGGGCGGACAGAGGGCGTACCCGCCCCTGCGGCGGACGGTCGATCGGGTCGGCGAACGGTCGGCCGAGTGGTAAGCAGGACACCGGACGGGCTAATCACGGCGCCCAGTCTGTTTATCCGGCTCGTCATATTCATACCCATATGCCCGTCACGGCTTTGTCGGTAGATACGACAAATTCTGGGGTGAGTTGATGATCGGACGCAGACAGCAGGTGGCGCTGGCACTGACCGCCGTCCTCACGGCCGCGGCCGCCTGCCAGAACCACAACCGGCAGGAGGCCGCTCCGCAGGGGCAGCCGGCGCCCACCGCGGCCCGCGGCTTCACCCTGGTCGCCTCCGGGGACGTCCTGCCGCACACCTCGGTCATCGAGCGGGCCGGGTTCGACGCGGGCGGCAACGGTTTCGACTTCCGCCCCATGCTCGCCGGCGTCGAACCGGTGGTCTCCCACGCCGATCTGGCGCTGTGTCACATGGAGACCGTCTTCGGCGCCGAAGGCGAGTACGCCGGCTACCCCCTCTTCAAATCCCCGCCGGAGATCGCCCGGGGCCTCGTCGCCACCGGCTACGACGGCTGCTCCACCGCCTCCAACCACTCCCTGGACGACGGCGCCGCCGGCATCCGGCGCACCCTGGACGCCATGGACCGGGCAGGGCTCCGGCACGCGGGGACCGCCCGTGACGAGACCGAGGCCCGCTCGGTCACGGTCCACCGGGCGGGCTCCGCCAAGGTCGCCCACCTGTCGTACACGTTCGGCACCAACAACATCCCGCTGCCGCCCGGACAGCCCTGGGCGGTCAACCTGATCGATCCGGACCGGATGATCGCCGACGCCCGCGCCGCCCGGCAGGCCGGCGCCGACGTGGTCGTGGTCTCCGTGCACTGGGGCACCGAATGGCAGGACGAGCCCGACCGGCTCCAGCTCACCCTCGCCCAGCGGCTCACCGCCTCGGCCACCGACGGGCACCCGGACATCGACCTGATCCTCGGCACCCACGCCCACATCCCGCAGGCGTACGAGAAGGTCAACGGCACCTGGGTGGTCTACGGCATGGGCGACCAGATCGCCGGCGAGATGTACAACGGCGAGGGCGCCCAGGACCCGCGCGGCAACCAGTCCACCCTCGGCCGCTTCACCTTCGCCCCGCCGCTCCGGCCGGGCGAGGGCTGGCGGGTCACCAAGGCCGAGTTCATCCCGCAGCTGTACGACCTGGACGCCGGCCGCGTCGTCGACCTCAACCGGGCCATCGCCCAGGGCGCCGAACTGGAAGCGGTCCGCGACCGCATCAAGGACGTGGTGCTCAGCCGGGGTGCCGCCCAGGACGGGCTGGCCATGGGTGAGTGATCAGCCGCCGGTCACCCGGCGGGCGGCCGTCCGGCCAGGGCGGAGCGCCGGTACGAGTAGCCGAAGTAGACCGCACAGCCGATCGCGAACCACACGGCGAACCGCACCCAGGTCTGCCACTGCAGGAACGTGATCAGCCAGACCGAGAAGACGACACCGAGCGCCGGCACGAACGGCATCCACGGGGTACGGAAGGTGCGCGGCAGCTCGGGCTGCCGGTAGCGCAGCACGATCACCGCCACGCACACCACCACGAACGCCAGCAGGATGCCGATGTTGGTCAGCTCGGCCGCCTCACCGATCGGGAGGAAACCGGCGATGAGGGCCGAGGCCGCGCCGACGATCCAGGTCACCCGGGTCGGCACGTGCCGCGTCGGGTGAGTCTTGGCGAACCAGATGGGCAGCAGTCCGTCACGGGACATCGAGAACCAGACCCGAGTCACGCCCAGCATGAAGGTGAACATCACGGTCAGGATGCCGATGATCGCGCCCACCGCGATCACGTCGGCCAGCCCGCTCAGGCCCACCGACTTGAACGCCGTGGAGAAGCCGCTCTCCGGGTCGATGTCCTTGTAGTTCTGCATGCCCGTCAGCACCAGGCACGCCGCCACGTACAGCACCATCGAGATCGCCAGCGAGTAGATGATCGCCTTCGGCATGTGCCGCTGCGCGTCCTTCGACTCCTCGGCCGCCGTCGACATCGCGTCGTAGCCGAACACCGCGAAGAACACGGTCGCCGCGCCGGTGAACGCCCCGCCGACACCGAACGGGAAGAACGGGTGGTAGTTCGCCGAGGTGATGTGGAACACACCCACACCGATCACCAGCAGCACCACCAGCACCTTCAGCGCCACCACGAACGTCTCGAACCGGGCCGCGCTGCGGATGCCCAGGTTCAGCAGCCAGGCGATCAGCAGGCACAGCACCGCCGCGAACAGGTCGATCCGGTGGCCGCCGCCGGTGCCGGGTGCGCCCAGCATCCAGGCCGGCAGGTCCGCGCCCGTCTCCTGGACCAGGAAGCTGAAGTAGCCGGAGATGCCGATGGCCACGACGGCCACGATCGCCGTGTACTCCAGCAGCAGGTCCCAGCCGATGAACCAGCCCGCGAACTCACCGAGCACCGCGTAGCCGTACGTGTACGCCGAACCCGCCTTCGGGATCAGCCCCGCGAACTCCGCGTACGACAGAGCCGCGCAGGCACTCGCGACACCGGCGATCAGGAACGACACCAGCACCGCGGGCCCGGCCGTCCCGTTGGCCACGGTGCCGGCCAGCGTGAAGATGCCGGCACCGATGATGCCGCCCACGCCGATGGCCGTGAGCTGCCAGAGCCCCAGCGACCTGTCCAGCTGGGGTCCCTCGCCGACCTCCGTCTCCTCGATGTGCTCGATGGGTTTGCGGCGGAGAATCCCTTCACCCATACGGAGCTTGGCCATACGCCTCACCTCTTCGCCGACGGCAAACGGCTGACGGCGGATCATGATGGCTCAGCGGGACCCCCCAGGAAAGGCGCCACGCACGGCCCGGTCCGCTGACCTGGGCGGGCCGCGGACCGGCCCGAACGCGGCTGCTGCCGGGTGACGCCGGGGACGGCCGCGGCCCACTGGAACGGCCGCTGCCCGCCGTCGCTGCCCGCAGGGGCGACGGCCTGGAGATCCGCCTTCCCACGGTACAACCGATGGTTGTGGCTGCCGCCGGGCCGGTTGTTTGCTCCGGGCCCGGCCCGCCGGATTGGATGTCCCGGGTCGACGGGAGGACGTGCATGAAGCTGGGCCGGGACTTCGGCCGGCTGTGGGCCGCGTACGCTGCCAGCACCTTCGGCACCTGGCTCGCCTTCGACGCCTTCCAGCTGATCGCCGTCCTCGTGCTGCACGCCGGCTCCGCCGAGGTGGCACTGCTCTCCTCCGCCTCGGTGGCCGCGGGAGCGATGGCCGCCGTACCGCTGGGGCCCTGGATGGAGTTCCGGCGCAAGCGGCCCGTGATGATCACGGCCGACCTCGTGCGCTGTGCCGCGCTGCTGACGCTGCCCGCCGCCTACGCGCTCGGCACGCTCGGCTTCGGGCAGCTGCTGGCCGTCGCCGTGCTCGTCGCGACGGCCGACATCGCCTTCACCGCCGCCTCCGGCGCCCACCTCAAGGCGCTCGTGCCGTCCTCCGGGCTGCTCACCGCCACCAGCCGCTTCGAGTCCACGACCTGGACCGCCACCGTGCTGGGACCGCCGCTCGGCGGCGCCGCGGTCGGCCTGTTCGGACCGGTCACGACGGTGGCCGCCGACGCCGTCAGCTATCTGCTGTCCGCCCTGGGCATCCGGGCGATCGGCTCGCACGAACCCCGCCCCGAGCGGACCACGGCACCCCGCGCCGGCGACCTCCTGGAGGGCTGGCGGCACATCCTCACCAGCCCGGCCCTGCGTCCGCTGTTCCTCAACCACGTCCTGGTCAACAGCCTGATCATGGCCACCTCACCGCTGCTCGCGGTGCTCATGCTCGGCCCGCTCGGCCTCGCACCCTGGCAGTACGGCCTCGCCTTCGCCGTGCCCTGCCTGGGCGGCCTGCTCGGCTCCCGGCTGGCCCGCCCGCTGGCCGCCCGCCACGGCAGGGACCGGGTGCTGCGCACGGCCGGCGTGCTGCGCGCCTGCTGGCCGGTCGGGCTGGCCTTCGTCCGCCCCGGCGTGCCCGGACTGCTGCTCGTGATGGTGGTCGAACTGGGCCTGATCACCTGCGCCGGCGTGTACACCCCCGTGTTCGCCGCCGAGCGGCTCGAGCGGACACCGGCCGACCGGGTGACCCGTACCCTCGCCGCCTGGACGGTCACCAGCAAGGCCACCACCGCCGCGCTGACCGCACTGTGGGGCCTGTTGGGCAGCCTCACCGGACCGCGCACCGCCATCGCCGCGGCCGGCATCCTGCTCCTCGCGACACCGCTGCCGCTCCTGCGCCGCCCTACGGTACGACCGTCACCGGCCAGCGTCCCGCCTTCACCAGCCGGACCGCCACCGAGCCGATGATCCGGTGCCCGGCCTGCTCCGAGGCACCCACCACCACCGCGTCCGCCTTCAGCTCGTCCGCCGCCTTCACCAGCCCGTTGTAGGGGTCGCCGCGGAAGGTGTGGAACTCCCAGCGCACCTCGAATATCCCCTTGACCCGCTCCGCGGCCTCCCGGATCTGCACGATCAGATCCTCGGCGATCTCCTCGGTCGTCTCCGCCACCGGCGCCCCGAACGCAGCCCCGGCCGCGAGCACCGGCTGGACGTACACCACGGCCAGCAGCGCGTGCTGGCGCCGGGCCAGACCGCCCGCGTACGCGGCGGCACGCAGCGAGGAGTCGGAGCCGTCCACACCGACCAGAATGACCTTCGGCCCGTCCGTGCCCCGTTCGAACCGGTGCGAGTGCGCATGCTGCTCGTGCTGTTCCGTCACACTCGCGAGGCTATCGGAACGAGCGGTTCCCGCAGCGCCCCAGGGGCCGCTCGACGGGCGAGCCCGGCCGCGCCTTCCTACAGTCGGAACCATGACCGCCACCGCGGGGCCCGCCTCTCGGAGGCACGCCCCGGCGCCGGTACGCCCGCCCGGCGCCGGGCGCCTCGGCCGGATCCCGGAGGCCTTTGCCACCCTCTTCGCGGCGCTCGGCCTGCTGTGCGCCCTGCTCGCGTTCGTCCCCCCGCTGCGCAGCCCGCTCCGCCCGGTCGCCCGCACCCTCGACCTGCTCCTCGTCCCCGTCAGCGCCAACCTCGCCTACGCCGTCTTCCTGTTCCTGCTGGCCGGCGCCACCGCCGCCCGCAAGAAGATCGCCTGGTGGCTGGTCGTCGTCTATCTGGGCCTGCTCGTCCTCACCGATGCGTTCGGCGTGGCCCTCGGCCTGTACACCGAGTCGCTGCCGTCCCTGGTGCTGTGCGCCCTGCTGCTGCTCCTGCTGGTGGTCGCCCGCCGGGAGTTCTACGCCGCCTCCCGCCGCGGCGCCGTGTGGCGGGCGCTCGCCGTGCTGCTGGCCGGGCTGATCGCGGCCATCCTGCTCGGCTGGGGCCTGGTGCTGCTCTTCCCTGGCACCCTGCCGGCCGGCCAGCACCTGGCCTGGGCCGCCGACCGGGTGTGCGGCGGGCTCGTCTCCGACAGCTCCTTCGACGGCCGCCCGCCGCGCCGGGTCACCTTCGTGCTCGGCCTGCTCGGCGCGCTCGCCCTGCTCAACGCGGCTGCCGCGCTGTTCCGTTCCCAGCGCCTGGAAGCCGCCCTGCACGGCGACGAGGAGGCCCGCATCCGCGCCCTGCTCGCGGCCTACGGCGAACGGGACTCCCTCGGCTACTTCGCCACCCGCCGCGACAAGGCCGTCGTCTTCTCACCCAGCGGCAAGGCCGCCGTCACCTACCGCGTGGAGGCCGGCGTCTGCCTCGCCAGCGGTGACCCGGTCGGCGACCCCGAGGCCTGGCCGCACGCCATCGACTCCTGGCTCCGCACGGCCCGCCGCCACGCCTGGGCACCCGCCGTGATGGGCGCCTCCGAGGACGGCGCCCGCGCCTACGCCCGCGCCGGACTCGGAGCCCTCCAGCTCGGCGACGAGGCGATCGTGCACGTCGCCTCCTTCGACCTCGGCGGCCGGGAGATGCGCGTCACCCGGCAGGCCGTGCAACGGGTCCGCCGCACCGGAGCCGTCTGCCGCATCCGCCGCCACGCCACCCTCACCGAACGGGAGATGGAGGAGGTCGTCGTCAAGGCCGGCACCTGGCGCGACACCGAGACCGAACGCGGTTTCTCCATGGCCCTGGACCGGCTCGGCGACCCCGCCGACGGCGACTGCCTGCTCGTGGAGGCCCTCGGCGACGACGCCCGGCTCCTCGCGCTGCTCTCCTTCGTGCCCTGGGGCCGCGACGGCGTCTCGCTGGACCTGATGCGCCGTGACCGGGCCGCCCCCAACGGGGTGACGGAGTTCATGGTGGCCGAACTGTGCGCCGCCGCACCCAAGCTCGGCATCCGCCGCATCTCCCTCAATTTCGCGGTCTTCCGCTCCGTCTTCGAGGAGGGCGCCCGCATCGGCGCCGGACCGGTCCTGCGGCTCTGGCGCCGCCTGCTGCTGTTCCTCTCCCGCTGGTGGCAGCTGGAGGCCCTGTACCGGTCCAACGCCAAGTACCACCCCGAGTGGTACCCGCGCTTCATCTGCTACGGCGACACCGGCTCCCTCGCCCGCATCGGCCTCGCCTCCGGCATCGCCGAAGGCTTCGTCTCCGTACCTTCGTTGCGCAAACTCTGGGGAAAGGGGCACCCGAAGAGCGGACCGCGGCCCGCCGGCACGGAGGGCCTGCCGTCCCTGACGGCGCTCGGCCTCGACGGAGGGGACCAGGCCGGGCCCGCAGCCCCGGACGCGGGCCTGCCCGACCAGGTCCGCGTCCGGCACCGCAAGCTCGACCGGCTGCGCGCCACCGGCACCGATCCCTATCCGGTCGGCACCGGCGCACCCACCCACGCCCTGGCCGACGTACCCCCCGGCGAGGACGTCACCGTGGCCGGACGGCTGATGCTGGTCCGCGACTTCGGCGGCATCGTCTTCGCCGTGCTGCGCGACTGGTCCGGCGACCACCAGATCGCCCTCACCCGCGGCGGCTCCGGCCCCGGACTCGACCGCTTCACCGCCGACACCGACATCGGCGACCACATCACCGCCACCGGCCGTGCCCGCCTGAGCGACCGGGGCGAACCCACCGTCTTCGTCACCTCCTGGCAGCTCACCGGCAAATGCCTGCACCCGCTGCCCGACAAGCGCCGCGGCCTCACCGACCCCGAGGCCAAGGTCCGCCGCCGCCACCTGGACCTCATCACCAGCCCCGACGCCCGGGCCGTCCTGCGCGCCCGCTCCGCCGCCGTACAGGCACTGCGCCAGGGCCTGCTGGACCGCGGCTACCTGGAGGTCGAGACCCCGATGCTCCAGCAGATCCACGGCGGCGCCCATGCCCGCCCCTTCACCACCCACATCAACGCCTACGACCTCGACCTGTACCTGCGCATCGCCCCCGAGCTGTACCTGAAACGGCTGTGCGTCGGCGGCCTGGAGAAGGTCTTCGAACTGGGCCGCACCTTTCGCAACGAGGGCGTCTCCTACAAGCACAACCCCGAGTTCACGATGCTGGAGGCCTACCAGGCCCACGCCGACTACGACGTCATGCTCGACCTCACCCGCGAGCTGATCCAGGGCGCCGCGACCGCCGCCTTCGGCTCACCGGTGGCCCGCAAGGACGGCGCGGAGTACGACATCTCCGGGACCTGGCCGGTCAAGACCGTGTACGGGGCGCTCTCCGAGGCGCTCGGCGAGGAGATCGGCCCCGGCACCGAACTGCTGCGGCTGCACCGGCTGTGCGACCGCACCGGGGTGCCGTACACGGCCGACGACGGGCCCGGTGACGTCGTCCTGGAGATGTACGAGCGGCTGGTCGAGCACCGGACCGAACGGCCCACCTTCTACAAGGACTTCCCGACCGACGTCTCTCCGCTGACCCGGCAGCACCGCACCGACCCGCGGCTCGCCGAACGCTGGGACCTCGTCGCCTTCGGCACCGAACTCGGCACCGCCTACTCGGAACTGACCGATCCCGTCGAACAGCGCCGCCGGCTCACCGAACAGTCGCTGCTGGCCGCCGGCGGCGACCCGGAGGCCATGGAGCTGGACGAGGACTTCCTCCAGGCCCTCGAGTACGCGATGCCCCCGACCGGCGGACTCGGCATCGGCGTCGACCGGCTCGTCATGTTCCTCACCGGTCTGACGATCCGGGAGACGCTGCCCTTCCCGCTGGTGCGCCGCCGCTGACGCCCGCCGCCGATTCGGCCGTACGGGTGCATTCCCCCCGCGACACCGGTGCCGTTGGGGTGCGCCGGAGCCCGGCGGGGCGACTGATGGGTCATGCAGAAGGATCAGTTCTTCACCCGCCGCCGGATGCTCCTCGCCGGCGGCGCCGCCCTGGGAGCCGCTGCCACCGCCGGAGCCGTCCTGGCGAGCAGCGCCGAGGACGCCGTCCGCACCACCGCGGCACCCGTCGCGGGGCCCCAGGCCCGGCCGGCACTGGGCCCCTCCGCCTTCCGGCTCCAGCCGCTCACCGGATACGGCCCGCCGCGCGCCGCGCCCCGCAAACTCGAGGTGCGCGAGGAACCCATCCTGCAGATCTCCGGACGCGGCCGGCGCATGGTACTGACCTTCGACGACGGCCCCCACCCGGACTACACTCCGCACATCCTGGACACCCTCGCCAAGTACGACGTCCGGGCGATGTTCTTCGTGTGCGGCGAGTGCGTCGTCGAGAACAAGGAGCTGCTGGCCCGAATGGCCGACGCGGGCCACGTCGTCGGCAACCACACCTGGACGCACCCGCTGCTGACCAGCCTGAGCCGCAGCGAGATCCGCGCCGAGATGGAGAGCACCAGCGACGCCATCGAGGACGCCTACGGCGAGCGCCCGCAGTGGTTCCGAGCCCCCTACGGCGCCTGGAACCGCGCCGCCTTCCAACTGGGCGCCGACATGGGCATGGAGCCGCTGGCCTGGACCGTCGACACCACCGACTGGGAGGAGCCCGGTACGAGCACCATCGTGGACCGGGTGGAGAGCGGCGCCGCCCCCGGGGTCGTGGTGCTCTCCCACGACGCCGGGGGCGACCGTTCGCAGACCGTGCGCGCCATTCGTGAATGGCTGCCCTATCTGATCGACTCCGGATACCACCTCAGCGTGCCGCGCCGGCGCGTGTGACGGCTTCCCCGGCCGGGGCAGCCGTTCTTCTGCCCGCCGGGCTGCGGTGGTTCAGGTGACCGCGGCCAGGCGGGCGAAGACGACGACGTTCCCGTCGTAGCCGTTCCGCTTCGAGAAACCGCCCCCGCAGGTGATGACCCGGAGTTCCGCCGTACCCTTCGAGCCGTACACGCGGTCGCCCGGGAAATTGTTCTTCTCGAAGACCTCGACTCCGTAGATGTCGAACACCGCGGTTTTTCCGTCCTGGCGCAGGACTTCGATCTGGTTTCCCTTCGTCAGCGCCCCG
The DNA here is from genome assembly GCF_055566415.1 of Streptomyces sp. NPDC027663. Lineage (NCBI taxonomy): Bacteria > Bacillati > Actinomycetota > Actinomycetes > Kitasatosporales > Streptomycetaceae > Streptomyces > Streptomyces sp. NPDC027663. The sequence goes on along the minus strand of NZ_JBVHSK010000003.1, from coordinate 105,698 downwards.
AGGCCGTAGAACACGGCGGGTCCCTGCTTGTTGTCGACATGGCCGACGATGACCGCGGTGCCCTTCTCCCCCGGGGACACCGCGCCGGTGAACCAGCCGGCCACACCGGGGGTCTCCGGCGGCGGTGCGGCGACCCAGCCGTCCGCGTCCAGCCCGACCTGCACGACGGGCGCGTCCACCCGGATCGCCGGGATCCGGACCCGGCTCACGGGGGAGAACGGCAGAGCGACGGGCGGGGGCGCGAAGGTGCCCAGGGTGGCACGGACGTCCGGCGCCGCCGCCGAAGCGGGCTGCGGCGGGCCGACGTCGAACTCTCCCGAACCGTTCCGGATGAGCGCCAGGCCGGTCAGCAGAACAAGCGCTATCACGCCCCACGGGGCGCGCTTCTTCCGCCGCTCCTCCTCCTCGGCAAGCCCGGACAGCTTGGACGCAGACATGAGCCATCCCCTCTCGACGCAGCCGTCACCACGTCCGTCGCGCATGGGAAAACGCTAAATCCCGCGCGCGCGAGGGGCGACGAGGGGAATGGCGAACGGGTGGCCCGCCGGGCACCCGGTGCGCCATCCGAGTTGCCGTTCCCAGATATTTTCTGACGGCCCGTGACCTGCGCCAATATCCGATTGTGTGCTTTTCCGTCGGCGTGTCGGATCACCAGGACGGACCATTCTCGACATGCGGGCGTGTTCCGCGCGCCCGAGGGTCTACCCGGGAGGTGTTTTCTCGCCGATCCACCCGGGGACGGGACCCGGGGTGCCTCCCGCGGAGGATCACATGCGCAATCAACATGCCCTGGCGGCGGCGTGCACCGCGCTCGCCGTGCTCGGGCTCGCCGCCCCCGTGGCCGTCGCGGACGGCATGGGCAACGGGGGCGGGCCGAGCAGCACCGACACCACAGTCATCGTCCCCGGTACCGGCAACATCGGCACCTTCAACGGCACCGGCGTCCTTCCCGGCACCGGCGTTCTCCCCGGGAACGGGCGCTTCAACGGCAACGGCAACTTCAACGGCAACGGCAACTTCAACGGGAACGGCAACTTCAACGGGAACGGGAACGGGAACGGGAACTTCAATGGCAACGGCCGTGGGGGCGACGGCTTCGGAAACGGCCGTGGCGGCAACGGCTTCGGGAACGGCCGAGGGGGTGACGGCTTCGGGAACGGGCGAGGAGGTGACGGCTTCGGGAACGGCCGCGGAGGTGACGGCAACCGAGGGGACGACTTCGGCCGCGGGGAGGGAGGCAACGGTTTCGGGGGCCGTGGTGACGACTTCAACGGGAACGACATCTTCGTCACGCCGGACGTCCTGCCTGCCGGGGGCCGCCTCACGATCATCGTGAACGGCTGCCGGAGCGGCACGGCGGGTTCCGACGCCTTCGGCACCGTCCGGCTGGAGCCGTTCCGCGACGACACCGCGCGCGGCGTCGCCACGGTCGACCGCGACGCGCGCCGCGGCCGCTACGACGTCACCGTCCGCTGCGACGGCCGCACCCTGACCCGCCGTAACGCCTTCACCGTGCTCGGCGGTGTCGCCGGCGGCCTCGGCGGCAGCAGGACGAGCGGTGCGACGCCCACCGACATGGCCATCGGCGGTGGACTGGTGGGTGCGGCCGTGATCGGCGGTGGTGTCTTCTGGTTGCGTCGTCGGCACGAGAAGCGCATCTGAGCCCCCGGCGCACCGAGGTCACCGGACCCGGCTCCCGCGACCGAGCACGGCGCACGCCAGGCCTTCGCCCCGATCCCTGGCGGGAGCGGGGGCGCAGGCCTGGCGTGGTGTCGTGCCGTGCCCTCCGGGCGATGGGCTGGTGTCGTGCCGTGCCGTTCGGGACCGCGACGGCGCCCGGGCCGTGCTGCCCGGGGACTATCCGCCGACGTTCGGGAAGAGGTTCAAGAACGGCTCCGCCGTCACCGCGATGCCACGGCCGTACGGGGCGTCGAAGTCCCAGATGAGGAACAGCATGAAGGCGATGGTCGCGGAGAACAGCCCGGCCAGGATCAGTTCGCGCCGGGTGCGCCGGATCTGCAGGGCGAACACCATGGCGATGGTGATCAGCCCGCCGCTGATCAGCCCCCACCAGACGACCGGCGGCATGGTGGCCCCGGTCGAGTCGGCACGCGCGTTGCGGGCCTGGTCGGCGGCGGCGAACTGGTCCAGCAGCGGCTGGTAGGCCTGGGCCTCGAAGTCGTTCTTGGGCTGGTAGTCGGTGACGTCCTCCCGGACGGTCCGCAGCAGTTCGGTGCCACGATCCGTGACCTGCTCGTCGTGCGCCATCCTCTTCCACTCGGTGTGCACGACGTAGCTCACGTAGGCGTCGACGTCACCGCGGATGCGGTCACGGATGTCCGGCGGGTAGACCCGGACCCGCTCGTCGATCTCGTGCAGCGCCTGGGCCTCCGCCTGCACGTGGTCCTCGGCGGAGTTGCGGGCCTCCCACACGCCCGCGATGGCCAGGCCCAGGACGATGGCGTAGATGACGCCGATCCACATCGTCATGTACTCGATGACATCCGGGGTCTCGCTGGGATCCTCGTCCTCGGCGGCCGTCCGGTGCCGCACGAGCGTGATGACGACCACCACGGCACAGGCCCCCAGCATCGCGAGGACGAGAACAAGCCAATCCGACAAGTGGTGCCTCCAGAAAATGAGCGGTGCCGGCGCGTCAGCGCGGGCGCAGCGCCGCGACGGCGACGATCGCGGGGACGGTGATGAGCAGGACGTAGGTGACGGGCGAGGTGTGGCCGCGCGGGGTGTGGCTGACGGCGTGGGGGTGGTACGCCGGGTAGCTCACGGGTGTCGCCGAGGGCCGCGGGGTCCACTGGGGCGCCGGCTTGGGCGCGGGTTTCGGCCTGGGCGCCGGGGGCGGGGTGGGCGGGGGCGCCGGCCGGGGCGGCGGGGGTGCCGGAACGGGCCGGGTGGGCGGCTTCGGCGTGGGTGTGGGCGGGGGAGTGGGGGTGGGCGTGGGTTTCGGCTTCGGTGTCGGGTGCGGTGGGGGCGTCGGCTTGGGCGGTGGCGGCGGCTTCGGCGGCGGAGTGGGGGTGGGGGAGGGCGGCGGTGTGGGCGGACACGGCGGCGGTGTCGGCTTCGGGCAGGGGGACGGGGGATCGGGCCAGTGGTGGCCGCCGGCGTAAGCCACCGCCACCGCGCCGTCCGGGCCCGTCGAGGCGTACGCACAGGCGTCGGCCGACGCACTCCCGGCCGGACAGCCCACCAGGGTCCAGGTCAGCGCCAGCAGGGCCAACACCCTTGCGGCGGGCGCGCATCGGGTCACTTCGGGTCCATGCACGACGAAGATCATGAGGCGCGGAACGCCGCCGCACGCCGGAGTGCGCCGAGATTGCTCCGAAAGGGGGAGTTCGGGTGATCAGTTGTTTGACGACCGGAAGTGCCGGAATCAGTGCAGTACGCCCATGCGTGCGCCATTTTCCTGCCCTGGTCCGGGATCCGGACGGGGCGCGGCGCAGAAGCCGAGCGGGGCCGCGGCGCAGGGTCCGTGAGGGGGCGCGGGGCAGGGCCGGGGAGGGGCGTCTCACAGGTTCCCGAAAGAAATTCCCGGCGCCGTTGAACGCTGCGCCCCCCGCGGTGCGTACCCATGGCCGTGCGGCGTGCGCAGCAAGGCGCTGCAATATCCAGGCGATAATGGGGAGTTGACGATGAATACCTCCTGGCGGACCGCCTCACTGGTGGCTTCAGCCGCTTCGGTGCTGGTGCTGACGACGGCGTGCGGTCAGGACAACGCCACCACTCCCGCGTCGGCGGCCCAGAACGTGGGCGCCACGGCCGCGGCCGGCGACTACGGCAACCCGGGTGCCGGAGCCACGACCGGTGCGGGCAACGGCTACGGCGCCGACGGCAGCAAGACCTCCAGCTCCCCGACCCCAGCCGCCCCCGCCGGCAAGCTGACCGTGGCAGCCAACCCCGACCTGGGCAATGTGCTGACCGACGGCTCGGGCCTCACCCTGTACCGGTTCGACAAGGACACCGCCAACCCCCCCAAGTCGAACTGCGACGGAGACTGCGCCACCACCTGGCCGCCGGTACCCGCCGACGACGCCACCGCCGGCGCCGGTATCGACAAGGCCCTGCTGGGCGAGGTCACCCGCGCCGACGGCTCCAAGCAGCTCACCGTCGGCGGCTGGCCCGCCTACCGTTACGCCAAGGACGTCAACGCCGGTGACGTCAACGGACAGGGCGTGGGCGGCAAGTGGTTCGCGCTCGCTCCCAGCGGCAAGAAGGCCAAGCTGTCCGATCTGCCCGGCCTGTCGGTCCGTAAGGACCCCAAGCTCGGCGAGGTCGTCGTGGACCGCAACGGCATGACGGTCTACCGCTTCCTCAAGGACGAGGCCTGGCCGAAGCCCGTCTCGAACTGCACCGGTGCCTGCCTCGAGAAGTGGCCGGCCGTGGGCCCGGTCAACGCCGACGACACCGAGGGCTTGAAGAAGAAGGGCCTGATGTCCTTCTCCCGTCCCGACGGTGTCAAGCAGATGACGGTCAACTGCTGGCCGATCTACACGTTCGCCGGGGACAAGGCCCCCGGCGACACCAACGGTCAGGGCGTGGGCGGCACGTGGTACGCCGTCTCGCCCGACGGCAAGCCGGTCGGCGCGCCGGGCAACTAGATCACCTCCCCAGGGTCGATCGCCCCGCCCCAGTCCAGCGCGCGACCGCAGATCCGCCCCCTCCGCACCGCACGGAGGGGGCGGATCGCTGTGTGTGCGCACAAGCACGGGATGTCGTGCACTCGTCGCACGGCGGGGTCATACGGGCACTTGCCGCAGGCAGTGACCGGGAACGGACGGTCAATTTCCGGTTCGGGTCGCTCCTTTGGCAGGCGATCAGTAGCCTCAGCTCGAACATCGGATCGCCTACACTTGTCCACGCCTTGGAGAGATACATGGAGCGTCCCGCCTGGGCCCCACGGAGCATCGACATCTCGGTGCCGAGCATCTCGCGGATCTACGACTACTACCTGGGCGGTTCGCACAACTTCGAGGTCGACCGGGAAGCGGCCCGCAGGGCCATGGAGTTCATGCCGGGTCTGCCCAAGATCATGCAGGCCAACCGGGCGTTCATGCGCAGGGCCGTGCGGTTCGCGGCCGGTGAGGGCATCACCCAGTTCCTCGACATCGGTTCCGGCATCCCGACGTTCGGCAACGTCCACGAGGCGGCCCGGGCGGCCGTACCGGGCGCACGGGTCGTCTACGTCGACCACGACCCGGTGGCCGTCGCCCACAGCCAGGCGGTGCTGGCGGGGAACGAGGACGCCGACGTGATCGCCGCCGACCTGCGCGGGCCCCAGGAGATCCTCGAAAGCCCCCGACTGGAGCGGCTGATCGACCTGAATCGGCCAGTGGCCCTCCTTCTCGTTGCCATACTGCACTTCGTGGAAGACGCGGACGACCCTTACGGAGCGGTGGCCGAGCTGAGCAAGGCGCTCGCACCCGGCAGCATGCTGATCCTCACCCATGCCTCGCACGAGGGAATCCCGGTGCCCGCCGAGCGGGCCGAGGGCGCGGTGGACGTGTACAAGGACATTCGGAACCCGCTGATCATGCGCTCGCGCGAGGAGATCGCGCGGTTCTTCGAGGGGTACGACATGGTGGAACCCGGACTGGTGCCGATGCCGCACTGGCGCCCGGACTCGGCGCCGGCGGACGAGGATCCCTATGCGTTCTCCGGATTCGCCGGCGTGGGGCGTACGGCGTGAGCGCGGAACCGGACGGGCCGGAGGACAGACTGCGCCGGTTGACGACGATCTGGAGCCGGGCCGTCTTCCCGGTGACCTCGACGTCACTGACCCGCGCCGAGTTCGAAAATCAACTCCTGCCGTTCGCACGCCGGTTGAGTGAGCTGCTGCGGGCGCGCAGCTTCGACGCGGAGGCCGCGAAGGCGGTCGGTGCCGCCCTGGTCGGGGCGCACTGCACCGACCCGGAGACGCTCACCCGCACCCTGGACTGCATCGACGCGTACCTCGTCCTGTACTGCGGTGCGGACGGCCCGCAGGACGAACTGCGCATGCGTTCCTCGCGGTTGCAGCACGCGATGGCCGCCGGCTACGCCCAGGCGCTGCGCGAGCGCACCCTCGCCGAGCAGGAGGCCATCGCGCAGGCCGCGTTGCAGGCCCAGGGAGTGGTCGCGCAGGCGCTGCACGCCAGCGAGGCCCGCTTCCGCGCGGTGTTCGAGGGCGCGGCCATAGGGATCGGCATCGCCGACCTCGACGGCAACGTCCTCCAGGTCAACCAGGCGCTGTCGCGCATGTTCGGGCTCTCCGAGAACGCCCTGCGCGGCCGCCGGGTCCAGGACTGGGTCCATCCCGAGGACGCCCCGCAGACCTGGCGGCTCTACGACGAACTCGTGCGCGGCGACCGCGAGCACTACCACGTGGAGAAGGCGTTCAACCGCCCCGACGGCACGGTCCTGTGGACCAACCTCACGGTCTCCCTGCTGCGCGACGCCGACGGCACCCCGCAGTACCAGCTCGCCCTCATGGAGGACACCACCGAGCGCCGGCTGCTCAACCTCCGGCTGCGCTACGAGGCCACGCACGACGCCCTCACCGGACTGCCCAACCGGACACTGTTCTTCGAGCGGCTGGAGAAGGCCCTGGGCGCGGGCGAGGGCCAGCGTTTCGGACTGTGCTACCTCGACCTGGACGGCTTCAAGACCATCAACGACAGCCTCGGCCACGCGGCCGGCGACCGGCTGCTGGTGGAGGTCGCCGACCGGCTTCAGTCCTGCGCGACCGCCCCCGGCGAGATGGTCGCCCGGCTCGGCGGCGACGAGTTCGTGGCCCTGACCACCGGCCCCGGCACCGCGCGCGAGGTCGACGAACTCGCCGAGCGCATCATGAGCGCGCTCGTGACCCCCATCAGCATCGACGGCCGCGACCTCCTGGTCCGCGGCAGCCTCGGCATCGTCGAGGGCCCGGCGGGTGAACGCACGGCCGCCGAGGTGCTGCGCAGCGCGGACATCACGATGTACCGGGCCAAGTCCGCGGGCGGCAACCGCTCCGAGCTGGCCGATCCCGAGGCCGACGCCCGCGCCATCACCCGCCACGGCCTCACCACGGCCCTGCCGACCGCCCTGGAACGCGGCGAGTTCTTCATCGAGTACCAGCCCCTGGTCCACCTCGGCGACGGCAGCGTGCGTGGCGCCGAGGCCCTGGTGCGCTGGCTGCACCCGCAGCACGGAGTCCTCGGCCCCGACCGGTTCATCCCGCTCGCCGAGCACACCGGCCTGATCGTCCCGCTGGGCCGCTGGGTCCTGCAGGAGTCGATCCGCCAGGCCCGCGCCTGGCGCGAACGCCACGGTGAGGAGACGGCCGCCGGGCCCCTGCGCATCAACGTGAACCTCTCGCCCTGCCAGCTCAGCCACCCCGGCCTGGTCCAGGACACCGTCGAGATCCTCGAACGCGCGGGCGTCGCCCCGGACGCCCTGTGCCTGGAAGTCACCGAGTCCGCGCTCATCGGCGCCGACGACGACCTGCTCAAACCGCTGCGCCGGCTGGCCGAGATGGGCGTCGACATCGCCCTGGACGACTTCGGCACCGGATACTCCAACCTCGCCAACCTGCGCCGTCTGCCGGTCAGCATCCTCAAACTCGACCGCTCCTTCACCCAGGGCATGCAGCAGTTCCCCGCCGACCCCGTCGACCTGAAGATCGTGGAGGGCATCGTCTCCCTCGCCCACAGCCTCGACCTGGCGGTCACGGTCGAGGGCGTGGAGACCGGCGCCCAGGCCGAACAGCTGCGGATACTGGGCTGCGACACGGCCCAGGGCTGGTACTACGCCAGGCCGGGCCCGCCGGAGCGGCTCCACGAGCTGGCCTTGGTGGACGCCACAGGCTGAAGCGTCCCGAAGGGGCGCGGGGCTGCGCTGCACATGCGGCTGTGCTGCACATGCGCGGCTGTGCTGCACATGCGCGGCTGTGCTGCACATGCGGCTGTGCCGCGTGGGCCCGAGCGACCACGGACGGCCCGCGCCCCGGAACGGTCCGTACCCCGGAACGGTCCGTACCCGGCCGACGCGTCCGAACGGACCGCCTCTCACCGCTCGAGCAGCATCCGCTGAAGCTCCCGCGCGGCCCGGGGCGGAGCGACGTCACTGCGGTGAGCCAGCGCAATGGTCCGTTGCAACCCCGGCCGGGCCAACGGAGTGACCCTCAGCCCCTGCCCCGCCCGAGCAGCCACCATCCGCGGCACCACGGCCACCCCCAGCCCCGCCCGGACGAATCCCAGTACCGCGTCCATCTCGCCCCCCTCGACGGCGAACTCGGGCTCGAACCCGGCGGAGCGGCACGCCGCGACGGTCAGCTCTCTGAGGTCGTAGCCGTGCCGGAACATCACCAGGCGCTCGCTCTCCAGGTCCGCGATGCGCACGACCCGGTCGCCCGCCCAGGAGGTGCCCGGTACCGGTGCCTCCGGCGAGGACACCACCACCAGGTCCTCGCGCAGCAGCTCCACGGTCGTCAGCGCGGGCGCCGGCGTCGGCAGCGGCAGCACGACCAGCGCCAGGTCCAGCGCGCCGCGGGCCAGCTCCCGCACCAGGTCGTGCGAGCCGCCCTCCTCGATCATCAGGCGGATCCCCGGATACCGGTCGTGGAAGGCCCGCAGCACATCCGGCAGCAAGCCCGTGCACAGGCTCGGTGTGGCCCCCAGCCGCACCCGCCCCCGCCGCAGCTGCACCAGCTCCTGCACCTCGTACCGGGCGGTGTCCGCGTCCGCCAGGATGCGCCGGGCCAGCGGCAGCAGCGCCTCACCGGCGTCGGTCAGTGTGATGTTGCCCCGGGCGCGCAGGAAGAGATCCGCGCCCAGCTCCCGCTCCAGCGCCTTGATCTGCTGGGACAGCGACGGCTGGGCGACGTGGACCAGCTCGGCGGCCCGGGTGAAGTGCCGGGTCTCGGCGACGGCCACGAAGTACTGGAGCTGCTGGAACTGCATGCCACCAGAATAGGCCCAGCCTATGGAATCAAGCCGGACCATGTCTTGGACCGATCGGCACCCCGGGCCCTAGCGTGCTGGTCATGGCACTGGCAACGCGGACGGACCGACGGCCGTCCATGGCACGCACCGTGTGGGACAGCTCCGTCGGCAAGAAGTCGGTCATGGCCGTCAGTGGCGTGATCATGCTGCTGTACCTGGTCGCCCATGTGATCGGCAACCTGAAGATCTTCTTCGGTGCCGGGGAGTTCAACCACTACGGGCACTGGCTGCGCACGGTCGGCGAACCCTTCATGCACTACGAGTGGACCCTCTGGCTCGTCCGCATCGTCCTCGTCCTCGCCGTGGTCGCCCACGCCACGTCCGCGTACCAGCTCAGCCGCCGCGACATCAGGGCACGGCCGAGCAAGTACGTGCACAAGAAGCCGAGGGCGAGCTACGCCACCCGCACCATGCGCTGGGGCGGCGTCATCCTCGGCCTGTTCATCGTGTGGCACGTCCTCGACCTGACCACCGGCACCGTGCACTCCGGGGGCTTCCAGGAGGGCCACCCGTACCAGAACGTCGTGGACACCTTCTCCACCTGGTACGGCAACGTCGTCTACATCGTCGCGATGCTCGCGCTCGGCCTGCACATCCGGCACGGCTTCTGGAGCGCGGCCCAGACCCTCGGCGTCGGCAGCCGCGCCCGCGACCGCGCCCTGAAGACCGCCGCCGACGTCCTCGCGCTGCTGCTCACGGCCGGTTTCGTCGCCGTACCCGTGGGCGTCATGACCGGAGTGGTGAGCTGACATGACCGACTACGTGAACTACACGACCGGCGAACCCGCCGTCGACGGCAAGGCTCCCGCCGGCCCGGTCCACGAGCGCTGGGACAAGCGCCGCTTCGAGGCCAAGCTGGTCAACCCCGCCAACCGGCGCAAGCACACCGTCATCGTCGTCGGCACCGGCCTCGCCGGCGGCTCGGCGGGCGCCACCCTCGCCGAACAGGGCTACCACGTCGTCCAGTTCTGCTACCAGGACTCCCCGCGCCGTGCCCACTCCATCGCCGCGCAGGGCGGTATCAACGCGGCGAAGAACTACCGCAACGACGGCGACTCCATCCACCGCCTCTTCTACGACACCGTCAAGGGCGGTGATTTCCGGGCCCGCGAGTCCAACGTGCACCGCCTCGCACAGATCTCCGTCGAGATCATCGACCAGTGCGTGGCCCAGGGCGTGCCGTTCGCCCGCGAGTACGGCGGCCTGCTCGACACCCGCTCGTTCGGCGGCGTCCAGGTCTCCCGCACCTTCTACGCCCGCGGCCAGACAGGCCAGCAGCTGCTGCTCGGCGCGTACCAGGCCCTCAGCAGGCAGATCGCCGCGGGCAACGTGGAGATGCACCCGCGCACCGAGATGCTGGACCTGATCGTCGTCGACGGGCGGGCCCGCGGGATCGTGGCGAGGGACCTGATCACCGGCAAGATCGACACGTACTTCGCCGACGCCGTCGTCCTCGCCAGCGGCGGCTACGGCAACGTCTTCTACCTGTCGACCAACGCCATGAACTCCAACGCGACCGCCGTCTGGCGGGCGCACCGGCGCGGCGCCCACTTCGCCAACCCCTGCTTCACCCAGATCCACCCGACCTGCATCCCGCGCACCGGCGACCACCAGTCCAAGCTGACGCTGATGAGCGAGTCGCTGCGCAACGACGGCCGTATCTGGGTGCCGAAGGCCAAGGGCGACGACCGGCCGCCGAACCGGATCCCCGAGGACGAGCGCGACTACTACCTGGAGCGCATCTACCCGTCCTTCGGCAACCTGGTCCCGCGTGACATCGCCTCCCGCGCCGCGAAGAACGTCTGCGACGAGGGCAGGGGAGTGGGCCCCGGCGGACAGGGTGTCTACCTCGACTTCGCCGACGCCATCGAGCGCATGGGCCGCAAGGCGGTCGAGGCCCGGTACGGCAACCTCTTCGACATGTACCAGCGGATCACCGACGAGGATCCGTACGAGGTGCCGATGCGGATCTACCCGGCCGTGCACTACACGATGGGCGGCCTGTGGGTCGACTACGACCTGCAGACCACCATCCCCGGCCTGTTCGCCGTCGGAGAGGCCAACTTCTCCGACCACGGCGCCAACCGGCTCGGCGCCTCCGCGCTGATGCAGGGCCTCGCCGACGGCTACTTCGTGCTGCCGGCCACCATCAACGACTACCTGGCCCGCAACCCGCACCAGGAGCCGGTCACCGCCGGACACCCGGTGGTCCAGGAGACCCTGGCCGAGACAGAGGACCGGATCAACCTGCTGCTGGCTGTGGACGGAGACCGCACCCCCGACTCCTTCCACCGCGAACTCGGCGAACTCATGTGGGAGTTCTGCGGCATGGCCCGCACCGACGGCGGTCTGCGCAAGGCCCTGGAACGCATCCCGCAGATCCGCGAGGAGTTCTGGCGCCGGATCAAGGTGCCCGGCACCGGCGAGGAGTTCAACCAGTCGCTGGAGAAGGCCAACCGCGTCGTCGACTACCTGGAACTCGCCGAACTGATGTGCCTCGACGCACTGCACCGCGCCGAGTCCTGCGGCGGCCACTTCCGCGAGGAGTCCCAGACCCCGGACGGCGAAGCGGCCCGCAGGGACGACGAGTTCGCCTACGCGGCGGCCTGGGAGTTCACCGGCACCGGCGAGCCTCCCGTCCTGCACAAGGAAGACCTGGTCTTCGAGTACGTCCACCCCACCCAGCGGAGCTACGCATGAAGCTCACCCTGCGCGTCTGGCGGCAGAAGAACGCCGGCGCCGAAGGAGCGATGTCCACCTACGAGGTGGACGACATCTCGCCCGACATGTCCTTCCTGGAGATGCTGGACGTCCTCAACGAACAGCTCATCCTCTCCGGCGAGGAGCCGGTCGCCTTCGACCACGACTGCCGTGAGGGCATCTGCGGCGCCTGCTCGCTGGTCATCAACGGCGACGCGCACGGGCCGGAGCGCACCACCACCTGCCAGCTGCACATGCGGTCCTTCCAGGACGGCGACACGATCGACATCGAGCCGTGGCGGGCGTCCGCCTTCCCGGTGATCAAGGACCTGGTCGTGGACCGGTCGGCGTTCGACAGGATCATCCAGGCCGGCGGCTACATCACCGCGCCGACCGGGTCCGCGCCCGAGGCGCACGCCACGGCGGTGCCCAAGGCCGACGCCGACTTCGCGTTCGAGCACGCGGAGTGCATCGGCTGCGGGGCATGTGTGGCCGCGTGTCCCAACGGGGCGGCGATGCTGTTCACCTCCGCCAAGGTCAACCATCTGAACGTGCTGCCCCAGGGCGCGCCCGAGCGGGAGACGCGGGTGCTGGACATGGTCGCGCAGATGGATGCGGAAGGGTTCGGCGGGTGCACTCTCACCGGCGAGTGCGCCACCGCCTGTCCCAAGGGGATTCCGCTGATGTCGATCACGAGCATGAACAAGGAGTGGCTCAGGGCCACCCGGAAGGCGGGGAAGCGCTGATCGCCTCGGGGCTGCGGGAGCGTTGCGGCTGCTCGCGCAGTTCCCCGCGCCCCTCACGGGGCGCCACCGAGCGTTCGCCGAGTGGCGGGCGGGCGGGGCCGGGAGCGGTGCTCACCCGGCCCCGTCTGGTTTCCGGGGCCCCTGTAGTCTCCGCCCATGATCTTCGGGAGCCACGGGACGCAGTGCCTCCTCGACGCCGTCGCCGCGGGCCGGTTCTTCCCGCGCACATGACCGGCGACCTCGTCCTGGAGCGCGTACTCGCTCCCGAGGAGGCCACGCGGCTGCTCGCCGGCTGCGCGACCGAGGACGGCTGACCCCGCCGTTCAACATCCCCACATCCGCTCTCCTGGCAGAGGTCACGCGCACGCCAACCGGCGTCGGAAGAACTGGAGCGGCGGGTCGTACGCACCTGGCCCGCCGCTGTCGCCGAACCGGCCCGTGACCAGGAGAGAGCCATGACCGGCGTTTCCACCCTCGACCGTCCCCCGCAGCCCGCGGCACCCACCCGCTACCGCGTCACCCTCGCCCGTGACGAGGGCGACGTGCGTGCCGCCCAGCGGCTGCGGCACGACGTCTTCGCCGGCGAGATGGGTGCCCTGCTGGCCACCACGGAGCCGGGACACGACGTCGACGCCTTCGACGCCTACTGCGACCACCTGCTCGTGCACGACACGGAGACCGGGCAGGTCGTCGGCACCTACCGGCTGCTGCCACCCGAGCGCGCCGCGGTCGCCGGCCGGCTCTACTCCGAGGGCGAGTTCGACCTGGGCGCGCTCGACGCGATCCGGCCCGGACTGGTCGAGGTCGGCCGCTCCTGCGTCCACCCCGACCACCGCGACGGCGCCGTGATCGGCCTGATCTGGGCCGGCATAGCCCGGTACATGACCGACCGGGGCCACGAGTGGCTGGCGGGCTGCTGTTCGGTGCCGCTCGCCGACGGCGGCGTCCTCGCCACCGGTACCTGGGAGCGGGTCCGCGCCAAGCACCTGGCGCCCGAGGAGTTCCGGGTCCGGCCGCTGCTGCCGTGGGTCCCGAACGCCCAGGCCCCGGCCGACCGCACCGAGCTGCCCGCCCTGCTGCGCGGCTACCTCCGCCTGGGCGCCTGGGTGTGCGGCGAGCCCGCCCACGACCCGGACTTCGGGGTCGCCGACCTGTACGTGCTGCTGTCGATGCGCCGCGTCAACCAGCGCTATCTGCGGCACTTCCTCTCCCTCGTGCCGGCCTGATGAGCGTCTGGCTGCCCAGCGCGCCCTGCAGCCCGGGCGTCTGTGTGGAGCCGGCCAGGACCGCCGTGGCCGTCCCGCGTGCCGTCCTGCGGATCGCCACGGTCGTGATCCTGCTGCTGGCCGGAATCGCGCTGTCCGCGCTCGGCTGGGGGTGCCCCCGCCTGCGGGGGAGGATACCCGCCGAGTGGGTCAGGCGATGGTGCCGGACGATCGTGCGAGCCATGGGCGTCCGGGTCCGGATCACCGGCTCGGCCCCGCCGGCCGGCGGGCTGCTGCTGGTCGCCAACCACGTCTCGTGGCTCGACATCCCGCTGCTCGCCGCCGTACGTCCCGCCCGGATGCTCGCCAAGACCGAGATCCGGCAGTGGCCGGTGGCGGGCCCGCTCGCCGCCCGCGGCGGGGTTCTCTTCATCGAGCGGGACCGGCTGCGCGCCCTGCCGCAGACCGTCTCGCGGATCGCGGGCGCCCTGCGCGAGGGCGCGGCCGTGTCCGCCTTCCCCGAGGGCAGCACCTGGTGCGGCCGGGCCCACGGCCGCTTCCACCGTGCCGTCTTCCAGGCCGCGCTCGACGCGGGCGTGCCCGTCCAGCCGGTCAGGCTGCGCTACCGCCAGCAGGACGGCGGAACCGGCACGGCGGCGGCCTTCGTCGGCGAGGACACCCTGCTCGCCTCCCTGTGGCGGGTGGCCCGCACCCGGGGCCTGGTCGCCGAGGTGGACGTACGCCCGGTGATCCCACCGGGCGCCCACGCCGACCGCCGGGCCCTCGCTCACGCGGCCCAGCCCGACTCACCCGAGCCCGCCTGGACCCATGCCGCCCTCGTCGCGGGCACGCCGGTGGGGTCCCACGACCAGCTCCGCCAACCGCAGGCAGGCGCCCACGGCGGCGGGGCGCGACCCCTTCAGCTGCCGGCGCGCTGACTGCGGCGCGGCGTCGAACGGCACCTCCACCACGTGGTCGGCCCGGAGGCCCAGGCTCCGGGGGGGCCGGAAACGCCCCGGGCGCCGGACCCCTTCGGGCTGCCGTTCTTGCCCGACTCGGTTGCCGCACCGGTGCCTTGCGCACCGGTGGGGGCGCTCGACGCTCACGGCATGACCCGTGCCAGATAGGGCGCCGTCGCGCTGCCCGCCGTCCGGGCCACGCGCTCCGGCGGGCCGGCCGCCACGATCCGGCCGCCCCGGTCGCCGCCCCCCGGGCCCAGGTCGATCACCCAGTCGGCGCCGGCGACCACCGTCATGTCGTGCTCGACCACCACGACCGTGTGCCCGCCGTCGACCAGCCCGTGCAGCCGGTCCATCAGCACCTCCACGTCGGCCGGGTGCAGTCCGGTCGTCGGCTCGTCCAGCAGGTACAGCGTGTGGCCCCGGCGCCCGCGCTGCAGCTCGCTCGCCAGCTTGATCCGCTGTGCCTCCCCGCCGGACAGCTCGGTGGCGGGCTGGCCGAGCCGCAGATAGCCGAGGCCCACGTCGAGCAGGGTGCCCAGACTGCGGGCGGCGGCCGGGGTGTCCGCGAAGAACTCCGCCGCGGCCTCCACGGTCAGGTCGAGCACCTCGGCGATGGACCGTCCCCGGTACGTCACCTCGAGCGTCCCGGGGTTGTAGCGGGCGCCGCCGCAGTCCGGACAGGGTGCGTACGTGCTCGGCAGGAACAGCAGCTCCACGCTGACGAACCCCTCGCCCTGGCAGGTCTCACAGCGCCCGCCGGGCACATTGAAGGAGAACCGCCCCACCCCGTAGCCGCGCGCCCGCGCCTCCCCGGTGCCGGCGAACACCTTGCGCACGACGTCGAACAGGCCGGTGTAGGTGGCCAGGTTGGACCGCGGGGTGCGGCCGATGGGCTTCTGGTCGACCCGGACCAGCCGCCCGACCCCTTCGAGCTCCTGCGTCAGCTCGCCGATGAGCGTGGACTTCCCGGATCCGGAGACCCCCGTGACCGCGCTGAAGGCGCCGAGCGGGAACTCGGCCGTCACCGCACGCAGGTTGTGGCGGCTCACCGGACCCACCTTCAGCCAGCCGCGCGGCTGCCGGACCTCACGTGCGGGCCCGGGCGCCTCGTCGAAGAGGAACGCGGCCGTCGCCGACTCCTCGACCGAGGCCAGCTCGGCCACCGGCCCGCTGTACAGCACCTGCCCTCCGTGTTCGCCCGCGCCGGGGCCCACGTCCACCAGCCAGTCGGCGCCGCGCACCACCTCCAGGTGGTGCTCCACCACGAACACCGAGTTCCCGGCCGTCTTCAGCCGGTCCAGTACCGTCAGCAGCGCCTCGGTGTCCGCCGGGTGCAGCCCGGCGGACGGCTCGTCCAGCACGTAGACCACACCGAACAGTCCGGAGCGCAACTGCGTGGCGAGCCGCAGCCGTTGCAGCTCGCCCGCCGAGAGGGTGGGGGTGGCCCGGTCCAGGCTGAGATAGCCGAGGCCCAGCTCGACCACCGGTGCGATGCGGGACTTCAGATCCTCGGTGAGCACCCTGGCGGTCTCCGTGCCGCCGTCGAGCAGCCCGGCGAGGTCGGTCAGGGGCAGCGCGGCCAGTTCGGCGATGGTCCGGCCGCCGAAGGTCACCGCGAGCGCCTCCGGACGCAGCCGGCTGCCGCGGCAGGCCGGGCAGGGCGCACTGGTCAGGAACCGCTCCGCCTTCGCCCGCAGGGTGGCCGACCTGGTGTCGGAGAACGTCTTCAGCACGTACCGGCGGGCGCTCATGTACGTGCCCTGGTACGGCCGTTGGATGCGGTCCGCGTCCCGGACCGGGTGCACGGTGACGACCGGCTGCTCGTCCGTGAACAGGATCCACTCGCGCTGCTCGGCGGGAAGTTCGCGCCAGGGCCGGTCGACGTCGTACCCGAGGGTGTCGAGGATGTCCCGCAGGTTCTTGCCCTGCCAGGCGCCCGGCCAGGCCGCTACGGCGCCCGCACGGACCGACAGCGAGGCGTCGGGGACCAGCAGTTCCTCGCTGGTGTCGTGCACCTGCCCGAGGCCGTGGCACTCGGGACACGCGCCGGCCGCGGTGTTCGGCGAGAACGCGTCCGAGTCGAGCCGCCCGGCGCCGGGCGGATACTCCCCGGCGCGCGAGTACAGCATGCGCAGGGAGTTGGAGAGGTTGGTGACCGTGCCCACCGAGGAGCGCGACGTGGGCGCCGAGCGGCGCTGCTGCAGTGAGACGGCGGGCGGCAGCCCGGTGATCTCGCCCACCTTGGGCGCCCCGACCTGGTGGATGAGCCTGCGCGCGTAGGGCGCGACCGACTCGAAGTACCGCCGCTGGGCCTCGGCGTAGATCGTGCCGAACGCCAGGGAGGACTTGCCGGAGCCGGAGACGCCGGTGAACACGGCCAGTACGTCCCGGGGGACGTCCACGTCGACGCCCTTGAGGTTGTGCTCACGGGCACCGCGGACGCGGATGTACGGATCGTGGGGGCTGTGCATCGGGGAACTCTATCCGCCCCCTGAGCCACTACTGCGGAGGGTTGCCCCGGTCCTGCGGCCGGGTGCCGAACTCGTCCCTCAGCTTGTCCTGCCCGGTGTCGACCTGGGAACGGTACTTGTTCCCGGTGCGCTGGTCGATGGCGTCGCCACCCCTGTCGATGCCCTTGTCGGCCATGTCTTCGTGGCCCTTGAGCATGCCCTTGATCCTGTCCATGAAGGACATGGCAGCCCTCCTCTTCGGTTGAGGCTTGCCCTACCAGGTTCACCGCCCGTGCCCGGGAACGCATCTCGGGCGGCTCGGCGGCTCGGCAGTTCGTAGGGTCAGCGGGTCATCGGGTCAGCGGCTCATCGGTTCAGTGGCCCGGCGCGAAGAGCCCGGCGAGCCGCCGGTGGGAGTCCAGCAGGGCCGCACGGTCGTAGGTGCTGGTGGTGACCAGGACCTCCTCGGCGCCGGTCTCCTTCAGCACCGTCTCCAGCTCGTGGGCGACCTGCTCCTCGGTTCCGGCGATGTGCCCGGCGAGCCCGGACTCGTAGAACTCCCGCTCCCTCGCGGTCATCGCGTGCGCCTCGACCGACTCGGCGGGGGCCAGCGAGGGGAACGTGCCGTGGGTGCGTGAGTACGCCATCGACCAGGCCTCGGGCACCAGCAGCCGCCGGGCCTCCGCCTCGGTGCCGGCGACCGCGACGGTGCCGGAGATCACGACGTACGGCTCGGACGCCCAGGGGGAGGGCCGGAACAGGGAGCGGTACCGGTCGATGCCGAGGAGCATCTTCTCCCGGTTGCGCAGATCACCGATGACCATGGGCAGACCGGCGCGGGCCGCGATCCGCACGCCCTCTCCCATGGCCAGCACGAACGGCGGCACCGTCAGCCCCTCCGCCGGGCGGGCGTGCACCCCGGTCGGCGAGCTGCCCGTGAACCAGTCCAGCAGCTCGCCGAGCTGCGCCGCGAAGTCCTCGGCGTCGCCCTTGTCCCGCCCCAGGGCCTTCCTCACCCCGTCCGTGAACCCCACGGAACGGCCGAGTCCCATGTCGATCCGTCCGGGGAACAGCGCCTCGAGTACCCCGAACTGCTCGGCGACGACCAGCGGTTGGTGGTTGGGAAGCATGACCCCGCCGGTGCCGACGCGGATCGTCCCGGTGGCGGCGGCGACCGCGGCGGCCAGCACGGTCGGCGCGGAACCGGCGACCCCGGGCACACCGTGGTGCTCCGACACCCAGAACCGGTGGAAACCGAGCGCCTCCGCCTCCCGCGCCAGCGCGACGGTGTCCCGCAGCGCCTCGGCGGGCGGCCGGCCCTCCCGGGTACGGGAACGGTCGAGGACGGAGAACCGGGTCCGGGCGATGACTGAACTGCTCACACAGGGTTCAACGTGCTGACCGGCCGGAGATTCCCGGAGTGCGACCCGGCACTAGGGTGGCGGTGTGAAAGACGCCACCCCTCGCCCGCTCGCCGTGTTCGACCTGGACAACACCCTGGCCGACACCGCTCACCGGCAGCACTTCCTGGAGAGCCGGCCGCGTGAGTGGGACGCGTTCTTCGCCGCCGCGCCCCAGGACCCGCCGCTCGCCGAGGGCGTGGCGCTGGCCGTCGAGCGGGCCCATGAGTGCGAGGTCGTCTACCTCACGGGCCGTCCCGAGCGGTGCCGTCAGGACACGCTGACGTGGCTGGCCGGCCACGGGCTGCCCGAGGGACGCGTGTACATGCGCCGCAACGCCGACCGCAGGCCCGCCCGGTTCACCAAGCTGGAGACCCTGCGCCGGCTCGCCCGGGACCGGGAGGTCCGGGTCCTGGTGGACGACGACGAGCTGGTGTGCGACGACGCCGAGCGCGCCGGGTTCACCGTCGTGCGGGCCCGCTGGGCCGCCAAGTCGGCCGCGCTGGAGGACGCGCAGGAGCGCGAGGGCCGGACCTGAGGCGGAAGCGGCGGATGCGGCGGATGCCGCCGCCGGGCCGGGTCAGTCGCCGTCCTCGATGCGGAAGCCGACCTTCAGGCCCACCTGGTAGTGCTCGATCCGGCCGTTCTCGATCTGGCCGCGGACCTGGGTCACCTCGAACCAGTCCAGATTGCGCAGGGTCTGGTCGGCTCGGGCGATGCCGTTGCGGATGGCCTGGTCGACGCCCTCGTGCGAGGTCCCGACGATCTCGGTGACCCGGTAGGTGTGGTTCGACATGCGGGTGCTCCTCTCGTGTCACGCCGTACTCCACCGTGCCGTATCCGCGCTCCGCGCGCACGGCGTCGGCTACGCGGCGCCGCTGCCCCTTGACCCTCCGCATTGGTCCATACCAAAATCCAGGCACACCCGCACGAGCACCCGTGCTCGTCCCCCCACGCCGGGCCCCCACCCCTGTCCGCACCGCCCATGCCAGACAGAACAGGACCCCTCGTGAGACGTCGTCTGCTCGCCCTCATCTGCGTCACCGGTTCCCTCGTCAGCGGCTGCGGGATGCTGCCCGGCGGACACGAGCGGAAGACCGTCACCGTCTGGCTGATGAAGGACAGCGCGTCGACGGAGTTCCTGCGGCGGTTCACCGAGGACTTCGAACGCACCCACGAGGATCTGCGGTTGGACATCCGCATCCAGGAATGGACCGGCATCGTGGACAAGGTCCGCGGCGCGATCGAGGGGAAGTCCGCGGACGGCCCGGACGTCATCGAGGTCGGCAACACCCAGGTGCCGCTGTACGCCGACGGCGGCCGGCTCGTGGACCTCACGCTGGAGTCGATGCGCGACTGGGGCAAGGACAAGTGGCTGCCCGGTCTCGCCCAGCCCGGCAAGGACGGCAACAAGCAGTACGGCATCCCCTGGTACGCGGCCAACCGCGTCGTCATCTACCGCAAGGACCTGTTCGAGCGTGCCGGCGTCACCCCGCCCAGGACCCGCGAGGCGTGGCTCGCGGGCACTGAGAAGCTCGACAGCGGGGGCAACCAGGGCATCTACCTCGCCGGACAGGACTGGTACACGCTCTCCGGATTCATCTGGGACGAGGGCGGCGACCTCGCCCGCGAGAAGGACTACGCGTGGCAGGGCACCCTGGACACGCCGGAGGCGCTGCGCGGCATGGACTTCTACCGGCGGCTCCAGGCGCTGGGCGAGGGGCCCGTGGACGCCGACGAGGAACACCCGCCCCAGGCCGGGGTGTTCGCCGGCGGCAAGGTCGCGCAGATCATCGCCGTACCCGGGCTCGCCCAGGCGATCGTGCGGCAGAACCCGGAACTGGAGGACAAGCTCGGCTTCTTCCCCGTGCCCGGCACGACCGCCGGCCGGCCGGGCACCGTCTTCACCGGCGGTTCCGACCTGGTCGTGCCCCAGAACACCGACGACCAGTTCGCCGCGACCACCGTCGTAGGAGCGCTCACGGGTGCCAAGTGGGACACCGAACTCGCCCGCACCATGAACTACGTGCCCAACAAGACCACGTTGGCCGGTGCGGTCGCGGGAAAGGAGGGGGTCGCCGCCATGGCCGCGGGCGCGGCGCACGGCCGGGCGACCCCCCACACCCCTCAGTGGGCCGACGTCGAGGCCGACAACCCGATCAAGGAGTACATGACCCAGGTGCTCGAGGGAGCGGATCCGGTGACCGAGGCCCGCCGCGCCTCACGCAAGATCACCGAGGCGCTCGCCCCGGAGGTGAACTGACCCGGCGGACCCCGCCCGCCGGGCCGGGTCCACGGGACCGGGTTCACCGGGCCGGGTTCACGGGACCGGGTTCACCGGGCGGGGTTCACGGGGCAGGATTCACCGGGCGGGGTTGACAATGGTTCACCGGGCCACGCTGAGCGACAGCGCGAAGCGGCCCTCCGCATCCGTCCACCAGTGCGTCAGATCCAGGCCGACGGCGGCCAGTTCGGCGGTCACACCCTCCTTCCGGAACTTGGCCGAGACCTCGGTGCGCAGCTCCTCGCCCGCCGCGAAGTCCACGGCGAGGTTGAGCGCGGGCACCTTCACGGTCTGCGCGGTACGGGAGCGCAGCCGCATCTCGATCCACTCCCGCTCGGCGTCCCACAGGGCGACATGGTCGAAGGCGTCCGGGTCGAAGTCGGCGCCCAGCTCCCGGTCGACCACGGCCAGCACGTTCTTGTTGAACGCGGCCGTCACCCCGGCCGCGTCGTCGTACGCCCGGACCAGCACCTGTTCGTCCTTGACCAGGTCGGTGCCGAGCAGCAGCCCGTCGCCCGGGGCGAGCAGGGCTCGCGCGGAGGCCAGGAACGCGGCGCGTTCGGCGGGCAGCAGGTTGCCGATCGTGCCGCCGAGGAAGGCCAGCAGCCGGGGCCCGGGAGTGGCCGGCAGGGTCAGCGGGGCGGTGAAGTCGGCGATCAGCGCGTGTACTTCGAGGTCCGGGCGTTCCTCGACGAGAGCCCGGCCGGCCTGGGTGAGGGCGCTCTCGCTGACGTCGACCGGGACGTAGGCCGCGAGCGGGAGCGCGTCGATCAGATAGCGGGTCTTCTCCGACGAGCCCGAGCCCAGCTCGATCAGCGTGCGGGCACCGCTCGCGGCGGCGATCTCCCCGGACCGGGCGACGAGGATCTCCCGCTCGGCACGCGTGGGGTAGTACTCGGGCAGTTCGGTGATCTGCTCGAACAGCTCGCTGCCGCGGGCGTCGTAGAACCACTTGGGCGGCAGCCACTTGGGGGTGACGGTGAGGCCGTGCAGGACGTCGGCGCGCAGCGCGGCGTCCGTCGTGTCCTCGGGGAGGGTACGGGTGACGTGCAGGGGGCTCAACGACAGGGCTCCTTCGGTGATGGGGGTGCTTCCGCTCGAGCGGAGCCGAGAGTGGGGGAGGCCGCCGGATCCTCCAGCGGGGCGAGCAGCACGCCGGCGCGGCTCGCGGTGAGCACGGTGCGGTCGGGAACCTCCTGCCAGAGCGGGTCGTCGTCGTACGGTTCGGAGGCGACGACCGTGCCCCGGCCGGGCTCCGTGCGGTACCAGAGGGTGTCGCCCCAGGCGGTGGCGGCGATGGTGGTGCCGTCGGTGAGCAGGAGGTTCAGCCGGGAAGCGGGGGCGGCCTGCGCGAACCGGCGAACCGTCTCACCGAGGGCTTGTTCCGGTTCGTCCCCGGAGCGCAGCCGGTGCAGGACCAGTGCCCACACGAACGCCGAGTCGGTGCGGGCCTGCAGCGACAGCAGCTCGACCGGGGGCAGCGCGGACACCAGGGGTGCCGCCGCGTCCGGCCAGCCCGCGATCGCGCCGTTGTGGCTGAACAGCCACCGCCCCGCCGCGAACGGCGCCGCCGCGGCCTCCGCGTCCGCCCCCGCGAGGGTCGCGTCCCGTACGGCGGCGAGCACCGCACCGGAGCGCACCACCCGGGCCAGGTCGGCGAAGGACAGGTCGGCCCAGATCGGCCCGGCCCGCCGGTAGCGGGCCGGCACCGGATCGTCCGGGGCGTACCAGCCCACTCCGAAACCGTCGGCGTTGACCGTCCCGTACCGCTGCCGCCGTGGTGCCCACGACTGGCGGAACAGGCTGTACGCAGGCTCCACGAGGAGCCGGCCCAGCGGCTCTTCCGGCCCCAGGTAGGCGAGATGACGGCACATCAGGCGGTCTCCGAGCGGGCGGTGCGGAACCCGGAGAAGATCTGCCGCCGGACCGGGTAGTCCCAGTTGCGGAACGTGCCGCGGCAGGCCACCGGGTCCACGGCGAAGGAACCGCCGCGCAGCACCTTGTGGTCGGAGCCGAAGAACACCTCGGAGTACTCCTTGTACGGGAACGCCCGGAATCCCGGGTACGGCAGGAAGTCGCTCGCCGTCCACTCCCACACGTCGCCGATCAACTGCCGGACGCCGAGCGGTGATTCACCGGCCGGGTAGCTGCCCGCGGGGGCGGGACCGAGGTGCCGCTGGCCCAGGTTGGCGTGTTCGGGCGCCGGGTCGGCGTCACCCCACGGATAGCGCATCGAGCGGCCCGTGGCCGGGTCGAAGCGGGCCGCCTTCTCCCACTCCGTCTCGGTGGGCAGCCGCCGGCCGGCCCAGCGGGCGTAGGCGTCCGCCTCGTACCAGCACACGTGCAGCACCGGCTCGTCCGGCGGCACCGGCTCCGTGATCCCGAACCGGCGCCGCAGCCACTGGCCGCCTTCCCGGCGCCAGAACAGGGGGGCGGTGATGCCGTGCTGCCGGATGTGCGCCCAGCCCTCCGGCGACCACCAGCGCTCGCTGTCGTAGCCGGCGTCCTCGATGAACGCCTGGTACGCGGCGTTGGTGACCGGGGTGGTGTCGATCCAGAACGGCGCCACCTCCCGCGGATGCGCGGGGCGTTCGTTGTCCAGGGCCCACGGCTCGCCGGAGGTGCCCATGGTGAACGGTCCGCCGGGGACCAGGACTTCGGCGGGGCCGGTGAACGGCTGAGCCGGTTCCGGGTCCGGGGCGGTCAGGACCTGCGGACCCCTGCGGAGCTGATGGGTGATCAGCATGGTCTCGTCGTGCTGCTGTTCGTGCTGGGCGATCATCCCGAAGGCGAAGCCGGCCTCGGTCAGCCGGGTGCCACGGAAGTCCGCCGTCTCCAGCAGGTCAAGCGCCCGGCCGCGCACCTCGGCCGCGTACCGGCGGGCCTCGGCGGGCGGCAGCAGCGGCAGCGAGGGGCGCTCCGCGCGCGGATGCTCGAACGCGTCGTACAGCCTGTCGATCTCGGGCCGCATCGCCTCCCGGCCGCCGACCGCCCGCAGCAGCCACAGCTCCTCCTGGTTGCCGATGTGCGCGAGGTCCCACACCAAGGGCGACATCAGCGGGGAGTGCTGCGCGGTGAGGTCCGGCTCGTCGACGCAGGTGGTCAGCAGCGTGGTGCGGTCACGGGCGGTGGTCAGGGAGGACAGCGCGCGCTTCCGCAGCGCCTCGGTGTCCGTCTCGGCGGTCTCGGTCTCGGGGGCGGTCATGTGCGGATGTCCTTCCTCCCGTGGGCGATGGGGGTGCCCCCGGCCGGGCCCGGCCGGCGCCGGGGCGGATCCAGGGCGGGCAGCCGGTCCAGCAGGTCGTCGGCCGGGCAGCGGCCCCGGGCCACGTAGCGGTCCCGGTAGGCCGCCACGGCCTCGACGACCCGGGCAGCGGCACCGAGCCGGGGCAGCGCCTCCAGGGCCGCCTCGAAGCAGATGCCGGCGGCCTCGCACAGCTCCGGATCGGCGAGGCCGAGCCGGGCCGCGTCGACCCACAGCGGGTTGTGCGGAGCGGGCAGGTTCACGGCCCGTTCGGCGAGCGGTTTCACGGTCCGGTACGCGGTCTCGGCGGCGTGCGGATCGTCGAACAGCGCCGCCGTCACCGCGAGCGGCACGATCCAGCCGTCCGCACCGGACTGCGCGTCGATCATGCGCAGCTCCAGGTGGCCGCGCGGCCGGACCGGCGGGAACAGGGTGGTCAGGTGGTAGTCGAGGTCCGCCCGGGTGGGCGGCCGGGGCGACCGGGAGCGGGTCCACTCCCGGAAGGTGAGGCCTTCGGGCACGTGCCACGGCCCGCCGTCGTCCCGGCGGACGCACATCACCGGTGCGTCCAGCACATGCCGGGCCCAGGCGGCCCGTGGCTCGCCGTTCAGCGGGGGAGCACCGGCCCGGCCGGCGCCGATCTCCGTCCACAGCAGTTGCCGGGTGGACTGCCAGCCCGTGGGCCGGCCGCCGCTCAGCGGGGAGTTGGCGAACGCGGCCACCAGCACCGGGCCCAGCTGGTGCGCGAGCCACCAGCGCCGGGCGTGCCCCAGCGGGCCCGGCTCCTCGTGGCCGGCGTCCACGCAGACCTGGACGGAGGCCGAGGCGCACATCATGCGACGGCCGGCCGGACCCGTGCGGTCCAGGCAGGTCTCCATGGCGTCGTAGCGCGGCTCGTGCAGGAATCTGCGGGGCGCGTGCCAGGGATCGTGGCCGATGCCGGCGAGGCCGAGGCCGTCCTCGGCGAGCACGGCCCGGACGGTGTCCAGGTCGGCGGAGACGGTGTCGATGCACTCCGTCAGGGAGCCGACGGGCGGCGAGCTCAGTTCCAGCTGGCCGCCGGGTTCGACGGTGAGCGCCGACCCCAGGGGTACGGTCCGCAAGGTGGCGTAGACCGCTTCGAGCCGTTCGGGTGGGACGGGGAGCTGCGGCAGCTCCAGCGGCTGGACCAGCCACTCCAGCTCCACACCGAGGGCGCGGGGTGGTCCGGTCTTGAAGCAGATGCCCCGGACCAGGGCCTCCACCTCGGCCTCGGTGACGGCGGTGCGGTGGTCCGTACAGTCACCGCCGTTCTGTGATTCGGACATGTTTCGTGATCCTCCTGAGAGTCCACCGTGCCACCGGCCCGGGATCGGTGATCCGGACCGGCACTCGTCCCACCCAAAACCCTCGAGTCGATTCGCACAAGGGTGCGCACCCGGACGTTCCGGATCGGTCACATCCGTTTCCCTCTGTGTTTCCGGACCGTTCCGGGGGCGGGAAACTCCGTTGCACCGCCTCACCAGCATCGCCCAGGATGCGTGCGTGAGCACGACGAGAACGGACGAGACCGCTCGGGCCGTGGTCGCGGCGCCCACGGGGGTGGCGCCGTGAGCGCGCGCCTGCGCGGGATCGCCGCCGAGACGGAACGGATCGTGACGGCGGGCCGCTACCGGGCGCCGGACGGCCGGGAGATGCCGGTCGCGGAGGCGATCGAGGCCGCACGGGCGGGCACCGCGATGTTCGGCCCCGCGCCGGTGCCGGTGGAGCCGGCAGCCGGGCGCGACACCGTCATCGAGGTCACCGGTGAGAGCAGCCTGGAGGCGGCCCGCCGGCTCGCCGACGCCCCGGTCGCCGTCCTCAACTTCGCCTCCGCCCGGAACCCGGGCGGCGGCTATCTCAACGGCGCCCAGGCCCAGGAGGAGGCCCTGTGCCGCGCCTCCGCGCTGCACACCTGCCTGCTGGAGGCCCGCGCCTTCTACGACCACCACCGCGCCCACCGCGACGCGTTCTACACGGACCGGGTGATCCACTCCCCGGGCGTCCCCGTCTTCCGCGACGACCGGGGCCGGCTGCTGACCGAGCCGTTCCAGGCGGGTTTCCTGACGGCCGCCGCCCCCAACGCGGGCGTCATCCGGCGCACGGCACCGGAGCGGGTCGCGGAGCTGCCCGGCGCCCTGGCGGTACGGGCCGAACGCGTCCTGGAGACCGCCGCGGCCCACGGCTACCGCCGGCTGGTCCTGGGCGCCTGGGGTTGCGGCGTCTTCCAGAACGACCCGGCGCAGGTCGCGGGCGCCTTCCGGGCGGCGCTGGGACCCGGCGGCAGGTTCACCGGCGCCTTCGAGCACGTGGTGTTCGGGGTACTGGACCGGACACCGGGAGCCACGGTCCGGGAAGCCTTCGTGCGGGCGTTTCCCGAGTCCCGGAGCGCTGCCGCCGCCCAACCCCGGGCGTTTTCCCAGTCCCGGAGCGCCGCCTCCCCGGACCGCGCGTAGCACCTCGGCGGCCCGGCCCTGCACCGGCGTGCGGGCCGGCCGGATCGGGTTTGGGGTGCGGGTCCGGCCGGGTCGGGTTCGGTGTGCGGTCCGGTCGGCGTATCGCTTCAGCGGGCCGGTCAGGTCCAGCCGTAGCGCTCGTGCAGTCGTCGGCGGACCAGGTCGAACCGCATGCGGTCCAGCGCGCAGGCCTCCCGGCGCATGCCCTCCTCGTGCAGCCGGAGTACCCGGTCCACGTCCACCCAGGAGTCCCGGCCCGACCGGTCCCACGGTCCGCTGCCGATCGCCACCCACGCCCGGGCGCCTCTTCCCCCGCCCGCGGGCCCGGCGTCGTGCCGCTTGCTGGACAACTGCACGGCGAGGAAGGTGCCCGCCGCCTCCCGGGCGACGACCAGGACCGGGCGGTCCTTGCCCCTGCCGTCGTTCTCCTCGAACGGCACCCAGGTCCACACGATCTCGCCGGGGTCCGGGTCGCCGTCGTGGGCAGGGGAGTACTCGGTGCGCACCCGGCCGACCTCGCGCGGGTCGGCCTCGGTGGTGGCGTGCGGACCGTTGCGGCCCGGGGCGTTGTCTGCGGTGAACGTGCTCACGGGGGCACCCTAGTGCGCCGAGCCCCGGGCGCAACGGGCGGCTGCCGCAGATAGGTTGCACGGGGACGGCCAGGGTGCCGCGGGGTCGGCCGCCGGGGGCCGCGAGGCCGGTCACGTACAGGTACAGGGGGGCGGCTCGTCGGCACGCAGGGCCGGGGCCCCTGGTGAGGGACCCCGGCCCTGCGGCACCGCTCGCCGTCAGCCCTCCTGATCCACCCGTACCTTCTGCGGCGGGGGAGCGGCCACCCCGTTGAGGGACGGCGAAGTGCCGTCCACAGGCTGTCCGTTCTCGCCCATCGTGGCGAGCAGCTTGCGGGCCAGACCCAGACCCGTGCCGCCCATGGTGAGAGCCTTCGCGAACAACTCGCCCATGCCGTCGGCGCCGTTGAGCAGCACCATGTTGTCCACGTTGCCGAACGCGGACGCGCCCGCCTGGACGATCTCCGGCCACTTCTCGGCGAGTTGCTGGGCGACGACCGCCTCCTGGTTCTCGGCGAGTGCCGCGGCCCGGGCCTTGATGGCCTCCGCCTCGGCCAGACCCTGGGCCCGGGTCGCCTCGGCCTCCGCCAGACCCTTGGCCTGCGCAGCGGCGGCCTCGGCCTCACCGGTGGCCCGGGTGGCGGCGGCGGTCGCCGTACCCCGGGTCTTCGTCGCCTCGGCCTCGGCCCCCGCGGCGGTCTTCACCCGGGTCGCCTCGGCCGCGGCCGCCAGCTCGGTCTCCTTGGCCCGGGCCTCGGCCGCCGAGATCCGCGCATCGCGCTCGGCCTCGGCCAGCGTCCGCGTCTCGTAGGCCCTGGCGTCGGCCGGCTTGCGGACGTCCGCCTGGAGCTGCTGCTCACGCCGGTGCGCCTCCAGCTCGGCGACCCGCGTCTCCTGGACGACGACCTCCTGCCGGGCACCGGCCGCGGCCAGCGGGCCGGCCTGCTGGGCCTTCGCCGCGGCCTTGTCCCGCTCGGCCTGGTAGCCGGCCTGCAGGATCTCGCTGTCCCGGGTGGCCTCGGCCATCCGCGCCATCGACTGCTGTTCGGCCTCGGTGGCCAGCCGGTTCGCCTCCGCCTGTGCGATGCGGGCGTCCCGCTGGACGGCCGCGGCGTGCGGCATAGCCAGGTTCTGGATGTAGCCGGTCGGGTCCTCGATCTCGTGGATCTGCAACGAGTCCACGATCAGGCCCAGCTTCTCCATCTCCGTGCCGCAGGCCGCCCGGGTCTGACCGGTCAGCTTGTCCCGGTCGCGGATCATGTCCTCGACCGTCAGCCCGCCCACGATGGACCGCAGATGACCGGCGAAGACGTTGTGCACCCGCTCCGACATCAGCCGCTGCTGGTCCAGGAAACGGCGGGCGGCGTTAGCGATCGACACGAAGTCGTCGCCCACCTTGAAGATGACCACGCCCCGCACCTTCAGCGGAATGCCCTGGTGCGTCACGCAGTCCACTTGCAGCTCGGTCTCGTTCAGGTCCAGCGACAGCTTGCGCACCGCCTGCACGCCGGGCAGTACGAGCGTGCCCCGCCCGGTGACGATGCGGAAGCCCATACCTTCCTCGATGCCCTCGGTGCGGTGCTTGGACCCGGAGATGATGAGCGCCTCGTTCGGCTCGGCGACCCGCCACATCATCTTGAACAGACCGATCAGCACGAGGACGGCAACGACGACCGCCCCCGCAACGACGCCGACCATCATCGGCATACGCCCCCTTTGCATTGGTGCCCTCTCGGCACCGAACGAAGGGAGTGTGCGCCTGCCCCGGCGCCGGGTGAAGACGCTGACGAAACCTTGTTGCAATCTTGACGCACGCCGCCCACCTGCGGGTACACGTGCTCAACTGTCGTACGCCGCCGTGACGTAGACGGTCCGCGGCGGCAGGTGCTCCACCACCATCACCACCGTGCCCGCAGTGATCCGGGACGTGCCGTCGGCCGGGTGGGCGAGGAAGTGCTCCGCGCCCCCGCGCACCCGCACGATCACCTCGCCCACCAGACCGGGCCCCACCGTCCCCGTCACCCGCCCCATCAGCCCGACCATCGACGCGTCGCCCATGGCCACAGACTACGGGCGGAACACCGTCACGCGGCCGGCCGGTCCGCGTCCGCCCGCTGCGGCGGCCACCGTTCGTGCCAGCGCAGGTCCGCCTCCAGCTGGGCGGCAAGCGACACCAGCAGGGGCTCGCTGTTGGCCGGCCCAAGCAGCTGCGCACCCACCGGAAGACCAGGACCGGCGAACCCGGCGGGCACGTTGACGCCCGGCCAGCCCAGCACGTTCCACGGCCAGGCGTATGGGCATGCGGCGATCATCGCGCGGTCCGTGGCCAACCCGCCCAGCTTGGACAGGGCGCCGATCCGGGGCGGGGGAGCGGCCGTCGTCGGCGCGAGGATCACGTCGTACGACCGGAAGAACGCGCCGATCCGCCGGTGCAGCACGGCCTCGGCGCGCCGGGCGATCCGCAGCGGGGCCCCGGCGAGCAGCCGGCCGAGCCGGGCAGCGCCCCGGGTGCGCGGGTCGAGCAGGGCGGGGTCGGGGGCCTCGCTGACCCGCTCGGCGATCCCGGCGGTGGCCCGCGGCACGAAGGTGAGCCCGATCTGGCCGTACGGCGGATCGGCCTCCTCGACGTCATGCCCCAGACCCGCGAGTTTCTCGGCCAGTTCGAGGATCCGGGCCCGGATCTCCGGATGCAGCCGGGCCGGTACGGCGGTGAACGGCGGCTTCAGGGACAGGGCGATGCGCAGCCGGCCCGGGTCGCGGCCGACCGCGTCCGCGACGGTCAGCGCGGGCGGCCGGTGCGGGTCCCGGTCGTGGTTGCCGCTCGCCGCGTCCAGCAGCAGGGCCGCGTCGGCGACCGTACGGGCCAGGGTGCCGTTGACCGTGATGCCCTGGAAGGACTCGCCCCAGGGCCAGGTCGAGATCCGCCCGCGCTGCGGCTTGATGCCGATCAGATGGGTCCAGGAGGCCGGGATGCGCACCGAGCCGGCGCCGTCCGAGCCGAGTGCGGCCGGCACGAGACCCGCGGCGACGGCGGCCGCCGAACCGCCGGAGGACCCGCCGGGCGTGTGCCCGGTGTGCCAGGGGTTGCGGGTCTCCCCGAACGCCGGGCCCTCGGTGAACGGCCACTGCCCCAGCTCACAGGTGTTGGTCTTGCCGATGATCACGGCACCGGCCGCACGGAGCCGGCGTACCGCCTCCCCGTCCGCGGCCACCGGCGGAAATTCACCCGCGCAGCCGAACGCGGTCGGCTCGCCCGCCACGTCCATGTCGTCCTTCACCGCCACCGGCACCCCGAGCAGCGGACGCCGCACACCGGCCGCCAACTCGCGGTCGGCGGCCTCCGCTTCGGCGAGCGCGGCTTCGGCGCGCACGATCCGGAAGGCGTTCAGCGAGGGCTGTGTGGCCTCGATCCGGGTCAGCGCCTGCTCCACCAGCGCAACCGCGGTCACCTCCCCGTCGGCGAGGGAACGTCGGGTGTCCGCGAGACCTGCGGCACGGTCGGGCGTCATGGGGGAGCACCTCCGGGAGGCTCCGGGCACGATGTCTACCGAACGGTAACGTCAGATCGGGGTCGGCGTACGGTTTTCGCACAGGTGTCTCGAAGAAGTCGGCACCATGGCGGACCTCACTGCGCGAGCAGCCGCCGCAGCCATCCCGCGCGTGCCGCCCGGGCCGTGCGGGACAGGGCCGCCTCGGGGACGAGGGTGTCGAAGCCGTGACAGCCGCCCGGCCAGACGTGCAGCTCGGCCACGCCGCCGGCCTGCCAGATGCGTGACGCGTAGCCGACCACCTCGTCCCGGAAGGTCTCCGCCGAGCCGACGTCGAGGAAGGCCGGGGGCAGGCCGCGCAGGTCGGCGGCGCGGGCGGGCGCCGCGTACGGGGAGACGCCGGGGCCCCCGCGGCGGTCACCGAGCAGAGCGGTCCACGCGGTCTCGTTGGCGGTCCGGTCCCAGACGCCCCGGCCGGCCATCTGGGTGCTGGAGACGGTGTCGTTGCGGTCGTCCAGCATCGGTGACATGAGCACCTGGCCGCTGAGACGCGGGCCCTCCCGGTCCCGGGCGAGCAGGGCGAGAGCCGCGCAGAGGCCGCCGCCCGCGCTGGCCCCCGCGACCACGATCCGGTCCGGGTCGGCGCCCAGTTCTTTCGCGTGCTCCGCGGTCCACAGCAGTCCGGCGTACGCGTCCTCGACCGGGGCCGGGTGCGGGTGTTCGGGCGCGAGCCGGTAATCCACCGACACGACGACCGCTCCCAGTTCGCGCGCCCAGGCCAGGGGCTCGGTCACGCCGGCCCGGTTGGTGCCGGCCACCAGGCCGCCGCCGTGCACGTGGTAGATCACCGGCAGGGCGGCCGCGGCCGGGGCGGAGGCGGGACGGCACAGGAGAAGGGACACGTCGGGGGCGCCCTCGGGTCCGGGGACCGTACGGTCCTCCGTCTCGAACGCGCCGTCCAGGGTGAGGTCGAACAGCTCGACGGCCGTGCTCTCCCGGGCGGCATCGAGGTCGTCCAGGGTGAAGCCGGGCTCGATCACGCCCCGGAACCGCTCCAGTGCGGTGGCGAGCTCCGGATCGAACGGTGGCGGGACCAAGGGCATGGCTTCTCCTCCCGTGAGTCGTCGTCCGGCGGACGGCCGTGCGCCGGGCCGGTGCCCCGGCCGGGCACGGTGGCAGGGCTCGGCCGGGCACCGTGGCGGTGCGATCGTCGTACGGCCGTGGCGGGGCCACGGTCGTACGCTGCCGTGCCGGCCGGCGGTCCGGTGCCGCGCCACGCGCCGGCGACGGACCGCCGTGTGCGGTCATGACCCCCCTACCCCGTCGCGGACGAAGTGCGACTTACCGGCGCCGGCTGACCGGCGCCAGGGCGGAGGGCGTGTACCGGCGCAGTGCTCCGGGCGTCCGGCCGGCACGGGGCCGGTCCGCGCACGGCCGGCGGCACGGCAAAGGGCCGGAGCCCGAGCGGGCTCCGGCCCTGAGCGGGACCGTGGGGGTCAGGCCGCGGCGGCCTCGCCCACGTTGCCGTGCAGACGGGCCACGACCTCGGTCAGCTGGGCGGCGACCTCGGCGTCGTCGACCGGGTGGGTCTCGGCGAAGCGGGTCACGGAGCCGGGGATGGACAGCTTGATGTCCTCGATCACCTTGCCGCCGGCGATGCCCACGGCCTTGCGGGTGTCGTCCTGGGCCCACACACCGCCGTACTGGCCGAAGGCGGTGCCGACGACGGCGACGGGCTTGCCGCCGAAGGCGCCGGCGCCGTACGGGCGGGACAGCCAGTCGATGGCGTTCTTCAGCACGGCCGGGATGGTGCCGTTGTACTCGGGCGAGAAGAGCAGGAAGGCGTCGGCGCCCTGGGCGGCCTCGCGCAGCTTCGCGGCGGCGGCCGGGACGTCGCCCTCGACGTCGATGTCCTCGTTGTAGAACGGCACGTCGGCCAGGCCCTCGAAGAGCTCGACCTCCGCGCCCTCCGGCGCGAGCTTCACGGCGGCCTCCGCGAGCTGACGGTTGTGCGAACCGGCGCGGAGGCTGCCGACGAGCGCGAGGATGCGAACAGACATGGGAACTCCAAGAGGCTGAAACATCGCTGTGACGATCCGGACCGGGGTCCGGTTAGATGTGTATCACTGTAAACGGACCGCGGTCCAGTTTTGTTCCCGATGCTTTACGCTGTCTTCATGTCCAGCGCCCTGCCGCCCTTTCCGCCTCAAAAACCCCTTGACGTGTCCCCGTTGCTGGAGGTCGGCACGGCGCCCGAGGAGCCGTGTCTGCGTGCCGACGCGGCGCGCAACCGGGCCCGGCTGCTGGACGCCGCCGCCCGGCTGATCGCGGAGCACGGGGTGGCCGGGGTCACCATGGAGGCGGTCGCCGCGGCGGCCAAGGTGGGCAAGGGCACGGTGTTCCGGCGGTTCGGTGACCGCACCGGGCTGCTGATGGCCTTGCTCGACCACTCCGACCGGCAGCTTCAGGCCGACTTCCTGGGCGGGCCCCCGCCACTGGGACCCGGCGCCCCGCCGCTGGAGCGGCTGCGGGCATTCGGCCCGGCGGTGCTGTACCGCTCGGCCGAGCGGCTGGACCTGCAGCTCGCCGCACAGCCGGAGCCCACCCGCCGCTTCTCCCATCCGGCGGTCCAGGCCCTGCGCATCCACCTCGTCATGCTGTTGCGGCAGATCGTGCCGGACGCCGACTGCGAACTGCTCGCCCAGACGCTGCTGGCCTCGCTCGACCCCGCGCTGATCCACTACCACACCCGGCAGCGCGGGATGCCGATGGAACGGCTGGCGGCCGGCTGGATCGACCTGGTCGACCGGGTGACCGGCGCCCGGCCGCCCCGCTGAGGCAGGGGCCTGGGCCCGGCCACCCGCTGAGGCAGGTCCTGGGCCCGGCCACCCGCTGAATCAGGTCCTGGGCCCGGCCACCCCGCTGAGGCAGGGTCCGTCGCCCGGCCGCCCCGCTGAGCACTGTGCACTGTGCACCGGTCGCCCCGCCCGTTCCCGGCCCCCGCGGCTCTGCCAAGATGCGGTCTGTCATGGTGCAGATACCGAACACGCCCACGAGTGCCGATGTGGCCCGCCTGGCAGGCGTCTCGCGCGCGACCGTCTCCTACGTCCTGAACAACACCAGTGCCGTACGGATCAGCGAACCGACGCGCCGGCGGGTCCGCGAGGCTGCCCGGGAACTGGGCTATGTGCCGCACGCCGCCGCCCGCAGCCTGCGTGCCGGACACAGCCGCATCGTCCTCATGCCCGCCCCGGCCGTCCCGGTCGGGCCCCTCTACGGCAGGTTCCTCAACGAACTCCAGTGGGCGCTCGGCCGTCTCGACTACACCGTCGTCCAGTACGGCAGCGTCGGCCTGCAGGGCGACGAAGCCGCCCGCGCCTGGGCGGAGTTGCGGCCGGTCGCCGTCCTGGTGCCCGGAGCCGGCGTCGGCCCGGAGGGTGTCGCGGTCCTCAAGCGGTCCGGCGCCCGGGCCGTGGTGACCGTCGGCCCGGAACGTGTCGACGGAGCGCACGCCCTGCTGATGGACCACGACGCCGTCGGCCACTGCGCGGGCGCCCACCTCCTCGCCCGGGGCCGGCGCCGTATCGGTGTCGTCGTACCCGGGGAACCGGGTCTGGAGCTCTACTCGCGGCCCCGGCTCGCCGGGGTCCGCCAGGCCCTGCACGGTACGGACGCGACCGTGACGGAGCTGCCGCTCGCCTACACCGAGGAGGCCGCCGCCGAACTGGCCGCCCGGTGGCCCGGGACGGGCCTGGACGCGGTGTTCGCCTACAACGACGAATACGCCATGCTGCTGATGCGCGCCCTTCAGGACGAGGGGGTGCGCATCCCTGAGGACGTGGCCCTGATCGGCGCCGACGACCTGATGCTCGGCCGGCTGCTGCGGCCCCGGCTCAGCACCGTCCACATCGCGCTGCCCTCGGGCCGCGACCTCGCCGAACTGGTCGACCGTGCCGTGCGCGACCCCGGAGCGGAGCCCGAGGTGCACGCCGTGCTGGGCGCCTCGGTGGTCCGGCGCGAGTCCACCTGAACCGGCCCCGCGCCCGCACGCGCTCCTGCTCCTACCGCTGTTCCTGCTCCTGCTGCTCCTGCCCGTGCTGCCCCTGCTGCTCCTGCCCCTGCTGGTCGGCGATGCTCTTGCGGACCTCGTCCATGTCGAGGTTGCGGGCCTGCCCGATGAGGTCCTCCAGGACCGGCGCGGGCAGGGCGCCCGGCTGGGCGAAGACCGCCACCTGGTCACGGACGATCATCAGCGTCGGGATCGACTGGATCCCGAAGGCCGCGGCCAGCTCCGGCTGTGCCTCGGTGTCCACCTTGCCGAACACCAGGTCGGGGTTGTCCTGGGCCGCCTTCTCGTACACGGGCGCGAACTGCCGGCACGGCCCGCACCAGGTCGCCCAGAAGTCGATGAGAACGAACTCGTTCTCGGAGACCATCTGGTCGAAGTTCTCCTTGGTCAGCTCCACGGTGCTGCTCATGGCGTGATTCCCGCTTCCTGGTGTAGGGAGTGTGCCGACGGCGGAAACACGGCCGCCGGGGCACCTATTCCACCTGCGTCCGCCGGCGTTCCGCGCGCGTACCCCTGTGGCCGGTGCGCACACCACCCACCAGACTGGCCCCATGACGGAAACGGAATCCAACGTGTACGACGTCGTGGTGCTCGGTGGCGGTCCGGTGGGGGAGAACGTCGCGGACCGCACCCGCGCGGCCGGTCTCACCACCGCGGTCGTGGAGAGCGAACTGCTCGGCGGCGAGTGCTCCTACTGGGCCTGCATGCCCAGCAAGGCCCTCCTCAGGCCGGTGATCACCCAGGCCGACGCCCGCCGCCTGCCCGGTCTCGCGCAGGCCGTGCAGGGCCCGCTGGATACACCGGCCGTGCTGGCCCGGCGGGACGAGTACACCTCCCACTGGAAGGACGCCGGCCAGGTCGCCTGGCTGGAGGGGACGGGCGCCGACCTGTACCGCGGTCAGGGCCGGCTGGCCGGACCCCGCACCGTGACCGTCACCGGCCCCGACGGCACGGTCACCACGCTCACCGCCCGGCACGCCGTCGCCGTCTCCACCGGCACCCGCGCCCAGCTGCCCGACCTGCCCGGACTCGCCGAGGTGAAACCCTGGACGAGCCGCGAGGCGACCAGCGCCCAGGCGGCCCCCGGCCGGCTGGTCGTCGTCGGCGGCGGCGTCGTCGCCACCGAGATGGCCACCGCCTGGCAGGCGCTGGGCTCGCGGGTCACCCTGCTGGTCCGCGGCAAGGGCCTGCTGAATCGCATGGAGCCGTTCGCCGGGGAACTGGTCGCCGAGGCCCTCGGCGAGGCGGGCGTCGACGTCCGCACCGGCACCACGGTCGAGTCCGTCACCCGCGAGAACGGCACGGTCGTGGCCGTCACCGGCACCGGCGACCGTATCGAGGCCGACGAGATCCTCTTCGCCACGGGGCGTGTCCCGCACACCGACGACATCGGCCTGGACACCGTCGGCCTGGAGCCCGGCTCCTGGCTCGATGTGGACGACAGCCTCCTCGTCACCGGCACCGACTGGCTGTACGCGGTCGGCGACGTCAACCACCGGGCCCTCCTCACCCACCAGGGCAAGTACCAGGCGCGGATCGCCGGCGCCGCGATCGCCGCCCGCGCCGCCGGCACCCCCCAGCTGGACGAGCCGTGGGGAGCCCACGTGGCCACTGCCGACCACCACGCCGTACCGCAGGTCGTCTTCACCGACCCCGAGGCCGCCGCCGTGGGTCTCTCCCTCGCCGAGGCGGAACAGGCCGGCCACCGCGTCCGCGCCGTCGACGTCGAGTTCGCCTCCGTCGCGGGCGCGGGCCTGTACGGCGACGGCTACAAGGGCCGGGCCCGCATGGTCGTGGACCTGGAGGACGAGATCCTGCGCGGGGTCACCTTCGTCGGCCCCGGCGTCGGCGAACTCATCCACTCGGCCACCATCGCGGTCGCGGGACGCGTCCCGGTCGGCCGGCTCTGGCACGCGGTCCCGTCGTACCCGACGCTCAGCGAGGTGTGGCTGCGGCTCCTGGAGGCGTACCGGGACAACTGAGCCACGGATCAGGGCAGATCGAAGCCCAGGGCCTCGGCCGCCGCCTCCGGCGCCGGCTGGGCCCACAGGGCCGCCACCGCCTCGTTGGTCGACAGGGAGCGCAGTTCCGCGCGGTCCAGGTACAGCGTGCCGTCGAGGTGGTCCGTCTCGTGCTGGACGATCCGGGCCGGCCACCCGGTGAACACCTCGTCCAGCGCGCGGCCGTGCTCGTCCGTGCCCTGCAGCCGCACCTCGGCGTGCCGGGCCACCACCGCCTGCCAGCCCGGCACGCTCAGACACCCCTCGAAGAACGCGGCCCGGGCCCGGCCGACCGGCTCGTACACCGGGTTGACCAGCACCCGGAACGGCTGCGGGACCCGGCCGCGCGCCCGGGCGACCTCCTCCGGCACCGGCGCCGGGTCCTCGATGACCGCGATCCGCAGCTCCACGCCGACCTGTGGAGCGGCGAGACCCACGCCGGGTGCCGCGTGCATGGTGACGCGCAGGGCCTCGACGAACCGGGCCAGCAGCGCAGGTCCCAGCTGACCGTCGTACGGCTCGGTGCCGCGCCGCAGCACCGGCCGGCCGGCCGCGACGATGGGCAAGGGGCCGCCGGTGGCGAGGAGTTCCTCGACCCGCTCGGCGAGCGGAGTGTCATCACGGGGAGGTGCCATCGCGTCAGCATGCCACGCGCCCCCGCCCCTACCTGTGGCACACGTCACCAACACCCCGGGGAACTCAGCCCCTTCGCGGTCCGACTACTGGACCGCCATCGCCTCCGCGCCGATGGTCCGCTCACCACACCGAGTCCCCGGAGACACCCCCCGATGACGACCGCTCCCCCGGCCACCCCGGCCGAGGCGTCCCGCCCCGCCGCTCGCAGCCGCTGGGCCACCCTGCGCCCCCTCGTGCTGCGCCTGCACTTCTACGCCGGCGTGCTGATCGCACCCTTCCTGCTGATCGCCGCCGTCACCGGCCTGCTGTACGCGGGCTCCTTCCAGGCCGAGAAGCTCGTGTACGACCATGAGCTGACCGTTCCCGTCGGGACGCGCGAACTGCCCGTCTCCGCCCAGGTGGCCGCCGCCCGCAAGGCCCACCCCGAGGGGACCGTCGCGGCCGTACGCCCGTCCCCCGAGGCCGGTGCCACCACCAGGGTGCTGCTCTCCGGCGTCGAGGGCGTCGACCCCGAGCACACCCTCGCCGTGTTCGTCGACCCGTACACCGGCAAGGTCCGCGGGGCGCTCGAACAGTACGGCTCCACCGGTGCGCTGCCGCTGCGCACCTGGATCGACGAGCTGCACCGCGATCTGCACCTCGGCGAGACCGGCCGGCTCTACAGCGAGCTGGCCGCGAGCTGGCTGTGGGTCATCGCGGGCGGCGGCCTGGTGCTGTGGTACTCCCGGCGCCGCGCCCTGCGCAGGGTCCGCGGCACCAGCGGCCGGCGCCGCACCCTCGGCCTGCACGGCACGGTCGGCGTCTGGACCGCCGCCGGGTTCCTGTTCCTGTCCGCGACCGGACTGACCTGGTCGGCATACGCGGGCGCCAACATCGACGAGCTGCGCACCTCGCTCGGCCAGGCCACCCCGTCCATATCGGCGGCCGTGGCCGGCGGCGAGCACGCGGGTCACGGCACGGCCGCGGGCAGCGGCGGCACGGCCGAGCACGGCGTGGGCCTGGACAAGGTTCTCGCGGCGGCCCGGGCCAAGGGCCTCGGCGACCCCGTGGAGATCGTGCCGCCCGCGGACGCGAACAGCGCCTACGTCGTCAAGCAGGTCCAGCGCAGCTGGCCCACGAAGGCCGACTCCGTCGCCGTCGACCCGGCCACCGGCCAGGTCACCGACGAGCTGCGGTTCGCCGACCACCCGGTGCTCGCCAAGCTCACCCGCTGGGGCATCGACCTGCACACCGGTGTCCTGTTCGGCCTCGGCAACCAGATCGCCCTCGCCCTGCTGGCGCTGGCCCTCGTCCTGCTCATCCTCTGGGGCTACCGCATGTGGTGGCAGCGCGGCCGGGGTTCCGCCTTCGGGCGCCCGATCCCGCGCGGGGCCTGGGCCGAGGTGCCGCCCCACGTCCTCGTACCGGCCCTTGCGGCCGTCGCGGTGCTCGGCTGGTTCGTGCCGCTGCTCGGCATCCCGCTGGCCGGATTCCTCGCCGTCGACATCGTCCTCGGCGAGATCGCGTACCGGCGCGGGCGTCGCGGCCCCGGGAGTGCCACCGGTGTGAAGTGACCGAGGACCGACGGGTGCTGCGAGTCCTGCCCGACATCACGGGCACGGACACCGGCGGTCGAGAAGACCGAGGGGGCCCGGTCCCCGCCAGGGACCGGGCCCCACGCCGCGACGGCTGACTCCGGCGGCCTCACCCGGGCGGAACCGGCGGCTCGTCCCCGCGGGCTCATTCCTCGGGGAAGTCGCCCGCGAGTGCCGAGGCGATCCGCAGGTGCGGCTCCGCCTCCTCGTGCCGGGCCTGCCGCTGGAGCGTACGGCCCAGCATCAGCCGGGCGTAGTGCTCCACCGGATCCCGCTCCACGATGACCCGCAGCTCGGCCTCGGCGCGGCTCAGCTGGGCCGAGTGGTAGTAGGCGCGGGCCAGCAGCAGCCGGGGCCCGGTCTGCTCGGGCACCTCCTCGACCAGCCCGGCCAGCACCCGCGCCGCACCCGCGTAGTCCTTCGCGCCGAAGAACGACTGCGCGCGCTCCCAGCGCTCGGCGGCGGTGCCGTGGCCGTAGTACGTGCTCTCCACCTGCGTCTCCACTCGTGACCTCCTTCGACGGCCACAACGGGACGCGATTGTTCAATATTCCACCACCTTTGGGCGGCCGGCTGCGTGCACGGCTACGAAGGAGCGGGCGCGGGTTTCGCGATCGCGCGGCGCTCCGGACGCCAGGTGGTGACGAGGGCCGCCGCGAGCAGCAGCTCGGCGATGTCACCGCCGTAGTACATGATCTCGGCGCCGCCCTGGACCTCGGGCACCGGAGCGTGGACATGCACCCAGAATCCGCCGTACATCAGCTGTGCGACCACCGCGTGCACCGCGATGGCGCACCCCAGACAGACCAGCCGGACCCGCACCCCGGGGCGGGCCGGGGCCGGGTCCGGGCCGGCGACGGAGTGCGCGAACAGGCACCCCGACAGCAGGAAGTGCGCGTGCAGCAGCCAGTATCCGGCAGGGTGGGCCATGACGGAGTCGTGGAGCGGGGTGAAGTACAGGACCGGGAGGCTGCCCGTGGACAGCAGCAGGGCGACGGCCGGACGGGTGAGCAGGTGGGCCGGGCCGCTGTGCAGGACGGCGGTGACGCGGCGGGCACGAGACGCGGGAAGCGTCCGCAGGAGCAGGGTGACCGGGGCGCCGAGCACCAGTGCCGGCGGGGCGTACATGCCGATGAGCAGGTGCTGGGTCATGTGACCGCGGAAGTCGTGGTGCGCGAAGGGCGCGAGGGGCGGCAGCAGCGCCGCCGCGAGAAGGGCCAGGCCCGCGGTGAAACTGACGGTACGCCAGGGGTTCCAGGCCCGTGCCGGATTCCTGCGGTTCGCCCGGTGCGCCAGCAGCAGATAGCCGCCGGCGCACAGCAGCAGGGGCAGCAGCGGCAGCAGGATCTCCGGCGCGCCGCCGCTCTCGTGGTGATGCATGGGCATCGTGCCGTGGCCCATCAGCGGGCGTGTCCCGTCCGTCCGGCGCGAGCCGCCGGATCGAAGGACCGTCCACTGCGCCGCAGGAGCCCGCCGCCGGCCAGCAGCAGCGCACCGAGGACGAGGAAGCCGATGTCCCACCAGAGTTGGTACCGCCCGCCGTGCACGTGGTGGATCCCGAGGACGTGATGGTCCAGCACGCCCTCGACGAGGTTGAACAGACCCCACCCCGCCAGGATCCAGCCCCACAGCACCCGGGACGCCCACACCTGGCGCCGGCCGGTGGTCACCCGGGCGTACAGGACGGCGAGTCCACCGAGGACGGCGAGCCAGCACACGGTGTGGAAGACGCCGTCCCACAGGGTGTTCATCTGCAGCCCGGAAACGGTGTGCGGGTCGTAGTACTTCACACCGATGCGGTCGTGATCGGTGCTGGTGAGCATGTGATGCCACCGCAGGAGCTGGTGGAGCAGGATGCCGTCGAGGAATCCGCCGAGCCCCACCCCCAGCAGTATCCCGGGCAGTTGGAGACTGGCGGGTGCCGTCATGGCACGGGTGTCGCGCACGGTGGTTGCCATCGCTCCTCGTCTCGGTCGATCGCGCGGTCGGTTCCCTGGTCGATCAGGCTGACTACCGAGACCTATCAGCTCACCGGCTCCACCGCTGCGGCACGCCCGGCCATGTGTGAGTGGCGGGGAACGGGTGAACCTGTCCGACTCCGGGTGCCGCCCTGGTCACACGTGGTTACACGGCCGGAGGAAGGAGAAAGCCGGCGGCACCCCTCCCGGCGAGCGGATCCGGGCCGAGGCGCCCATGGAGCCCGGCGACGCACTGGCGATCGCGGAAGGGGTATGCGCCGCGCTCATCGCCGCGCACCGGGCGCGGGTCGTCCACTACGACATCAAGCCGCACAACGTGATGCTCACCCCCGACGACCACGTGAAAGTCGTCGACTTCGGGATCGCCGGATTCCTGCAGGCCGTCCACGCCTGCCCCCGGGCCGCACTCCGGCGCCCCGGGCGCAGCGGATGGCCGAGCGCGCGACGACCGTCATCGGCCCCGGCGCCGGACGCCCGCCCGGTCCGCCGGCACTCCGGCGGCGCCGTACGATGCGCATCCGTGCCGTACCGTGCCGGACGCCAAGGCCCTGCTCGGCGCGCCAGGTTCGTCCCTGGTATCAGGCGAAAGGCTGAAAAGCCATAACTTGAACGGTTTGTTCTGCGTTTCACCGGCTGCGGGTGAGTACCCGCGACCGTATCTGGAAGGCAGGGAACCGATGAAGCGGGCTACCCGAAACAGTTTGATCGCCGTTGCCGCCGCCTCGGGGGCGATGGCAGTGGCGGGGCCGGTGCACGCCGATTCCACCGCGGACGGTGCCGCGGGCGGCTCGCCCGGGCTGATCTCCGGCAATGGCATCCAGTTGCCGGTGCACGTCCCGGTGAGTGTGTGCGGGAACACCGTGAACGTCGTGGGGCTGCTCAACCCCGCCGTGGCCAACCGCTGCGCCAACCAGGGCGGCCACGCCGGGAAGGAGCAGCCGACCAAGGCGTCGGCCGGGGCCACCGCCACCAGCACGGAGCAGGGCTCGCCGGGCGTCATCTCCGGCAACGGGATCCAGCTTCCGGTCGACGTGCCCGTGAACGTCAGCGGCAACAGTGTGAACGTGGTGGGCATCGGCAATCCCGTGGTCGGCAACACGTCCGTCAACACGTCGGACCGGCCCGACGAACCCGTCCGTGCCACGCCGTCCCCGAAGCCGCCCACGCCGCCGACCCGCTCCAAGCCTCCCGTCAAGCCCGAGCCGCAGGTGAGCCGGCCGGCTCCGGAGCCGACTTCTCCCATGGTGCGGACGCAGATGCCCGGCACGCTCGCGCACACCGGAGCGGACGGCACCTGGGTGGCTGCCGGTGCGAGCCTGGCGTCGCTGGCGAGCGGCATCATGCTGTACCGGCGCTTCCGCTCGGGCGCGACCGGCCGGGAAGGCTGATCCCGGCCGCCCCGCCGGCAGTCGCGGGGCGGCCGTGCGCCGACGTACCGGACCGGCCACGGCCCGCTGCGCCACGGGCCGTGGCCGCGGCGGACCGTGTCAGCCCGTGGTCTCGCGGCGGGCGCGGCAGGCGCTGACCGTGGTCCGGCCGGCGCGGGCGTCGCAGCACAACCGCCCAGCCCGTCCGCGGACGGCTGCGGCGGCCCCCGTCCTCGCGGACGCGCCGCATGACGGGACCGGAGCGACCACTCTGACAGCCGACGGTTTCACCACCCGGTGAACAGCAGGTGGTTGAGCAGGAGCGCGAGCACCGCCTGCGCCGTGAGCCAGACCCGCGGCCGGGGCAGGAGCGCGCAGACCGGGAGCAGCCACATCGCGAACGGCAGCCAGATGCGCTCCGTCTCCGCCTTGCTCATCCCGGACAGATCCGCG
Organism: Streptomyces sp. NPDC027663; assembly: GCF_055566415.1. NCBI lineage: Bacteria > Bacillati > Actinomycetota > Actinomycetes > Kitasatosporales > Streptomycetaceae > Streptomyces > Streptomyces sp. NPDC027663. Next base: position 63,123 of record NZ_JBVHSK010000003.1, on the reverse strand, counting down.
ATCAGCAGGGCGAGCAGGGCCGCCGTCACCAGCAGCACGCACCGGGCCTCGGCCGCGGGAACCGTGCGGCGGCGGGCGAGCACCACTGCGGCCCGCCGCAGCCCCGCCGCCGTGGCCAGGCCGGTGATCAGCACCGTGCAGGCCAGGTTGGCCCACACCCAGTAGCCGTACGGGCGGGTGCCGCCGACTCCCTGGTAGTAGCGCGTGACCAGCAGCCGGTACCCCTCCCACCAGTCGAACCCGGCGCACGCGAACGCCACCGGCACGACCGCCGCCCCGGCCAGGAACAGGAGCAGCAGCACCGGTCGCTCGCGGACCCGGCGCCTGCCCGCCCACAGCACCGCCGCGCCGATCAGCGCGAAGAGCGTGAGGCCGTACGAGAGAGAGCAGGTCAGGCCGAACAGGAGGCCGCTGCCCGCCGCCCAGGCCACGGACCGTCCGGTCACCGCGAGGGCCAGCAACGCCACGGACCAGGCGGCGACCGCCGCGAAGTACCCGTCGGCCGATGCGCCCACCCACACGGCGGCCGGCGCCATCGCCAGGAAGGGCGCCGCCCGCCGGGCCAGGGTCTCGTCGGCCACGGCCCGCACCGTCACCAGCACCGCCGCACAGGCGGTCGCCCCGACGGTGATGCACCACGCGCCGGCCCAGCCGCCGCCGCCCAGGCCGGCCCGGTCCAGGAGGACGAAGGTGAGGGTGGCCGCCGGGGGATGTCCGGCGATGTGCGCGGGCCAGGGATCGGGGGAGCCGCTCACGATGTGGTGGGTGAAGTCGCGCAGGGCGGCCGGAATGTCGGAGAAGCGGCCGACGACCGTGAGGTACTCGTTGCGGCTGGTGAGCCGGCCGGCCACGCCCCGCTGCCAGCCGTCGGCCAGCGCCAGTGACCATGTCCAGGCCAGGGCCGTGCCCCAGGCCGCGAGCAGCAGCCCCCGCCACGGCAGCCGCGCGGCGAGGGCCGGCCCGTACGCCACCACGCCGGCCGCCACCAGCACCGCGGCCGCCGTGCCCGGACCCACGTGCGGGTCCCACTCGGCGAACAGGGGCGGCCAGTGGACGAACAGCGTGCGGTGGGCGTCCTGGATGTGCCGGCCCACGAGCACGGCGACGAGGACGAGCAGGGCGGCGGCAGCAGCGGCACAGAGGTCGGCGCACGGGACGGCACACCGGTCACGGAGGCGCGGGCCGGGACACCGGTCACGGAGGGAAGGCTGGGTCACACCGGAACGCTAGGTCGGCGTCCGGGGGAAGGAACGGACCGGCGGCCCGACGTCAGCGTTTCGTCATGGGTCGCGCACCGCTCCACCGGCGCCTCCCGGCCTACCGTCGGATCATGCGAGACGACCGGCCACACCTTCCCTCGTCCCCCGGCTTCTGGCGCAGCCCGCTGCGCGGCACCTGGTTCACCTCGGTGCTCGGCCTCGTGCTGCTCGTGGGCATCACGGTGCTGTTCGTGACGGGCCTGGTGTCGTACGCCGCCTACAACCCGAACCTGGACCCGGTGAACGACCAGACCCCGGGCAAGGGGATCCTCGGCTTCTATCTCTTCGCCTGGCCGACGAACCCGCACTGGCTGTACCGGGCCACCCAGGGACTGCACGTCACCCTCGGCATCACCCTGATCCCGGTCCTGCTGGCCAAGCTGTGGTCGGTGGTGCCGAGGCTGTTCGCCCTGCCCCCGGCCCGCTCGCTCGCGCACGCCCTGGAGCGGGTCTCCCTGTTGCTCCTGGTCGGCGGCGGCCTGTTCGAGTTCACGACCGGCGTCCTCAACATCCAGCTCGACTACGTCTTCCCGGGCTCCTTCTACCCGTTGCACTTCTACGGCGCGTGGGTGTTCTTCGCCGCGTTCGTCGCGCATGCGGTGCTGAAAGTGCCGACGGCCGTACGGAATGTCCGCCGCCGGCGCAGAGGGCAGGGGGAGGCCGTGTCCGCCGGGCCTCGCGGCGGAAAACTGCCGGCGTCTGTCCCGCCGGAGGAAGGGGACCTGGTGTCGCCCCGGCCGCAAGAGGGGGACTTGGCGTCGCCCCGGCCGGCGGAAGGGGACCTGGTGTCACCCCGGCCGGACCCGCCGACCGTGTCCCGGCGCGGCGCCCTGTGGTTCGTCGGGGGTGCCTCGCTGCTGCTGTTCGCCACGACCGTGGGACAGAGCATCGGAGGCACGCTGCGCCGGACCGCCCTCCTCGCGCCGCACGGCGGGGCCGAACCCGGCAGCGGGCCGAACGGCTTCCAGATCAACAAGACCGCCGCGTACGCCGGGATCGACGCGGCGGAGACCGGCGAGGAGGCATGGCGGCTCCTCGTCACGGGACGCACCGGGACGGTCCGCCTCAGCCGCGCCGACCTGCTCCGCATGCCGCTGCACAGCTCGGCGCTGCCCATCGCCTGCGTCGAGGGCTGGTCGACGGCGGACCAGTGGTGGCGGGGGGTGCGACTACGCGATCTCGCCGCGCTCGTCGGCCACGACGGCGACCCGCCGGACGTGTTCGTGGAATCCCTCCAGCGGCACGGCGCCTTCCGTCACGCGGCCCTGCGCGCCAATCAGGTCGCCGACCCGCGCTCCCTGCTCGCCCTGTACGTCAACGGCGAGGAACTGTCCCCCGACCACGGCCACCCGGCACGGATCATCGTGCCCGCCGCACCCGGTGTGCTCAACACCAAGTGGGTGGCCCGGCTGACCTTCGGAGACCTGTGATGCGCCCGCGCCCGCCCCTCGGCAACCCCCTCCAGATCCTGCTGCTGGCCTGCTCGTTCGCGCTGGCCGGCTATGCCGGGGTGCGGCTGTTCGCCGACGACTGGACGGCCGTGGCCCTGTGGCTGGTGGGGGCGGCCCTGCTGCACGACCTCGTGCTGCTGCCGCTGTACTCGCTCGTGGACCGGGCGCTCGTACACGGACTCGGCGCCGCCCGGCGCCGGGAGTGGAGCCTGTACGTACGTGTCCCGGCCGCGCTGTCCGGACTGCTGCTGCTCGTGTGGTTCCCGCTGATCAGCGGGACGGTGGACCGGCGTTACCGGACCGCCACCGGCCTGTCCGCGGACGGCTACCCGGCCCGCTGGCTGCTGATCACCGCGGTGCTCTTCGGCGGCTCGGCGCTGCTCCTGGGGCTGCGGCTGCGCAGGGCCACGAAACGGCGCCCGCCGGCCGTCCACTGACCGGCCCGGACCCAGCCCCGGGCGTACCGCAGCAGGGCGGGGGTGCCCACCCGCGCCCACGGGAACACTCCTCCGCCGCCGCTACCTGCGACGGTGACGTCGACGACCTGCACCTCGGCCAGCTCGTCGACGTCCACCGCGGCCGTCTCGGCGATCAGCAGACCGCCGGGGGAGAGGAGCCGGGCGGCCCGGTCCAGCAGGGCGCGCGGGTCGCCGCCGATCCCGATGTTGCCGTCCATGAGCAGGACGGTGCCCCAGCGTCCCTCGCCGGGCAGCGGCTCGAAGACCGAGCGGCGCAGGGCCCGTTCTGCCCCGAGCGCTCGGCTCCGCCCGAGCGGCTGAGACCCCAGTCGCCGCACGGTGTGGTCGACGGCGGTCTCACTGACGTCGATACCGAGGACGGTACGGCCCCGGGCGGCCAGTTCCACCACCAGCCGTCCCGGTCCGCAGCCGACGTCGAGCACCGCGCCCTCGCACCGGTCCAGCACCGCCCGGTCCACCGCGTCCGCCCGAGCGCACCACCGCTCGACCTCCAGCGGCAGCAGCCAGCCGTCGGCACGGCGCAGGAACAGCGGGCCGTGCCCGGCGCGCAGGGCGGCGGCGTACGGGTCGGCCCCGGCCCAGGCGACGGCGGGCGGGGCGCTCATCGCCCGGTCCCGGGTCCGGCGTGTGCCGTGCACCGGGCCAGCCGGGCGGCGAACCGGCCGTGCGGCGCCAGCACGGCCACCGCCGCCGCGTCGGCGGCGGTGTCCACGTCCCGCAGCCGGGGCAGGTCGCGCACCCGCAGCCCCGCCGCCTCCAGCCGCCGCCGCTGGACGGCGCCCGTCTCCGGCGTGGACATGGGCACGCCCCGCAGCAGCGCCGGATCGGGCTCGGCCAGCCCGAGCGCCCAGAAGCCGCCGTCCTCCGCCGGCCCGAAGCAGGCGTCGTACCCCGCGAAGTCCACGGTGAGCAGCTCCGGGGTCACCTGGGGGGTGTCCATGCCGATGAGCAGGGCGGGACCGGCACAGCGGGCGAACGCGTCGGCCAGCCGGGCGTCCAGGCCGCCCGCGCACTGCGGCACGACGTCGAAGCCGGGCGGCAGCCACGGACCGGGGGCGCCGTCGAGCACCAGCACGCGCCGGGTCGCGGGAGCGGCCGCCACGGTGTGCAGGGTGTCGGCGAGCGCCGCCTCGGCGAGCGCCGCCGCATCGACGGGGGTGAACGGCGGCGTGAGCCGCGTCTTGACCCGCCCGGGCACCGGTTCCTTGGCGATGACGAGCAGGGTGGTCACCGTACGGCCCTCCCGCCCGCCGGCGGCTCGGCCAGGACGCGGCTCATGTCCCGCACCGCCTGCCAGGTGCCGCGCCAGGTGCCGGTCACCTTGGAGACGCCGGTGCGCGGCAGATAGGGCACGTCGTGCTCGGCGATCCGCCAGCCCGCGTCGGCCGCGCGCACCACCATCTGGAGCGGATAGCCGCTGCGCCGGTCACTGAGACCGAGCGCGAGCAACGGCTCCCGGCGTGCGGCGCGCAGCGGCCCGAGGTCGTGCAGGCGCACTCCGGTACGGCGGCGCAGCATCCGCGCGAGCGCGAAGTTGCCGGCCCGGGCGTGCGCGGGCCAGGCGCCCGGACCCCGCGCCCGCCGGCGCCCGAGCACCAGATCGGCCTCGTCGTCGAGGACTTCACGCACGAAGGGCACGAGGAGCCCGGGGTCGAGGGAGGCGTCGCAGTCGCAGAAGCAGACGACGTCGGCGGTGGCGGCGGTCAGCCCGGCGTGGCAGGCGGCACCGAAACCGCGCAGCGGCTCGTGCACGACGGTCGCCCCGAGGCGACGGGCGATGTCCGCCGAGCCGTCGGAGGAGCCGTTGTCGACCACGAGGGCACGCCAGCCCGCCGGAATCCGGGCGAGCACCCAGGGCAGGGCCTCGGCCTCGTCGAGGCAGGGCAGCACCACGTCCACACTCCCCGGAGCTGAAGGTGTCGAGGGATTCACGACGTTCACCCTACGAATGAGAACCGGGCATAACGGACAGCCGCTCCTTACGAAACGCGGACGCCGGGGGCGGAGCCGGGCCCGGGGTGCGACACCCGCGACGACCCGGTGCGAGGCTGGGGGCATGCAGCAGCCGCACGTGCCCACGAGGGGCAGGGCCATGGACGGGACCGCACCCGACACCGCCCCACCCCGCCCCCCGTCCACCCCCGGCGCCGCCCGCGTCCTGGTCGTCGACGACGATGCGACCGTCGCCGAGGTCGTCGCCGGATACCTCGGCCGCGCCGGGTACGTCGTCGACCGGGCCGACGACGGCCCCACCGCCCTCACCCGTGCCGCCGCCCACTGGCCGGACCTGGTGGTGCTCGACCTCATGCTGCCCGGCATGGACGGCCTCGAGGTCTGCCGGCGGCTGCGCGAGCGGGCCCCCGTGCCCGTCGTCATGCTCACCGCCCGCGGCGACGAGGACGACCGCATCCTGGGTCTCGAGGTCGGCGCCGACGACTACGTGACCAAGCCGTTCAGCCCCCGCGAACTGGTGCTGCGGGTGCAGTCGGTGCTCCGGCGCGCCCGCCCCGACGCCGGCACCCGCCCGCTGGCCGCGGCCGGTCTCACCGTCGACCCGACGGCCCGCCGCGCCACCAGGAACGGCACCGAACTCGCTCTCACCCTGCGCGAGTTCGACCTCCTCGCGTTCTTTCTGCGGCACCCCGGACGGGCGTACAGCCGGGAGGACCTGATGCGCGAGGTGTGGGACTGGGAATTCGGCGACCTCTCCACCGTGACCGTCCACGTCCGCCGGCTGCGCGGCAAGGTCGAGGACGACCCGGCCCGGCCGCACCTGATCCAGACGGTGTGGGGCGTCGGCTACCGCTTCGACCCGAGCGGACGGCAGGAGGCGGACTGACGTGCGCGACACCCTCCTCATCGCCCTGTACGCCTTCGCCGGCGCCGCCGCCACGGGCCTGGCCGGGGCTGCCGCGCTCCGGCTGCTGCGCCGCCGCTCGCTCACCGTGTCCCTCGCCGTGGTCGCGGCGGTCGGCGTGGGCGGCGTCCTCGCCGGCACCCTCGCCGTCGCATGGGCGATGTTCCTCTCCCCGCACGACCTGACGGTGGTGACGACGGTCGTCGCGATGGCGGCCGTGGTCTCCCTGGCGACCGCCCTGGTACTGGGCCGCTGGGTCGTCGCCCGCAGCCGTGAACTCGCCATGGCCGCACGCTCCTTCGGCGACGGCGGCGACTTCGCCGTCCCCGCGGCCCCGGCCACCGCCGAACTGGCCGAGGTCAGCCGGGAGCTGGCGGCCACCAGCGCGAGACTCACCGAATCACGGGAGCGGGAACGCATGCTGGAGACCTCCCGCCGGGAACTCGTCGCCTGGATCTCCCACGACCTGCGCACCCCGCTCGCCGGCCTGCGCGCCATGTCGGAGGCCCTGGAGGACGGTGTCGCCGACGACCCCGACCGCTATCTGAAGCAGATCCGCACCGAGGTGGAACGCCTCAACGGCATGGTCGGCGACCTCTTCGAACTCTCCCGCATCCACGCCGGCACGCTCCCGCTGACCCCGTCCCGGATCTCGCTGTACGACCTCGTCGGCGACGCCCTCGCCGGAGCCGGCCCGCTCGCCCGCGCCCACGGCGTACGCCTGGTCGGCGACCGGGTGGCACCGGTCCCGGTCGAGGTCGACGCCAAGGAGATGAGCCGCGTCCTGGGCAACCTGCTGGTCAACGCCATCCGCCGGACGCCCGCCGACGGTACGGTCGCCGTCGCCGCCGAGCGCTCGCCCCACGGGGTCGTCCTCTCCGTGACGGACGGCTGCGGCGGCATCCCCGAGGAGGACCTGGCTCGCGTCTTCGACACCGGCTGGCGCGGCAGCCACGCCCGCACCCCTCCGGCCGGCGCGGGCCTGGGCCTCGCCATCGTGCGCGGCATCGTCGAGGCCCACCAGGGCCGGGCCTCGGTACGCAACATCCCGGGCGGCTGCCGCTTCGAGGTGACGCTGCCTGCGGCCCCGTAGACGCCGGTCACGCCGGTTCCCACGGGGCCGCGGGCGCGGTCACCCGGCGGCCGCGAACTCGCGCATGCCCTCGCTGAACCCGACCTCCGGCTTCCAGCCCAGCTCGGTCCGCAGCCGCGCGGAGTCGGCCGTGATGTGCCGTACGTCCCCCAGCCGGTACTCGCCGGTGACGACGGGCTCCGGCCCGCCGTGGGCGTCGGCCAGCGCGCGGGCCATCTCGCCGACGGTGTGCGGCTCGCCGCTGCCGGTGTTGTACGCGGTGAACGCGCCGGGGGCCGCCCCGGCCTCCAGCGCCACGACATTGGCCGCGGCCACGTCCCGCACGTGCACGAAGTCCCGCCGCTGCCGCCCGTCCTCGAACACCCGGGGCGCCTCGCCGCGGGCGAGCGCGGACCGGAAGAAGGAGGCGACGCCGGCGTAGGGGGTGTCGCGGGGCATCCGGGGGCCGTACACGTTGTGGTAGCGCAGCGAGACCGCGCAACCGCCGGTCGAGCGGGCCCAGGCGGCGGCCAGATGCTCCTGGGCCAGCTTGGTCGTGGCGTACACATTGCGCGGATCGACGGGCGCGTCCTCTCCGACCAGCCCGGGGGCGAGGCCGGCCCGGCACACCGGGCAGAGCGGCTCGAACCGCCCCGCATCCAGATCCGCGACGGCCCGCGGGCCCGGCCGTACGACTCCGTCGCGAGGGCACTCGTACCGCCCCTCCCCGTACACGACCATCGACCCGGCCAGCACGAGACGCCGTACGCCTGCCTCGGCCATGCCCGCGAGCAGTACGGCGGTTCCCAGGTCGTTGCGGGAGACGTACTCCGCCGCGTCCCCGAACCCCACCCCCAGCCCGACCATCGCGGCCTGGTGGCAGACGGCGTCCACGCCGGCCACCGCCCGCGCCACCGCGGCCGGGTCGCGCACGTCGGCGGCCGGATCCGTCCGTACGTCGAGCACGACCGCCTCGTGCCCGCGCGCCGTCAGCGCCTCGACGACATGGGAGCCGATGAACCCGGCACCGCCGGTGACCAGTACACGCATGCACCCACGCTAGGCCCGCCCCGGCCCCGCACCACGCGACCGCGCCCGGTACGTCACGACTCCGTAAGACGCACCGCACCTCCCGCGCGCCGCCGTTCCCCGCCAGGGGTTCACCTTGCGCGTGCCGCCGTTCGCGGCCTCAAGGCGTTCGTGTGCGTGAACGGCGTCGCACAGGCGAACACCTGTGAGACACAGTTCCACCGGCAACAGCCCCGCTAACGCGGCCTCCGGCCTACGGAGAACTCGTTGCCGTCGGGGTCGAGCAGCAGCGCCCGGCCGCCGTCGCCCTCGCCGGTGTCGATGCGCCGTGCGCCGAGCCAGATCAGGCGGTCCACCTCCGCCTCCCCGTCGGCGTCGGCGGGGAGCGCCAGCTCGAAGTACAGCCGGTTCGTGCCCGTCTTCGGCGCCACCGGAGGACCACCCCACGTGATCTTCGTACCGCCGTCCGGCGATTGGATCGCGGTCTCCTGGTCCTGGTCCCAGACCAGCGGCCACCGCAGCGCCTCGCTCCAGAAGTAGCCGACCTCCTGCGTACCGTCGCAGGCCAGCGCTCCGATGAAGCCGGTGCCGGCGAGGAACTCGTTGCCCGCCTCGATGACGCAGAACTCGTTGCCCTCCGGATCGGCGAGCACCACATGCCCCTCTTCAGGGAGTTGGCCCACGTCGATGTGTCTGCCGCCGAACTCCAGCGCCCTGGCCACCGTCTGCCGCTGATCCTTCGGGGAGGTGCTCGTCAGGTCGAAGTGCGCCCGGTTCTGGCCGGTCTTCGGCACCTGGCTCGGCACGAAACGAATCCGGAACCCGGCCCTGTCAGGGGGCAGGATCGCGACGTCGTCGTCCGGACCGTCCGCCAACTCCCAGCCCAGGAGTGCGGACCAGAACCGTGCCAGGCCCGCGGGCCGGGTCGCGTTGAAGCAGATCGCGAACAGTTGACTCGTCATAGCCCGTGCATCTCCGATCCACTGACGGCCGATAGGGCGGCTCGCCCCTTCGCGAGCGCAGCCTAGGGCGGCCGCGCGGCACCCGCATCCGGGTTTCCGTCGCGAAGACCGGTTCCCCACAAGACGACGATCGTGCGGAACACCGCTGTGGTGCACGGCACCGGCTGAATCCCGTCGCGCCGGGACGGCAGCCGGTTCGCCCACGGGGCGCGCGGCGGGGGCACGGCCGGCTGCGCGGGCGGTCGGGTCCAGGTCGAGGAGCCGGCTCACGTGCAGCCGGAGAGGTGCCGGCCGGACCGCCGAGCGTGCGGCCGACCGCATGTCCGCGCGTCGGAAGCCGGCCGGCGGCCGGGATCCGTCATCCTGTCGGCACCCGGCCCTGTCCGAATCCCATTCGCCGGGGCCGTCGGGGACTGGCCGGTGCGGACGTCCCCTCCCTACCGTGAGGGGCGTACCGCCTCCTCGTGTGATGCCGCCGCGGGCCGCACCGGACAGGGCCCGGGCCAGGGAAGGAGAACGGCTGCATGACCCCGCCGCCTCGGAACGCGCACGATACGCCGGGCGCCGCCCCCTCCCCGTCGGCGCCCGTCGCCACCGCCGGTCCGGCGCTGCTCGACGAGGCGCGCCGGCTGGCCCCCGAAGCGGTCGCGCTGCGCCGCGCCCTGCACCGCGGCCCGGAGCGGGGCCTCGACCTGCCGGCCACCCAGCGCCTGATCCTCGACGCGCTCGACGGCCTCGGCCTGGAGATCCGCACCGGCCGCACCCTGTCCTCCGTCACTGCGGTCCTCACCGGAGCCGCCGACGGTCCGACGATCCTGCTGCGCGCCGACATGGACGCGCTGCCGGTCACCGAGGACACCGGGCTGCCGTTCGCCTCCGGGAACCCCGGGCTGATGCACGCCTGCGGGCACGACGCCCACATGGCGATGCTGGTGGGCGCGGCACGGCTGCTCGCCGGGCGGCGCGCAGCGCTGCCCGGACGCGTGGTGTTCATGTTCCAGCCGGGCGAGGAGAGCCATCACGGAGCCCGGCACATGATCGAGGAGGGGGTGCTGGAGGCGTCCGGCAGCCGGGCCGACGCCGCCTTCGCTCTCCACGTGCACCCCAACATGCCCGCCGGTGTGCTGCGGTTGCGCCCCGGGCCGCAGATGGCGGCCTCCGACCGGTTCCGGGTGCTCGTGCGCGGGCGCGGCGGCCATGCCTCGGCGCCGCACACCACCTGCGACCCGGTGCCCGTGGCCTGCGAGATCGTCCTCGCCCTGCAGACGATGGTCACCCGCAGCCTGGCCACCGACGACAGTGCCGTCCTCAGCGTGACCCGGCTGGAGGCGGGCACCGCCCCCGGCATCATCCCGGACACCGCCGAACTGGGCGGCACCCTGCGCACCCTGTCCCAGCCGACCCGGCAGCGGCTGCACGAGGCGATCGCCCGGGTCGCCCACGGCGTGGCCGCCGCGCACGGAGCGACGGCGGAGCCGGCGATCGAAACCGGCTATCCGGTCACCGTCAACGACACCGAGTTCACGGACTTCGTCCGGCGTACCGTCACCGAAGCCCTCGGCGCCGACGCGGTGGACGTCCTGCCGAACGCGCAGATGACGGCGGAGGACTTCTCCTACGTCCTCCAGGAGGTCCCCGGCGCCCTGGCCTTCCTCGGCGCGTGCCCGCCGGGACCGGCTCCGGACGAGGCCCCGTCACTGCACTCGTCCCGCATGCGCATCGACGAGGACGTGATCACCACCGGCATCGCCTGCGAGGCCGCCGTGGCCCTGGCGTTCCTCACCGACCGAGGCCCGGCACCGGCGCAGTGACCTTGCCCCGCCCGGCGGCCGTGCGCTTGTCCGGCGGCCGTGCGTTTGCCCGGCGGCCGTGTGCTTGTCCGGCGGCCGTGCGTTTGTCCGGCGGCCGTTCGCTTGCCCCGCGACCGTTCGCTTGCCCCGCGACCGTGGGCTTGCCCCGCGACCGGCGATGCCGGCCGTCGCGTCAGTACCTCGGCCCGGCGTGGGGCGACTCGAAACGCCGTGGGACGGTCAGCGCCGCGAACTCACCGGCCGTAGAACCTGGTGCCCGTTCCGGGCCGGGGCCTTCGTTCGTCGGCCGTGAGCCCGCGCAGTGACCAGAGCCCGTACAGCGCCAGCAGCGGTTTGGCGATCAGCCACTCGCCGGGGCGGTAGTCCTCCGCGCGTACCAGCTTGTCGGCCAGATCCGGGCGTTGACGCCGCAGGTACGCGCGGGCCTTGAGCGCGTGTGCCGGCTGGGAGGCGATCTTGATGCGGTCGACGTCCTCGAGCAGCGGGATCACGTTCGTGATGTTCTCCCATGTCGTCCCGCTTCGGTCTTCCACGAGCAGTGTGCCGTCGAACGCGAGCACCGACTTCGCGTAGTCGGCCATCAACCGGGCCTCCGCATCGCCTCCGCCGGCCGCACCGCCGCTGAGGACGACGCGGGTGTCACGCGCCCTGTCACCGGCGATGGAGCGAATGCCTGCACGGACCCGCCAGCGGTTGACGAGGTTCGCCGTCGCCTGCGGGTTGCGGTAGCCCAGCACGACCACGGCTTCGGTAGTGCCCCCCTGGTGGCCCACGAGAGTCCGGGACCAGCGCCGGTTCAACCACTCACCCCAAACCAGTGCTGCCGCTGCCCCCGCTGCCGCCAGTGCCGTCCGCCGTCGCATGCGGGGACTCTACGGCGCCTCGGTGCCGAGCGGTGAAGACACCGGCCGACCGCACACGACGCGCCCCGCCCGCTGCATCGTGTCGGGGTCTCGGGGGTCTCGGGGGTGTTGGGGCGTCCGGGGCCGTCGGGGGAGCGGAGGGGCATCGAGGCTTCCCCTACCCGTCGCCGGTCTGTTCTGCCGGCCCACCGGACTCTTCGCGTCCACTCGCTCACGCACGGTTCGGACCGTGCCGGACCGCGTCCAGGTGTGGGCTCCCTCGGTCTTGGACGACCATGGATGGAGACAGACGCCCGCCGACGGAGCACGCGCCGAGGCGCCGGGCGGGAAGGACAATGAGGCATGGGCAAGACGGGCTCCTCCCGAGCAGGGGACGGCCGGTCGGTGGCGGGTCCGGCCGCGCCGCCCAGCGGCCTGCTCGATCTGCTGAGTGTCGCCGCGGTGGTGCTCAACGCGGAGGGCCAGGTGGTCTTCTGGAGTTCCCGGGCCGATGACCTGTTCGGCTACACCGCATCGGAGGCGCTGGGCCAGTTCGCGGCCCAGCTCACGATCCACGAGGAACACCGGGACGAAGTGATCAAGCTGTTCGCCGACGTCATGGAGTCCGGCACCGACTGGGCCGGAGTCTTCCCGATCCGGCACAAGGACGGCAGCACCCGCCTGGTGGAGTTCCGCAACATGCGGCTGCTGGACGACCTCGGTGACACCTACGCCCTCGGCCTCGCCGCGGACCAGGCCACCGTCGAGCGGGTCGAGCGAGATGCGGCCCTCGCCATGCGGCTGGTGTCCCAGTCCCCGGTCGGCCTGGCCATCCTGGACCCGGACCTGAGGTACCTGGCCGTGAATCCCGCTCTCGAACGCCTCACGGGCCAGTCCGCCGCCGAGCGTCTCGGCCGGTCGGCCGGCGAGGTGCTGACCTTCCTGGACACGGACCCCGAGGCACGCCTGCGCCATGTCCTGGAGACGGGCGAGTCGGTCGTGGACAGGCAGATCGTCTGCCGTCCCCCCGGTGACCCCGACCACGACCACGCCTGGTCCGTCTCGTACTACCGGCTGGAGGATTCCGGTGGGCGGGTACTCGGCCTGGCCTATTCCGTCATCGATGTCACCGAGCGCCATCGAGCCGCTGCGGAGGCGACGCAGGCCCGGCAGCGGCTGGCGCTGATCGCCGGCGCCACCGCCTCCGTGGGTACCACCCTCGACCTGGACACGACAGCACGCGAGCTGGCCGACATCGTCGTACCGCTGCTCGCCGACGTCGCTGCCGTGGACGTGCTCGACAGCGCACTGGAGGGCCGGACCGCGTCCCACACGGGGCCCGCCCGGTTCCGTGCGCTCGCCGTGCGCGCGGCCCATGCCTCGGAGGCGGTGTGCGCGGCCGATCCCCTCGGGGAACTCGCCGCCTACGACGACGACCGCCTGATCTCCCGGTGCATGCGTACCTGCGAACCGGTTCTGGTGGCCCGTGCCACCCCCCGAGATCTGCGGCGCATCGCCCGCCATGGTGACGCCGCCACCCTCCTGGCTGCGGCCGGCGTGCACTCCTACCTGGCCGTACCGCTCGTGGCGAGAGGCGAGGTGCTCGGTGTCCTGGACCTCAAGCGCACCCGCAATCCGGCGCCCTTCGACGACGACGACGCGTTGCTCGCGTGCGAGCTGGCCGCCCGTGCCGCGGTCTGCATCGACAACGCGCGCGGATACCGGATCCAGCGCCACGCGGCCCTCACCCTCCAGCGCAGCCTGCTTCCCGACCCCCCGACACGCGTCCCGGGCCTGGAGATCGCCTGCCGTTACCAGCCCGCGGGCGCCACGAGCGAGATCGGCGGCGACTGGTACGACGCCATACCCCTCCAGGGGGACAAGACCGCCCTGGTCGTCGGGGACGTCATGGGCAACGGCATCAACGCCGCCGCCACCATGGGCCAACTCCGCACCGCCACCCGCGCATTCGCCGAACTCGACCTGGAACCCGCCGAGGCCCTGCGCCATCTCGATCACCTGACCGAGGGCATCGAGCAGACCATCACCACCTGCATCTACTGCGTCCACGACCCTCACCGCGGCCGGTGCCAGATCTGCCTCGCCGGTCACCTGCCACCAGCCCTCATGCGTGCCGGCCGGGCAGCGCAACTGCTCGACCTGCCCACCGGCGCACCGCTCGGCGTGGGCGGGGTCCCCTTCGAGGTCGGCACCATCGCCTTCCGCCCCGGTGACCAACTCGTCCTCTACACCGATGGCTTGGTCGAGACCCGCAGCGAGTCCATCGACGCCCGGCTGAACACGCTCCTCGACGTCCTCACCGAGACCCGCGGTCAGAGCCTCGAAGACACCTGCGATCACATACTCGAGGTGCTGCGGCCGCCCGGTGGCGAGGACGACGTCGCTCTGCTCATCGCCCGAGCCCGGCCCTGAGCGACCTCGGGGGGCGAGGGTGTTGAGAGAGTCCTGCCGGGCTTGGTGGTTGGTCAGTGCCGCGTTCGATGATGTCGATGACGTGTCGGCCGGCGTCGTGGGCCTGGGTGGGGCGGAGGCCGCGCAGGGGGCCGTCGATGAGGATGACGGCGAGTGGTGCGTTGCGGAGGTCGCCGTGGCGGTAGGTGTCCCGCTTCGGCTTGCCGTTCCCGGTTCCTCACCCTGACCGGAACCAGGACCTTCGACTCCCAGGTGGTCCTCCTCCGTCACGATCGGGCCGGCCGGACCGCTCGCCGGAGCCGCCCCGACGGGCGGGGCGGGGGCGACCGATGAGTTTCGCCGCGGTCAGCAGTCAGAGATCACGGCGGGTGCGCCGCGGCGGCGCGTGTGCTCGAAGCGTGCACCGGCTGAACCTTCCGTACCCAGACACGAGATACCGAGGAACGTGACAGATGCGTCCCCTGACCAGCACTGCTTCCGTGTCCCTCGACGGTGTCGTGGAGCCCCTCTCCGACGTCGTCCGCTGACACCTCCCGCACCCCGAGCACGCACACCGACAGAAGGAAAGAACCCGACATGACCGCTACACCCAAAGGCCCTGCCAGCTACTTCCCCTCGATCGAGAAAAAGTACGGCCGCCCGATCATGGAATGGAAGGATCTCATCCGCTCTTCACCCCTGACCAAGCACATGGAACTCGTCACCTGGCTGAAGACCGAACACGGCCTGGGGCACGGCCACGCCAACGCTCTCGTCGCCCACACCCTCGCCGAAGACGCCGGTAGATGAGCCACCCTCGGCGGGAACTCGTCGCCCAGTGGCCTGGCGGTCACGGACGAAGCCGGAGCCGGATCGCGGCGACGGTGAGCGTCCCGTTGAAAGGCGACGGTGAGCGTCCCGTCGAACAACGTACGCCTGCTTCCCGTACCTGGTGGCCACCGCCCGGAAGCCCTTGAGCGCCACGCCGATGTCTAGGCGGTCTCCTCAGGCGGCCGGCAGGTGATCTCGTCGCGGGGGGCGTAGTGCGTGCGGTACGGCTCCCGCTTCACTTCCCGGCCGTCGTCGGAGAAGACCCGCTCCACGGTGACGTCGAAGCCCTCCAGCGGCGTCTGCGGAACGCACTGCTTGTCCGTGTTCACCTTCTCCGCCGGCTGCACCACCTCGGTGCGGGGGCCCTTGACCGAGTCGATCCGGTCGTACTTCTTGGTGCCGAGGAAGGTGACGGTCACGGAGGTGTCGGTGGACTCGGCCTGGACGTAGAGGGCGTTGCCGGAGTCGTTCTTGAACCTCAGGTCCAGGCTGCCCCAGGCGACCGTCGCCTCACGTCCCTCGGGATAACGCTCGATGTAGAAGGAGTGGGCGCCGTGCTCCACCAACTGCACCCCGGCGAAGAACGCCGCGTTGTAGACGGTGGTGGCCACGGTGGAGACCCCGCCGCCGGACGCCTTCGTGAACTCGTTGTCGAAGATGATGACGCCCTCGACGAAGCCGTTGGCCTCGGTGCGCTCGCCCACGGTCCGGTTGAGGCTCCAGGTCTCGTTCGGCATGACGACGGAGCCGTTGATGAGCTCCGCGGCGCGGCCGATGTTCTTGGTGCGGTAGGGAGCCTTTTCGAAGTTGACGGTGAAGGAGGACACCTTCTCCTTCAGCCCCAGCTGCGCGGCGTTCTCGCTGGTCACCTCCGGCTGGATCGTGCGCGTGGCCAGCTCGCCGGTGCGCGCGCCGGGGCCCTGCCCGGTGAGCAGCGGCAGTACGGCCTTGCGCACGGCCTCGTCGGTGACCTCGTGGCCGGGCCTGTCGTCCCCGGCCACCACGACCTTGTCACCGTCGAGCCGCAGCCTGGCATTCTCGGGCTTGTTGGTGATGCCGGCCAGGGGGCCGGCCAGTTCGGGTGCGGAGCGCAGGGCCTTGCCGTCGAGCCTCGGTTTCAGCCTGCCGGTGTCGTCCGGTCGCATCGTGAGGTAGCGGCTCAGGACGTCCTGGCTGATCGTGAACCGCCTGTCACCCACAGTGAGTGTGACGGGTGCCGACACGGCCGGCCGCGCGAACTCGCGCACCGCCCGCTGCACCTCCTCCGCCGTGACCCCGGGCTTCGTCTCCCAGGCCGGCAGCGCCGTGACGGCGCCGGTGCTGCCGTGCTGGAAGGAATCGCGCAGGGTGCCGACGGCAGCGTCCACGTCGAGCGCGTAACCGCGGCGCGGGGCTACCTGCCCGACCCGGCCGTCCGTGAAGGTGACCGCCCCGTCACGGACCTTCTGGTTGAGCGTGGTGCCCAGCTTCATCAGGGCGGCGCGGGCCTTGTCCTCGTCGACATGTACGACGGGCTCGATGTCACCGCCGTCGGAGCGGAAGAGCCCGCCGATGGCGCCGAGCGGATCCGAGCCGGTGCGCGCCGCCCGGTCGACGGTCTCCTCGACGTCGAAGCTGAGTCCGGCTTGGCGCGGGTCGACCGCCCCCCTGCGGTCGCCGACCTTCACGGACAGTTCCTCCGAGCCGGCTGCCGCCAGCTGCTCCTCCAGCTTCTGGGTGGCTTCCGCGCGGCTCAGCCCCCCGATGTCCACACCGCGCACGGTCGTACCCGCCTCGATGTCCCCGCCCGTGAGCAACAGCCCGGTGAGATACAGGCCGCCCAGGCCGACGGCCAGGGTGCCGCCGGCCAGGGCGGTGGGGGGAGCGAACGCTACGCGCGGGATGGACGGTATGCGAGAACGCATGGGTCTCCTGGACGATCGATACAAGACAGGCACATCAAACTATCCAGAAACGGGCGTACGTCGTATATGTCCCACGTCACGCGGAGCCTTCCACGGCAGCCGCGAAGCGCCACGGCCCCCGTATTCTCCCGGTCGGAGGCCACCGTGACCTTGACCACCCCGGGGCGTTCTCCGTACGACGACGTTCCCGCGCGACGGCGGTGTCGCCGCCGCTCATGGCCCGGGTGCCTGTCAGGTCCAGAGGTCCCGGCTCGTGCACACGCGTGCGCCCATGTTCCGCTCCATCATCTGCAGTGCCGCCTCGGCGAGGTCCTCGTGGATGCGCGCGACGGCGTCCCTGGGGATGATCACCTGGAAATGACGGATGTGAGCATCGAGCGCGGAATAGAGCACGCACTGTTCGGTGACCTGTCCGCAGAGGACCAGCCGCTCGATGCCCTGCTGCTGCAGCAGGTACTGCAGCGGGGTCTCGAAGAAGATCGAGTGACGCGCTTTGAGGACGAAGAGGGAGTCGGCATCGGGCTTCAACGGTTCCACGAGATGGGCGTGGGGCCCTGAGAGGGCGTGGTTGAGCAGCTCACCGTGATGGGAGCGCCACTCCCCGAAATTGTCGTTGACGTAGATGACCGGTACCGAGCAGCGTCGTGCGCGCCCCGCGAGGTCGGCGATCACCGGAACGACCGAACCGGCCGAGGGGAGCAGCAGTTCGGCGTCCTCGTGGTCGTACGTATTGATCATGTCGATGACGATCAGCGCATCTTTGCTCACGGGATCACGTTCCCATCCGAGGTGACAGGCAGCTTCCGAGAGCCCGCCGGAGGTGTCCGGTCAAGTGCCGTCGGCGCTGTGGAGCAGCGAGGCGCCTGCCGTGGTGCGGTGGCGGGCCCGTCGCGCCCGGCTCGGCCGGCCACCGTCCCGTACGGGATTCGGGGCGCCGCCGAGGGTGCCTTCCCGCTGTTCGCAGGGGGAGAGCGCGTTCCTGAAGGGCCATGGGGCGGTCTCCGTTCCGCGGGGGTCGCCTGTCGAAGTAACCGTCCCTATTCGCCCTATTCACCGCAAACAGCTGTTTTGCGGAAGAATTATCTCCGACATGAGAGAGGCCGGGGTCGGTGTGAAACTGGGCGCGGAAGGGGTGATCTCCGTGTCGGACTCACCGAATGCGTCCGACGGTCCCGAGGCCGCCGTCGACGAGAGCCGGCTGGAAGAGCTGATCATCGAGGCGCAGACGGCCTTGCCGGTCGAACTGCCCGCCCTGGCGAACCGGTGCGCGTCGGCGCTCGGCATGGACACCGCACTGATCTACCTCGCCGACCTGCAACAACGGCTGCTCATCCCTCTCGACGAGACCTTGCAGCCGCTGCCGGTGGCCGACTCGCCGGCCGGCTGGGCCTACCGCACCGTCTCCCCGCGGGTGTCCGGCGCCGACGGCGGCGCGATCGCCTGGATGCCTCTAGTCGACGGTGCCGAGCGGCTGGGCGTGCTGGCGGTGCGGGCCGTCTCGCTCGATGAGGTGCGGATGCGACGGAGCCGGATGCTGGCCCATATGCTCGCGATGCTGATCACCTCCAAGCGCGCCTACAGTGACTGGCTCGCCGCCCGCACCCGCACCGGGCACATGCGGCTGCCTGCCGAGATGCTGCGGGCCTTCCTGCCACCCCGCACCGTCGGCAGCAGGAGGTGCGTGTCGACCGCGGTCCTGGAACCGGCGTACGAGATCGCCGGAGACGCCTTCGACCACTCGGTGGTCAAGAACGTGTTGCACACCATGATCCTCGACTCCATGGGGCACGATCTGACCGCCGGCCTGACCACGTCGGTCGCCATGGCCGCGGCGCGCAACACCCGCCGCAGCGGTGGTGACCTGGCCGACGCCGTCGCCTCCGTCGACACGGCGCTCGCCCGGTGGCTGCCCGACCAGTTCTGCACCGGCGTGCTGTGCCGCCTCGACGCCGACACCGGGGTCCTGCGCTGGGTCAACTGCGGTCACCCGGCACCGCTGCTGATCCGTGCCGAGCGGGTGCTCGGCGGAGTGCTGGACAGCCCCCCGCAGCCGCCGATCGGTCTGGCCGGCCCGCTCGTCCCGGCGGTGCGGCAGGTCCACGAGACGACACTGCAACCGGGTGACTGCGTGCTGCTCTACACCGACGGCGTCGTCGAGGCGAGGGACGCGGACGGTGCGGAGTTCGGGCTCGACCGGTTCACCGACTTCATCATCCGTTCCTCCGCCGCCGGCCAGCGCCCGGCCGAGGTGCTGCGGCTGCTCATGCACGCGATCCTCGACCACCAGCGCAACCAGCTCCGGGACGACGCGACCATCCTGCTCTTCGAATGGCATCCGCAGTCCGGTGACGCATCGCGTCCGCAAGGCCGGTGACGCAGTGCTCCGCCGCCGAGCCCTCTGCCGCGGTGGTGTGCGGTCTCGTCGCACGGTCGCCGCGTCGGCCCGTCACCGGGCCGCCGCCTTACTCACCGGGTGTGGAGCCGGCGTCCGCGTGAGGCGGACTGGCGGCCGGAGCTGCGTCCGCCCGTTCCGGTGTCACCGTTCGTGGACCTGCTGGTTCCCGTCGTGCGGCCGGAGCTGCGTCCGGCCGTTCCGGTGTCACCGTTCGTGGACCTGCTGGTTCCCGTCGTGCGGTTGGAGCTGCGTCCGGCCGTTCCGGCGTCACCGTTCGTGGACCTGCCGGTCCCCGTCGTGCGGCCGGAGCCCCGGCCGCCCGTCCTGGTGACAGCGTCGGTCGCCGCTTTGTCCCCGCCGTCGTTGCGGCGTCGGCGTCCGGACCGTCTGCCGGGCGCAGCACCGGTCTTGCGGTCGGGGCGGGACCCCGTCGGTGTCGCAGGCCGGGGGAGTTCGATGGTGACGGCCACACCGGAGGGCTCGCGGGCGCCGGTGATGGCGGCCAGTTCCGCGTCGCCCGACGTGACCCGGGACGTCCGGGGGCGGATGCCCGCGTCCGACATGAGCCGGGTGACGTCCCGCTTCTCGGTGGGCAGAACCAGCGTGACCACGCTGCCGGAGCCGCCGGCGCGGGCCGTGCGACCGCCCCGGTGGAGGTAGTCCTTGTGGTCGGTGGGCGGGTCGACGTTCACGACGAGGTCGAGGTCGTCGATGTGTATGCCCCGCGCCGCGACATTCGTCGCCACCAGGGCGGTGACCTGGCCGTTCTTGAACTGTTCCAGGGTGCGGGTGCGCTGCGGCTGGGAGCGGCCTCCGTGCAGTGCCGCCGCGCGGACACCGACGGCGAGGAGCCGCTTGGCGAGCCGGTCGGCGGACCTCTTGGTGTCGAGGAAGAGGATGACCCGGCCGTCACGGGCGGCGATGCGCGTGGTGACGGCCTTCTTGTCGGTCTCGTCCTGCACGTGGAGCACGTGGTGCTCCATGGTCGTCACCGCTCCCGCGGACGGGTCCACGGAGTGCACCACGGGGTCGGTCAGATACCGCTGCACCAAGCGGTCGATGTTGCGGTCCAGGGTGGCCGAGAAGAGCATGCGCTGTCCGTCGGGCCGTACCTGCTCGATCAGCTTGGTGATCTGCGGCAGGAAGCCCATGTCGGTCATCTGGTCGGCTTCGTCGAGCACCGTGATGCGTACGTCGTGAAGCGTGCAGTCACCGCGTTCCACGAGGTCGTTGAGCCTGCCGGGGGTGGCCACGACCACCTCCGCGCCGCGCCGGAGCGCACCGGCCTGCTTGGTGATGGACAGGCCGCCGACCACGCTGGCCAGCCGGAGGCCGACCGCAGTCGCGTAGGGGGTCAGTGCGTCCGTCACCTGCTGGGCGAGTTCACGGGTGGGCACCAGCACCAGGGCGAGGGGCGACTTGGGCTCCGCACGCAGTCCGGCCGTTCGGGCCAGGAGCGCGAGCCCGAACGCGAGGGTCTTGCCGGAGCCGGTGCGGCCCCGTCCCAGCAGGTCCCGGCCGGCCAGGGAGTTGGGCAGCGTGGCGGCCTGGATGGGGAAGGGAGCTTTCACGCCCTGCGCGGTGAGGGTCTTGAGCAGCTCCGCGGGCATCTCCAGTCCGGCGAAGTCCTCGACGGCGGGAAGCGCGGGCGTGGTGCTTTCCGGCAGCCGGAATTCCTTGGGCGGCGCCGCGGACGGCCTGGACGAGGAGGTACGCCGGTTCGGCTTTTGGGGCCTGCGGGACATGCGGTGGTCTGCCTTCCTGGAAACAGCACAAACCGGGGTCCGCACCATGACGGTGCGGACCCCGGTACGTAAATCGCGTCCGGCGATCAGGCGGGGACGATGTTCTCCGCCTGCGGGCCCTTCTGGCCCTGCGTGACGTCGAAGGAGACCCGCTGGCCCTCCTGGAGCTCACGGAAGCCCTGGGTCGCGATGTTCGAGTAGTGGGCGAAGACGTCGGGGCCGCCGCCGTCCTGCTCGATGAAGCCGAAACCCTTTTCAGAGTTGAACCACTTGACGGTTCCCTGTGCCATGACATTCTCCTTCTGTTAGGCAGAGGCCCCATCCGGAGATGCCGGAAAAACAAACAATGCGCCTGAAGGAGAAACATTCCCGTCAGGCGCACATAGGTTCATGGGTACCACAACTGCAACACCAAGACCGTAGCACAGTTCGGCGGTCCGCGGTGGATCAAGGTTCTGGCCCGACCGGCTGCCGGCGTTCTCGCCTGCTCGCGAACTGCGCCGGCCGACGCATGCGCCGCGGACGCCTCATCGGCCGCCTGCTCGCGAACTGCGCCGGTCGGCGCATGCGCCGCGGACGCCGCGTCGGATTTGTTGTGTAGAGTGGAGGAACCGACGCGGGGTGGAGCAGCTCGGTAGCTCGCTGGGCTCATAACCCAGAGGTCGCAGGTTCAAATCCTGTCCCCGCTACCAAAGCAAGGGGTCCGGCCATGGCCGGACCCCTTTGCTGTTTCCCCGGCGAGGCAGTGCCCCGGCGTATCTTCGTTCCCGGCCATGCCGATCTTGTCGAGAGCCCCCGCAGCCCGTCGGCGATCGCCCCGCTCGTCGCCTGCCCGCGGACCGTACCGGGTGATCGGCGACCCGGCGGGCTACCGGACCGTACTGCGTCCCACCACCGTGCCGGCCCGGTCGATGCAGAGGACGTCCACGGCGACCGGCGCTCCCCGCAGGACGGCCAGTGCCTCGTCGCGGGCCGCCCGCGCCACCACGTCCCCGAGCGGCACCCCGGCCGCCTGGCACAGCCGGAGTGCGGCGAGCCCGGTGTCGGCGCCGGCCACTTCGGCGGCGAGTGTCTCATCGGCGCCGCCGTGCCGGGCCAGTCCGGCGAGGAATCCCTTGTCGACCTGGGAGCGGCCGGAGTGCAGATCGAGGTGGCCCGCGGCGAGCTTGGAGAGTTTGGCGAAGCCTCCGCAGATCGTGAGGCGGTCCACCGGGTGGCGGCGGATGTACTTCAACACCGCGCCCGCGAAGTCGCCCATGTCGAGGAGGGCGTCCTCGGGCAGGCCGTACTCGGCGACGACCGTCTTCTCGGAGGTCGAGCCGGTGCACCCGGCCACATGGGTCCGTCCGGCCGCCCGGGCGACGTCCACACCGCGCCGGATGGAGTCGATCCAGGCCGAGCACGAGTACGGCACGACGATGCCCGTGGTGCCGAGCACGGACAGGCCGCCGAGGATGCCGAGGCGCGGATTCCAGGTCGAGCGGGCGATCTCCTCACCGTGGTCGACGGAGAGGGTGATCTCCACGTCGCCGGTGCCGCCGTGGCGGGCGGCGACCTCGGCGACGTGCTCCCGCATCATCCGCCGGGGGACGGGATTGACGGCCGCCTCCCCGACGGGCAGCGGAAGACCGGGCCGGGTGATGGTGCCCACGCCTGGGCCCGCCCTGAAGACGACACCGCTGCCCGCGGGCAGCAGCCGGACCGTGGCGCGGACCAGTGCGCCATGCGTGACGTCGGGGTCGTCGCCCGCGTCCTTCACGATCCCCGCCATCGCGGAGTCCCCGGCCAGATCCTCGGCGGCCAGCGCGAACGACGGCGTCTGCCCCTTGGGCAGCGTGATCGTCACCGGGTCGGGAAACTCGTCGGTCAGCAGGGCGGTGTACGCGGCCGTCGTGGCCGCCGTCGCGCACGCGCCGGTGGTCCAGCCGTGCCGCAGGCCGGTGTACTCCAGCTGGGCACGGCGACCGCCCTTCACCTGACCGGAACCCCGCGGCCCGCCCCCACCGTTCTCACCCACGCCTCTACCCTCACTACTCCTCATGAACGGACCCGGACCCCATGCACGTACTGATCCTCGGCGGCACCGCAGAGGCCCGCCGTCTCGCCGAACTGCTCCACGGCACCCCCGGTCTGAAGCTGACCAGCTCCCTCGCCGGACGGGTCGCCGGTCCCCGGCTCCCTCCGGGCGAGACGCGCGTCGGCGGCTTCGGAGGAGCGGCAGGACTGGCGGCGTGGCTGCGTGAACACGCGGTCGACGCGGTCGTCGACGCCACGCACCCCTTCGCCGGGACGATCAGCTTCAACGCGGCACAGGCCGCTGCCACCAGCCATGTTCCCCTGCTCACCCTGCGCCGGCCCGGCTGGGTCCCGGTAGCGGGCGACCGGTGGCACGAGGTGGGGTCGCTGGAGGAGGCCGCCCGGTCACTGCCGGCACTTGGCCGACGGGTCTTCCTCACCACCGGGCGCATGGGCCTGGACGCCTTCGCCGGCCTGGACGATCTGTGGTTCCTCGTCCGGTCCGTGGACGCACCCCGGCCGCCGCACCCGGCCCGGATGGAGGTGCTGCTCGACCGCGGCCCCTTCACTCTCGACGGGGAGCGCGAGCTGCTGCTGCGCCACCGTATCGACGTCGTCGTCACGAAGGACAGCGGTGGCGCGGCGACCGCCCCGAAACTGACCGCTGCGCGAGAGGCCGGGCTGCCCGTCGTCGTGGTCCGCAGGCCACCGGTTCCCGAAGGCGTGCCCGTCGTACCGGACCCCGAGAGCGCGGCGCGGTGGGTCCGCGAGAGTTTCGACCAGGGCCCGTCTCCGTTGCGTTGACCGAGACCTGACCCCGATGGACCGCGTGACCGACCGGCCGTGCCGAGCGCTGCGCTACGCGACCACGTCGGCCTCGGCGATCGCCTCGACCGCTCGTACGGTCATCAGGGACGCACCGCCGGGGCCGAGCCCACCCTGAACGGCGTGCCGTTCACTCCTCCTCGCTCGCGATCGCGTTCAGCGCGGCGGCGGCGATGGCGCTGCCCCCGCGGCGGCCGCGTACCACCAGGTGCTCCAGGCCGGACGGGTGCGCGGCCAGGGCGTCCTTGGACTCGGCCGCGCCGACGAAGCCGACCGGGACACCGATGACGGCAGCCGGCCGGGGCGCGCCCTCCTCGATCATCTCCAGCAGGCGGAAGAGAGCGGTGGGGGCGTTGCCGACGGCGACGACCGCGCCTTCCAGCCGGTCCCGCCACAGCTCCAGCGCGGCGGCACTGCGCGTGGTGCCCAGCTCGGCGGCCAGCTCCGGAACGGCCGGATCGGACAGGGTGCAGAGCACTTCGTTGTCGGCGGGAAGCCGCTTGCGGGTCACGCCGCTGGCCACCATCTGCACGTCACAGAAGATCGGGGCGCCTGCGCGCAGGGCTGCACGGGCCCGGGCCACCACCGCGGGCGTGTAGGACAGGTCCTGGACGAGGTCGACCATCCCGCAGGCGTGGATCATGCGAACCGCGACCTGGCTGACGTCGGCGGGCAGTCCCGCGAGGTCCGCTTCCGCGCGGATGGTGGCGAAGGACTGGCGGTAGATCGCCGCGCCGTCCTTCTCGTAGACGTGGGTGGTCACAGTGCTCTTCTCGCTGCTCTCGGTCGACTTACGGCTTCCGAATCGTACGCCGCGGTGACGGCGGCGAGTTGGTCCGAGGGGTGGCCATCGGTCCGTCCCGTGCGACACGGGGTCCTAGGTCCGAAGCCTGATCACAGGGCGCGCTTCTTGCTGTTAATGTGCAGTTGCATATTATTGGCAATAACGTCGGAGGACGTTGGACATGGCGCTTTACACGCTCCCGGAGCTTCCGTACGACTACTCGGCGCTCGCGCCCGTGATCAGCCCCGAGATCATCGAGCTGCACCACGACAAGCACCACGCCGCCTACGTGAAGGGGGCGAACGACACGATCGAGCAACTCGCCGAGGCGCGGGACAAGGAGTCGTGGGGTTCGGTCAACGGCCTGGAGAAGAACCTGGCCTTCCACCTCTCCGGGCACATCCTGCACAGCATCTACTGGCAGAACATGACCGGTCCGAAGGACGGCGGCGGCGAGCCCCTCGCCCAGGACGGTGTCGGTGACCTGGCCGACGCGATCACCGAGTCCTTCGGCTCCTTCGCCGGATTCAAGGCGCAGCTGTCCAAGGCCGCGGCGACCACCCAGGGCTCGGGCTGGGGCGTGCTGGCGTACGAGCCGCTCAGCGGGCGCCTGATCGTGGAGCAGGTCTACGACCACCAGGGAAACGTCGGCCAGGGCTCCACCCCCGTCCTCGTCTTCGACGCCTGGGAGCACGCCTTCTACCTGCAGTACAAGAACCAGAAGGTGGACTTCATCGAGGCGATGTGGCAGGTCGTCAACTGGCAGGACGTGGCCAAGCGCTACGCCGCCGCCAAGGAGCGCGGCGACAGCCTCCTCCTGCGCCCCTGACGACGCAGTCATCCCGATGTCCTGCTCGTGATCGTCTTCTCACCCCTCACCGGCAGGCGCACAGCGAAGGGCTCCCGCGGGCAACACGCCGGCGGGAGCGTTTCGGCAACGCCCGGCGCTGCCAGGACTCCCTCCGGCACCCGAGCGCCGTGTGTCGTCGAGATCGACCACTGCGGACAGGTACACATCCGTACGGAACTTTCGCAACAGGCCCCGGGGCTCGTGTGGGCCACGACGGTCAGCGCTTCTTCCAGCACGCCATCAGATCAGCAAGAGCCCTGATGATCTCCGGACGCTCCGAGGCTTCCGCCTTGCGGAGTGCGATGACGAGGGATAGCACGATCATCAACCCGAAGAGCCCGATGACGTAAAGGAAGACCTGCGGAGCAGTCACCGCCACTTGCTCCAGTACAGCCCACATGAGTGCCGCCTCCCGGACGGTGTTGGCCGCCGCTTCCGAGAGACTTCGCTGAGGAGCGAAGACCTCAACGAAGGCAGGCGGAGCCTGACATAAGCGCAGCGCCCGCCGACTGCGCTCCCCGGGCGGGGTGCTTCGTCGAGATCTTCGATACACACGGGTGGGTGTGCTGAGCGGGCCGGCGACCTCCGCCTCACATTGAGCGGGGGTCGCTAGTCGTCAATCCCCATAATGGGCAACGACTTCGGTCGTTGCCCCTAAGGGGACTGACGCTCTTCCAGGATACGGAGCGTCGTTCGCGCAGACAACCATGTGCGGCGTCCACGTCGGCGCGGGCGACGGAAGACTCACCTACGACGGTCAGGTGTGGCGAGTCATCTCGGAGCCCGTCATCGCGACTCCGACGTGGAGGAAGACCTTGACGTTCCTCCCGCCCCGCCTGAACTTGTTGGGTACCCACAACCACCCGGGGTGTTCGGCATGCGATGACGGGCCCCGAAGTCCATCGACTCCCGAGGCGGCATCAGCTGACAGCGGCTTGCAGTCGATCCGTCCGTCTCGCTGGACTTCCTGGACTTCAAGAGACGACCGCACCGCTTGCACCATGTTCTGACTGCTCGTCAGTGAAGTCGGCATTTGAGTCGGCATTCGTCCGGCCAAGGCTGACCTCAGATGCCCACACCTTGGAAACGCGGACAGCTTTGAAGATGTCCGTGCGGCAGCATCCAGGGGCCTCGCCGTCAGACACCCTCTTTGCAGGGTCGGCGGAGAGACCACCTCTAACTCCATGAACGGAAGCGCCTGACACTCCCAGGTCAGCGCAGCCTTCCGCGTGGTTTCAGCGGTACTCCCGGCAGTTCTGGTGCGGGCAGCGGGACCCCGTCGTAGCCCTTCACCTCGCCGAAAACCGTCCCCTTCGTCCAGTCCTCACGAGCCTGGACGATCTCCTCCTGGGAGCGGGCCACGAAGTTCCACCACATGATCAGCTCCTCGGCGAACGGCTCACCGCCCAGGAGCATGGCCTTGGCGTCCGACGCGGCCCGCAGCGGGAGTTCGGACCGCCCGCAGCCGAGGTAGAGCATCGAGCCGGGCAGCACCGGCACCCCGTCCACGTGCACCTCGCCGGACATGGCCAGCACCCCGTACTCGAAGTCGGGTTCCAGCGGGAGACGGACCTCGGCGCCCTGGTGCAGGGCGAGATCGGCACCGACGATCGGGGTGTACGTCGTACCGGGTGAGACCGAGCCGTCCAGGGCGCCCAGGATCACCGTGGCGGTCAGACCGGGCGCGGTCACCATGGGCAGCTCGGGGTGGTACTCGAACTTCGGGTCGGTGTGCCGGTGGGCGTCGGGCAGGGCGACCCACAGCTGGGCGCCGTGCAGGAAGCGGGCGTGCGGCCGGGGGCTCTCCTCGGAGTGGCTGATGGCCCGGCCCGAGGTCATCAGGCCCAGTTGCCGGGGTCCGATCGTCTGCAGGCTGCCCGTCGAGTCCCGGTGCAGCACCTCGCCCTCGTGCAGCCAGCTGACCGTCTGCAACCCGATGTGCGGGTGGGGCGGAACCTGCATGCCCGGCTCGTCGGCGATGTCGTCCGGACCGTAGTGGTCGACGAAGGCCCACGCGCCGATCATGCGCCGGCCGAGGTTCGGCAGCAGCCGGCGGACCTCGGTCGATTCGCCCAGCCTGACGTGCCGGGGGCTCAGCAGCTCGCGCACGGGCTCGGCGACGACGAATCCACGGCCACCGCAGGCGCTGGGCACGGGTGCGCGGTCAAGGTTGCTCATGCCGCCAACCTAACGGTGCGGCAGCCGGACCGGGGTGCACGATTGCGGATTTTCGCCCGGTTCACCACCGACGATGGCCGACGCCCCGGCACGGCCGGGTGGCGGTCCCGTCCCGGGACCCGGTGCGGTCGTGTGGTGGCTTCGTCCTGGGGCCGGCTCGCCTGGTCGGAGGTCGCCTGGTCGGAGGTCGCCTCCCGGGGCTCGGCGCGCGTGGGTGGTGGTCGCTTCTCCGGGGGTTGGCCCCTGAGTGGGGGTCGCCTCCTCGGGGGCCGGCTCGCCTGGTTGGGGGTCGCCTCGCCGGGGGCGGCTCGCCTGGACGGTGTTCTCGTCCCGGACCCTGCGCGGCCGACGGTGTTCTCCTTCCGGGGGCCGCGGCCGGCCTGCCCGGCTCACGGCTGCCGTGCGTTCGGGGACGGCGTCGCCGCTGACGGGCTCGCCGGGCTCGGGACCGGGGTCGGAGAGCCGGTCGACGGGGGAGGCGTGCGGGCCGGCTCGGCCGGGCGTGTCTCCGCGCCGCGCAGGGTGAGGAACACCAGCGCCGCCACCGCGGCCAGAGCGAGTACGCCCACCACCATCCGGCGCACCAGCACCCGCCGGTACCGCACCGCTCCGTCCGGCGGGCGCAGGGGCCGCAGGTCGGCCGGGCCGACGGACTGCGCACGCGCGGCCAGTGCGGCCCGCAGCCGCTCCTCGACCGGCGTCGCCGCGGCCCCCGTACCGGACTCGTTCATCGCAGCCCCTCCAGACGCCGGCCGAGGGCGTCCAGGGCCCTGCTGGCCGTGGACTTGACGGCACCCCGTGACAGGCGGAGTGTCGCCGCGATCTCTCCCTCGGTCAGATGCGACCAGTAGCGCAGCACCAGCACCTCCCGCTGCCGACGGGTCAGCGTGCGCAGCGCGGCCAGCACCTCCCGGTGGTCCTCGTGGAGCAGCACGTATTCGTCGGGTGCGGGCGCGTGTCCCTCGGCGGCGGGGGTGTGCGCGCGTACGGTCCTGCGCCGGCGCAGCACCGAGCGGGCGGTGTTGACGACACTGGTCCGCAGGTACGCCTCCGGGTCGTCCAGCGCCGCGAGCCGGTGGCCGTGCCGCCGGAACAGCGCGGTGAACGCGTCCTGTACGACGTCCTCGGCCGTGGGCAGGTCGTCCACCAGCAGCACGGCCAGGCGCACCAGGGCGAGCCGGCGGTGGTGTCGCTGTCGTCCTGGTCCGCCTGGGCGGTCATGGTGCCGACGACGGCCAGGGCCGCGCCTACGGCGGAGGCCCCCAGGACGGCGCGCAGCCTGTGCGTGCGGTTCGGGCGCGGGACACGGTGTGCGGACATGGGTTCCTTCGGTGCTCGGGGTCGGACGTCTGGTCGAAGTGGAGGGCTCCACCCCGACAGACGTCCGACCCCGGCCGAGGTTGCAGGTGACGGCCGGCGAATTTTCCGCCCGCTCGTCCATCGACCGCGGGCGGCCGTCCCGGCCCGGTACGTCCCGGCCCTACGGCCGTCACCCCGGCTGCGGTCGGCCCGACCGTCGTCAGCCCAACCGCTTGAGCAGTTCCTCGGCGACCGGAGCCGAGGACGCCGGGTTCTGGCCGGTGACCAGGTTGCGGTCGATCACCACGTGCGGCGCCCACGGCTCGGCCGCCTGCACCTCGACGCCCGCCTCGGTCAGCCGGTCCTGGAGGAGCCACTTGGCCTGGCCGGCGAGGCCGCCCTGGATCTCCTCCTCGTTGGTGAAGGCCGCCGCGCGGTAGCCCGCGAAGGCGTTGGTGCCGTCGGCCCGGACCGCGGCGAGCAGGGCGGCCGGACCGTGGCAGACCACGGCCAGCGGCTTGCCCGAGTCCAGGGCCGTCACCAGCAGCCGGCCCGACTCGGCGTCCACGGCCAGGTCTTCCATGGGGCCGTGACCGCCCGGGTAGAACACGGCGGCGAAGTCGCCGAGGTCCACCTCGGCGAGCTTCACGGGCGTGCGCAGCTCGGTCATCTCCTCCAGGGCGAGGGCGATCTCGTCGGCCCGCTCCTGGCCGCCGTTGACCTCGGCGCCCAGGCTCGCCCGGTCCACCGGCGGTACCACACCGCCGGGCGTGGCCACGACGACCTCGTGGCCGGCGGCCTTGGCGGCACGGTAGGGAACCACGGCCTCCTCGGCCCAGAAGCCGGTCGGGTGCGTGGTGCCGTCGGCGAGCGTCCACCGGTCGGCGCCGGTCATCACGAAAAGGATCTTCGACATGGGTTCTCTCCAGAAAGCCGGGATCCCAGAAAGCTGGGGTCTTCGGGAACGGCAGGGGTCTGCGGGACCGAACCTAGGCGAGACCACCCATAGGCATCCAATGAAGTAACGAATGGCGGACATTGATTCTTCTATGGGTGCCGGGGGATGCCGGCGGCGATACTCGGACCCGTGGAGACCGCTTCTCTCGCTCACCTCGACCTGAACCAGCTGCGCACCTTCCTCGCGGTGTACCGCTCGGGTTCCTTCACCGGTGCCGCCCGGCTGCTCGGACTGTCGCAGCCGACGGTGACGACGCAGATGCGTGCGCTGGAGCGGCAGACGGGCCGTGAGCTGTTCGAACGGCTGCCGCGCGGGGTGACGCCGACCCCGGTGGCCGACGAACTGGCGGCCCGGATCGCCGCGCCTCTGGACGAGCTGGCCGCCGTCGCAGGACCCACCCCGCCGGCCGGCACCCGCGCCGAGCCCGTCCATCTGGCCGGCCCGGCGGAATTCCTGTGCACCATCGTCCTGCCGGCCCTCGCGCCGCTGGTCGCCGAGGGCGTACGGCTGCGTGTGTCGACCGGGCTGACCGATCCGCTGCTGGACGAACTGCGCGCCGGCCGTCACGACCTGGTGATCGCCACCACCCGCCCGCGCGGCCGTACGCTGCACGCCGTGCCCCTCAGCGACGAGGAGTTCGTGCTCGTCGCCGCGCCGGTCTGGGCCGAGCGGCTGGCAGGACGACGGCACGACGAGGACACCGAGGGCGGGAAGCCCGCCGTGCGAGGGCTGGAGTCCGAAGGCGGGAGGTCCGTCGAGCGGGCGCCGGAAGGCGGGAGGTCCGCCGAGCCGGCGCCGGACACCGAGGACGAGAAGCCGGCCGGCCGTGGGCCGCAGACCGTGGGTGGCGCTGCGCCGGGGGCCTTCGACTCCGCCGAGCGGGGGCCGGGCGCCACGGGGGTGAGACTCTCCGAGCGGCAGCCGGACGCCGGGGGGCCGGGGCCGGGGCCGGGGGCCGGCGGTGGCGCCGGGGCCGGCCTCTTCGACCCCGCCGTCCTGCAGGGCATCCCGCTCGTCACCTACGCCGAGGACCTGCCGATCGCCCGTCGCTACTGGCGGCACGTCTTCGGCCGGCGTCTGTCCCGTACCGCCGCCGTGACCGTGCCCGACCTGCGCGGGGTCCTCGCGGCCGTGGCCGCGGGCGCCGGGTTCAGTGTGCTGCCCCGCTACCTGTGCCGGGAGCTGCTGGAGTCCGGCGCGCTCGTGGCCCTGCTGGAGCCGGAGGACCCGCCGATCAACACCGGGTTCCTCGTCCAGCGTCCCGGCGCCCCCGACAACCCCGACGTGGCGCGGGTCCGCGCCTTCCTGCTGCGGGCGGCACGCAGCTGGTAGGCCGCCGTCATACCGTGACGACCACCTTCCCGCGCGCGTGTTCCTCCTCCAGGTACCGGATGGCCTCCGGCGCTCTGTCCAGCGGGTACGTCCGGTCGATCACCGGGGCGAGCTTCCCGGAGTCGGCCAGCTCCCGCAGGTCCGCGAGCACGGCCTTGCCGGGCGCCGGGCCGATGAGCGGGCGCAGCCGCTGGCGGACGAACGGCGAGAGCGCGACCCCTGCGAGGATGAGGACGGGAGCCCCGAAGAACTGCCCTGATCTGCCCCCGCTGCCGAGGACGAGCGTCCCGGTGGGCGTGAGCGCGCGACGGAGGCCGGAGATCCCGTGGCCGGCCGCCAGGTCGAGGACGACGTCGTAGCGCCGCCCGGCCCGCGTGAAGTCCTCGCGCGTGTAGTCGACGACGTGGTCCGCGCCCAGCGAGCGGATCAACTCGGTGTTGCGTGTGCTGCACACGCCGGTCACCTCCGCGCCGAGCGCCTTGGCGATCTGCACGGCGAACGTGCCGACCCCGCCGGAGGCGCCGTTGATCAGCACCTGCTGGCCCGGCCGCAGCCCCGCCACGTCCCGCAGGCCGCGCAGGGCGGTGTTCCCGGCCAGCGGCAGGGCCGCCGCCTGCTCGAAGGTGAGGGAGGCGGGCTTGCGCTCCACCCAGGCGTCCGGGACGCTCACGTACTCCGCGAAGGTGCCGTCGACCTCGCCGAAAACCTCGTCGCCCGGCCGGAGATCCCGTACGTCGCGGCCGACCGCGGTCACCTCGCCCGCGAAGTCCCGGCCACGGATCCGGGCCCGGGGCGCGCGCGGTCCCAGCGCCAGCCGGGCCACGTACGGGTCGCCACGCATGAGGTGCCAGTCGTACGCGTTCAGCCCGGCGGCACGCACCCGTACCAGCACCTCGCCGTCGCCCGGCACCGGCTGCTCCACCTCCCTCAGTTGCAGCACGTCCGGTGAGCCGTACCGGTCCTGCACGACTGCCTTCATGTTCCGATCTCCCCCCAGGCCTTGTACTCGCAGGCTAGGGCCGGGTGCGCCGGAAAGGCATCGGGGAAGTGCCGTAATCCCGGGGGAGGAGGAACGCGGATGCGTGTAGGGGCCGCGGTTCTCAGCGTCCGTCGCTGCCGGCCGCCTCCTCGGCGGCAGCGACGGCGTCCGCGTGGCCGAACAGACCGGGCAACCCGCCGGTGTGCACGAACACGGTCTTCTCGCCCGGCCGTACCTCGCCGTCCCGGACGGCGGCGGCCAGCCCGGCCAGCGCCCGTGCCGTGTAGACCGGGTCTAGGATGATGCCCTCGGTGCGGGCGGCCAGCCGGAGCGCATCGGCCGCCGGGCCGGTCAGCGTCGCGTATCCCTCGCCCACCTGGTCCCGGCGCACCCGCAGCCGGTCCGCCGTGATCCGCTCCGCGGCGAGCGGCGCCGCGAACTCCGCCGCCGCCGCGGCCGGGTCGGCCAGCGCGCCCACGTCGACACCGAGCACCGACTCCGTGTCGAGGGCGGCCACCAGCCCCGCCATGGTGCCGCCCGAACCGAGCGCGACCACCGCGGTCCGCAGCTCCGGCACCTGCGCGCGCAGCTCCTCACCGCACCGCACATAGCCTCGCGCGCCCAGCGTGCTGGACCCGCCGAACGGCACCAGGGCCGGCCGGGCGCCCTTCTCCCGCAGCCGTGCGCAGACCTCGTCCGCCACCGCGTCCAGGCCCGCCCGGTCCACGTCACCCGCCCAGTGCAGCCGGGCTCCCAGCAGGCCGTCCAGGGCGAGGTTCCCGGACCGGGACACGCCCGGTGAACCGCGCAGCACGAGCACGGCGTCCAGGCCCAGCCGGGCGGCGGCCGCGGCGGTGAGCCGGGCGTGGTTGCTCTGCGGTGCGCCCGTGGTCACCAGGGTGTCCGCGCCCTCGGCGAGCGCCGCGCCGACGGTCCACTCCAGCTTGCGGATCTTGTTCCCGCCGCCGCCCAGGCCGGTGAGGTCGTCCCGTTTCACCCACAGGTCGTCCGGTCCGAGCCCGAGCGCGGCGGCCAGCCGGGGTGCGGGTTCGACGGGGGTGGGGAAGGTGCCGAGCGGCACGGGCGGGTGGCTCATGGCGGGCCTCCTGGTACACGGGACGACGGGCGACCAGTCGATCACGGCCGCCCGCCCGGCGTCACACCGGCAGCAGCCGCGTGATCAGCGCGCTGAGCTGCCGGGCCGTACGGCATTCGTGCATCTCGGCCAGCTCGGCGTAGGCGGGGGCGGCGGAGTCGCCGGTGCCCCACTGGCCGCGCGGCTCGGGGTTGAGCCAGTAGAGCCGCCGGGCCCGCCGGGCCAGCTCGCGTACGGCGTTGAGGTTGGGGTCGCTCATGTTCGTGCGGGCGTCCCCGAGGACGAACACGGTGGTGCGCGGGCCGACCGCACCGCCGTAGCGTTCCGTGAACTCGCCCAGTGCCACGCCGTAGTCGCTGCTGCCGTGCCAGCCGGTGAGGGTGGCCTCGGCACGGATGCGGGCGCTGAGTCCGTCGGGATCGGCGCGGCCGTGGTCCAGCAGCCCGGTCACCTCGTCGAGCCGGTTGACGAACGCGAACACGCGGATCTTGCTGAACTGGTCGTGCAGCGCCTGCACCAGCAGCATCGTGAAGTCCGAGAAGCCGGACACCGAGCCCGACACGTCGCAGAGCAGCACCAGTTCGGGGCGGACCGGGCGGCGCCGGCGCAGCACCGGCCGCATCGGCACGCCGCCCGTGGACAGCGAGGAACGCAGGGTGCGGCGCAGGTCGACGGTGCCGCGCGCGGCCCGGCGGCGGCGCGCGGCGAGCCGGGTGGCGAGCTTGCGCGCGAGCGGCTGGACGGCCCTGCGCAGCTCGGTGAGCTGGTCCCGGTTCGCGAACAGGAAGTCGACACGGTCGGCGGTCGGCCGGACTCCGCGCCGCGCGATCTCGTCCCGGCCGCGCCGCTCGGCGACCCGCCGTCGTGCCTCCGCCCCGACCATCCGGCGGAACTCCTCGATACGGCTCCGGATCTCGTCGTCCAGCAGCCGGTCCGCGAACCCCGCGCCGCTGCCGTCCCGGCCCCGGACATCGGCCCGGACCCGGGCCAGCAGGGTCTGCGGGCGCAGCCGGTCGAGGGTCTGGTACGCCGAAAAGCCGTCCGAACCGGGGGAATTCCCGTACCCGCCGAGGGCGTCCACCGCCTCCGACGCCAACCGGGCCAGCATCACCCGGTCGTCGGCCGCCAGTGCCTCGGCGAGCCGGTCGCGCAGGGCCTCGCGGTCCATGGCGGCACCGTCGGGGCCGCCGACGCCGCGCGGGAAGTAGAGGTCGAAGACGGGGTCGAACACCGCCCGCTGGGCGGGGCCGTGCAGCAGCGTCGCGGCCAGCCCCTCACGCAGCAGCTCCCGGTCCGCGAGCCCCAGCGCCTCCACCGCGCGGGCCGCGTCCACGGTCTCCCCGGTGCCGATCCGCACCCCGTGCGCGCGCAGCGCGCCGACCAGTCCCGTGATCCGGTCGGCGACCGTGGTCACAGCGCGTCCAGGTCGAGCTTGGCCGCCGCCTTCTGGATGTCGTCCTGGTGCTTGAGGATCACCCCGAGCGTGTCGCGCACCACGGTCTCGTCCAGCGTGCCGGCGCCCAGGGCGAGCAGAGTGCGCGCCCAGTCGACGGTCTCGGCGACGGACGGCACCTTGCGCAGGTCCATCGCGCGCAGCGCCCCGACCACCCGGACCACCGACTCGGTCAGCGCCTGGCCGAGGCCGGGCACCTTCAGCCGTACGATCCGCCGCTCCAGCTCCTCCTCCGGGAAACCGATGTGCAGGAAGAGGCAGCGGCGGCGCAGGGCCTCGGACAGCTCCCGGCCGGCGTTGGAGGTGAGGACGACGAACGGGCGGCGGGTGGCCGTGACGGTGCCCAGTTCCGGGACCGTCACCTGGAAGTCGCTGAGCACCTCCAGCAGCAGGCCCTCCATCTCGACGTCGGCCTTGTCGGTCTCGTCGATGAGCAGGACCGTCGGCTCGTCGCCGCGGATGGCGGTCAGCAGCGGGCGGGGGAGCAGGAACTCCTCGGTGAAGATGTCGGTGCGAGCGTCGTCCCAGCTCTCGCCGCGGCCGGCGCTGATCCGCAGCAGCTGCTTGGCGTGGTTCCACTCGTACAGGGCGCGGGACTCGTCCACGCCCTCGTAGCACTGCAGCCGCACCAGCCGGGCCCCGGCCACCTGGGCGACGGCCTTGGCAAGCTCGGTCTTGCCCACGCCGGCGGGCCCTTCCACCAGCAGGGGCTTGCCGAGCCGGTCCGCCAGGAAGACGGTCGTGGCGACGGCGGGCGAGGCGAGGTAGCCGGTCTCGGCGAGGCGGGCGGAGACATCGTCGACGGACGTGAACAACCGGGCCTCCGGTGCGGGTCGGGAACAAGGACCGGTCTCCTATCTAAGCGCTTGTTCACCTCCGGCGCCACGGTATACACCGATCGGTTTTCTTTCGCTCGTGGCACCGGTAACCTCGCGGTATGGCCACCACAGAGAAGGCGTCCCCCCGCGACCGGCTGCTCGACGCCGCCGCGCGGCTCTCCTATCGCAGCGGTGTGTCCGTCGGCATCGAGGCCCTGTGCCGGGCGGCGGGCGTGTCCAAGCGGTCGATGTACCAGCTGTTCGAGAGCAAGGACGCGATGCTGGCCGCGAGCCTGGAGCGGAGCGTGCCGTGGTACGAGGCTCGGCTCGCCCACCCCGACCCGGAGAACGCGACCCCGCGCGAGCGCATCCTGTACGTCTTCGACCGGGTGGCGCAGGCCTCCCTGGACGCCGACTACCACGGCTGCCCCTTCCTGGCCGTGCTGGTCGAGCTGAAGGACCCCGAGCACCCGGCGAGCCGGGTCGCCCGCGGGGTCAAGGAGAGCCTCGCTGAACGCTTCCGCGCCGACGCCGAGCAGGGTGGCGCCCGCGACCCCGAGCTGCTCGCCCGCCAGCTCCTGCTGATCTTCGACGGCGCCAGCGCACGGGCCGGCGCCGGCGTGGAACGCCTCGACGACGGCCTCGCCACGGTGACGGCGACCGCGCTGCTGGACGCGGCCGGCGTGCGCGAGGGGTGACGGGACGAGCCACCTCGCCCGCCCCGACCCGCCGACGAGCCACCTGGCCCGCCCGGGCCCACCGACGAGCCACCTCGCCCCGCCCCGCCCCACCGACGAGCCACCTGGCCCGTACGGGCCAGCGACCCACCCCCTACGGGTCACTCCGGCGCGCCGACCCGCTCGCGCGCCCGGTCCAATGGACCCGTGACCGTGCCCCCGGACGACTGCCTCGCGCGCAACGAGTGGATCTGCGGCGCCTATCTGAGCACCCGCCGCCACATCCTGCTCGACGCGGTCGTCCAGCACCTCCAGCTGACCGTCCTGTCGGTCCTGATCGGCCTGGTCATCGCCCTGCCGCTCGCGGTGCTGGCCCGCCGCTGGGCGTGGGCGGCCGGCCCCGTCCTCGCGCTGACGACGATCCTCTACACGATCCCCTCGCTGGCGATGTTCTCCCTGCTCCTGCCGCTCTACGGCCTCTCGGCCACACTCGTCGTCGCCGGGCTCGTCCTGTACTCGCTGACCCTGCTCGTGCGGAACATCCTCGCAGGGCTGCGCGCGGTCCCGGAGGAGACCCGGCAGGCCGCACGCGGCCTCGGCTACGGACCGGTCCGCCTCCTGCTCACCGTCGAGCTGCCCCTCGCCCTTCCCGCCGCGATGGCCGGCCTGCGCATCGCCACGGTCTCGGCGGTCTCCCTGGTGACCGTCGGCGCGATCGTCGGGTTCGGCGGCCTCGGCAACCTGATCTACGCGGGCATGAACACCTACTTCAAGGCCCAGGTGCTCACCGCGTCCGTGCTCTGCGTGCTGATCGCCGTCGCCGCAGACCTGCTCCTGCTGGGCGTGCAGCGGCTGATCACCCCATGGACCAGGGCGGCCCGGGCATGAGCACCCTCGCCGCGGCCTGGGCCTGGCTCACCGACCCCGCGCACTGGCCGGGCCCCGACGGCATCGGACACCGGCTGCTCCAGCACCTGGTGCTCACCGTCGTCTGTCTGCTCGTCAGCTGTCTGATCGCCCTGCCCGTCGCGCTCGTCCTCGGCCACCTCGGCAAGGGCGGCGCGCTCGCCGTGAACATCTCCAACGTCGGCCGGGCCGTGCCCACCTTCGCCGTGCTGGTCCTGCTCCTGCTGACCCCGGTGGGCAGGTGGGGCGAGGGCCCTACGGTGGTCGCCCTCGTCCTGTTCGCCGTACCGCCCCTGCTCACGAACGCCTACGTCGGTGTGCGCGAGGTCGACCGGGACGTGGTCCAGGCCGCGCGGGGCATGGGCATGACCGGCCGGCAGCTGCTGTTCCAGGTGGAACTGCCCCTTTCGCTCCCCCTGGTCCTGAACGGGGTGCGCATCGCCGCCGTCCAGCTCGTCGCCACCGCCACCATCGCCGCGCTCGCGGGCGGAGGCGGCCTCGGCCGGATCATCACGGCGGGCTTCAACCTCGCCAGCACGCCCCAGGTGGTCGCGGGCGCAGTGCTCGTCGCGGTGTTCGCGCTCCTCGTCGAGGGCGTCTTCGAGATCGCCGAGCGGCTGGCACCGGCATGGACCCGGGGCGGCCGATGAGGCGCCGGGCGGCCTTCGCCGTGGGCCTGCTCGTCGCGCTCAGCGCCTGCTCGACCGGCCCCGCCCTGGAGAACCGCGGCCAGGTCACCGCACCGCCCGGCGACAGCCGGCACCTCACCGTCGGCTCGGCCGGTTTCACCGAGAGCGACCTGCTCGCGCAGATGTACGCCCAGCTGCTGGACCAGGCCGGCTACCGGACGTCCATCCTCACGGTCGCCAACCGGGAGCTGTACGAACCGGCGCTGGAGTCCGGCCGGATCGACGTCGTTCCCGAGTACGCGGCCACCTTCGCCGACTGGCTCAACGCCAAGACCCACGGTGCCGACGCCACCCCGGTCGGCTCGCCCCGCCTCGGCGCCACGATGAAGGCCCTGCGCGCCCTCGCCACGCCCCGCGGCCTGACCGTTCTCCCGCCCGGCAGGGCCGTCGACCAGAACGCCTTCGCGGTGACCGCGGCCTACGCCCGGCAGCACCGCCTCAGGACCCTCAGCGACCTCGGCGCCGCGAAACTGCCGGTACGGCTCGCGGCGGGCGACGAGTGCGTACAACGGCCCTACTGCGCGCCGGGGCTGAAGAAGGTCTACGGCATCGACATCACCGGAGTCGACCCGAAGGGTGTCGGCACCACCCAGGCCAAGCGGGCGGTGCAGGCCGGCCGGGACCAGATGGTGCTGACCACCACCACCGACGCCACGCTCGGCGAGTTCGGTCTGGTCCTGCTCGCCGACGACAAGCACCTGCAGAACGCCGACTACATCGTCCCGGTCGTCAACCGCTCCCGCGCGGGCAGTGCCCGGGTGGTGAAGACACTCGGCAGGCTCAACGACGTCCTCACCACCGGCGACCTGGCCCGGCTGAACCAGCAGGTCGACAGCTGGCGCCGGCTGCCCGCCGACGTGGCCCGCGCCTATCTGAAGGACAAGAGCCTGCTGGGACAGCTCGCCTCAGGCGTCCGACACCGAGTCGAACGGCACCTGCCCCCGCGTCACACCGCGCGCGTCCGCGTCCACCGAGCGGCGCAGCGCCTCGTGCAGCTTCGCCGGGGTCAGCACCCCGAGGAACCGCGCACCGTCCAGCACGGCCACCCACCCGGCGTCGTACTGCAGCATCACCCCGAACGCCTGCTTCAGCGGCGCGCCCACCGGCACCCAGGCGGTCATCCGGTGCGCCAGGTCCCCGACCGTGCCGCCCTCCGCCAGTTCGTCGATGCCGACCCAGCCGTGCAGGTCACCACCCGCGTCCAGCACCACCGCCCAGCGGGCGTCCTCGGCCCGCAGCCGGCCGGCGGCCCGTTCGGCGGGCTCGTCCGGGCGGGCCACGGGCGGCTGTTCCAGATCGTCCGGCTCGATCACGGTCACCGAAAGCCGCTTCAGACCCCGGTCGGCGCCCACGAAGGAGGCGACGTACGGCGTCGCGGGCGCCCCGAGCACCGCGCCGGGCGTGTCGAACTGCTCGATGCGGCCCTGACCGTACACGGCGATGCGGTCGCCGAGCCGGACGGCCTCCTCGATGTCGTGCGTGACCAGCAGAACCGTCTTGCGCACCGAGGCCTGCATCCGCAGGAACTCGTCCTGCAACTGCTCGCGCACCACCGGGTCGACCGCGCCGAACGGCTCGTCCATCAGCAGCACCGGCGGATCCGCCGCGAGGGCCCGCGCCACGCCGACCCGCTGCCGCTGCCCGCCGGACAGCTGTTCCGGGTAGCGCGGCCCGTACGTCTTCGGATCGAGGCCCACCAGATCGAGCAGCTCGGCCGCGCGGGCCCGTGCCTTCGCCCGCTTCCAGCCGAGCAGCGCGGGCACGGTCGCGGTGTTGTCCAGGACGGTGCGGTGCGGGAAGAGTCCGGCCTGCTGGATGACGTACCCGATGCGGCGGCGCAGTCGCACCGGGTCGACGGTCGCGATGTCCTCGCCGCCGACGGAGATCCGGCCGGAGGTCGGCTCGATGAGCCGGTTCACCATCATCATGGTCGTCGTCTTGCCGCACCCGGACGGACCGACGAGCGTGACCAGTTCCCCCTCGGTCACCTCGAAGGAGAGGTCGTCAACGGCCGTCGTGCCATCCGGATACCGCTTGGTGACCTGCTCGAACCGGATCATTCCCTCACGCTACGACAGGGTGCGGCGCGCCTCATCCCGCCGTGCCCCGACCGGCGGACGCACCGGGTGCGGGTGACGCCCGGTGATCGCCGACCGCGGTGCCGGACGGTTCGACGACCGCCGGACTCCGAGGACGTTCGCGCCCTCGGGGGAGCGGCGCCGGGAGTGACGTGTGGTCAGCCGAGCAGGATCACCTCCAGCGTGCGCGGGCCGTGCACGCCCTCCACCCGGTCCAGTTCGATGTCGCTGGTGGCCGAGGGCCCCGAGATCCAGGTCAGGGGGCGGGTGGGGTCCAGGCGTTCGAGGGCCTGCGGCACGGAGGAGACGACCTGGTCCGGCACGCGGACGACACAGAT
The DNA here is from genome assembly GCF_055566415.1 of Streptomyces sp. NPDC027663. NCBI lineage: Bacteria > Bacillati > Actinomycetota > Actinomycetes > Kitasatosporales > Streptomycetaceae > Streptomyces > Streptomyces sp. NPDC027663. Next base: position 22,798 of record NZ_JBVHSK010000003.1, on the reverse strand, counting down.
GTGGTGGTCCGGGATCAGCGAGATGCGGCGCCGGCCCTGGTCCGGTGAGCCGTCGAGGACGATCGTGCCGGTCTCGGCGATCGCCACGGCACAGCCCGTCAGCACGCTGTCCACCCGGTCCAGCCGCGCCGCGGTGTCGGCCGCCCGGTCATGGATGCGCACCGGATCGGCGGCGGCCGGCCACTCCGGCGGCAGCGCGGGCGGAACCAGCACCTCCTGGGAGCCGCGCCGGGCCAGCAGCCGCATGACGAGGTCGGACACCTCCTCCGCGGTGCAGCGGTGCACGATCGCCCGGTAGTCCGCCAGGTTCTCGGCCAGCAGATCCACCGTCTGCTCGACCGTCCGGTCCCCGTGCTCGCGCAGATACTCCCGGGGCACCGCCTCCGCGTACGGCCTCTCGTCCGGCGTCACATCGGCGAGCGCCCGCCGCACCCGGCCCAGGATCCGCTCCCTGCTGCTCACTCGGCGCCGTCCTTGCCGCCGCGCGTGCGCTGCCACCAGTCCCGGAACGGTTCCGCCGGTACGGCCGGCAGGTCCCGGGTGCCGGTCCAGGCCCTGGCCGGTCCGGGAAGCGTACGCGGGTGCAGCCGGCGGGTGCGGGAGGCGAGCCGCTGGCCCGCGCCGAGGGCGCGGGGGTGTGCGAACGCCCAGCGGGCCGCCCGCATCGCGGCCCGCTCGGCGGCATGCCCCTTGGCCGGCTTCAGCACCACCTTGTTGCCCTGCCGTACCGCCGGACCGCCCTGCACGACCCGCTCCCGCAGGTGGACCAGCACCTCGGGGATGTCGATGGCGACCGGGCACACCTCGTAGCAGGCACCGCACAGACTCGATGCGTAGGGCAGGGAGGCGTCGATCTCGCTGGCCGTGCCGCGGAGCTGGGGGCTGAGGATGGCGCCGATCGGGCCCGGGTAGACCGAGCCGTAGGCGTGCCCGCCCGCCCGCTCGTACACCGGGCACACGTTCAGGCAGGCCGAGCAGCGGATGCAGCGCAGGGCCTGGCGGCCGACCCGGTCGGCGAGGGTGTCGGTGCGGCCGTTGTCGAGGAGCACCAGGTGGAAGGTGCGGGGGCCGTCCCCGTCCGTCGTGCCGGTCCACATGCTCGTGTACGGGTTCATCCGCTCGGCCGTGGAGGAGCGCGGCAGGGTCTGCAGGAAGACCTCCAGGTCCCGCCAGGTCGGCACCACCTTCTCGATGCCGACGACCGAGATCAGGGTCTCGGGCAGCGTCAGACACATCCGCCCGTTGCCCTCGGACTCCACGACGACCAGGGTGCCGGTCTCGGCGACCATGAAGTTGGCGCCGGAGACACCGACCTTGGCCCGCAGGAACTTCTCCCGCAGGTGCAGCCGGGCCGCCTCGGCCAGTTCGGCGGGCGCGTCCGTCAGTCCCTCGGGCGCCGGACGGCCCCACGTGCCCATCTCGCTGCGGAAGATGTCCCGGATCTCGCCGCGGTTGCGGTGGATGGCGGGGACCAGGATGTGCGAGGGGCGGTCCTTGCCCAACTGCACGATCAGCTCGGCGAGATCGGTCTCGTAGGCGCGGATGCCCCGGGCTTCCAGGGCTTCGTTGAGCCCGGTCTCCTGCGTGGTCATCGACTTGACCTTGACGACCTCCGACTCGCCGGTCTCCTCGACCAGCCGGGCCACGATCCGGTTGGCCTCCTCGGCGTCGGCGGCCCAGTGGACCGTACCGCCCGCGGCGGTGACCGACTCCTCCAACTGCAGAAGATAGCGGTCGAGATGGCGCAGGGTGTGGTCCTTGATCCGGCGGCCCGCTTCCCGCAGCGCCGCCCAGTCGGGCAACTCGCCCACTGCTTTGGCGCGCCTGGTCCGGATGGTGTGCGTGGCGTGCCGCAGATTGCCGCGCAGGACGGGGTCGTTGAGGGCGTCGTGCGCGGCCTTGGGGAACGCAGGGGGGGGCGGGTGGGGGAGATGCCGCGTGGGTGGGTGGGGGAGATGCCCGGTGGGCGGGTGGGGGAGATGCAGGCATGCCGAGGAACGTTCCGCTCATACCGCCGGTTCCTCCTCCGTGTGCGCCAGGATCTCCGCGATGTGCACCGGCCGCATCCCCGTCCGCAGGCGGCTCATCGTGCCGCCGATGTGCATCAGACAGGAGTTGTCGGCCGCGCACAGTACCTCCGCACCGGTCGACTCCGCGTTGCGCACCTTGTCCGCGCCCATCGCCGCCGACACGTCGGCGTTCTTCACCGCGAACGTGCCGCCGAACCCGCAGCATTCCTCGGCGCCCGGCAGTTCGACCAGGTCCAGCCCCTTCACCGCCTCCAGCAGCCGCCGGGGCCGGTCGCCCAGCCCGAGGCCGCGCAGCCCGTGGCAGGTCGGGTGATAGGTGACCTTGTGCGGGTACCAGGCGCCGACGTCCGTCACCCCGAGCACGTCCACCAGGAACTCCGTCAGCTCGTACGTCTTCGGCACGACCGGCGCCAGCGTCCGGGCGAGCGCGTCCCCACGGCCCTCGGCCCGGGCCCGCTCACCCAGCCGCGGATACAGCTCCCGCACCATCGCCCCGCAGGACCCGGACGGGGTCACGATGGCCTCGTACTCCCCGAAGACATCGGAGAAACGGCGGGCCAGCGGCTCGGTCTCATACCGGTAGCCGGTGTTGTAGTGCGCCTGCCCGCAACAGGTCTGACGCATCGGGAAGTCGACCTCGACACCCAGCCTGGTCAGCAGCTTCACCACGGCACGACCGGTGTCCGGATACAGCGTGTCGTTGACACAGGTCAGGAACAGGGCGACACGCATCGCGGCTCCCAGGTGTCGGTCATCGGACAAGTGCAGGGTAGTCGGCGCACACCACCGAGGGGGGAGCGCGGCTCACCGGACGGCGAGCCGCGATTCGGCCTCCGGCCCGCGGCCGCGGGCCCCGCGGGACGGGTGGTGCTCCAGCCCGAACTCGTCGTGCGCCGCTGCGGTCCGTCCGCCCGCCGGCCGAAGGCAGTCTGCCCGCCCGCCGGCCGGAGGCGGTCTGCCCGCCCGCCGGCCGGAGGCAGTCTGCCCGCCCGCCGACCGGAGGCGGTCCGCCCGCTGACCGGAAGTTCAGTAACAAACCATGATCCCAGGGGTCGGCCCGCGCCCGGACGTGTGCTGAACTGGGACGCGTCCATCCCATCCGTCCCGGGAGACCCGTTGAGCCTCAGCTACCGCCAGCCCGGTGTCGTCCTCACCGACCGCCGCTTCACCGTGCCCCTCGACCACGCCGACCCCGGCGGCGAGACCATCGAGCTGTACGCCCGCGAGGCTGTCGCGAGCGACAAGGCCGGGCAGGACCTGCCGTGGCTGCTGTACCTCCAGGGCGGACCCGGCTTCGGAGCGAACCGTTTCGTCGGACGTCAGGCCTGGCTCGACCGGGCCCTGAAGGACTACCGCGTCCTCCTGCTGGACCAGCGCGGCACCGGCAGCTCCACTCCCGCCACCCGGCAGACGCTCCCGCTGCGCGGCGGCCCGGCCGAGCAGGCCGACTACCTCGCCCACTTCCGCGCCGACGCGATCGTCCGTGACTGCGAGGCCATCCGCCCCGAGGTCACCGGAGGAGCCTCCTGGACCGTGCTCGGCCAGAGCTTCGGCGGCTTCTGCACGGTGTCGTACCTCTCTCTCGCCCCCGAAGGCATCGACACCGCGATCATCACCGGCGGCCTGCCCTCCCTCGACGCCCACGCCGACGACGTGTACCGGGCCGCCTACCCCCGCATCGAACGCAAGGTCACCGCGCACTACGCCCGCTATCCGCAGGACGTGGAGCGGGCCCGCAGGATCGCCGACCACCTCCTCACCCGTGACGTGGCCCTGCCGAACGGCTACCGCTTCACCGTGGAGGCCTTCCAGTCCCTCGGCCTGATGCTCGGCACGGGCGACGGCAGCCACCGTCTGCACCACCTCCTCGCGGACGCCTTCGTCCGTACGCCGGCCGGCCCGGAGCTGTCCGACGCCTTCCAGGAGCAGGCGCAGGCACTGCTGTCGTACGCGGGCCACCCCCTCTACGCCCTCGTGCACGAGTCGATCTACGGCCAGGACGCCCGCCCCACCGCCTGGGCCGCCGAGCGGGTCCGCGCCGAGTTCCCGCAGTTCGACGCGGCCAAGGCGCTGGCCGGCGACGGCCCGGTGCTCTTCACCGGCGAGACGGTCCACCCCTGGATGTTCGACACCGACCCGGCCCTGCGGCCCCTGCGCGAGACCGCCGGACTCCTCGCGGACCGCACCGACTGGCGCCCGCTGTACGACCCGGCCCGCCTCGCCGCCAACGAGGTCCCGGTCGTCGCGGCCGTCTACCACGACGACATGTACGTCGACACCGCCCATTCCCTGGACACGGCCCGTGCGATCCGCGGCCTGCGCACCTGGGTCACGAACGAGTACGAGCACGACGGTCTGCGCGCGGGCGCACCGCGGGTGCTGGACCGGCTGCTGGCGCTCGCCCGCGACGAGGTGTGACGGAACAGGTGTGAACAGGTGTGACGGAACGAGGCGCGCGGCAAAAGGAGTTGCACGTGGGCCGGGGCGGCTTAGTCTGCGGCTCATGACCGAGCCGCAGATCACCAGCCCCCCGCTCGCGCCGATGCCCGACGACTGGCAGCGCGCCCTGGCCGTGGTGGCCCACCCCGACGACCTGGAGTACGGGTGCTCCGCGGCCGTCGCCGCCTGGACCGACGCCGGCCGCGATGTCGCCTACGTGCTGGCCACCCGGGGTGAGGCGGGCATCGACACCCTCGATCCCGCGGCGTGCGGCCCGCTGCGCGAGCGTGAGCAGCGGGCCGGTGCTGCCGTCGTCGGCGTCACCACGGTGGAGTTCCTCGAGCACCGGGACGGTGTGATCGAGTACGGTCCCGCGCTGCGCCGCGACATCGCCGCCGCCATCCGCCGCCACCGGCCCGAACTGGTCCTCACCCTGAACCACCGCGACACCTGGGGCGGTACCGCCTGGAACACCCCAGACCATGTCGCCGTCGGCCGCGCCACCCTGGACGCCGCCGCGGACGCCGGCAACCGCTGGATCTTCCCCGAACTCGTCGAGCAGGGCCTCGAGCCCTGGAACGGGGTCCGCTGGGTGGCCGTCGCCGGCTCGAGCAGCCCGACCCACGCCGTCGACGCCACGCCCGGTCTGGAGCGGGCGGTGCGCTCGCTGCTCGAACACCGCACCTACATCGAGGCGTTGACCGGCCAGGACCCGGAGGTGTACGTCCGGGACTTCCTGACCGAGCAGACCACCGCCGCCGGACAGCGCTTCGGCGGCAGGCCGGCGGTGACCTTCGAGGTGTTCGGCCGGTAGCCGCGGGGGGCCTGGCGCGGGCGGGACGCGGGGAGCGCGGAGGGTGATCCACGGCCCGGACGCGACCACCGGTGCCGTCGCACCGGTCCACAGCCGTACGGTCAACGGCACCGACGGAGAAGCTTCCGCAGGTCAGTAGGCTGTGTGTCATGCCGGACCAGATGACCGACCCCTCCGACCTGCGCGGCGACTGCGCACAGTGCTTCGGGCTGTGCTGTGTCGCGCTGCCGTTCGCCCGCTCCGCCGACTTCGCGCTGAACAAGCCGGCGGGCAAGCCCTGCCCGAACCTCGGCGGCGACCACCGCTGCGGCATCCATGCCGACCTGCGGCAGAAAGGATTCACCGGCTGCACGGTCTACGACTGCTTCGGCGCCGGCCAGAAGGTCTCGCAGATCACCTTCGGCGGGCAGGACTGGCGGACCGCCTCCAAGGAGCACGCGCGCCGGATGTTCGACGTCTTCCCGGTCGTACGGCAGCTGCAGGAACTGCTGTGGTACCTGACGGAGGCGCTCGGCCTGCCCGCCGCCGCGCCCGTCCACCCCGAGCTGCGGAACATGCTGGAGAAGACCGAGCGGCTCACCCGGGGGACCGCCGAGGAGCTGGCCGGGCTGGACGTGGCCGCGCACCGGCAGGAGGTCAACGTGCTCCTGCTGCGCACCGGCGAGCTGGCCCGGGCCGGCGCCGTCGGCCCGGGCAAGGGGAAAGGCAAGAAGGGCAAGGACCACCGGGGCGCGGATCTCGTCGGCGCCCGGCTGAAGGGCGCCGACCTGCGCGGGGCCAGCATGCGCGGTGCCTGTCTCATCGCCGCCGACCTCACCGGTGCCGATCTGCGCGGTGCGGAGATGATCGGTGCCGATCTGCGGGACGCCGACCTGACCGACGCCGACCTCACCGGCGCCTTCTTCCTCACCCAGCCGCAGGTGGACGCGGCCCGCGGCAGCGCCGGCACCCGCCTGCCGGAGTCAGTCCGCCGTCCGGCGCACTGGACAGCGGGCGGCTGACGCCGAGCCCTGTCCGGCCGGTGCCGCGGGGTGCACGGGCCGCCCTGTGCCGTCGTCCGTCCGCGGGTCCGTCGTGGCCGGTCGCGCGGTTCCCCGCGCCCCTTCGGCGCGCTCGTCGCCGGCCCCGCCCAGCGGTGCCGTCCTGCGCTCCAGGCGCAGCCGCAGGCCCTCCGGCATCAGCGTCAGGCGTTCGACGACGGTCAGCCGGTAGCCGGGGTCGGCGTGCAGCTCGTAGCGGCGCAGCAGCAGGCCGAGGACCAGGGTCGCCTCGTGCAGCGCGAACTGGCGGCCGATGCAGGCCCGCGCACCGGTGCCGAACGGCTTGAAGGTGTGCGGCGGCCGGGCCCGTACGGCGGACGTGTCGAAGCGGTCCGGGTCGAAGCGCTCGGCGTCCTCGCCCCACACCTCCGGCTCGCGGTGCAGCATCGGCGTCAGCACCAGCGCCCACGCGCCCCGGCGCATCGGATGCTCCCCGGCGAGGACCGTGTCCTGCCGGGCCTCGCGGGCGAAGGCCGGCGCGGTCGGCCACAGCCGCAGCGACTCGTCCAGCACCCGGCGGACATAGCGCAGCTTGGCGATCTGGTCGTAGCCGGGCTGCTCGGTGCCGCCCCATACGCGGTCCACCTCGGCGCGGGCCCGGGCGGCGACCTCCGGGTGCCGGGCGAGGTAGTACAGGGCGAAGGAGAGCGCGCCCGACGTGGTCTCGTGGCCCGCGACCAGGAAGGTGATCACCTGCTTGCGCACGTTCTCGGCGGACAGCTTCTCGCCGGTCTCCGGGTGTGCCGTGGCCAGCATGCGGTCCAGGAGATCGCCCTCGCCGCCACCCGACCGGCGCCGGTCCGCGACCAGGTCGTCGACCGTGCGGTTCAGGTAGGCCATGTCGGCCGCGTTACGCCGGGCTGCGGCGCGCAGCAGCAGCGGGGCCAGCGGTCCGGGCACGCTGTTCAGCCGCTGTGCGTAGGTGAGCGTGCCGACCATCGCCGTGACGAACGGGTGCGGCCGGTCCCGCTCGAAGGAACCGAAGTCGTGCCCGAAGCCGGTCCGGGCGATCGTCTCCAGCGTCAGCCGGGTCATGTCGCCGGGCACGTCAACCGTCTGCCCGGACGCCAGCCGGCGGTCCCAGTGGTCGGTCAGCCGGCCGGCGACCGACAGCATCATCGCGTGGTAGCCCTCCATGGCCTCCCGGCTGAAACCGGGCGCGAGGACATCGTGCGCCAGCTGCCAGTTGGGCTCGTGGCTGTACGCGGTGAACAGGCCGTCGCCGGCCACCGGGCGCAGGTTCGCCACCCCCAGCCCGACGTGCTTGGCGAACCGGGTCTCGTCGGCGAGATCGGCGACGAGCCGTGCCCCCCACACGAACACGAACTCCTTGCCGAAGCCCCGGCGCCGGAAGATCGGGCCCAGCTCGCGCGCGAAGCGCACGGAGTCCTGGAGCGGGGTGCGCCGGTCGGCGCCGAGCACATCGCCGAGCAGCGGCAGCCGGTGCGGCGGATGCGGGATCCGGCGCAGCTCGGGCCAGCCTTGTTCGGCGCTCCGGAAGCCCTTGGGCAGGCCGGTCCGCGTGCTCTGCGTCGTCTCCGCCATGACGCGATCTCCCTTGATCCAGCGGATGGGGTGAAGCTGTGCCACGCGCGTGTTGTACGTCGGTTCAATAACGCGTTCCAGTGTGGTCCTCTTGTTGAACCGGCGTCAAGTAGAGTGACGTCATGCCCGCGAACCAGGGGGAACGCGCCCGGCGCCGACTGAGCACCGAGGAGCGCCGCGAGCAGTTGCTGTCGGTCGGCGCGAATCTGTTCTCGGAGAGCCCCTACGACGACGTGTGGATCGAGCAGGTCGCCGAGATCGCCGGGGTCTCCCGCGGGCTCCTGTACCACTACTTCCCGACCAAGCGGGACTTCTTCGCCGCGGTCGTGGAGCGGGAGAGCGCACGCATGCTGCGCATGACGGCGGCCGTGCCCGGAACGCCGGTGCGGGAACAGCTCAGCGCCGGCCTCGACACCTACCTCGGTTACGTTCAGGCCCACGCCCACGGCTTCCGTGCCTTCCATCGGGCCGACGCGGCCGGCGACCAGACCGTGCGCCGGGTCTATCGGCGGGCTCTGGCCGACCAGGAGAAGCAGATCCTGGCCGCGCTCGCCGCCGATCCGGAGTTCGGGCCCGCCTTCGCGGCCGCCGCGCACGTACGCCTGGCCGTGCGTGGCTGGCTCGCCTTCACCACCGCCGTGTGCCTCGAATGGCTGCGCGGCGAGGGGGAGTTGACCCGGGAACAGGTGCGCGATCTGTGCGCCCGGGCGCTGCTGGGCGTCCTCGCGTAACCCTGTTCGCCGGTGCGGCCCTGGTTGGCGTGCGCCCCGATCTTCGATAGGTTAGGCAAGGCTTACCTAAGGAGGCTCGGGATGGGTGACGGGATGGGCGACACGCAGGACTGGACGGCCGCGCCGGGAGCGGCGGAACGGGCGCGCTCGGTGCCGGCCACCGCGTGGTCGTGCGCGGTGACCGCGGACGGCGTGCGCGAGGAGTACGTCGGCGCGCACACCGTCACCGGCCTGGGGCAGGTGCGGCTGACGGTGCCCGAGGACAGCGCCCTGTTCGCGGCGGCCCTGTGCGCCCCGCGCCAAGAGCCCTCCGTCCTGCTGGAGTTCGCGGACGTGGCCCCCGTACCGGTGCGTGACCGCATCCGCGCCCGGCTCTGGCTCTCCGGCTGGTTCGCCCCGACCGAGGGCAGCCTCCTCTTCCGGCCCACCCGGGTCGTGCTGCGGCAGTCCTCCGGGCCCGTGGTCGTCGACCTCGACGAGTACAGCAGCGCCCGGCCCGACCCGCTCGCCGAGGCCGAGGCCCGGCTGCTCACCCATCTCGCCGACGCCCATCCGGACGCCGTCGAGCGGCTCACCCGCCTGGTGCGGCCCGAGAGCCTGCACGCCGCGACCAGGGTGGCGCCCCTGGCCGTCGACCGGCACGGACTGACCCTGCGCATCGAACGCACCCGCGCCCACGGCGACGTACGGCTTCCCTTCCATGCGCCCGCCGACGACGTCGCCCAGCTCACGGAGCGCATGCACGTCCTGCTGGCCCAGGCCGGCGCCGCCACCTGCCCCCGCGCGCTACAGCGGCAGCGCGCAGACGGCGACGGGTGACGCGAACGGCCGGCCCGCCTGGCGGAGTCCGCCGCTGTCCGCGTCGACGTGGAAGACGCTGACCGTCCCGGAGCGCTGGTTCGCCGCGAACAGCAGCCGGCCGTCCGGCGAGAAGGCGATCTGCCGAGGGAAGTCGCCGCCGGCCGGCACCGTCCCGAGCAGCCGCAGCCGCGCTCCGCCGGCTTCGACCGCGTACCGGGCGAGGCTGTTGTGGCCCCGGTTGGCGAGGAAGGCGTACCGGCCGTTCGCCGTCACCAGGATCTGCGCCGGGTAGTTGGTGCCGCCGCTCGACCCCGTCGGCTGCGGTGCGCCGATGTCCAGCCGGCCGGACTCCGGGTCGTAGCCGCAGACGGCGACGGTGTCGTCCACCTCGTTGGCCAGGTACGCGTACCGGCCGCCCGGATGGAACGTCAGATGGCGCGGTCCCGCGCCGGGGCGCGTGTGCGCCTGCGCCACCTCGGTGAGCGTGCCCTTCGCCGGGTCCAGGCGGTACGTGTGGACGGTGTCGGTGCCGAGGTCGACGGCGAGGACATGCCCGCCGTCGGGGCTGGTGAGGAACTGGTGCGCGTGCGGGCCCTGCTGACCGGGCCCGGGCTGCGGGGAGGTGTGCGTCACCAGGTCGGTCCGCTCGCCGAGGGCGCCCGAGGCGTCGATCGGGTGCACGGCGACACTGCCCGATCCGTAGTTCGCGCTGAGCAGCCAGCGCCCCGAAGGATGCACCGACAGATGGCAGGGGGCCGCCCCGCCGGTACTCCGGATGCCGAGCACGCGCCGGTCACCGAGCCGTACGGCCGTCACCCCGCCGTCCTGCCGCTCGTCCACCGCGTACAGCGTGGAGCCGTCCGGGTGTACGGCGAGGTACGACGGGTCGGGGACCCGGGTGAGCGTGCCCTGCCCGGTGATCAGGCCGGTCCCCGGGTCGTACGAGGCCAGCGCGATGCCGGTGCCGCCGCCCTCGGCCGAGGTGTACGTGCCCAGGTACAGCGGGCGCGGACCGGACGGCTTGCGGGGCGGTGGGGCGGCCGCCCGCGCCCGCGGCGCCGGCTCGCCGTCCGTCTGCCGGGCGGCCGTGGCCGGCACCGCCGCCACGGCCGCCGTGCCGGCCACGGCTCCGACGAACCGGCGCCTCGTCCAGCCGCCACCGTGCTCCCGGCCGCGCCGGAGCCACGGGAATCCCCGCCGCGCCGTCCGTGCCTCCGTGTCCATGCCGCACCTCAGGTCGTCGGTTGCCCCGGTCGTGACAGCCACCTTGGCCTGCGCACACCGCCAAGGGCAAGCCGGGCAACGGGTGTTGCGCAGGGTGCAACCGAGGCCAGGGAGCGCAGGCGGGGAGGCGGTCACCACGCGCCGCCCGGGAAGCGGCGACCACCGTCTACGGGGCGATCACCAGTCCCCGTCCTCGATCGGTTTGCCGGGTGCGTCCTTCAGCGGTGTCACCTGGCCGGCCGACGGTGGCTGCCACGGGTCCAGGTCGTCCCCGAGCCAGTCACCGACCGGTTCGACCCCCTCCAGGGTGTCCGTCGGGGAGAGGTCCTCGGCGTCCGCGTCGTAGTAGTCGTACCAGGGCAGGCCCGCCCGGGTGTACGCCGCACGGTCCACCGGCGACGGCGGGGGCGCCTCGCCGGTGATCCGGCGCCACTCCGGGGGCGTGACCAGGTGCACGAACACCCGCCCGGCCGGCTCCTCGGCCCAGTCCTTGAGCGACCGGTCGTCCCGGTAGACCTCCTGCCGCATCGAGCCGCCGACGCCGAGCCCCATCGCCGTGGCGCGCGGGGCCGCGGCAGCCGGTGGCGGGGGCCCGCCGAAGGCCGCGGCGGCCGGGGGCGGCGGGGGTCCGCCGGGGGCCGGCGCGGCCATGGGCGGGGGCGCTCCGTAGACGGCGAACGGGCCGGCCGGGCCCGCCTGCTGCCGCTCCCGCTCCAGGCGCTCCCGCTCCCGGCGCCGCCACTGCGCGAGGACGTCCTCCCGCAGCGGGTACGACTGGAGCTGCACGCCGCCCCACACCTCCTCGCCGGTGACCTGGCCCTCGACCGTCGCCCCCAGCCCCAGCGGCACGGCCACGAACTGGCGGACCGTGCCCTTGCCGGAGTTGATGCCGTCCAGCCAGGGCTGGCGGGGCAGAACCACATAGTTCTGCGGACGCCGGCTCAGCCGGTTGCTCCACCGCTTGCCTGACACCGCGCACACCTTGCCCACGCCGACCTGGAGCGCGGCCGGCTCCGTCGTACCGGCGAAGCTCAGCCACATCGCCTCGCGCAGGTACACCGGCAGCATCACGCCGCCGCGCGCCCGCCACTGCTCCGGCACCGTGTCGGCGTAGTCGGCAACCCGCCGGACCGGGAACTCGCCGAGCCCCGGCGGCAGCGGATGCGTGCCCGACTCCGGCAGCCGCAGCGTGCGCACGAACCGCACCGCCACACCGCCCGGCAGTCGCACCGTGTTCCCGTCGATCCGGACCCCAGGACCGCTCATCCGCCCACCCCCTCGCTCACCGCGCCGGCCTGCCCCGGCACCTCACTCACCGAGAACGCTCACCGAACCCCGTGCGGTTCCGCCACAGCTCCTCCTGGACGCCGAGGCGCTCGCGCAGCCAGGCCAGCCGGGGCAGCTTGGTCCGCGTCTCCTGGGACACCCGGTCCAGCTCCTCCAGCAGACGGCGGGTGCGGTGCTCGGTGTTCAGCTCGTCGATGATCCTGGTCGTCTCGGTCAGGACGGCACCCAGCAGCTGCCAGTTCGCCCAGTCCTCGGCGATCTCCTCCCGGAGCAGCTCGGCCAGCCGGTCCCGGGTGCCCGCCGCGGTGTGCAGCTCGGCGGTGAGCCGGGCCTCCGCGGACTCGGCGTTCTCGCTCAGATGGGTGGTCACCAGCACGGCGAAGCTGACGATCGCGTCGGCGATCTCCGAGAGCAACTGCTCGACGGTGGCCCCCACCCGGGGCGGGAACAGCTCCTCGGGCCCGCGCGCCTTCGCCAGATCCGTGAACGAGCGGGCCAGCACCCGCAGCACCACCGTGCAGATCTCCAGCGTGTCCAGGCCGGTGCGCAGCACCACCCGGTGCAGCAGCCCCTCCTTCACCCGCGGATTGAGCCGCAGGCTGTCCTCGGCCTGCCGCAGCGCCGCGTCCACCTGGACGATGTCGTGATCCAGCCGGCGTGCCTCGTGCAGCCGCGCGGCCGCCTGCTGCCAGGGGATCCGGCCCGCGGCCTCCTCGCCCATGCGCAGCATCAACTGCCGTACCCGCCGAGCCAGGTCCTCGATCGACCGGCCGGCCGCGTCCACCCAGACCGGCGGCGGGAGCAGCAGGTTGCAGGCGGTCCCGACGACCGCGCCGATGAGCGTCTCCACGATCCGTGCCCAGGCGGTGAAGCCGACGGTGGTGACCCCGAGCACCAGCATGGCGCTGATCGCCACTTCGGCGACGTACTCGTCGACGCGGACCAGGTGTCCCACGGCCAGCGAGGCGACGATCAGCAGTGCGAGGCTCCACCAGGTCAGACCGACCAAGCTGCTGAAGGCGACGGCGACCAGCACCCCGGCGACCACCGAGTTCACCCGGCGGATGCCGTTGGTGAGCGTGGCGTAGAAGGTCACCTGGACGACCAGCAGGGCGGTCAGCGGCGCCGTGAGGGGGGCCGGTTCGGGGCTGAGCCGGAGCGCGATGACGTAGGCGACCGTCGCGGCCGCGGCCGACCGCAGTGTCTGGACGACCACCGGCTCCCGGCGGCGCTTCACCAGCCGCCCCAGCCCCGTGGCCCACTTTCGTACGTCGAGCATCCCTTGGCCTGTTCCCATTCCTCGGGGAACTCGAACGTGATCGTCAGCAGACTGTTTCTGTCCACAAGGGTTCGCGTACGGGCAGGTGGCCGGTCTCCACCCCGCAGGATCGGGATCTCGGCGGGGTGGGATGGCCCGGCCGCGTCAGCGATATCCGGCCACCCTCGCGGGGCTGCTATGCGTACAGCTTGTCGAGGAAGGCGTGCAGATTGTCCGTCGTCCGGGTGATCTGCTCCTGCAGGGTCAGGCTCTCCTCGAACCGGCCGCCGGACTCGGGCACCTTCTTCCCGCGCACGTACAGCGGACACGCCAGGTCGGTGCACATGTACAGGCCGACCGAATTGCCCTCGCGGCCCGCGGCTCCCGCCTTCCGCGCGGTCATCAGCGACACCCCGCCGCCAGGATGCGTGGTCAGGCACAGCGAGCACATGCTGCGGTGCAGGAAACCGCGCTGCGAGGCCGGGAAACGCAGGGTGACCCCGACGAGCCGGCCGTCCCGCTCCGTGACCAGGTAGCTGCGGTCGGGGGCCCCTGGATCGCGCCACCCGAGGAAGTCCAGATCGTCCCACGAACGTTCGCCGAGATCCCGCGGGACCGCCAGCCGCCTGGCCTCGCCCTTGGAACAGTTGACGAAGGAGTTGCGGATGTCCTGCTCGGTGAGCGCCCTCATCGGGGAAGTCCCTTCGGATACGTCTGCCATGAACCTAGGGGGTCTAGGTTCTTGCCAACTCTATGCAGGCAGAGCGAAGCCGGGCGAATGGATTTTCCCGGCCGAGTCGTGCGTCCACCGGCTGCTACACCTCGGCCGTACTCGCCTCCGGCGGCCACACCCCCACGGCCAGTACCCCCGACGCGTAGGCACGTGCGACGAGTTCGGTGCGGTTGGCCGCGCCCCAGCGAGCCGACAGGCGACGCAGGTGACAGGTGACCCCGTCCCTGCTGAGACCCAGCTCGCGGGCGGCTCGGGCGGTGGTGGCGCGCGCGGCCAGCAGGGCCGGTACCTGCCGCTCCGCCGCGCTGACCCGCGCCTGCTCCGGCTCCGGTGCGGGGCACTCGCCCCCCACCCGCAGCATCACCAGCAGCGCCGGTGTCTCCTCCACGGCGTCGCTGACCGGATCGGCCGTCAGCTCCCCGAACCGCTCGGCCCCGCCGGGTCCCTGCCAGCACACCGACACCTGGTAGCGGGAGCGGTGCCGCAGCCGTAGGGCCTCCGCGACGCGTTCCACCTGACCGGCCTCCTGCGGCCGGAACAGCTCCAGCACCTGCCGGCCGTGCAGCCGGCCCGGGGCCGTGCCGCACTCCGCGGCCATCGCCGGATTCGCCAGCACCACCTGGCCGTACACATCGCACACCGCCACCGGTACCGACACCCGGTCGAACAGGGTCAGCGCACGGTTGCGCCACACCACCGCGTCGGCCCGCCCCGCCTCCAACGCACCTCCGGTCCGCCGGCCGTCCCGCCACCAAAGAGGAAAAGGCAGGTCAGCGGCAACTCGGCGGAACGGGCCGCGGCGCCGGTACGCAAAGCCCGGCGCCCGCTTTCCGCTACACGATCGTGTAGTGCCGTGACACCGGCGCGCCCCCCGGGTCGACCACCCTGGAAGCGGTACGTCCGCTTCCGTGAAAGGCAGTTGTCGCGTCATGCCCCCCACCGCACTACCGTCGCCGCCTTCGGTCTCGACGCCGACGCCGTCCTGGACATCCGTTCCACCCGCCCGCGCCGAGGGGGTATCCCTCCGGGCGATCGCGGCCGCAGGCGTGGGGTCTCTCCCGGGGAGCGGGGCCGCAGGCGTGGGGTCCCTCCCGGCGAGCGGGGCTGGAGGCGTGGGGTCTCTCCCGGGGAGCGGGGCTGCAGGCGTGGGGTCCCTCCCGGCGAGCGGGGCTGGAGGCGTGGGGTCTCTCCCGGGGAGCGGGGCCGCAGGCGCCTCCCTCCGGGCGAGCGGGAGCGGAGGCAGGGGAGACCTAGCCGTTGACCGGCCACTGACGGTATGTCAACTCTTTACACACCACGCCGAGTTGCAGGAGCGGCCGACGGCCCGGCAGTTGACCCTGCTCGCCGGGGCCAACCCCTGCCCGCCCGGGGCGCCGCCCTTGCCGCCCGGGCCGGCGACGACCCGTGCACCCTGGTCGAGCTGGCCGAGGACCACCCTGCCCTGCGCGGCGCCCTCGACTGGCCGCTCCTGCTCGACCTGCTGACCCCGTTGCGCCCGCGCCACTACTGGATCTCCTCCTCCCCGGCGGCCGACGCCCGCCACGCGGACCTCATGGTGTCCGTGCTCGACGCCCCCGCACGCTCCGGCAGGGGCCGCTGCCGGGGCGCCGGCTCCGGCCAAACTCGCCACCCTGCGGCCCGGCGACACCGTGTACGCCCGCGTCCAGCCCTGCCGCGAGGCGTTCCGGATCGACGGCTCGGCACCGGTCGTGATGGTCGCCGCCGGCACCGGACTGGCACCGTTCCGGGGCGTCGTCGCCGACCGGTCGGCGGCCCTCCGCGCCGGCTCCGAACTCCCGTCGGCACTCCTCTACTTCGGCTGCGACGCCCCCGACGCCGACTACCTGCACGCCACCGAACTGCGGGCCGCCGAGCAGGCCGGCGCCGTCTCCCTGCGCCCGGCCTTCAGCGCCGCGCCGGAGGGCGGGGTGAGCTCGTGCAGCACCGCATCGCCGCCGAGGCCGAGGAGGTCTGGCAGTTGCTCACGGCCGGGGCGCGGGTGTACGTCTGCGGCGACGGCGCCCGTATGGCACCCGGCGTCCACGAGGCGTTCCGTACCCTGTACCGGGAGCGCACCCCCGGCGCCGACGAGGCGGCGGCCCGGCGGTGGCTCGACACGCTGGTGGCGGACGGGCGTTATGTCGAGGACGTGTACGCGGCAGGCTGAGCCGCCGGGGGAGGGGGAGCGGTGGGGACTCGGAGGAGCGGGTGCGACGGGTCCTGGCCGCGGCGGGCCCACCGGCCGCCCGGCCGGCCGCGGTGCGCCTCCCGACCGGGACGGCGGCGCGGGGCGGGACCGGGCCGCCGCCGGCCGCTCGCAGCGGCACCGGCCGGCGCTCTCACCGGGCCGCTCCCCGTCCGATCGCGCCGGTCGAGACGGTGCCGCGGCCGGTCGGCGCGGGCCGGCACCGCCGGGCCCGCAACACCGTTGCGACGGAGGGTACCGGCGTACTGGAGGGCATCCAGCACCCCCGTCTTAGCTCATAGCGTGAACTAAGGGTTGTGAGAATGTCGCGCCCCAACTGCCCGAAGGGGTATGTTGCAGGTCGGGCAGGGTTCGTGAAGGGAGCGGCATGGCGGGGCGGAACGGACGCACAGTGCGCGACCTCAGGCGCGGCAACCGTACGGCGGTGCTCCAGCGGCTCTACTTCGACGGGCCGCTGAGCCGTTTCGAGCTGGGGCCGGCCACCGGACTGAGTTCCGGTTCGGTCAGCAACGTGGTCGCGGACCTGATCGCCGACGGCCTGGTCGAGGAGGCCGGCAGCGTCGACTCGGACGGCGGCAGGCCGCGCACCCTGCTGCGCGTCTCCCCGCACAGCGGCCAGATGATCGGCGTCGACGTCGGCGAGACCCGGGTGCGGGTGGAGCTGTTCGACCTGGCCCTCACCGAACTCGCCCGCACGGAACGGACGCTGGCCCCGCAGGGCTACGACGTCGACGTGATCACCGGCCACATCCGGGACGGCGTCGCCGAGGTCCTTACCGCCGAACAGGCCGTCCCCGAGCGGCTGCTCGGCGTCGGCGTCGGCGTCCCCGGCATCATCGAGCACACACCGGACCGGGGTGCCGTCGTCCACGGGCAGACCATCGGCTGGGAGGCGGTCCCGCTGGAGCAGCTGCTCCGCTCGGCCTCGCCCCTCCCCGACGACGTGCCGTACTTCATCGACAACGGCGCCAAGACCCTCGGCCAGGCGGAGATGTGGTTCGGCGCCGGGCGGGGCGCCCGGAACGCCGTGGTCGTGCTGTTCGGCTCCGGAGTCGGGGCCTGCCTGGTCACCCCCGAGGTGGAGCACGGGCGGGCCGTGGAGTGGGGCCATCTGACGGTTCGGGTGCGCGGGCGGCGCTGCCGCTGCGGTGCGCCCGGCTGCCTGGAGGCGTACGCGGGCGCCGAGTCGCTGCTCGCCCGCTGGCGCGAGGAGGGCGGCCGGCCGCCCGAGGGCGCCGACGAGGAGACCGCGCTCACCGCGATGCTCGCCGCCGCCTACCCGCCTCAGGGCGGCACCGCCGACCCGGTCGCGCTGGCGGTCCTGGAGGAGACCGCGGAGTACCTGGGCGCCGGCCTGTCCGATCTGGTCAACCTCTTCCAGCCCGAGCGGATCCTGATCGGTGGCTGGGCCGGCCTCCAGCTCGGCACCCGCTTCCTGCCCGCCGTACGCCGGCACGCGGCGACGTACGCACTGCGCCACCCCGCCGACCGGGTCTCCATCGACCTCGGGCGGCTCGGCCCGGACGCGGTCACCGTCGGCGCCGCGATCCTGCCGCTGGCCGAGTTCTTCGCGGGCGGCGGGCGGCGCCCCGAACCGGCAGGCGAGGACCGCCTGCCGGCCTGGCGGACCGCGCTCCAGGAGCGGGCACCCCGCTGACCCGGTCGTGCGGCCGCCGAGCCGGCCATGGGCGCCGCGTCCGACTGCCGGCCGGGGACGCCGGATTCCCACGCCGAGCCGGCCCTCAGGGCCCCGCCAGCCAGGGCTCGTGGTTCCGTGCCGGCCGGGGCTCGTGGTTCCGTGCCGACCGGGACCGTGGCTCCCGTGCCGACCAGGGCTCGTGGTTCCCGTGCCGACCAGGGCTCGTGGTTCCCGTGCCGACCAGGACCGTGGCTCCCGTGCCGACCAGGGCTCGTGGTTCCGCGCCGACCAGGACCGTGGCTCCCGTGCCGACCGGGGCTTGCGACCCGGTGCTGGGTGGGGCTCGGGGCTTGCGGCGCCGGCGCCGGGCGGGGCCTGAGGGCTTGCGGCACCGGTGCTGGACGGGCCTCAGGGCTCGTGAGACCGGCGGCGGTCGAGGCCGCGCGAGCGGGGGCTCAGGCCGACGGTTCGTCCGGTGTCGGATGCTCCGGGTGCACCGTGCCCGACCGGGGAGCCCCCTGGGGGCCGCTGCCGGCTTCGTCGGTGTCCGGCACGGACTCCTCGTCGGCCTCGTCGTCGAGTGCTTGTCCAGGGGCGACGTCCCACGGATCCTCTTTCGGACGGGCCTGCTGATCGGGCAGGTCCCTGGGCACCGGCCGCCCCTCGGGGGCGGATCCGGAACCGGGTTCCGGCTGGCGCTGCGCGGCCATGGCGTTCTCCGTTCCTCGTCGGCTCGGGTCGGCTCGGGTCGGCTCGGGTCGCTCAGCCGACCTTCCGTCCCCGCAACGGCTCGGTCTCCATCCCGCCGCCCTTCTGCAGGCCGTCCAGGAACTCCTGCAGCACCTCGGTGGCGGTGTGCCGGGGCTGCCAGTCCAGCTCGGTGTGCGCCCGTGTGCAGTCCATCAGCGGCAGCCGCAGCACGGCGTCGAAGAGGTGCGGGGAGGCGGGCAGCAGATGCAGCCCCCACGCGGCGGCGATCGCCGACCGGGCCGCCGCGCGCGGCAGCCGCACCGGCCGGGAGCCGAGCAACTCGCCCACCACCCCGGCGTCGAGCGGGGGATCGGCGGCCAGGTTGAAGGGGCCCCGGGCGGTGTCCGTGTGCAGCGCACGCCGGTAGGCCTCGGCGGCGTCGTCCGTGTGCAGCGCCTGCACCCGCAGGCCGGGGATGTCCGGCAGGAACGGCAGCAGCTCCGGCCGGGCCAGCGGGCCGGGCAGGAACCGTCCGCCGAAGATCCGCCGCTGCTCGCTCGCCGACTGCCATTTGAACAGGAACGCCGGACGCATCCGGACCACCCGTACCTCGGGGTGGTCGCGCTCGAACACGTCCAGCGTGCGCTCCAGATAGGCCTTCTCGCGGCAGTACGCGGCGTCCGGCCAGCCGTGCGTCGGCCAGGACTCGTCCACCGGGTGGACCTTGGGGCCGGGCGAGTACGCCCCGACGGAGGAGGCGTGCACCAGCACCGGCACCCGGGCCGCCGCAACCGCCTCGAACACCCGTATGCTGCCGAGGACGTTGGTCCGCCACGTGTCGGCCGGGTCGTGGGTCGGCTGGAACGCCCAGGCCAGATGGATCACGGCGTCGGCGCCCTCGAACCGCTCCGCGAGCTTCGCCCGGTCGGCGGACAGGTCGACGGCGGACCACTCGGTCTTCGCCGGTGACCACGCGGGCGTCCGCCGCGCCAGCCCCCGTATCGACTTGACGGAGGAGTCCTCCGAGAGCAGACGCACCACGCTCGTTCCGACATTGCCGGTGGCGCCGGTGACGACCACCCTGGTGCCCGCTGAGCTGCTCACCTTCGGCTCCTCTCGTCGGCGGGGCGGAGGCTGCGACGTGCGGCCGGGTACCCGGGCGCCGAGCGCGCACACCCGGCACGGAGTCGGCCCGGGACCCGGCGGGGGGCGGCCGTCAGCGAGGACTCCGGCCGTGCCGGCGCGCACAGGGGAAAGCCCCGGCCGTGACGGGGGATTCACGACCGGGGCGGTCAGGTGGTGGGCGCGGACGGCGGTCGCCTCTCGGCGAAGGGCTCCACAGGGCTTCAGCCGAACGATCGTCCCTGTGGGCAAAAGGTGAGGCCCGGGGACACTGTCCCGTCCGCTCCCACGATTGGTTCAACGGACAACCACTCTGGGGTGTTCCGGCCCGCCACGTGACCTGCGCCACCCTCATCGGACCTCAGCCCAGCGGGCTCCCGGCCAGCCGGTCCAGCAGGTCGGCGGGATCGGCGTACACCGCCTCCGCCCCCGCCTCCTCCAGGTCGGCCCGCGGGATGCCGCCGCACAGCACCCCCACACAGCGGACCCCCGCCTTGCTGCCCGCTCGCATGTCCCACACGGTGTCCCCGACGAACACCGCCCGTGAGGCAGGCACCCCGGCCAGCTCCAGCGCGTGCTCCACGGGCTCCGGAGCCGGTTTGCCCTCCCGTACGTCCTCGGCGCTCGCCGTGCCCGTGATGGCGTCGTCCGCGTCGATCGCCCGGCGCAGCGCGCCCAGCTCGGCACCGCTCGCCGAGGTGGCGAGGACGACCGTCCAGCCGTCCCGGTGCAGCCGCCGCAGCAGCTCCGCCGCCCCCGGCAGGGCGGGCAGCCGGTCGAAGTACTGGCCGTACAGCGCCTTGTGCGCCGCGCTCAGTCCGGCGTCCCGGTCCCGGTCCCGGTCGTCGCCCAGCAGATGGGCGACGAGGTCCGTGGAGCCCAGCCCGACGGCCCGGTGCACGGCGTGCATGGGCACCTCGTGGCCCGCCTGCCGGAACGCCTCCCACCAGGTCACGACGTGCAGGTGATTGGTGTCGACCAGCGTCCCGTCGACGTCGAACACGGCGGCACGGTCCATCCCGGCGCTCCCTTCTCTCAGCCCGGTCTCTCAGCTGCCGGACCGGGTACCACGCCCGGGCCCCGCCACGCGTGCCGGCAGCCGGCCCTCACGGGTCCAGTCCAGCAGTTCCCCGGCCGACCAGGTCGTCACCACCCGCTCGGGCGGCACCCCGCACTCCTCGGCCCGCGCACAGCCGAGGATCTGCCAGTCCAGCTGCCCGGGCGCATGCGCGTCGGTGTCGACGGAGAACAGCACCCCCGCCTCGACCGCTCTGCGCAGCAGCCGCCGGGGCGGGTCCAGCCGTTCCGGACGGCTGTTGATCTCCACGGCCGTCCCGGACTCGGCGCACGCGGCGAACACCTCGTCCGCGTCGAACTGCGACTCGGGCCGCCCCCGGCCCGTCACCAGGCGGCCGGTGCAGTGCCCGAGGACGTCGGCGTGCGGATCACGGACGGCGGCCACCATCCGGCGGGTCATCGACCGGGCGTCCATCCGCAGCTTGGAGTGCACCGAGACGACGACCACGTCCAGCCGGTCCAGCAGCTCGGGCTCCTGGTCCAGCGAGCCGTCCTCCAGGATGTCGCACTCGATGCCGGTGAGCAGCCGGAACGGCGCCCACCGCGCGTTCAGCTCCGCCACCGTCTCCAGCTGCTCGCGCAGCCGCGCGGGTGACAGTCCCCGGGCCACGGTGAGCCGCGGCGAGTGATCGGTGAGCACCGTCCACTCGTGCCCCAGCTCGGCCGCCGCCCGCCCCATCTCCTCGATCGGACTGCCCCCGTCGGACCAGTCCGAGTGCGTGTGGCAGTCCCCGCGGATCAGCGCGCGCAAGGCGGAACCGGGCCCGGAGGAAGCTGCCGTCCCGGCCTCCTCCTCCAGCTTGCGCAGATAACCGGGCTCCTCCCCGGCCAGCGCCTCCCGCACCACCTGCGCGGTCTTCGGCCCGACCCCTTTCAGCGCCTCCAGCGTCCCCGCCGCCGCCCGCTCGGCGACCTCGTCCCCGGGCAGTGCCGCGAGCACCCGGGCGGCGGTCCGGAACGCCTTCACCCGGTACGTGGGCGCGAGCGCGCGCTCCAGCAGGAAGGCGATCCGCTCCAGGGCAACGACGGGCTCCATGAAACCAAGGTTCACACCAAGCGCCCTGAAGGGGCGCGGGGAACCGCGCGGCGAGCCACACACCACCCGCAGCCCGCGGCGCGCCCCGCTCCCCGTGGCGGGACCCGTTTGCACACCTCACCCCCGGGTACTGCGATGACTCGATCACACCGTCCGTGAGGAGGCGGGCCATGGTTGCTCCAGCGGCGCAGCGAACGGCGTTGATCACGGGCGCCGACTCCGGCATCGGCCGCGCCACCGCCGTACGCCTGGCCGAAGCGGGCCTGGACATCGGCATCACCTGGCACACGGACGAGAAGGGTGCCGAGGAGACGGCGGCCGAGGTCCGCGCCCACGGCCGGAGGGCCGCCGTCGCGCGGCTCGACCTCACCCGGCTGCCCGAGGCCGCGGACACCGTGGACGAGCTGTGCGACGAGCTGGGCCGTATCGACGTCCTGGTGAACAACGCCGGCACCGGGACCATGACCCCGTACCTCGACCTCACCCTGGCGGACGTGCGCCGGGTCCTGGACGTCGACCTCGTCGGCCCGTTCCTGTGCGGGCAGCATGCCGCGCGGCGGATGATCCGGCAGGGCGACGGCGGCCGGATCGTCAACGTCACCTCGGTGCACGAGCACCAGCCCCGGGTCGGCGCGGCCCCGTACTGCGCGGCGAAGGGCGGCCTCGGCCTGCTCACCCAGGTGATGGCCCTGGAGCTGGCCGAGTACGGCATCACCGTGAACGCGGTCGCGCCGGGCGAGATCGCCACTCCGATGACCGGCCAGGAGGACACCGACGTGCGCACCGAGCGCCGGCCGGGCGTACCGCTGGGCAGGCCGGGGGACGCCCGCGAGGTGGCCGCGGTGATCGCCTTCCTGGCGAGCCCCGAGGCCTCCTACGTCACCGGCGCCTCCTGGAGCGTCGACGGCGGCATGCTGCGCATGGGACCCCAGGCCGGTTCCCATCTGACCGGCGACGACTGGCGCCGTCCGTGAGGCACCGGTGAGACCGCGGGCCGAGCCGGCCCGGGTGACCGCCTGCCCGGTCCGCCTGGGGGTGCCTCTATGTCTTTCGTCAAGCGAGGCGTGGGGTTTTGGGTTCGTAGAAGGTGCCGTCGCGGAGCATGGCGAACAGGACGCTGATGCGG